>DASPTD010000034.1:0-34695 GCA_035623575.1 Gaiellaceae bacterium
GAAGGCCGCGCCGCTCGCCGCCCTCTCCCGCGCGGCGATCCTCCGCGCCTCCGAGAGCCCCCGCCTGCGACGGGTCGTCAGCCGGCACGGCATGCGCGTCGGCGCGGCGCGATTCGTCGCCGGCGAGACGCTCGAGGAGTGCCTTGTCGTCCTGGCCCGCCTGAACGCGGAGGGGCTGGACGCGAACACGACACTGCTCGGTGAGGCCGTCGAGACTCCGCCCGGCACCGAGCAGGTCGTCGCCGCCTACGAGCGCGTGCTCGACGCGCTCGTCGAGAAGGGCCTGCGCGCGAACGTCGCGCTGAAGCTGACGCATCTCGGCCTCACGTTCGACGAGGAGCTCGCCTATGACAACGTCTCGCGGCTCGTCGCGCGCGCCGGCGAGCTGGGCACCTTCGTCCGCATCGACATGGAGCAGTCGGCGTACGTCGACGCGAGCCTGCGCACGTATCGCCGCCTGCGCGAGAGCGGCCTCGACGCGGTGGGCACGGTGCTCCAGTCGTACCTGCGGCGCACCGAGGCCGACCTGGACGG
This sequence comes from Gaiellaceae bacterium, assembly GCA_035623575.1. GTDB lineage: Bacteria > Actinomycetota > Thermoleophilia > Gaiellales > Gaiellaceae > Palsa-739. The sequence continues at coordinate 535 of DASPTD010000034.1, forward strand.
CCTCCTGCCGTTACGCCCGAACCTCCGCGTCGTCAAGGGCGCCTATCTCGAGCCGGCGCCCCTCGTCTTCCCGGGGAAGGAGGAGGTGGACGCCCAGTACCTGCGCCTCGTCGAGCGCGGGCTCGAGGGCGGGCTCCACGTCGCCGTCGCGACGCACGACGAGCGGATCGTCGAGCACGTGAAGGCGTGGACGGCCGAGCACGGCATCGACCGGGACCGGTTCGAGTTTCAGATGCTCTACGGCGTCCGGCCGGCGTTCCAGCGCAGGCTCGCGGCCGAGGGCTACAAGGTGCTCGTTGCCACCCCGTACGGCCCGGACTGGTACCCGTACCTGATGCGGCGGCTCGCCGAGCGCCCCGCGAACGTCGGCTTCCTGCTCCGAAACCTCGTCCGGCGGTAGGCACTTGACAGCCGCCCGTCGACCTGCGAGATTGCCGTTTGCCAAGCGCCTGTGAGCCTTCGGGTTCGCGGGCGCTAGGCATTTCTACGGCTCTTTCAGCGCTGCCGCAGGCACGGGACGAGGCGTGCCGCCGCGACCCCGGCGCAGGTCCCGGAGCGCACGTAGAGCGACGTCTGGTCGGTCGGCACTGCGATCGCCAGCGTGGGCCGGATCCCCGTCACCGAGCGGACGTTCACGTTCGCCGGGCTGGAGCCGCAGCCGGACGCGATCCCGACGCCGATCGCGATCGACTGGACGAACGCCGTCGCCGGCACGGCCCGCGCCGTGTACTCGACGCCCTTGTACGCGAGCATCTTGGCGCACGTGCTGCTGCCGGGGGCGGTCCGGAAGAGGACGGGTGCGACGAGCGCGGCGCCGATCGCGAGGGCGGCGAGCAGGCCGAGCAGGAGGCGCGCGCGCCGGGGCAGGCCCGCCCAGGGGGGGCGCCTGGAAGCGGGCCTGCCGTCGGTGCTGTTGTTGCTTGACACGGATTCGGTCGTATGAAAGATTCCCTTTCGCCAAGTCCCTGTGGGCCCTCGGGTTCACGGGGACTAGGCATTTTCGGGGGGCCTCTTCTAGAGCACCAGCTCGGCGAGCACCTGCAGCGCCTCGGGCTGCGGCGAGCCGACGATGAGCGTCGTCACCGGCGTCTCGCGCCATGCCGCCAGCCGGTCGCGGATCCGCTCCTTCGGGCCGACGAGCGCGACCGCGTCGACGAGTGCGTCCGGAACGGCTGCGATCGCCTCCCGCTGGTGCCCGCCGAGGTAGAGCTCCTGGATCCGCTCCGCCTCGGCCTCCCAGCCGTAGCGACGGACGAGCGTGTTGTAGAAGTTCTTCCCTTTCGCGCCCATGCCGCCCACGTAGAGCGCAAGGTGCGGCTTCAGTGCGTCGCGGAGCGAGTGCACGTCGTCACCGACGAGCACGCTCGCCGTCGCGGCGATCTCGAACCCTGCGGGTGCGCCGCCGAGGCTCGCGCCGAAGGCGCCGTCGAAGTGCTCCGGGTCGACGAAGATCGGCAGCCAGCCGTCCGCGATCTCCGCCGCGAGTGCGACGTTCTTCGGGCCGATCGCGGCGAGGTAGATGGGGATGTCCGCGCGCAGCGGGCGCAGCATCAGCTTCAGCGGCTTGCCGAGGCCGGTCGCGCCGGGGCCGTCGTAGGGGATTCGGTAGTGCTCCCCCGCGTGCGCGACGACGTCGCGCCGCAGCGCCGCGCGCACGATCTCGACGTACTCGCGCGTCCTGCCGAGCGGCTTGCCCCACGGCTCGCCGTGCCACCCTTCGACCACCTGCGGCCCCGAGGTGCCGAGCCCGAGGATGAAGCGGCCGCCCGACATCAGGTCGAGCGTCGCCGCCGTCATCGCGGTGTTCGCCGGAGTTCGCCCGGGGATCTGCATGATCGCGGAGCCGACGTTGATCCGGCTCGTCGAGGCGGCGATCCAGGCGAGCACCGTCACCGCGTCGGTGCCCCACGCCTCCGCCGCCCAGGCGGAGTCGTAGCCGAGCCGCTCCGCCTCCTGTACGAGGGGGACGAGCTCCGCCGGGTTCGTCCCCGGCGGTGCGTACCCCAAGTTGATTCCCAGCTTCATGGCTCGATCCTACGGTGCCGACCGCTGCAAAAGGCTGCAACCAGGTTGCAGGTGGCGTCTGCGGAGGGTTGTGTGGCTCGCAACCTGGTTGCGGATCTTTGGCGCAGCCCGCGGCTAGCCTACGCAGGTGGCTCACCCCGAGCTGGCAGCGGAACAGGCTTACGTCGACCATGCGTACGCCTGCCTCGACGCGATGCGCGGCTCCGTCGAGCGCGCCGCCGGCGCGACCGACAACGCGGTCGCGGCGATGGCGCTCGAGGCCTGGGCCCGCCGCCGCCTGCGCACTTTCCAGGACGCCGAGCGCGGCCTCTGCTTCGGCAGGCTGACGCTCGACTCCGCGCTGCACCCGCTCTACATCGGGCGCCGCTGGGTGCACGACGACCGGCACGAGGTGCTCGTCGTCAACTGGCAGGCGCCCGCGGCCCGCCCCTTCTACACGGCGACACCGGCGGAGCCTCGTGGTGTGACGCAGCGTCGCCGCTACCGCACCGACGGCCGCCGCCTGACGGACATCTCGGACGAGTCCCTCGACGGCACGGCGGTCGACGGCGCCTCCGTCTCCGACTTCCTGCTCGAGGAGCTCGACCGCCGCCGCGAGGGGCGGATGCGCGACATCGTCGCGACGATCCAGTCCGATCAGTACCGGCTGATCACCGCCGAGCCCGACGGCGCGCTCGTCGTCCAGGGCGGCCCCGGCACGGGCAAGACGGCCGTCGGCCTCCACCGCGCCTCCTGGCTTCTCTACACGCACCGCGAGCGGCTGCGGCGCGTGCTCGTCGTCGGCCCGAATCCGACGTTCATGGACTACGTCTCGCACGTGCTGCCGACGCTCGGGGAGGAGGCGGTCGAGCAGCGCGCCGTCTCCGAGCTCCTCGACGGGATCGCGGTCGAGCAAGAGGAGGCGGCCGACGTCGCGCGGCTGAAGGCCGACCCCCGTCTCGCCGGCGTCGTGCGGCGTGCGGTCGAGCTCGCGGTGCGGCCGGCGCCGCAGGAGCTCGTGCTCTACGCCGACGGGGTCTTCGTCTCCGTGAAGCAGCGCGAGGTGGAGACGCTGCTCGCCGACGCGCTCGGGGCGGGTCTCGCCCTGGCGCCTGCACGCGAGCGCTTCCGCATGGCGCTGCTGCGGCGCTTCTACGAGCGCTACGGCGAGCTGCTCGGCGCGCGCGCCCTGCGCACCTTCGACGAGCTCGAGCGGGCGTTGAGGCGGAACGGCTTCCTCACGAAGTACCTCGAGCGCGTGCTCGCGCTGCCGAAGCCGCAGAAGCTCGTCGCGCGGCTTCTCACCTCGCCGGCCGCGCTCGCCGAGGCCGCGGAGGGAATCCTCGACGACGGCGAGCAGCGGCTGCTGCTGCGTGACCGTCCGAAGCGCGCGGCAGACGTGCGCTGGAGCGAGCACGACCTGCCGCTGCTCGACGAGGCGCGGGCGCTCGTCGACGGCCCGCCGCGCGGCTACGGGCACGTCATCCTCGACGAGGCGCAGGACCTCTCGCCGATGCAGCTGCTCGCGGTCGCGCGGCGGGCGATCGACGGCTCGCTGACGATACTCGGCGACGTCGCCCAGGCGACCGGGCCGGTGACGTACCGCCGCTGGGACGAGCTCGAGCCGTACCTGCCCGAGAAGGCAGAGGTGCGGGTCGAGGAGCTCCGCCACGCCTACCGCGTGCCGGCCGAGATCATGGCGCTTGCCCTGCCCCTGCTGTCGCGGATCGCGCCCGACGTCGAGCCGCCGATCGCGTACCGGCAGGGCGGAACGCCGCCGCGGTTCACGTGCGTGGACGAGGAAGAATTGCTGCCGGCGGCGCTGCGCGAGGCTGCGACGCTCGCGGATCTCGACGGGCTGCTCGCCGTGATTGCGCCGCGCTCGCTCGCCGGCTCGCCGCCGCACGGCGACGCATTCGACGAGATGTCGGTGCCCGTGCTGACGCCGCGCGAGGCAAAGGGGCTCGAGTTCGATCACGTCGTCGTCGTCGAGCCGGCGCTCATCGCCGAAGAGGTCGAGCAAGGCCTGCGCGAGCTCTATGTCGCGCTGACGCGGCCGACGAAGACGCTCGTCGTCGTCCACGCCCGCCCGCTGCCGGAGGGGCTCGGCGCGGTCTGAGCCGCCGCGCCCTCGTCCTTCAGCCTCGGCCGGCGCGGAGGAGCAAGTACCCCGTCACGAGCGGCGGCAGCACGACCCACAGCGCCCAGGTGAGTGGCAGGTCCCGCACGACGAGATCGGCGATATACGCGGCGCCGAGCGGGATGGCGAGCGCGAGCAGGGCGATCCCGGCGCGCCTGGGATGCTTCCACGCCACGATCGCCAGCACGGCGAGGATCGCCGCGGGCAGGAAGTGCTGGACGCCGCTCACGTCCCCGCCCGCCAGCTCCCCGACGGCGAAGGTGAGATAGAAGACGATGCCGAGCCCGAGCAGCCCGAGTGCGACGCGCTTCGTCCGGCCAGCCTCGGCGTTCACAGCGCTCCCTTCACCAATGAGCGTCTGCCGGCGAGGGCTCGCCCACATCGGGGACGTCGCTGAACTCCGCAGCCGCGCAGATAGCCTGGAGGGATGCGCTACTGGGAGGACTTCCACGTCGGCGACGAGGCGGTCCACGGCTCGCACGAGATCACGGCGGAGGAGATCGTCCGCTTCGGGCGCGAGTTCGACCCGCAGCCGTTCCACACGGATCCCGAGACGGCGGCGGACGGGCCGTTCGGCGGCCTGATCGCGAGCGGCTGGCATTCGGCGGCGCTCTACATGGGCATGTTCGTGCGCAACGTGCTGCTCGGCAGCGCGAGCATGGGCTCGCCGGGCGTCGAGGAGCTGCGCTGGCTCGTGCCGGTGCGCCCGGGCGACGTGCTCACCGGGCGGAGCAGGATCGTCGAGGCATGGCCGTCGGAGGCCGACGCGCGCCGCGGCACGGTGGTCGGCGAGCACGAGCTCGTGAACCAGCGCGGCGAGGTCGTCATGCGGCTGCGCGCCCGGGGGCACATCGCGCGCAGGCCCACCGCCGACGGGTAGCGTCAGGCGCATGCGCACGCGGACGCTGGGAGAGGGCGGGCCCGAGGTCTCCGTCGTCGGGCTCGGCACGAACAACTTCGGCGCCCGCTGCGACCTCGAGCAGACCCGCGCCGTCATCGAGGCGGCGCTCGACGACGGGATCACCCTCGTCGACACGGCCAACATCTACTCGCAGGGGACGAGCGAGGAGCTCATCGGGCGGATCCTCGAGGGGCGGCTCGGCCGGGTCGTGCTCGCGACGAAGTTCGGTATGAGGATGGACGACGAGCCGCAGATCCCGCGTGGCTCGCGCGCGTACATTCGCTGGGCGGTGGAGGGATCGCTGCGCCGTCTGCGTACCGAGACGATCGACGTCTACCAGATGCACCGGCCCGACGACGAGACGCCGATCGACGAGACGCTCGGCGCGCTCGACGAGCTCGTCCGGGAGGGAAAGGCGCGCTTCGTCGGCTCCTCGAACTTCTCGCCCGCGCAGGTCGAGGACGCGGAGCGCGTCGCCCGCGAGCGCGGCCTCGCGCGCTTCGTCTCAGCGCAGAACGAGTACTCGCTCGTCGAGCGCGACGCCGAGGACGAGCTGCTGCCGGCGTGCGAGCGGCTCGGGATCGGCGTGCTGCCGTACTTCCCGCTCGCGAGCGGGCTCCTCACGGGGAAGTACGTGCGCGGCGAGGCGGCGACGGAGGGCCGGCTGGCCGGCCGCGAGATCGCGGCTGCGCGGTTCGACCGTCTCGAGGCGCTGCAGCGCTACGCGGGCGAGCGGGGCGTCTCGCTGCTCGAGGTGGCGATCGGCGGGCTCGCCGCGATGCCCGCGATCGCGTCGGTGATCGCGGGGGCGACGCGGCCGGAGCAGGTGCACGCAAACGCGAAGGCGGGGGGGTGGGAGCCGAACGCGGACGACCTGGCGGCGCTGAAGGCGATGCGCTGATCGCCGATGCGGACGACGTCGAGCTCGTCCGCACGCTGTTCCGCGAGTACGCAGACTCGCTCGGCGTCGACCTCTCCTTCCAGGGCTTCGAGGAAGAGGTCGCCGCGCTGCCGGGCGGCTACGACGCCGTGCTCGTCGCGACCGCGGGCGGCGAAGCGGCCGGCTGCGTCGGTGTGCGGCCGCTCGAGGACGGCATCTGCGAGATGAAGCGCCTCTACCTGCGGCCGGCCGCGCGCGGCACCGGCCTCGGGCGCGCCCTCGCCCGGGCCGCGATCGCGCGCGCCCGGGAGCTCGGCTATGCGCGCATGCGCCTCGACACGCTGCCCTCGATGACGGCGGCGCAGGCGCTCTACCGCTCGCTCGGCTTCGTCGAGATCGAGCCGTACCGGCACAACCCGGTGAGCGGGACGCGGTTCCTCGAGCTGCCCCTGCGCTAGCGGAACGTCGGCACGAGTCGCCGCAGCCGCTTCCGCTCCGCCGGCAGATAGAAGCCGAGCACCGCGAGCGCGAGCGGATACACGAGCACGAGCAGGAACGACGGTGCGAGCGACAGGTGCGCGGCACGGGCTGCGACGGTCAACCCGACTGCGGCGCCGACCACGGTCGCGATCCGGCGCCACTGGTACGGAACCGGATAGACGTGTTGCGCGTACAGCGTCATCCCCGCGAAGAGGACGACGTACGCCGCCGCGGTCGAAATCGAGGCACCGACCATGCCCCAGCGCGGGATCAGCCAGAAGTTGAGGCCGATGTTCACGGCGGCGCCCGTCCCCGTCACGACCCAGTTCAGCTGCGTGCGCCGTGCGCGGCCGCTGCCGATCGCGAGCACGGTGTAGCCCGCGTAGATCGCGCCCGCGAAGGCGAGGAGGGCGACGCCCTTCTCCGCGCGCTGGTAGCGCGGGTTCGTCAGCAGCTCGACGCACCACGGCGCGAGTGCGCCGAGCGCGAGCGACAGCCACGACGCGAATGCGAGGAGGTACGTGAGGACGAACGAGTACGTGCGCCTCGCCTCGCGGTCGTCCTCGATCGAGTACGCGAACGCCGGCCAGGCCGTGCGGAACGCGATCATGACGAACGTGACGACGGACGCGATCTTGATCGCGGCCGAGTAGACGCCCACCTCCGCCTTGCCGTTGTACCAGACGATGAACTCCCGGTCGATGAAGTTGATCGCCCACAGGGCGAGCGCCGACGGGACGAGCGGCATCCCGAACTTCTGCATCTTGCGGAGCAGCGTCGTGTCGAACTCGAGTCCGAGCTGCTCCGTCCGGTACAGCACGAGCGCGATATAGACGATGAGGGTTCCGGTGAAGTTGCCGACGACGAGACCGACCGCGCCCCAGTGGAGGACCGCAACCGAGAGCACCATCGCGGCAACCGTGATCAGGACGTTCGCGACACTCGCGATCGCGTATGCGACAGACCGCTCCTCGACCCGGAAGAGCGCCGTGATCTGCTGGTAGTTCGTCTGAGCCCAGAGGCCGACGGCGCCGGCGCGGACGAGCGAGGGGTCGTGCCCGAGCCCGATCGAGTGCCCGATCGGGACGGCGAAGACGACGCCGAGGGCGAGGCCGATCGTCGACATCGCCATCGTGAACCAGAACGACGTCCGGATCACGGTCAGCTTCTCGGTGTGCGCTGTCGCGTCGAAGTAGAAGCGGAAGAACGCGCTCGCGATCCCCAGCTGGAGCACGATCGCGAGGACGGCGGTCGCCGCCGTGACGATCTCGACGCGGCCGTACGCGTTCGGCGGCAGGTAGTGCGTGTAGAGCGGCAGGAGCAGCGTCGCGAGGATCCGCGAGACGAGCCCGCCGAGCCCGTAGATCGCCGAGTGGCGGCCGAGCCGCTTCAGCTCTGCGCCGAGCCTCATCCGAGCCCAGCGTAGAGGTCGAGCAGGCGGTCGGCGACGCCCTCCAGGTCGTGGACGCGCTCGACGTAGGCGCGGCTGGCGGCGCCCACGCGCGCCCGCTCCTCGGGCGACTCGACGAGCGGGCGCAGGACGTCCGTGAGCGTGTCCTTCGTCGCCGGCACGAGCGGCACCTCGACGCCGAACGCCTCCTCGGTGCGCCGCACCGCCTCCTCGTGGAGGAAGGTGACGACGGGCTTGCCGAGTGCCATCGCCTCGATCGCGAACACGCCGTACCAGCCGGCGTTCAGCTGGTCGACGACGACGTCCGCGTTGCGGTAGCGCTCGAACGCGGCGCGGTGGTCGAGCCCTTCGACGATCTCGAGCTCGACGTCGAGCTGCCCGCACGCGGCGACGACGTGATCGGTGCCCTTGCGCGCGCGCGACGAGGGCGCGTGCAGCACCACGGGGCGCGTGCGCCGGGACGGCGGCGCCGGCTCGATCCCGCTCAGGTCGATTCCGGGCGGGATCACGACCGCGTCGGGCACCCAGCGCACCGCGTCGTAGGAGCCGACGACCCGTGCGCCCGCGCGCCGCGCCCACGCGAGCTGCGCCGGCGTCCTGCCTCGGATGTCGGAGCCGAGGAAGTGCATCACCGAGCGCTTCCCGAGCGCGCGCAGGAGCGGGAACTGCGCGGATTTCGGCAGGAGCGTCAGGCCGAAGTAGAAGTGGAAGACGTCCGTTTGCGGCGCGAGTCGCGCGAATGCCCGCGCCTGCACGAGCTGCCGCGCGAGGAAGCCGTCGGGCCGGTTGAGGTCGAGGTCGGACTCCGGGTGCAGCCGGTAGCTGTTGAAGACGACGAGCTGCGCCTCGACGCCGCGTCGTCGCAGCGCCTGGACGTTCGTCCACGGGATGCCGGCGGTGTTGATGGGGCAGTGGGTGACGCGCACGGGGCGTCACGGTACCGCGGAGCCAGCCCTACAGCGGCAGGCCCGCCTCGAGCCGGGCCAGGCCCTCGTCCATGAGCGCGAGGTAGTCGCCGGACGGCTGCTCGGCGGCGGCGAGCACCGCGGCGAGCGCGACCCCCATCACCGCGCCCGTGAACGTGCGCACCGCGAGGTCGTCCGGGGCGCGGCCGACCCGCTCGGCGACCAGTCCGGCGGTCGCCTGCAGCGTGTCGGCAAACTCGGCGAGCGCCCGGGCCCGCAGCTCGGGGACCGCGAGGATCAGCTCGCCGCGCAGCCGCTCCCGCTCGAGCTCCGCCGCCGGCAGCTCCGCGAACACGGCTCGCATCGCGGCCCGCAGGGCCTGGATGGGCGTGAGCTCCGGCGGCTGTGCCCGGAAGGCGGCGAACAGGAGCGGGTCGAAGCGGTCGTGGAGGACGACGTCCTCCTTCGTTCCGAAGTAGCGGAAGAACGTGCTCTCCGAGACCTCGGCCGCGTCCGCGATCTGCTCGACGGTGGTGGCGGCGTAGCCCTGCTCGTGGAAGAGGCGGAGCGCCTCCGCCTGGATCGCGGCGCGGGTCTTCGCCTTCTTGCGCTCGCGCAGTCCGGTCTCAGGCGGCGAGCTCATGCGGCGATCGTCCGGAGGCGGTGTCGGCGGGCGCGGTCTGCCCCGCGGCACGGGGGAGGAAGCGGAGCGCGAGCGGCACGCCGGCGACGGCGACGGCGGCGCTGACGAGGAGCGAGAGGCTCATCCCGTGCAGGAAGGCCACCCGGACGGAGTGCAGGAGCACCGGCGAGCCGAGCGTCCTCGCAACGGCGACCCCGGCGACGACGCTGCCGCGGGCCGTGTGCGCGAGCGCCGCGGGAAGCGCCGCTCCGTCGAGCCGTCCGCGATAGCCCGAGTTGAGGATCGAGCCGAGGATCGCTGCGCCGAAGGAGCCGCCGACCATCCGCAGCGCCTGAATCGCGCCCGTCCCGACGCCGCTGCGCTCGGCCGAGAGAGCCCCGAGTGCGGCGTTCATCGCGGTGGGCATCGAGAGCCCGGTGCCGAAGCCGATCGACGTGATCCAGGCTGCGGCGAAGCCGTAGCCGTTGCCGAGACCCGTTCGCGAGCCGGCGGCGAGCGCGCAGGCGAGGACGGCGAAGCCGAGCGCCACGGTCACCTTCGGCCCGATCCACCGGGCCAGCGCGTCTCCGAGCCCTGCGCCGGCAACCATGCCGCCCATCATCGGCAGCAGGCGCAGGCCGCTGCCCATCGGGTTCACACCGACGACGTCCTGGAAATACTGCGGGACCGCGAAGAGGAGCCCGAAGAGCGCGAACGAGACCGCAGTGCCGAGGATCGTGCCCCAGGTGAAGCCGGCCGAGCGGAAGAGGCCGAGATCGAGCAGAGGCTCGTCGACGCGCCGCTCCCAGAGCGCGAACACGGTGAGCACGACGGCGCCGGCGAGGATCTCTCCGATCGCGCCGCCGTTGCTCCAGCCGTTCTGCCCGGCCTGGATCACGCCGTACACGAGCAGGGCGAGACCGGCGCTCGCGAGCGCGACCCCGGCGGCGTCCAGCCTCGAGCGCTCGCTGCTGCGCGACTCCGGCAGCAGGAACCACACCGCGGCGAGGGCGGCGGCCACAACGGGCACGTTGATCAGGAAGACCCAGCCCCACCAGAAGCTCGACAGCAGCCAGCCGCCGAGGATCGGGCCGATCGGATAGCCGAGCATCGTCGCGCTGAGCACGACCGCGACGGCGCGGCCCCGCTCCCGCTCCGGGAAGAGCACCGGCAGCACGCTCATCGTGAGCGGCGTGGCGATGCCGGCGGCGAGGCCGAGCACCGCACGGGCGGCGATGAACGAGCCCGCCGAGGGCGCGTAGGCGCAGGCGGCGGAGGCTGCGCCAAAGAGGACGAGCGCGGCGAGCAGGAGCCTCTTGCGGCCGTACCGGTCGCCGAGCATGCCGGCGGGCACCATCACCGCCGCGAACACGAGCGTGTACCCGGCGACGAACCACTGCAGCTCGGCGGTCGACGCGTGCAGCGCCCCGGACAGGGTCGGGATGGCGAGGCTGAGGACGGTCGCGTCGATATTGAGCGCGAGCGCCACCGGCACGAGGGCGGCGAGCGCCCACCAGCGGCGCGGGTCCAGCTGTGTGACAGTCTCCATCTTTTGACAGTTTATCTCAAAAGAGTGAAACCGTCAACATCTGGTGCCAGGCACGGTGCCTGGCACCGGCGGCGGCAGCGAGCGGACGATCAGGAGCGGAGACCGTCGCCTCACCGGCCACGCAGAGGCCGGAGGCGAACGCGGCCGCAGGCGCGTTCGCCGCAGGCGGATCCACGCGGGCGGGGAGGCTTCAGCCCCACCGCCCGCGCACCGAAACCCGTCGCCCACGCGAGGGAAGAGGACGCCGGCTCCGCCGGCGTCCGCTCTGCGGAGCACAAACCCAAGACACGCGGGAAGCGCGGAGCGCTTCCCGCGTCAGGTGTCCCACTCGACCTGGTCGAAGTAGCGGAGCGCCGTCCGCCCGGGGCGGACGCGGCCGCGCAGCGAGGCGAGCTCGTCGTCGGAGATCTCGCCGAGCGCGCGCTTCACGCCGAGCCACGGCAGGTTGAGGTCCTCCTGGTAGACGATCGTCGAGATCCGCGGGTTCACCTCGATCACCTGCCCGCCGACGAGCTGGATGTTGAAGAACCACTCGATGTGGAGCTCGCGGACGATGCGGTCGGCGATCTCCATCAGCTCCGGCTCGTCGAGCGTGACGAAGAACATCGCGAGCCCCGCCCGCATCGCCTCGCGCGTCTTCGGATGCCCGAGCACGATCCGCTCGCCGTCGGCGATCCCGTCGACCGTGCGTTCGCCGCCCCCGGCGAGCTCCATCACGAGCAGCTCGGTGCCGCCGGTCTCCGGCAGGAGCTCGAGCGCCTCCTCGAGCCGCATCGCGACCGAGCCGGGCCGCTCGTGCAGCAGCTGCTGCGCGCGGTCGACCGAGGGATCGAGGATGCGGAAGCCGCGCGAGCCGGACGAGAACACCGGCTTGAAGCAGACCGGCCTCTGCGGGTAGCCGAGCTCGTGCGCCGCCTGCTCCACCTGGCGTCCGCCCGCGACCCGCCGGAACTCGATCGTCGGCACGCCGATCCGCTGCAGCAGCGCGTACGTCTCCGCCTTGTCGTTCGAGCGATCGACCGTCTCGACCGACGACACGAGGACGGGCACGGGGAACCGCTCGCGGGCCGCCGCCAGCCCGGGCAGGTCGAACGACGACTGGGGCAGCACGACGTCGACCCGCTCGCGCTCGACGATCTCGAGCACGGTCTCCGCATACCCGGGGTCCGACCCTGCAGGGACACGGTAGAAGGCGTCGCAGAGATGCCTGCCGATCGAGCGCTCCGCCATGTCGACCCCTACGAGGCGCACCTCGCGCTCGCCGTTTTCGCGCAGGCCGCGCAGGAGCGCCGCCGTGCCGGGCGCGCCCGAGGCCGTGACGAGGATCGTCGTCATTCGCCCAGGTCGATCCTGTCGTTGGCGAGATAGTCGAGCCACTCGGTGCGCTTCACGTCGAGCATCGCGAGCATCTTCTCCCGCATCGTCTCGCCGTCGTAGACCCAGATCTCCGGGTGCACGAGCAGCTGCAGCCATTCGAACGCGCCCTCGCGCAGCTCGTCGTGCGGGCACCCCTCGCGCCAGTGCGCGTTCGAGTCGGAGCGGTAGTGGCCGGGCGTGAAGTAGGGCGGCTCCATCACGTTGACGGCGCCGAACACCGGCTCCGCCATGTACTCGGGAGCGGGGTTGTGCCACGCGAGCACCTTGTCGAAGCGCCGGTCGAGCTCGGCGCGCGGATGGATCGCGTGCAGGCCGACCGCGTGCCCCCACTGTCGGAGCTGGCGCTGTGCGTAGTGGCCGACGTGCGAGTCGAGGTTGTAGAAGGCGCTCTCCGTCATCAGGAAGTACGTCGCGCGCACGCCCAGCTCGTGCTCGACGCGTGCCATCTCGAGCGCCGCCTCGAGCGAGAGGTCGACGTCGTGCCGCAGGAAGAGGTCGCGCGGCCGCGGGTGCCGGTCGAAGCTCGCCCAGTCGTAGCCGCCGGCCTTCACGGCCCCGAGCAGCTCGCGATAGTGCGCCATGTCGAACCGGCAGCTCATGTCGGCTCGACTTGTACACGCAGGAGCCTCGCCGCCGCTTCGGCGCGCCTCAGCGCCTCGAGGTTCGTGTCGGCGACGGCGATCACGTAACCGCGCCGGTCGCCGTCGAGCCGCACCGGGCGGATCGTCTCGCCGACCTGGAGATACGTGTCCGCCTGGACGACGCCGGGGGCACCGAGCACGGGCTCGAGCGAGCCGATCCGGGTGACGCGCCCGGTCGGCAGGGGGCCCGGCGACGCCGTGAAGAAGCGGATCGCCAGCGGCTGCTGGAAGCGCGGCAGCGCGAGCTCGTCCGGCACCTCCTCGCCGAGCGCCTGGCGCAGAGCGATCTCGACGAGGTCGACGCCGACCGCGTGGCGCGCAAGGTCGGCCATCTGGCCGCCTGGAATCCGTGCCGCCACCTCGATCACGAGCACGCCCTCCTCCGTGACGAGGAGCTGCGGGAAGGCGATCCCGTCGCGCAGCCCCAGCGCGCGCACGGCATGGGCAGCCACGCGCTCGGCCTCCTCGAGCGTGTCGCCGTAGATCGTCGCCGGGTAGACGTGGATCCAGCCGACGCCGAAGCCGACGCCGGGCGGGCGCAGCCGGTCGGAGAGGGTGAGCGTCGCCGCCTCGCCGCCGCGCGCCACGACGAGCCCGTTCAGCTCGAGCCCCTCGTGGAAGCGCTCGAGCACCACCTCGCCTCCCGCGGACTCGCGCAGCGCGACGTGGAGGCTCGCCTCGAGGTCGTCGAGCGACTCGAGCCGGAAGAGACCCCGCTGGCCGCCGGAGTCGGCAGGCTTGAGCACCGCCGGGAACCCGACCGTCTCCGCAGCCGCGCGCGCGGTGCGCCAGTCCCGTGCCGCGGCAAAGCGCGGCTGCGGCACTCCCGCCTCGGCGAGCTGTCGCCGCATCGCGATCTTGTGCGTCATCACGTGCGCGACGCCGGTGCCGATCCCGGGCAGCCCGAGCGCCTCGGCGACGGCGGCGACGACCGGCACGGCCCGGTCGGCCGAGATCGTGAGCACGCCGTCGGCGCGGTGGCGCCGGCCGGCATCGATGACGCGGTCGACGGCCACGAAGTCGACCACCTCGCCGACGTCCGCGACCTTCAGCCCGGGCGCGTCCGGGTTGCGGTCGACGGCGACCGTGCGCAGCCCGAGCTCCTGCGCACGCGCGATCGCCCGGCGCTGGTGCCGGCCGGCGCCGACGAAGAGGACGGTCTTGCCGCGCATGGCCCGCGGGCGACTCTAGCTGCGGGGTGAGAGCGCGTCGTTCAGCAGCCGCACGACCGATTCGGCGTCGGTCTCGTCGCCCGAGATGACCCGCAGCGCGAGTCCGTTCAGGACGATGTTCGCGAAGCGGGCGAGGTCGGCCACGGCGAGATCGGAGCGGAACGTCCCGTCCTCCTGCCGCGCCCGGAACCACTCCTGGACCTGCTGCAGCTGCCCGGCCGGCGGCTCCATCCGGCGCAGGAACTCCGGGTCGTGGTGGAGCTTCGCCTGGGCCTCGAGCATGACGCCGAGCCACTCCGGGCTCTCGTGGGCCATCTCGCGGATGGCGTCGTCGATGCCTCGCTCGACGAGGAGCTCGATGTAGTGCCGGTTCACGTCGCGCGCGAGCTGGACGAAGAGGTCGAGCTTGCCGTCGAAGTAGTTGAAGATCGCGCCCCGCGAGAGGCCCGTCTCCTCCTCGATGCGCGCGACCGTCGCGCCCTCGTAGCCGTGGCGCGAGAAGGCGCGCCGGGCTCCCTCGAGGATCTGGGCCCGGCGGGCCTCGACGTGCTCCCGGCTCACCTTCGGCATGGCCACACTTTACAAAACCGTACGGACGTTTTATGTTATCGCCATGCTCCGGGGCAACCGCTCGCTCCTCGGCCTCCTGACGGCGGAGCTCGTCTCGCTCACCGGCTCCTCGATGACGTTCGTCGCGCTGCCCTGGTTCGTCCTCGTCACGACGGGCTCGACCGCGAAGATGGGCTGGGTGCTCGCGGCGGAGATGGCGCCGGTCGGGCTGCTGGGGATCCCGGCAGGAAGTCTGATCGCGCGGCTCGGGGCGAAGCGGACGATGCTCCTCGCCGACGCCGCCCGCGGGCCGCTGCTCACGGTCCTGCCGATCCTCTTCTGGACGCATCACCTCTCGTTCCCGGCCGTGCTCGCCGCGACGTTCGCCGTCGGCTGCTTCACGGCGCCGTACTTCGCCTCGTCGCGCATCGTCATCCCGGAGGTCGCGGGCGAGGACGAGCGCGCCGTCACGGAGGTCGGCGCCGTCCTCTCCGGCGCGAACCAGCTGACGCAGATCGCCGGGCCGGTGCTCGCCGGCGTGCTGATCGCAGCGACGAGCGCCGCGGCCGTGCTCGTCGTCGACGCCGGCACATACGTCTTCTCCTTCCTCACGATCCTCACCGTCGTCCGCGCCGGCAGCCGGGTCGAGCAGACGCCCGAGTCGAGGGGCCTCCTCGCCGGCCTGCGATTCCTCGCGCACGACAGGTTGCTCGGGCCGCTGCTCCTCGCCGCCTGCGCGCTCAACCTCGTCGCGCAGGGGACGATCATCGGCGTGCAGGCGCTCGCGTACTTCCACTACGACCACGACGCACACGTCGCCGGCTTCCTCTTCGGCGCCTTCGGCGGCGGCGCGCTGGTCGGTGCGCTCGTCGCGCAGCAGCTCGCGCCGAAGGCAGATCTGCAGAAGATGGCCGCATTCGCGATCCTCGCGATGCCGGTGCCGATCTACTTCCTCGCAATCCCGTTGCCGTGGGCCGCGGCGGCCGTCGTCATCGGCTGCTTCGGCTTCACCACGCCGCTCGTGAACGCGCCGATCATCGGCATCCTCACCGTGCGGACGCCCGTGGCGCTGCGACCGAAGGTGATGACGGCGGTTCTGACGGTGGCGTCGCTCGCCGGCCCGCTCGGTTTCGTCGGCGCCTCGCAGGCGCTCCGCTACGTGTCGCTGCGGGTCGTCTTCCTCGCGGTCGCCGGCGCGCTCAGCGTCGCGAGCTTCGCGTTCGCCGCCGTCCTCCTCCGCAGGCGGGCGTCAGGCGAGGGTGCTGCGGCGGGGAGCGTCACGGTGGCGGAGATCGCGCAGGGCTAGTCGCGCGCGCTCGCCGATCCCCGCCGGGCGCAGCTCGGCGAGCAGCACCGCGCCGGCGCCGGGGCCGCCCTCTCCGAGCCGCCTGCCGCCCGCCTCTGCGAGCGTCGCCGTGTGCCACCCGTCGCCGCCCCGCGCGTACAGCTCGTCTTCGAAAACGATGAAGCCGGCGCGCTCGAAGCGGTCGATCCACTCCTCCGCCGTGCGCTGCACCTGCCAGCCCTGATCCTCCGGCTCACCTGTCGGCACGCTGACGAGCAGGCGTCCGTCACGGGCGAGGACACGGTGCAGCTCCCGCAGCGCCGCCTCGTCGCCGCGCTCGTCGCGCGCCGCCTCGACGTCGTAGATCGCGTTGTCGCGACCGACGTGCTCGAGCGTCGAGATGCAGACGATCAGCTCGAACCTGCCGTCCGCGAACGGCAGCTCGCGGACGTCCGCGACCACCGACCGCAGACCCGGCACCTCGGCCTCGGCGAGGTCGACGCCCACGAGCTCCTCCGCGCCGAGGCCGACGAGGCCGGCGACGTAGGCCGCCTCCGCGAACGCGTAGCCGACGTCGAGCACACGCCGCTCGCCGTCGTAGCGCGCGAGGCACCACGGGATCTCGAGCGCGCGCTCGTCGCTCCACGCCGGCGCCCGGAGCCCGCGGGGGCGGGCCGGGCCGCTCACCTCGCGCGGCCCCCCTCGCGCCGCCGCGGCGAACGAGAGGGCACCGTCGAGCAGCGCCACGCGCTCGAACTCCTCGCTCGAGACGAGCTGCCGTAGCAGCGACGCCCGTGAGAGCTCACCGTCGCGCAGCTTCGCCAGCGCGTGCCCGCGCGCGTCCGGCTCCGGCGATCGCCGCACCGCGAGCCGCCAGATCCGCTCGACGAACTCCTCGTCCGTGCCGGCCGCCGCGTCGAGCCATGCCCCGAGGTCGCCCTGCATGGTCGGAGGCTAGAGTGAAGCCGATGTCCCTGCTGGGGAAGCGGATCTTCGTCACCGGCGGCGCAGGCTTCATCGCGACCGTGCTCGCGCGACGGCTCCTCGACGCGAACGAGGTCGTCGCGCTCGACAACCTGCACCGGGACACGCTCTCCGACAAGCTCGACCTCTTCGAGCACCCCAACTTCTCCTTCCACCAGGCGGACGTCCTCGACGCGGACGCCGTGAAGGAGCTCGCGCGCGGCGCGACGCATATCGTCCACTGCGGCGCGATCGCAGGCGTCGACACCGTCAAGCGGATGCCCGTCCACACGATGCGCGTGAACGTGATCGGGACGTACAACGTCCTCGAGGCGGCACTGGCGACGCAGGACTCGCTCGAGCGGATCGTCGACTTCTCGACGAGTGAGGTCTTCGGCACGCACGCCTACAACGTCCGCGAAGGACACGTTTCGACGATCGGCTCGGTCGGCGAGACCCGCTGGACGTACGCGGTCTCGAAGCTCGCCGGCGAGCACATGGCGCACGCGTACCACGACGAGCTCGGCCTGCCGACCGTGACCGTGCGCCCCTTCAACGTCTACGGGCCCGGCCAGGTCGGCGGCGGCGCGATTCGGGCCTTCATCGAGCGGGCGCTCGCGGGCGAGGACCTGACGATCCACGGGGACGGCTCGCAGATCCGCGCCTGGTGCTACGTCGACGACATGGTCGACGCCGTCCTCCTCTGCCTGGAGCGGCCGGAGGCCGTCGGCCAGAGCTTCAACATCGGCAACGCGCGCTCGGCGGTGACGATCGTCGATCTCGCGCAGCGGATCAAGCGGCTCACGGGCTGCCCCGGCGAGATCGTGTTCACGCCGCTCGACTACGCCGACGTCGAGCTGCGCATCCCGAACGTCGAGAAGGCACGCGAGCAGCTGGGCTTCGAGGCGAAGGTCGAGCTCGACGAGGGCCTGGAGAGGACGATCGCGTGGTATCGCACCCGCAAGCCGGCGCTGACGCAGTAATCCGGCTCGCGCGGCCCGACACGGGCGAGGCCGAGCTGGCCGAGATCGCGGCCGTGCTCGAGACCGGCCAGCTGACGATGGGGCCGAAGGTCGAGGAGTTCGAGGGGCTGCTCGCCGCCGCGGCCGGCACGGTGCACACGGTCGCCGTCTCGTCCGGGACGGCGGCGCTCCACGTCGCCGTGCTCGCCCTCGGGATCGGCGAAGGAGACGAGGTGCTCGTGCCCGCGTACACGTTCCCGGCGACCGCGAACGTCGTCGCGCTCGCGG
The DNA here is from genome assembly GCA_035623575.1 of Gaiellaceae bacterium. Classification (GTDB taxonomy): domain Bacteria; phylum Actinomycetota; class Thermoleophilia; order Gaiellales; family Gaiellaceae; genus Palsa-739. The sequence goes on from DASPTD010000034.1 coordinate 18,664, forward strand.
GAGCGCGGCCGGTGCTCGTCGACGTCGACCCGGCGACGATGAACATCGACCCGGGGGACGCCGCGAGCCGCGTGACGCCGCGGACGAAGACGGTGCTCGCCGTGCATCTGTTCGGCCGGCCGGCCCGGCTCGAGCAGCTGCCGGAGCTGCCGCTGCTCGAGGACGCGGCCGGTGCGCTCGGTGCGAGCCACGGCGGTCGCCCTTGCGGCGGGCTCGGCGCCGTCGGTTGCTTCTCCTTCCACCCTCGCAAGATCGTCACGACGGGCGAGGGCGGCGCCGTCACGACGAACGACGGCGCGCTCGCGGAGCGCGTTCGCTCGCTGCGCCACCACGGCTGGTCGCCGTCGAGCGGCTACGACGACATGCCGGCGGGCGCGTACAACTATCGCCTGAGCGACGTGCTCTGCGCGCTCGGCATCCCGCAGCTGCGCCGGCTCGAGCAGCTGCTGGCCGCCCGCGAGCGGGTCGCCGGCGGCTACGCCGAGCGGCTCGCGGGGCTCGACGTCGTCCTTCCCGAGGCGGACGCCGGGGACCGGCACGGCTGGCAGGCGTACGTGATCCAGCTCGACCGCCGCGACGAGGTGATGGCCGCCCTGCGCGCGCAGGGCATCCAGTGCCAGATCGGCACGTACGCGCTGCACCGGCTCGGCGCCTACCGCGACCAGGGCCCGTTCCCGGGCGCGGATGCGGTCTACGAGCGGGCGCTCGCACTGCCGCTGCACTCGCGGCTCGACGAGGGCGAGCTCGACCGGGTGGCGGCGGCCCTTGACAAGCTTGTGAGTCATCACTAATATCGACACATGGAGATGGCCACGACGAGACACAGTGCGGCGGAGCGGAGGGACGACGTCCTCGACGCCGCGATGATCGAGTTCGCGGAGCACGGCTACGAGGGCACCTCGACCGAGGACATCGCCCGCCGGGCCGGCATCTCCCAGCCCTACCTGTTCCGGCTGTTCGGGACGAAGAAGGAGCTGTTCAAGGCGAGCTCCTCCCGCTGCATGCGCGAGACGCTCGAGATGTTCCAGCGGGCAGCCGAGGGCAAGCGGGGCGAGGAGGCCCTGCACGCCATGGGCACCGCCTACATCGACGAGCTCCTGACGGGCGACCGCGTCCGCCTGCGGGCGCAGATGCAGGCGTACAGCGCGTGCGACGACCCCGAGATCTGCGAGGTCGTCCGCAACGGCTACGGCGACCTCGTCGCATATGCGCAGCGGGTCTCGGGGCTTCCGTCGGACAAGATCTGGCACTTCTTCGCGACGGGCATGATGCTGAACGTCCTCGCCTCGATGCAGGTGCACGACGGCGCCGAGCCCTGGGCGCAGATGCTGCTCGAGGGCTGCGGCAAGGACATCGGGTAACCCTTTTTTTCACGATGGAGGAAGTGATGACTCACAATCAAAAGCGCACGTCGATCTGGACGCTGGCCATCACCTCGGCCGCCCTGTTCATGGTCAGCCTCGACAACCTCGTCGTCACGACCGCCATCCCCGTGATCCGCCGCCAGCTGCACGCGTCGATCTCCCAGCTCGAGTGGACGGTGAACGCGTACACCCTCACCTTCGCCGTGCTGCTCCTCACCGGCGCCGCGCTCGGCGACCGCTTCGGGCGGCGCCGGCTGTTCGCGCTCGGCCTGCTCCTCTTCACGGGGGCGTCGGCGGCGGCCGCGCTCTCGACGTCTGCGAACGCGCTCGACGTCGCGCGGGCGGTGCAGGGCGTCGGCGGCGCGATCGTGACGCCGCTCACCCTCACGCTGCTCTCCGCCGGCGTGCCCAGGGAGCGCCGCGGCCTCGCGCTCGGCATCTGGGGCGGGATCGGCGGCCTGGCGATCGCGCTCGGACCGCTCGTCGGCGGTGCCATCGTCAGCGGCATCTCCTGGCACTGGATCTTCTGGCTGAACGTGCCGATCGGCCTCCTGCTCGCTCCGCTCGCGCTCTCGCGCCTCGAGGAGTCGCGCGGCACCGAGGGCGGTCTCGACCTGCCCGGTCTCGCCCTCGCGAGCTCGGGCCTGCTCGGGATCGTCTGGGGCCTCGTCCGCGGCAACGCGCACGGCTGGACGAGCCCCGGCATCGTCGGCCCGATCGTGGGCGGCCTGCTCCTCCTCGCGGCGTTCGTCGCGTGGGAGCTGCGCGCGGATTCGCCGATGCTGCCGATGGAGTTCTTCCGCGGCCGCACCTTCGCGCTCACGAACATCGCGTCGCTGCTGATGTTCTTCGGGATGTTCGGCTCCATCTTCCTGCTCGCCCAGTTCTTCCAGACGGTGCAGGGCCTCTCGCCGCTCCAGTCCGGGCTGCGCATCCTCCCATGGACGGCGATGCCGATCTTCGTGGCTCCCGTCGCCGGCGCGCTCTCCGACCGGATCGGCGGACAGCGCCTGATGGCGGCCGGGCTCGTCTTCCAGGCGGCGGGGCTGCTCTGGATCGCGTCCATCGCCACGCCGACGCTCGCGTACTCCCACTTCGTCGCGCCGTTCGCCCTCTCCGGCTTCGGCATGGCGCTGTTCTTCGCACCGGTCGCCAACGTCGTGCTCTCGTCCGTGCGGCCGGACCAGGAGGGCAAGGCGTCGGGCGCGACGAACGCGATCCGCGAGCTCGGCGGCGTGTTCGGCGTGGCCGTGCTCGCCTCGGTCTTCTCCCGCGTCGGCGGCTACCAGAGCGGAGCCGCGTTCGTGCACGGCACGACGACCGCCGTCTACGTCGGGGGAGCGATCGTCGCCGTCGGCGCGATCGCCGCGGCGCTGATCCGGCCGCGACCAACGCAGGCCGAGGCAATCGGGCAGCTGCGGGAAGTGGTGCTCGACGCTGCGTAGCTAGCTCTTCGCCGCGTAGAGAACCGTCTTCCGGTTGCGGTTGAGGAGCTTGGCGGTGAACAGGCGGTCATCGGCCTTGCGAAAGAGCTCGACGGCCGCCGACCCGTCCTGCGGGAAGGCCGTCGTCCCGAAGCTGAGGTGGAGCTCGTCGTGCGCGAGGGTCTGGGCGATCCGGGCGCACATGAGCGCCGCCTGCTCGGGCGTCAGGTCGCTGAGGATCGCGAACTCGTCGCCGCCGACGCGGGCGACGCAGTCGCGTTGGCCCGTATGGGCGCGGAGCACCTCGGCGACGCGACGGAGGGCGTCGTTGCCGGCCTCATGCCCGTGGGCGTCGTTGACGCCCTTCAGGTCGTCCATGTCGGCGAGCACGAGCGTGAACGGATGTCCGTTCGCACAGCGCCGCGCCAGCGTCTCGTCGAAGACTCTTGCGTTGCCGAGGCCGGTGAGGAAGTCCTGCAACGCGTGCTCGCGCAGCCGTCCGATGAGCGTTCGGTTGCTGCTCGCGTACCAACCGACGAGCGCGCCGGCGAGCGCGAAGGTGACGAGACGGATCCCGGCCCACTCGGGGAGCGCGTGCGTGTCGTGGACGTGGGGCGCGACGACGACGCCCACGGCGTAGAGGCCCGTAGCGAGCGCGCCTGCGAGCGCACCCCACAACGCGTCGCTCGCAAGTGCGACGAGGCAGATCGGCACGTAGAAGAAATGGGCGATCCCGAGGCCGCCGTGCTCGAGCACGATGAACGAGGCGAGCACGGCCGCGTACGCGGCCGCGGCGAGCGCGAGGACGACCCTCCGGTTGTTGACCAGCGCCGCAGACACTGCGCATCGCACCGTGATCAGCTTGCGGAGGGGTCGCGTCCCCCGGGCGAGGGATCGTCCACCTCCCCTGCGGTGCCGACGGGCGCCTCCGCGACAATGCCCGCGTGGCACACGACGGGTCGGCGCGACTGCTCGTCCTCGGCGCCGGCCCGGCGCAGCTCGGCGTCCTCGCGGCCGCCCGTCGGCGCGGCCTGACCGTGGTGGCGGCCGATCGCGATCCGTCCGCGCCGGGCTTCCGCTACGCCGACCGGCGGGCGATCGTCTCGATCGAGGACGAGCCCGCCGTCGAGCGGCTCGCGCGCGCCGAGGGAGTGGCCGGGATCGTCGCCCCCGGCAGCGACCACGCGGTCGCCATCGCCGCCCGCGTCGCCGGACGCCTCGCGCTGCTCCACCCGCTCGGTGCCGACGCCGCCGCGCTCGCCGTCTCCAAGCGCCGGCAGCGCGAGCGGCTGGCCGACGCCGGCATCGGGCAGCCGCGCTCCCTCGTCTGCCGCACGCCGGCCGAAGCGACCGCCGCCGCCGGTGAGCTCGGCTATCCGGTCGTCGTGGAGGTGCCGGACCGGGCCGGCGACCGGGCCGTCGGGCTCGTTTCCGACGCGGCGACGATCGCCGCGGTCGCCGCCGACGCGCTCGCGGAGTCGAACGGCGACTACTGCCTCGTCGAGGAGCTCGTCGGCAGGAGGATGCTGACGGTGAACGCGTTCTCGCTCGACGGCCGCTTCGTGCCGCTGACCGTGACCGACCGCGAGCAGGCGCCGCCGCCGGCCTTCGGCGTCCCGCTCGTGCACCTCTGGCCCGCAGAGCTCGCGCCGGCCGAGGTCGGCGCCGCGGTCGAGACGGCCGCCGCGGCCGCACGGGCGCTCGGAGTCGAGCACGGGCCGACGACGACGCAGGTGCTGCTCGGTGAGCAGGGGCCGCTCGTCGCGAAGCTGTCCGCGCGCGTCGGCGGCAGCCACGAAGCGGAGCTCTGCCGCGTCGCGCTCGGCGTCGACGCGAACGCCCTCGCCGTCGCGACGGCGCTCGGGGAGGACGTCGACGAGGTCGAGCTCGCGCCTGTCGCCCGCGTCGGCGGCGCCTGCGTCCGCTTCCTCGTCGCTCCGCCGGGCGCCCTGCGGGACGTTCGCGGGCTCGCCGAGGCCTTCGCCGTCGACGGCGTGCTCGGGATCCGCGTCTATCGCAGGCCTGGCTACGTCTTCCGCGAGCTGCGCCGCGCCTCCGACCGCGCCGGCGCGATCCTCGCCACCGGCGCGACCCGCGAGGGCGCTCTCGCCGCAGCCGATGCGGCGGCCGCGTGCATCCGCTTCGTCACCGGGCCGGTGGAGGCGGTGGCATGACGCGACGGCGTGCGCTGCGCGTCGCGGCGACGCTCGTCGTGACCGGTCTGTGCACGGCGTACATCTTCTGGAAGATCGACGTGGGACGGACGGGGCACGTGCTCGCCCACGCGCATCCCGCCTGGGTGCTCGTCTCGCTGGCGATCATGACGGGGTCCGTGTGGCCGATGGCCTGGCGCTGGCAGCGTCTGCTCGCCGCACGCGGCGTGCACGACTCGCTCGCACGCCTCGTGCGCACGTACTTCGTCGGCTACGCGGCCGGGCAGGTGCTGCCGACGTCGCTCGGCGGCGACGCCTCGCGCGTCTACGAGACGATGCGCCGGCACGAGGGCTTCGGCGGGGCTGCGGCCGGGACCGTGCTGCTCGAGCGGGCGCTCGGCGGCACGGCGACACTCGTGCTGGCCGCGGCGGGATTTGCGCTCGCCGTCGGCCGGTACGACATCGGCGGCTACCTGTGGGTGGAGCTCGCCTTCGTCGTGGCGGCCGCGCTCACCGGCGTGCTGCTGTTCTCGACGCGGCTGCACGGGCTGCTCCAGCGGGCGCGCCCGCTGCTGCGCGCGCTGCGTGTGGAGCGGCCGCTGCGTGAGGTCTATCTCGCGCTGCACTCGTTTCGCGGCGACGCCGCGCTGCTCTTCTCGATGTTCGCGCTCACGCTCGTGGTGCAGTCCGTCCGCGTGCTCGCGATCTGGTGCGCGGGCAAGGCCGTCGGAGTCGATCTCTCGCCGCGCCCGTACTACGTGATGGGGCCGCTCCTCTTCCTCGTCATGCTCGTGCCGTTCACCGTGAACGGGCTCGCCGTGCGGGAGTCGTTCTTCGTCTCCTTCCTCGGCACGCTCGGCGTCGCCGCGGATCCGGCGTTCGCGACCGGCTTTCTCTTCTTCGTCGTCACGATCGTGCTCGCGCTTCCCGGTGCGGGGATCGTCGCGTGGGAGAGCCTGCGCGCGCGATGAGCGACGTCGCAGCCGTCGTCGTCACCTACAACGCGCTCCCCTGGCTCGAGCCGTGCCTCGACAGCCTGCGCGGCTGCGACACCGTCGTCGTCGACCACGGCTCGAGCGACGGCACCGTGCCGTTCGTCCGCGAGCGCTTCCCCGGCGTCCGGGTCGTGGAGGAGGAGAACCGCGGGCTTGCGTTCGGCTGGAACACCGGCATCGCGCACACGACCGGCAGGTACGTCCTGCTGCTCAACTCGGACGCCTGGCTCGACGAGGGAGCGCTCGACGCCCTCGTCGCGTTCGCGGACGAGCAGCCGCGGGCGGCCGTCGTCGGGCCGCGGCTCCGCAACACCGACGGGACGCTGCAGCGCTCGGTGCGAGGCTTCCCCACGCTCTGGCGTCTAACCACGGAATACCTGTTCCTGCGCAAGCTCGCGCCCCGCTCCCGCGTCGTGAACGCGTTCTACGCGGGCGCCTTCGCGCACGACGAGGTGCGCGAGGCGGAGTTCCTGATGGGTGCCGTGCTGCTCGTGCGGCGCGAGGCGATCGAGCAGGTCGGCCCCGCGGACGACGCGTTCTTCCTCTTCAGCGAGGAGACCGACTGGTGCTACCGCTTCGGTCGTGCCGGCTGGAAGGTGCTCTTCTTCCCCGGCGCCGAGGCCACGCATGTCTACGCCGCCTCGCACAGGGGGCGGCTGTTCGTCGAGCAGGTAAAGGGGCACCTGCGCTTCCTGCGCAAGCACCGCGGCGACGGCTACGCCGAGCGTGCGCGGCTGCTGCTGCTGGTCGCGCTCCGCCTGCGTGCCCTCCTCTTCCGGGGCGAGCGTGGGCGCATGTACCGGGAGGGCGCCGCGTGGCTCGCCTCCGGCTCGGTCGCGGAGCTGTTGTCGTGATCCGCCGTGCGCCGCCGCTCCTCTTCTCCGTGCCGCTGCTGGCGCTCACCTGGCTGCTGCCGGCGTTCGGCTTCGGTCTCTGGCTCCGCCTCGCGGCGGCGTCGCTCGTGCTGCTCCTGCCGGGACGGCTGGTCGCGCGCGCGCTCGGGCGGCGCGGGCCCGCCGCGGCGTTCGTCTGGTCGATCGCCCTCGTCGCGGGAGCGCTCGCGCTGACGTTCGCGGTCCACGGCTCGCTCGACCTCACCCTGGCGCTCGTCCTGGCCGCCGGTGCCGTCGCCCTCCCCTTCTCGTGGCGCGGGGGCGTGCGGCGGCCGGCCCACCCGGAGGTGCTGCCCGGCGGCTGGGTGGCGGCGCTCGCCGGCGCCGGGCTCGGCGGGGCGCTCTGGGGGATCGAGGGGATCGTCCAGGGCGACGGGCTGTTCCACCTGGGCCGCATCCGCAAGCTCGAGGATCTGGGCTCGCTCTCGCTGCGCGCCGTCGACGAGTTCAAGGACGGCGGCCTCCACCCCGGGTACGCCTTTCCGCTCTGGCACGGCTGGCTCGCCCTGGCGGCGAGGCTCGCGCGGGTCGACCCGACGCTCGTCCTGCTCCACGAGCCGAGCATCCTCGCGCCGCTCGCGCTCGTGCTCGCCTTCGAGATGGGCCGCGTGGTCTTCCGCTCGACGGCGCTCGGGGTGGCGACGATGCTCGTGCAGGTGGCGCTGATCGCGATCGCGCCGGGCGGCGGCGGCGCGTACACCTCGCTCGACCTGCCGGGCACGCTCGCCAGGCAGCTGCTCGTGCCGGCGGCGATCACGCTCTTCTTCCGCTTCGTGCGCGACGGCGAGTGGCCGGTCGCGTTGACGCTCGCCGCGGCGGGTCTCGACCTCGCCTTCGTGCATCCGACGTACGCGCTCTTCGTCGTGATGCCGCTCGTCGGCTTCGGTCTCGCGCGGCTGCTCATCGCACGCGTGGACGGCCTCCGCAGCGCGATCGGGCTGATCTCGTTCGGCGTCCCGGTGCTCCTCGTCTTCGCGTGGCTCGCGCCGATCGTCGACGAGACGCGCTCGCACAATCCGTCCTCCTCGGAGCTCGGGCGCGGCCTGCACCAGTACAAGACCGACCTGGTCGTCCCGTCGCACAGCAGCTACCACCTCGACCCGAGCGTCGTCGCGCGCACCGGAGCGATCGCCGTGGCGGCGCTCGTGCTCGTGCCGCTCGCAGCGCTCGCCGGGCGCCGGCGCTGGAGCGCGTTCGTGCTCGGCGGCACCGCGCTCGTGCTCGTTCCCGAGCTCTGGTGGCTCGTCTTCCCGCATTTCTCCGACCTCGTCTCGCTCTCGCAGTCGCGACGGGCCGCCGGCTTCGTGCCGTTCGCGTTCGCCTTCGCCGGCGGTGCGGCGGTGCTGTCGCGGCTGCTCGGCGCGGCCGTCCTGCCCGTCGCGCTCGCCGCCGGGATCGCGCTGCAGCACCGGTATCCGGGCGACTTCGGCCTGCACCTGCAGCGGGGCGGAGGTCCGGCGCTCGTCGCCTGGATCGCGCTGTGGGGATCGCTCGCGGGACTCGTGGTCGCGGCGGTGCTCGTCCGGCGCCGGCGGGCAAGGCTCGAGCGGCCGGGCCTGCTCGCCGCGCTCGCCACGCTGCTGTTCCTCCTCCCGGTGGCGGTGCACGGCTTCGGCGGGTGGAACACGGACGTCGTGACGAGCGACCGGTACGCACTCACGCCCGGCCTCGTGCGCTTCCTCCGCCACGACGTACCGCAGCGCGCGATCGTCTTCTCCGACCTCCAGACGAGCTATCGCATCTCGGCGTACGTGCCGGTCTACGTCGCGTCCGGGCCGCCGACGCACGTCGCGGACACGAAGGCGAACAACCCGTATGCCCGCGCCGCGGACACGAGGGCGTTTCTGCGCACGGGGGATCTCGCGATCCCGCGCAGGTACCACGCCGGCTGGCTCGTGCTGCGCGCGGCGAAGCCCACGCGCGGCCCCGTGGCCGCGGTCGAGGGGAAGGGCCTGCGGCCCGTCTACCGCGACGCGGACTTCGTCGTGTTCCGGCTCTGAACGCCCGGAAGCGTGAAGGCCGCCGAGCCCGTGCCGGTGTTGCCGCGGGTGTCCTCGGCTGCGACCTCGAGCACGTACGAGCCGTCCGGCAACGCGTGCGTGTCGAAGCCGTGTGCGAGCCAGAAGACGTAGCGGCCCGGCGCGCCGGGGCCGTTCTGCCTCGTGCCGGGCGCGTAGACGGAGTCGAAGTCCTGCGGCGGCAGGAGCGAACTGAAGTCGACCGCGACCTGCCAGGGCACGATCTCCTCGCCGGCGTGGACGATCCGCCAGCGGACGAGCGCCGGCGTCCAGCGCGCGTCCTGCCAGGGCGGCGGCGGCACGATGGGCGGGGTGTCGTACGCCTCGGCGGTCGCGTCGAGGCGGCCGTTCGCGACGTGGATCTCGATCGCCCCCACGACCGGCACCGTGTCGTCGGTGAAAGGCTCGAGCCCGCCCGGGCGCAGCGGATTGACGTAGTTCGTGCCGTCGAACTCGGCGAAGTGGACGTGGCCCCAGTCGGGGCGGACGTAGCCCAGCAGGTCGCCGGCCTCGACGTAGCTGTGCTCGGCGACGGCGGCGGCGATGTGCCAGTAGGCGAACTCGTGCCCGTCGGGCTGCCTCACGTCCACCGCGTCGGAGTAGCGGAACACCGTCCCGGGCTCGACCGCGTACACCGGCGTCCCGGTCGGCGCGGAGATGTCGACTCCGAAGTGGAACGAGTGCTCGAGCAGCCCGCCGGGGCCGAGGCCGGAGCGGGGGTCGTCGAAGGCGCCCCGGATCGCATGCTGCTGGTCGAAGGGCAGGATCGGCCAGCCGTAGGCGCGCGCGAAGCCCGGCGCGAGGAGCGCGGCGACGCCTGCCGCGCACAACGTCACAACTCTGACCACGGCCCGGGCGACACCGTAGCATCGTGGGGTGCGATGAAGCTGCTTCTGGTCACCCTCTACTTCCCGCCGGCCGGAGGCGGCGGGGTGCAGCGGTCGCTGAAGGTCGCGAGCCACCTGCCGCCGCTCGGGATCGAGACGCACGTGCTCGCGCCGGACGACCCGAAGTGGCTGCACGCGGACGCCGAGCTGCCGCTGCCGACACAGGCGTGGGTGCACCGCGCCCGCTACGTCGGGCCTCGTGGGCGGCGACTCGCCGACGAGCTGCACGGCCGCAGCGGCGTCGACCTGATGGTGCGGCGCGCCTCGAGCATCGGGCGGCGTCTGCTCGTGCCGGACGAGAACGTGACCTGGAACGCCACCGCGATCCCGAAGGCGATCTCGATCGCGCGGAGCGAGGGGATCGACGTCGTCCTCACCACCTCGCCGCCCGGGTCGGTGCACCTCGTCGGAGCGGCGGTGAAGCGGGCGACGGGAGCCGCCTGGGTCGCCGATCTGCGCGACTCGCTCGTCGCACATCCTCACCGCGACGCGGACAAGCTCGGCGTGCGCGCGAAGGAGCAGGTCGCGCGGCAGGTGGCGCTGCTCGTCTCCCGGCGTGCCGACGCGATCGTCGCGGCGGCGGACGCGATCGCAGAGGAGGCCCGGGCCCTGGCGCCGCGCGGACGGGTCGTGACGATCGCGAACGGCTGTGACTTCGACGACTTCGCCGGGCTCGAGTACACGCGCGGCGACCGCTTCCGGCTCACGCACGCGGGCTCGTTCTTCGGCAAGCGCGACCCGAGGCCGTTCCTGCAGGCGCTCGCCGACTCCGGGCTCGACGACGTGCTCGTCCGCTTCGTCGGCGACTTCCGCCCGTCCGACCGCGAGTTCATGGAGAGCCTCGGGCTCGGCGACCGCGTCGAGCTGATCGGCTACGTGCCGCGCCGGCGCTCGCTCGCGCTGCAGCGCGACTCGGACGCGCTCCTGCTGCTGATCCCCGAGGCGGGCGGCCGCGGCCGCGGCGTCCTCTCCGGCAAGGTCTTCGAGTATCTCGCCGCCGAACGGCCGATCCTCGCGGCGGTGCCGCCCGACGGCGCCGCCGCGCGCCTGCTGCGCGACACGGGCGCGGGGATCGTCGCCGCGCCCGACGACGTCGCGGCGCTGCGAGACGCGCTCGTGGAGCTGCACGGGCGCTGGCGCGGCGGGAAGCTCGAGGGCACGCCGCTCTCGCCCGAATGGCGCGACCGCCTCTCCCGGGCGCGCCGCGTCGAGGAGCTCGCCGAGCTGCTGCGGAGCATCGTGTGACCGCGGCGGCGATGGCTTTGCCGCGGGCCGTCGGCCGCACGCGCGTCGCCGACGCCTTCTTCCTCGCGACCTTCTTCTGCGTGACCTTCGAGAAGGTGCACTGGAACGTCGCAGGCTCGGTGGGCATCGCGGACGTGCTGACGATTCTCTTCCTCGTCGCCTTCGCGCTCGAGAGCCGCGGGCCGGTGCCGCGCACGGCCGTGATCGTGCTCGGCTTCTTCGCGGCCTTCCTGCTCGTCTACCTGCTCGGCTTCTTCAACCTCGAGACGAAGCAGGCGTTCGACCAGTTCACGAAGGGAATGGTGAAGTTCGTGCTCCATTTCCTGTTCCTCGCGTGCGCGGTCGTGTACCTCGCGCGGCGCGGCGAGCGCTTCTACTGGCGGACCATCGCGTGGTTCACGGCCGGGCTCGCCGCGAACGCCGCCTACGGCGCGCTCCAGCTGCTCGTCGCGCGGGCCGGTCACAACCTCGATCACATCGTGCTCTCGCCGCTCACCGGCGGCGCGAGCTCGATCAACATCTACGGCGCGGTCAACGGCGCGAGCGTCTACCGGCCGAACGCGCTCACCGGCGACCCGAACCATCTCGGGATAATGCTCGACGTGCCGCTGCTCGCCCTCACGCCGGTGTATCTGCGGCTCGAGCGCGGCCACCGGCTGAAGTGGCCGCTCGGGATCGTGCTCGGCTTCATGCTGCTCATGCTGATCGCGACGCTGTCGCGGAGCGGCGCCCTCGGGCTGCTCGTCGGGCTGCTGATCCTCGCGCTGCCGTACCGGAGGTTCGTCCGGTCGCGCGCGCTGCTCTGGCCGCTCGCGGGCGTCGCGGTCGTGCTGGCGTACGTCGTCCACTCGCGACCGCATTTCTTCTCGGTCGTCCTGCGCTCCCGAATCCAGACGGGCGGCGGCTCGACCTCGGCGCACTTCGCGGTCTACGACTTCATCCCGCAGGTGCTCCACTCGCACCCGCTGCTCGGCCTCGGCCTGAACGACTTCTCGGTCTACTACGAGTTCGTCACCGGCAAGACCAACTGGGGGCCGCACTCGTACTGGGTCGCGCTGATCGTCGAGACGGGGCTCGTCGGCGCGCTGCTCTTCGTCGTCTTCCTGCGCTACGTGTTCATGCGCCTGCGCGCGGCGCGCGCGCTCGGGCGCAGGCTCGACGCGGCGCGCGACCCGCTGGGCGCGCGCGTACGCCCGCTCGCGTGGGGGTTCACGGCCGCGCTGGCGGGAACGATGGCGGCGAATCTCTTCTACCTGACGATGCAGTTCTATTACTTCTACGGCGTCGTCGCGCTCGCGCTCGCCCTGCCGCTGGTCTTCGGGAGACCGGTCCGGGTAGGACATGCATAGTGCATGTGCTATGGTAGAGTGCATGGGCCACATCCAGATCAGGAACGTGCCGGACGACCTGCACCGGAAACTGAAGGAGCGGGCCGCCAAGGAGGGCATGTCCTTGTCGGAATACCTGCTGCGGGAGGTGGTGGACAATGCCGCCCGCCCGACGCTCGCGGAGTTGACCGAGCGGATCCGAAGCCGGCCGATGATTCGCTCGAAGGTCCCGGCGGCAGACCTGATCCGTGAGGCGCGTGAAGAGCGCGACCGCGAACTGGATGCTCGTCTCGGACGCCTCCCTCGTCGTTGACCTGCTGATCGACGGCGGCGAGCGCGGCTCCTGGGCGGCAGCGCAGGTCGCGTCGGCCGGGCGTCTGCACGCTCCCCATCTCCTCGACCTCGAGGTCGCCTCGGCCTTGCGGCGTCGGGTGAGCGTCGGCGAGCTGTCGGCACGGAGGGCCGGCCTCGCCCTCGAGGATCTTCGAGCGCTGTCGATCGAGCGCTATCCGGCAACAGAGCTGCTCGAGCGCATCTGGGAGCTCCGCGACCGGATGACCCCGTACGACGCAGCCTATGTCACGCTCGCGGAGGCGCTGGCGCTCCCGCTCGTCACGATGGATCGGCGACTGTCACGAGCGGCGCCTCGCGGCGTCGAGGTGCTGGCGTTCGAGGATCAGTGAGCGTGCGGGTCGCCGTCCTGACGACGTCGTTCCCCCGCGGGCCGGATGATCCGGCGGGCCGCTTCGTCGCCGACGCGGTCGAGCACCTGCGGGCGCGCGGCTTCCAGGTCGAGGTCGTCTCGCCCGCGTCCTTCCGGCACTTCGGGATCGCGTACGGGCACGGCATCGCCGGCAACCTGCGCGCCCGGCCGTGGCTCGTCCTGCTCGTGCCGGCGTTCCTCTGGTCGTTCCGGCGCGCGGTGCCCCGCGACGCCGACCTGCTGCACGCGCACTGGCTCGTCTCGGGGGCGGTCGCTATGACGCTGCGCAAGCCGTACGTCGTCCAGGTCTGGGGCACGGACCTGGAGCTCGCGCGGCGCGCCCCGTGGCTGGCGCGCCCCGTGCTGCGGCGGGCGCGGCTCGTGATCGCCGCCTCGAGCTTCCTCGCGGAGCAGGCCCGGAGCCTCGGCGCGCGTGACGTCAGGGTCGTCCCGAGCGGCGTCCCGATCCCCGATGCCGTCGGCGAGCCACAGCACCCGCCGCACGTGCTCTACGCCGGCCGGCTGTCGGCCGAGAAGGGCGTGCTGGAGCTCGTCGAGGCGTGCCACGACCTCCCGCTCGTCGTCGTCGGCGACGGGCCGCTGCGGGGCCGCGTGCCGGGAGCGGTCGGCTTCGTTCCGCCCGGCGAGCTCGGGCCGTGGTACGAGCGGGCCGCCGTCGTCGCCGCGCCGTCGCGGCGGGAGGGATACGGCGTTGTCGTGCGCGAGGCGATGGCGTGGGGCCGCCCGGTCGTCGCAAGCGCCGTCGGCGGCCTGCTCGACGCCGTCGAGGACGGCGTCACCGGCCTGTGCGTTCCGCCGGGCGATGTCGGCGCGCTGCGGGCGGCGCTCGAGCGTCTGCTCGGCGACGCGGAGCTGCGCGCGCGGCTCGGGGCAGCCGGGCGCGAGAAGGCGCAGCGCGAGCTGTCGCTCGCCGTCGCGGCGGAGCGTCTGGAGGGGGTCTACCGCGAGGCGGTCGGCGCCGCTCAGACGACGTAGTCGGTCGAGATCCGCCAGTCGCCGTCGCGCCAGAGCACGACCGGCGCGGGGTGGAGCAGCCGAGCGGCGACGAGCGGCCCGGCGACGAGCGCGGGCAGCCGGCCGAGAGGGCGCCTCCCGAGGACGCGCACCAGGGCCGCGCGCAGGACGTTGGCGGCTGGGCGACCCGGTGCGCCGCGCGCGTCGAGCGACTGCTGTGCCTCTCGTTGGTACGGCTCGCCGGCGGTCGTCTTCTGCGCGCCATGGACGCGGAAGATTCCCAGCGGCACCTCAACGGCATACAGGTCTGCGTGCCGGAAGAACCGCGACCAGAGGTCGAAGTCGCCGGCGTAGTGGAGCGAAGGGTCGATGCGGCCGCCGGCCCGCTCCCACAGCGGCCGCCGCCAGAAGGTCGACTCCTGCTGCACGCCGCCGCTGCTGTGCGCCGCCCCCCAGGGCATGGCGCCGCCACGGAGGAACGACCCGGCCGCGAAGGGGCCGCCGTACGTGCACGTGCTCACGACTCCGCGCTCGTCCATCGCCAGCGGGTAGAGGGTCGTCAGCCACTCGATCTGGGGAAAGCGGTCGAACAGCTCGCGCACGACCTGCAGGGCCCACGGCGTGTAGCGGTCGTCGCTGTTGAGCCATGCCAGCACCTCGCCGGTCGTGTGGGTGAAACCCTTGTTGATCGCGGCGTGCTGCCCTTCGTCCGGCTCCGAGACCGAGTAGGTGAGGCGGCCGCTCCAGCGCTCGAGGATCTCGCGCGAGCCGTCGGTGGAGTCGCCGTCGATGACGACGTACTCGTCGGGCGGTGAGGTCTGCTCGTCGAGGACCGACCGGAGCGTCTGCTCGAGGAACGCGCCCTGGTTGTACGACGGGGTGACGATCGAGATCGTGGGGCTCATGTGCGCTTCGAGAGGAGCAGCTCGGCGAGCTCGAGCTCGAACGGCGAGTCGATGTCCACCGACGACCGGAGGTCCATCTCGTACGGGCGCGAGTCGTCCCCGTAGAGCGAGCCGGCGTGGAGAACGTCGGCGCCTACGACGAGCACGGCCGGTCCGTTGCGCGCGTAGAGGACGGGCTTGTCCTGCCGGCGCCGCGCCTGCTCCCCGTCGAGCAACGGCACGAGCCGGCCGTCGTCGAGCCGGAGCAGCGACCCGGGCGAGAAGGCATGCGGAACGCGGACGACGCTGACGACCGAATCAGCCCCGCTCGCAGCGAAGCGGTCGACTGCTTCGTCGACATGCGCCGCCGTACGCAGGGGGGAGGTCGGTTGGAGCAACACGACGGCGTCGGCGCCGCCGACGGCGTCGAGCGCGTGGAGGAGGACGTCGAGCATCGACGCATCGTCGGCCGACAGCGCCGCGGGGCGGACGAACGGCGCCTCCACTCCGTTCGAGCGCGCCACCTCGGCGATCTCCTCGTCGTCGGTCGAGACGATGGCGCGATCGAGGCGCTCGCTGTCGCGTGCGGCGTCGCACGTGTACGCGAGCAGGGGCCTGCCGGCGAGCGGCGCGAGGTTCTTGCGCGGGATCCCCTTCGAGCCGCCGCGCGCGGGGATCACGCCGAGCACGCGCATCAGTAGGTGATCCGCTTCTGGACCGACACCTCGACCCGCGAGAGCACGTCCGCGATGCGCTCGCCGGCGCGGCCGTCGCCGTAGATCGGCTCTGCCGCGTACCGTCCGTGTGCGACCTGTGCCGCCAGCGCGTCCCCGATCGCCTCCCGGTCGTAGGGCGCGTCGACGACGTTGGCCGCGCGCTGGCGTCCCGTCTGCCGCGTGCCGACGTTGACGGCCGGGGTGCCGATGAAGGCCCCCTCGCGGATCGCCGAGCTCGAGTTGCCGACGATGCACGCCGCCCGCGCCATCAGGTGGATGTACGTCTCGGTCGGCAGGTTCTTGAAGAAGTGCATGCCGTCGTCGAGGCGACGCTCGCGGAGCTTGCGGATGCCTCGCGCGACCTCCTCCGAGCCGGCGTCGGCGTTGGGCCAGAGCACGATCGCCGGAAGGCGGGCCTCCCGGAGAGCCATCAGGGTCTCGGTGATC
>DASPTD010000055.1:0-5575 GCA_035623575.1 Gaiellaceae bacterium
CCGAGCAGCTTGCCGACGCCGTGGTCCTCGTGGACGACGTAGTCGCCGGTGCGCAGGTCGGCAAACGACTGGAGCGCGCGGCCGCCGAGGCGGCGCTCCCGCGGAACGCGGCGGCGGAAGACCTGGTGGTCGGGCAGGAGCACGAGCCCGAGGTCGCGCCAGACGAAACCGCGCCGCGCCGGCGCGATCGCGAACAGGAGCTCGGCCTCGGGGGGCAGCTCCTCGCCGGGCTCGAGCAGGCGCGCCTCGACCTTGCGCAGCATGTTCTGCGTGCGCAGCGCCTCGCCGCGGTGTGGGAAGGCGACGACGACGCGCTGGCCGGCGCGCACGAGGGACTGCAGCTCGCTCTCGGCCTCGGCCAGCCCGCGCGCAGCGATCGCCGGCGGCTGCGCCTCGAACGCGATCGCCTGCCCCTGCGGGAACGGATCGAGCTCCGTCGTCCCCTGGAGCGAGACCGGCGCGAGGCTCTCGTCCGCCCAGACGCGGCGCACCTCGTCGGGCTGGAAGACGAGGTCGGGCACCCGCCCGAGCGGCGCCACGAGGTCGTCGGGCACCGGCGGCACCTCGCCCTCCTCCGCAAGTGACAAGTTGTTGCTTGCGTCGACGAGATCGAGACGGCGCTCGACGGCGGGATAGAGCACCGCCTCCTCGACCGGGTGGAGCGCGCGCTGCGTGAAGGACGAGAAGGCGCGGATCGACTCGATCTCGTCGCCGAAGAACTCGATGCGGAGCGGCTCGCGGCCGGTCGTCGGGAAGGCATCGACGAGCCCCCCGCGCACCGCGAACTGGCCGCGGTCGTCGACACGCTCGACGCGCTCGTACCCTGCGAGCGCGAGCCGCTCGGCGAGGCCTTGGACGCCGATCTGGCCGCCGGACCGAAGCTCGATCGGCTCGGGCCGCGCCGCCGGCGGCGGCAGCAGCTCCGCGACCGCCGTGGCGGAGGCGCAGACCAGCCCGCCGCGGGTGAGCACGTCGAGGGCGCGCGCCCGCTCGCCGACGAGATGCGGCGGCGGCTCCAGCCCCGATCCCCAGCGGACGCCGCGGCTCGGTAGGAACCCGACGCTCGCCTCACCGAGGAACCAGCCCGCCGCATCCGCGGTGTCGCGTGCGTCGGCGTCCTCGGGCAGCAGGCAGACGAGCGGCCGGTCGAGCCGCTCGTGCAGCGCCGCGAGCACGAGCGGCAGCGCCGCTTCCGAGACGCGGGCCTTCGTCGGCAGCGACTCCGCGAGCTGCGCGAGGCGCTCGTGCTCGGCAAGCTCCGAGACGAAGGCGTGGAGAACGGGACGGTCCATACGGAACGGCGGAACCGGCGGTTCCGCGCGCAGTCATCGTATAGGCGTGGGTGCGACCTACCCAGCCGCCTCCAGGTGCGACGGCGCGTTTCCGCGCGCCGATACGCAGATCAGCGGCGGTTGACCGCGGCCTGCGCGCGCTCGACGCCGTCGGCGTCCAGCGTCTCGACGGCGTCGGCGGCACGCGCGATCAGCGCCTCCGCGTCGTCGTGCGGCTCGAAGTCGGAGAGCACGTAGTCGGCGAGCGGGCGCGGGTCGCCCCGCTCCGGCCGGCCGACGCCGATCCGCAGGCGGAGGAAGTCCTGGGTCTTCAGGTGCTGCGCGAGCGAGCGCAGTCCGTTGTGCCCGCCCAGGCCGCCGCCGACCTTCAGCTCGACCCGGCCGAGGTCGAAGTCGCCTTCGTCGTGGACGGCGAGCACCGCGTCCGGCTCGAGCTTGAAGAAGCGCACGGCAGCGCCGACCGAGCGACCCGACTCGTTCATGTACGTCTCCGGCTTGAGCAGCGCGACCTTGTGCCCGTCCAGGCGGATCTCGGCGAGCTGCCCGGAGAACTTCGAGCGCCACGTGGCGCCATGGCGGCGTGCGAGCTCGTCGACGACGAGATAGCCGACGTTGTGACGGTTGCGAGCGTACTCGCGGCCCGGATTGCCGAGCCCGACGACGAGCAGGTCGAGCGAGGAGCCCTGACGCGGCGGCCAGAGCCGCACTAGGACTCGGCGTCGCCGCCGGCTTCGGCCTCGGGCTCGGCGGCAGCCTCACCCTCGGCCGCCTCGCCTTCGCCCTCGCCCTCGGCGACGGCCTCCTCGACCTCGACGATGCGGGACGGCGCGGCGACCGTGACGACCACGGTCTCCGGATCGTCGAGCACCTTCACGCCCTCGGGAGCGTGGATGTCCGAGACGCGGAGCGCATCGCCGATCGACAGCTGCGAGACGTCGAGGTCGAGATGCTCCGGCACCTCGAGCGGAAGCGCCTCGACGCTGAGCTCGCGGAGCGGCTGCGCGAGCACGCCGCCCTCGCGCACGCCGGGCGCGGCCTCGCCGCCGAGCAGGTGAATCGCGACCGACGCGGTGATCGCCTGGTCGAGACGGACCTCCTGGAGGTCGACGTGCGTGACGCCGCCGCGGACCGCGTCCACCTGGTAGTCCTTGAGGATCGAGGCGTGCGTGCTGCCGGTGCCGTCGATCTCGACGTCGAGGATCGAGTGGAGGCCCGCGGAGCCCGTGAGTGCACGACGCAGCTCCCGCTCGGCGATCGTGATCGCGACGGGCTCGCCGCGCCCGTAGAGCACGCCCGGGATGAGCCCCTGCGCGCGCAGGCGGCGAGACTCGCGCGAGCCCGTATCGCTCCGCGCGGCAACGATCAGCTTCGTGCGCTCTCCCGCCATCTCGGCGGCGGAGTGTAGCGGAACACCTGTCCGCACCTGCAGTATCAGGACATGTTCGAAGAGCTTCTGCGCAGTTGGGACGGCGAGGAGGCGGTGATCCGCTACGACCGCGACAGCGGCGCCTGGATGTTCGTCTGCATCCACTCCACCGTGCTCGGGCCGGCGGGCGGCGGCACGCGGCTCCGGGTCTACGCCCGCCCAGGCGAGGGCCTCGCCGACGCCATGCGGCTGTCGCGGGCGATGACGCAGAAGATGGCGGCAGCCGGCGTTCCGCGCGGCGGCGGCAAGGCCGTGCTCGCGGTGCCGTCGCTGCCCGCGGGTGACGAGCGCCGCGCGCTGCTGCTCCGCTACGGCGAGCTCGTGACCTCGCTCGGCGGCACCTTCCACACTGCCGGGGACATGAACATCTCGCCCGCCGACCTCGACGTCGTCGCCGAGCGCTGCCCGTGGGTCTACGGGACGTCCGGCCGCGGCGGCGACAGCGGCCGCGGCACCGCCCGCGGCGTGCTGCACGGGATCCGGGCGAGCGTCGAGCACGTCTTCGGCTCGCCCGAGCTCACCGGCCGGCGCGTGCTCGTGCAGGGCGTCGGCGCAGTCGGCGGCGAGCTCGCCCGGAGTCTCGCGCAGGAGGGCGCCGACGTGCTCGTCTCGGACCTCGACGAGGAGCTCGCGGCGCGTGTCGCCGGCACGGTCGGCGGCGCCGCGGTGGCCCACGGCGACGCGCCCGCAACTGCGTGCGACGTCTTCTCGCCCTGCGCGGTGGGCGGCGTCCTCGCCACCGAGACGATCTCGCGCCTCCGCTGCCGCATCGTCGCCGGCTCCGCGAACAACCAGCTCGCCGACCCCGCCGCCGGCGAGAGTCTCCACGGCGCGGGAATCCTCTACGCGCCCGACTACGTGATCAACGCCGGCGGCGTCCTCCAGCTCCTCGGCCTGGAGCAGCTCGGCTGGGACGAGGCGGAGCTCGAGCGCAGCCTCGCGGGCATCGGCGACACCCTGCGCGAGCTCTACCGGGACGCGGACGACGAAGGGATCACGCCTGCCGCCGCCGCCGAGCGTCTCGTCGAGCGTCGCCTCGCCTCGGCCGCGGGCCGAGGCAGTGCCTCAAGGACGGCGGGTGAACCGCCGATCCCTTCCAGCAGGTGACGTTCCTGCGCGGGCACGGGCTCGGCCTCGACCGCGCCGCGGCGGTCGGCGCGGCCGCGTTCCTGCTCGCCCTCGGCGCCGACCTCCTGACGAAGACCTACGCGGTCACCCGAGGCGGCTTGGGAGGGGTCGTCTACAACGACGCCCATGGAGGCGACTTCCCCCGCCGGCTGGCCATGTCGTTCGTCGCGGTCGCGGTCACCGCCGTGATCGCCGCGATCGGACGCCGGCACGGTTTCGGCCGGCTCTGGGGCGCCTGGATCGGCGTCGGCCTCCTCGTCGGCGGCGTCCTCGGCAACGGCCTCTCGCGCTTCATCTGGTCGCGCGGCGTGCCGGACTTCATCCACACGTCCTCGCCCGACATCTGGAACCTCGCCGACTTCGAGATAGCGATCGGGCTGACCGGCGGCATCCTCTCGATGGCGGTCGCCGCGATCGCCGCGTACGCACGCGAACGGCGCGCGCCGCCCTAGACCTCGGTCTGGGTCCGGGAGCCGCAGGGCCACTATGCTCAGGGCATGCGTCGCGCGGCGCGGATCACGGGCTCGGTGCTCATCGGCGCGGGCGCGCTCGGCCTCGTCTGGGTGCTCGTCGTCTGGCTGTGGCAGGACCCGTTCACGGCGGCCTATACGGCCTGGCAGCAGCACAAGCTGAACGGTCAGTACGAGCAGCTCGTCGAGCAGCACCACAACCCGAGGATCGTCCTGAACGGCGATCGTCAGGCTCGCATCGCCGAGGAGACGCGCGCGATCGCAGCCGAGGCGGCGGCCTTCCAGCGGCGCGCCCGTCCCGGCCAGGCGATCGGAAAGATCGTCATCCGGAGGATCGGGCTCGACATGGTCCTCGTCGACGGCACCGACGAGGAGTCGCTGAAGCGCGGGCCGGGGCTCGACCGGCAGACGTCGATGCCCGGACGGAACCGCCTCGTCTACATCGCCGGGCACAGGACGACCTACCTCGCGCCCTTCTCGCACATCGACGAGATCGCGCCGGGCGACCTGATCCGGCTCGAGATGCCGTACGCGACCTTCATCTACCGCGCCTACGACCATCAGATCGTGCCGGCGACCGACCTCTCGATGCTCCGGTCGCACGGCCGGGAGCTGCTCCGCCTGCAGGCGTGCCATCCGCGCTTCTTCGCGACCCACCGCTACATCGTCGACGCCCGTCTCGTCAACGTGAAGCCGCCCGATGCCCCCGGCTGGCAGGTCGCCTCGCCGGGCGCCCCGCAAGGCGCCTGACCGACCACACAGCTGCGCCGGCAGGGAATCCGGGTTATCCTGCAAAGTCTGCTCAGACTCGAACATGTCCTGCGCGTCGCAGGCGTCCGTCATCGCAGTCCAGCACGTCCGGGTCCGGGGAGGCTCGCCGGTGCGGCGAGGCTCGCCGTCACCGTTGTCGCGGCCTGCGCGTTCGGCGTCGCCTCGGCGGCCGCCGGCCCCCAGGCGTCGGCCAGCCGTTCCTACGCGGCCCTGCTCGCACCGCCCGGCACCTGCGCCGGCGACGCGAGCCTCGACCTCGATCCCGCCGTCGCCCGCTCGGCGATGCTCTGCCTCGTCAACTACGCACGCGTCCGGTCGGGCCTCCCGCCGCTCCGGCTCCTGGAGACCCTGAATCTCGCAGGCCAGGCGAAGCTCCGGGCGGATCTCACCTGCGACCAGTTCAGCCACCATCCGTGCGGGCACCCGCTCAAGTCCGTCTTCGCCCGCTACCTGGCGGGCTCGTCGAGCTACCGGATCGGCGAGAACCT
>DASPTD010000009.1:0-50470 GCA_035623575.1 Gaiellaceae bacterium
ACGATGGTCGAGTTCTTCCTGCCGCTGCGGCCGGGCGGGGCCGCGCTCGCGGGCCACGCGGCCTGAGCGCCACGTCGCGCCCCTCATAGGCAGGTCTCGGGCCGTCGTTTGGTTTAGGCTCCGACCCGGATGCGCAGGGGCTCGGTCGCGTGGTTGCTAGTGATCGGCGTGGTCGCAGGCGGCATCGCCGCGGCGGTGGCGCTTGCGCTGCCGTGGTTGCCGACACCCGCATCGCGCGAGGCCGGGCGGATCGACTTCGTCATCTGGTTCGTGATCGTGATCTGCATCGTCATCTTCTCGATCGTCGCGGCGGCGCTCGTGTATTCGATCGTGGCCTTCCGGGCCCGCCCCGACGATCTCGAGGACGGGCCGCCGATCCACGGGCACACGGGCCTCGAGATCGTGTGGACGATCATCCCCACCGTCCTCGTCACCGCGATCGCGATCGTCAGCGCGATCGTGCTGTCGCGCGACGACGCGCTCGGCAAGAACGTGCTGCACGTGGACGTCACCGCACAGCAGTTCGCGTGGAGCTTCACCTATCCGGACGCGAAGGGCCTCACGAGCGGGACGCTGATGCTGCCGAAGGGACGCTCGGTTCAGCTCGTCCTGCACTCCAAGGACGTGATCCATTCGTTCTGGGTGCCGCAGTTCGGGCAGAAGGAGGACACGGTCCCCGGCTTGACCACGACGCTGCACATCACGCCGGACCGGCTCGGCACGTTCCCGGTGATCTGCACCGAGCTGTGCGGACTCGGCCATTCGGTGATGCGCACGCAGGCCGTCGTGATGACGCCGGCCGCCTTCGCCAAGTGGCTGAAGCAGCAGACGGCCGCCATCTCGTCCCCGAACCCCTCCGTCTCCGGGGCGGCGGTGTTCAAGAACAACGGCTGCGGCGCGTGCCACACGCTCACGGCCGCCGGCACCAGCGGGAAGGTCGGCCCGGATCTCGACAAGCTGCCGGCGTACGCGGCGGAGGCGAAGCAGCCCCTCGAGTCGTTCGTCCAGGAGTCGATCGTCAGCCCGAACGCGTACATCCAGCCCGGCTACCCGAAGGGCGTGATGCCGCAGACGTTCGGGTCGTCGCTGTCCAAGCCGCAGCTCGACGCGCTCGTCCAGTACCTCGTCAGCTCGAGCAAGAAGGGATGACGTGACCGCAGTCACCGCCGATCACCAGATCGCGCCGCCGCGCAGAGGCAATGCCAGGCGGCTGCTCCTCGGTGCCGGCTGGATCCGCGCCGCCTGGATGTTCTGCCTCTTCGGCGCCTTCGGCTTCGGCCTCGTCGTCGTCTTCCGCTGGTGGGGCGGCTGGCACCCGATCATCGACATGACGGTCGTCACGCTCGTCTCCCTGCTCGTAGCCGCCCCGATCGGCTTCCTCGCCGGCATCGGCGCCTTCGACTACTGGGCGTACTACGCCCTCGGCTTCCCGACACGGCCCGAAGACCACTCCGGCCACGGTGCGCGCTCGTGGAAGGACTACTTCCGCGTCAACACCGATCACAAGGTGATCGGTGTCCAGTACGTCGTGACGACGTTCTCCTTCTTCATCGTGGGCGGCATGCTCGCGCTGATCCTTCGGGCGGAGCTCGCACGGCCGGGGATGCAGTTCGTCGACACGCAGACGTTCAACGGGCTCTTCTCCGTCCACGCCGCGCTGATGATCTTCCTGTTCGTCGTCCCCGGCTTCGCGGGGCTGGCGAACTTCGTCGTCCCGCTCATGCTCGGAGCGGGCGACATGGCGTTCCCACGCCTGAACGCGCTCTCCTTCTGGCTGCTGCCGATCGCCGGGATCATGATGCTCAGCTCGTTCCTCGTTCCCGGCGGCGCGTTCGCGTGCGGCTGGACGGGATACGTGCCGCTCTGCTCGACCCACCAGCCGCTCGGCGCGATCTTCTTCAACCAGGGCGTGCAGTGGGCGGGGGCGTCGTCGATCATGACCGCGCTCAACTTCCTGGTCACGATCATCACCATGCGCGCGCCCGGCATGACGTTCTGGCGGATGCCGCTGCTCGTGTGGGCGAACTTCACGACGTCGCTGCTCGTCGTGGTGGCGACGCCGTTCATCGCAGGGTCGCAGTTCTTCTCGATGTTCGACCACGTGATGCACACCGCGTTCTTCGACCCCAACAACGGCGGCTACCCGCTCGGCTACCAGCACATCTTCTGGTTCTACTCGCACCCGGCGGTGTACATCATGATGCTGCCCGGCTTCGGCATCATGAGCGAGGTCATATCCGTGTTCAGCCGGAAGCCGATCTTCGGCTACCGTCTGATGGCCCTCTCGCTGATGGCGATCGTCGTGCTCGGCTTCTCGGTGTGGGCCCATCACATGTTCGTCAGCGGCATGGCGTCGTGGCTGCGCGTGCCGATGATGATCACGACGCTGCTGATCGCGGTGCCGACGGGGATCAAGGTTTTCAGCTGGCTCGCGACGCTGTGGGAGGGGAAGCTCCACTTCAGGACGCCGATGCTGTTCGCGCTCGGCTTTCTTTCGATGTTCGTGATCGGCGGCCTGTCGGGCGTCATGCTCGGCTCCGTCCCGATCGACATCCACATGAGCGACACGTACTTCATCGTCGCCCACATCCACTACGTGCTCTTCGGCGGCTCCGTGTTCACCATCTTCGCCGGCATCTACTACTGGTTCCCGAAGATGACGGGGCGCATGTACAACGAGCGCCTCGGCAAGCTGCACTTCTGGCTGACGTTCGTCGGCTTCAACCTGACCTTCTTCCCGATGCACATCCTCGGAACGGAGGGGATGCCGCGGCGCGTCGCCGACTACGCGCCGAAGTTCGCCGACCTGAACATGTTCATCTCGATCGCCTCGTTCGGCCTCGGCGCCTCGACGCTCGTGTTCCTCTACAACATGATCACGAGCTGGCGCAGCGGCGAGCCCGCCCCGTCCAACCCGTGGCGGGCGATGACGCTCGAGTGGCAGGTGAGCTCGCCGCCGCCGATCTTCAACTTCGACGAGATCCCGCAGGTCGTCGGCTCGCCGTACGGGTACGGCACGCCGGGTGCGCAGCACGCGATCCTCGCGCCCGCCCGCACCGGCACGCCCGAGGAGGTCCGCGTCACGTGAGCGAGCCCGAGGCCCGGCACCACATCCTCGTCGTCGCCAACGAGACGGTCGTGTCGCCCGCGCTCGTCGAGCGGATCGAGCAGAGGGCGGCCGGCACGCCGACCCACGTCACGGTCGTCGCGCCGGTCAACCAGCCGCACCAGGGCTACGTCGTCTACTACGACACCCGCCGCGCCGCCGCGCGGCGCCGCCTCGACAGGACGCTCGCGCTGCTCCAGGCGGCGGGCGTTCCGGCAACGGGCGTCGTCGTCGAGTCCGATCCCGTGGCGGCGCTTCGCGACGCGATCCACCAGCTCGAGCCGGACGAGATCCTCGTCTCGACGCACCCGCAGCGCCAGTCCGGCTGGCTGCGGCGAAACGCGGTCGAGATGATGCGCCGGGCCGCCGGCGAGCTCCCGTTCGAGCACGTCGTCGTCGACCTCGCTGCCGAGCACGGTGAGGCGAACGTCCTCGTCGTGGCGAACCGGACGGTGCTCGGCGCGCCCCTGCTCGACAAGATCCGCGAGCGCGCGACGCAGAGCCCCGCGAGCTTCCTCATCATCTCGCCGCAGGGCGACGCCGAAGGCTCGTACGAGGAGGCGGAGCGCCGGCTGCTGCGCGCCGTCACCCTGCTGCGCAGCGAGGGCCTCGACGTCCACGGGCAGATCTCGCATCCCGACCCGTACTCGGCCGTGATGCAGACGCTCGAGGACGAGCGGGTCGATGAGCTGATCGTCTCCACCTTCCCGGATGCCCGCTCGGGCTGGATGCGCCGAGACCTGCTCGGCCGCCTGCGCGCCGCCACGAAGCTGCCGCTCGAGCATGTCGAGGTCGACGTCCCCGAGCCGGTGGCCGCCTCCTGATGGCCGCGCACGCGCACGCCGAGCACCACGAGCATCACGGACCGCCGGCGCCCCACTACAGCTCGCGTGTCCCGCCCGGCGTGCTCGGGATGTTCCTGTTCATCGGAACGGAGATCATGCTGTTCGGCTCGTTCTTCACCGCGTACTTCTTCGTTCGCGTCGTGAACGGGACGCCCTGGCCGACGCCGCCGTTCCACCTGCCCGTATTCGTCGCGTTCGTCAACACCTGCATCCTCGTCACCTCGAGCTTCACGATGCACTGGGCGCTGCAGTCGATCAAGCGCGGCAACGTGTGGGGCCTGCGGGCCGGGCTGCTGCTGACCTTCCTGATGGGGCTCACGTTCCTCGTCACGCAGGGCCGCGAGTACTCGCGCGTCGGCTTCGCGCCGAAGGACGGGGGGTTCGCGACGATCTTCTACTGCCTCACCGGTCTCCACGGCGCACACGTCTTCGTCGGCCTGTCGATCCTGCTCTTCATGACGATCCGCGCCTTCCGGGGCCACTTCTCGGCGGAGCACCATCACGGCGTCGAGATCGGCGGGATCTACTGGCACTTCGTCGACGTGATGTGGATCGTCGTCTATCTGACCGTCTACATCCTCTGAGGAATCCGCTCAGCAGCGAGGCGGAGGCGTTCCGCTTCCTCGTCGTCGTCATCGTCGGCGCGCTCCTCATCGCCGGCGCCGCGAAGCTCGACGTGTACGCAGGCGTCGCCGCCGCGGTCGCGGCCGTCGCGGGCATCGCCTGGTACCTGCGTCACTGAAGGTCGGCCCGGCTAGAGGCCGATCCGGTACCTGACCTCGGCAGTCGCCACCCCGAGGTGCTCGCCCTCGCGCCGGGCGCCGTCGAGGCGCCAGCCCTCGCGTTCGTAGAAACGACGGGCACGCGGGTTGTCCTCGAGCACCCAGAGGGTGGCGGCCCGATAGCCGAGCTCCCTCAACGCCGCGAGCGACTCCCGCATCAGCTTCGGACCGGCGCCGCTGCCCCAGGCCGACGGCAGGGCGTAGACGGCGTAGAGCTCCCCCTCATCCGCCGCGCCGCGGCTCGGGCCGACCGAGGCGAACGCGACGACCTCCCCCTCGTGCTCGGCGACGAGCACCTGCTCGTCCGGGGCCGCGAGAATGCGCTCCCACCCCGTGCGGCGCCGTCCCACGTCGAGCTCGGCCAGCCGCTCGGCGCCGAAGACGTGCTCGTACGCCGCCTGCCAGGCGCGCACGTGCACCTCCGCGATCGCAGCGGCGTCCCCCGGCCGCGCGCGCCGTACCTGCACCGGAACTACTTGCCGGCGGAGGAGGAGACGAACGTGGCCACAGCAGCGATCTGGGCCGAGCTGAGCTTGGTCCTGAAGGCGGGCATCACGGCACCGCCGTTCGTCACCTGACGCTGGACGACCGCGTCGGACGGCTTGAGCTGGTCGAGGTTCGGGCCGACGGTACCGGTGGAGCCGGCCGCCTTGAGCGTGTGGCAGCTCGAGCACTCGGCGGTGAAGATCGCCTTCCCGTTCGTGCCGAGCTGCGACGGCGGCTTCGCGCTCGTCCCGCCCTGGCCGGCGACCGCGGCGACGTAGGCGGCGACGTCCTGCGCGTCCTGACCCTTGACGAGGTTGGCCGGCATCGGCGGGTTGGCGAGCCGGATCTGGTCGAGAACGACGTTCTGGATCGTGCTCTCCTTGAACCCCTGCGCCTTGTCGGCGGCGAAGGCGTCGTCGAGGTTCGGCCCGACCGTGCCCTGCGCGTTCGCGGCGGCGAGGGTGTGGCAGCCGGCGCACTTCGCCGTGAAGAGCTTCTGGCCGTTCGCCTGATCGGTGTGCTTCGACGCGATCCCTCCCGTGCCGCAGCCCGCCGCGACCAGGACGGCCGCAAGCGCGGCCCCGACTCCAATGAGACCCCGACGCACGGCGGGGAGTCTAACCGGCCCCACCGCCGGCGGTCACTCCTACTTCGTCTTCTTCGCGGGCTTCGCGGGCGCGGGCGAGAGCTGCTTGATCAGGGCCTTGATCTGCGCCGCGCTGGAAGAGGTCGGGTTCAGCTTGAGGAACTTCTTGTAGGCGGCGACGGCGACCGTGCTCTGGCCGGCCGTCTGCGCGGCCTGCGCGAGCTGGAACTGCGCGTTCGAGTTGTTGGGCTGCAGCTTCGCGACCTTCTGGTAGGCGAGGACCTCGGCCCCGTACGCGAGGCCGACCTTCTGGCCGAGGTCCGACGTGGCCGTGTTCGCGGTCGTCGCCGCCGCCTGCTCGATCGGATCGCTGCCGAGCGCCGTCCCGAGCTTGCCCGTGGGCAGGAAGGCGACGCTCGGCGCTGCGAGCTGCTCGGCCGCGTAGGCGTTCTGGTACTCCGTCGTGAGGTTCTGCGCCTGCACGAGCTCGAGTCCCGCGAGCTCGTTCCAGGCCTTCGCGTCCTTCGGCTTCAAGGCCGTGTACTCCTGGAGCGCGAGGATCGAGTTCGCGGTGTCGCCCTTGGCCTCGTACGCCGTGGCGAGATCGCGGAAGCCTTTCGGGTCGGTCGGGTTCTTCTGCGTCTCCTTCAGCGCGTTCGACACGGAGGTACCGCCGCCGCCGCCGAAGATGTTGAGCCCGCTGAAGAGCTGGTCGAGGCCGCTGGAGCCGGAGCCGACGCCGAGGAAGGCGAACGTCACCGCGAAGAGCACGGCCAGGATGACGTAGGCGATCTTCGCGCGCCGGCGCAGCCGCGAGAAGAACAGCTGCTGGTTCGCGTTGCCGCCGCCGGAGCGCTTGCGCCGCCCGCGACGGACGACCTTGGCGGGCTGCGCCTTCGCCTGCTGAGCCTGCTTCGCCTTGACCGCCGCGCGTGCCATGGGAGGCCCAGGGTACCCGTCAGGAGCCGGAAACGCCCGGCGCCACGACCCGTGACGCCGCTCGGCGCTCCACGATCCAGGCGAGCCAGATCGACCCCTCGAACAGGGCCCACATCGGCAGCAGCTCGAGCGCGGTGGTCACCGGGTCCGGGCCCGGAAGGCCGAGCGCGACGACGGCGACGATGAAGTAGCCCAGGCGCCGGTGCCTCCGGAGCGACCGCGAGGAGAGCACCCCGAGGTGAACGAGCCCGAGCACGACCATCGGCAGCTCGAAGACGACGACGATGCCCAGCAGCACCGTCGAGGTGAACGAGTAGTAGTCCTTGGCACGGATGAGGATCCGGAACTGCTTCTCGTCGTAGTGGGTCAGCCAGTGCACCGCGCGCGGCAGCAGGATCCAGTAGCCGAACGCGAGGCCCGCGGCCCCGAGCGCGGTGGCGAATCCGACGAGCTCGAGCACGCGCCGCTCGATCGAGGCGTCGAACGCCGGCGCGAAGAACAACCAGAGCTGCCAGAGGATGATCGGCAGTGCGAGCAGGAAGCCGGCGTAGACGCTCACGGTCAGCGAGACGGTGAACGGCTCGGCGACACCGAACGTCACGGGATGGCGGCGGTCGAGCGGCAGGGGCCGGTTCAGCCACTCGAGCAGATGGCTGTGAAAGGCGAACGCGACGATCGTCGTCACGAGCAGCGCGCCGATCATGATGAAGATCCGCCGCCGCAGCTCCTCGAGATGCTCGACGAGTGTCGCCTCCTCGCCGTAGCCAAGGCGGCGGGGCAGCCGGCTCATCGCGGAGCTAGATGCTCTCGTGCTCGGACGGAGGCGCGGCCGGTTTCGCCTCGACGGGCGGCGGCGCGAGCTGGGTCGGCTCCGCGGGATTGTGGCCCGTGACCGAGTCCTTGAACTCGCGCATCCCGGTGCCCAGCGAGCGACCGATCTCCGGAAGCCGCTTCGCCCCGAAGAGGAGGAGCGCGATCAGGAGCAGGACGATGATGTGGGTGGGGCTGGTCCAGCCGGTCATACTAGGACAAAGCGTACCACGCCCCGCAGGATCCGCTGAGCCGGCGGGCCTGCGAAGCCTCGTGGCGCCGGGTCTCCGCTAGACTGTCCGCGGTGGAGCTTGTGCGGGGCGAAAGCCCCGCTATTCCGGAGAAACGGGGCTTACTTCGTGGGATTGCTCAAGCTCGAGGACGTGCACGTCGCGCTCGAGGACGGAACCGAGATCGTCAAGGGCGTCGACCTCGAGGTCGACACGAACCAGGTGCACGCGATCATGGGGCCGAACGGCTCCGGCAAGTCGACGCTCGCCTACGCGGTCATGGGCCATCCCGCGTACGAGATCACCGGGGGCCGGATCCTCCTCGACGGCGTGGACGTGACCGAGCTGGGGGCGGACGAGCGCGCGCAGCGCGGCCTGTTCCTCGCCTTCCAGTATCCGCACGCGATTCCCGGCGTGACGGTGACGAGCTTCCTGCGCAGTGCGATCAACGCCGTGCGCAAGGCGCGGAACGGCGGCGCCGACGATCCGATCGCGATCCCGGAGTTCCGCAAGGAGCTGCTCGCGCAGATGGACCGGCTGAAGGTCAGCCGTGAGCTCGCCTCCCGCTACTTGAACGACGGCTTCTCCGGCGGCGAGAAGAAGCGCGTCGAGATCCTCCAGATGGCGATGCTGAAGCCGCGCATCGCGGTCCTCGACGAAACGGACAGCGGCCTCGACATCGACGCGCTCCGTGTCGTCGCCACCGGTGTGAAGGACCTCGTCGGCCCGGAGATGGGCGCGCTCGTGATCACGCACTACCAGCGAATCCTCGACTACATCACGCCTGACTTCGTGCACGTGTTCGTCGGCGGGAAGATCGTCGAGGAGGGCGGCCCGGAGCTGGCGAAGAAGCTCGAGGCCGAGGGCTACGCACCGTACGAGGAGGTGGCGGTCTGATGGCACAGTCCGAGACCGAGGTCGTCCAGGAGATCGGCTCCGACTACGGGATCAAGTACGGCTTCCACGTCCCGGAGGACTACTTCTTCAAGTCGGGCCGCGGCCTCTCGCACGAGCTCGTCGACGCGATCTCCTCGCACAAGGGCGAGCCGGACTGGATGCGCGAGTTCCGGCACAAGAGCCTCGAGTACTTCCTCGCGCGGCCGCTGCCGACGTGGGGCGGGAACGTCGGCGAGATCGACTTCGAGAACATCTACTACTACATCAAGCCGACCGAGAAGCAGGCCCATTCGTGGGAGGAGCTGCCGGCCGACATCAAGGACACCTGGGACAAGCTCGGCATTCCGGAGGCGGAGAAGAAGTACCTCGCCGGCGTCGGCGCCCAGTACGAGTCGGAGGTCGTCTACCACAAGCTCCAGGAGGACCTGACGAAGAAGGGCGTCATCTTTCTCGACACCGACACCGCGCTGCGCGAGCACGAAGATCTGTTCCGGCAGTACTTCGGCACGATCATCCCGCAGAACGACAACAAGTTCGCGGCGCTCAACTCGGCCGTGTGGTCGGGCGGCTCGTTCATCTACGTCCCGCCCGGCGTGAAGATCGAGATGCCGCTGCAGGCGTACTTCCGCATCAACGCGGAGAACATGGGCCAGTTCGAGCGGACGCTCATCCTCGTCGACGAGGGCGCGTACGTCCATTACGTCGAGGGCTGCACCGCCCCGATCTACTCGACCGACTCGCTGCATTCGGCCGTCGTCGAGATCGTCGTCAAGGAGGGCGGCCGCTGCCGCTACACGACGATCCAGAACTGGTCGAACAACGTCTACAACCTCGTGACGAAGCGCGCGGTCGCGTACAAGGACGCGACGATGGAGTGGGTGGACGGCAATCTCGGCTCGAAGCTGACGATGAAGTACCCGGCCATCTGGTTGATGGGCGACCGCGCGCACGGCGAGGTGCTCTCGATCGCGTTCGCCGGCAAGGGCCAGCACCAGGACGCCGGTGGCAAGTGCGTCCACGTCGGCGCGAACACGACGTCGGTGATCACGTCGAAGTCGATCTCGAAGAACGGCGGCCGCGCCGGCTATCGCGGCCTGCTCCAGGTCGACAAGGCCGCGCGGGGGTCGAGGTCGAAGGTGGTCTGCGACGCGCTGATCCTCGACGAGAACTCGCGTTCCGACACGTACCCGTACATGAAGATCGAGGCGGACGAGGTCGACATCGGCCACGAGGCGACGGTCTCGAAGATCGGCGAGGAGCAGCTCTTCTACCTCATGTCGCGCGGGCTGAGCGAGTCCGAGGCGAGCGCGATGATCGTGAGCGGCTTCGTCGAGCCGATCACGAAGGAGCTGCCGCTCGAGTACGCGGTCGAGATGAACCGGCTGATCCAGCTGCAGATGGAGGGCTCGGTTGGCTAAGGCAGAGGCCGCCGAGGCCTATCGCAGCCTGCCGATTCCCGACACGTCCGAAGAGCACTGGCGCTTCACCGACCTGAAGGGATTCGACCCGGAGCGGTTCTCCCCGGTGCCAGGCACCGTGCCTGGCACCGGACAGATGGTCGACCTCGACGTCGCCGGCTACGCGACGGTGACCGAGAACGGGATCGAGATCGAGCGCGAGCCGACCGGTGTGCGCTTCGAGCCGCTGCCGGAGGACCACGAGCGGCTGTACTCGCTCATCGGCTGGGACGAGAAGTTCGCCGCGCACAACGCCGCGATGTGGAAGCACGGCCTCCTCGTCGTGGTGCCGAAGGGCGTCGTGCTCGAGCAGCCGCTGTACGTGCGGATCGCGGCGACGGGGCAGACGTTCTGGCGGCTCGTCGTCGTCGCGGAGGAGGGGGCGCGCGCCTCGCTGATCGAGGAGTACGCGTCACCGGCGCCGGACACCGCCGCGTACTCGAACGCAGCGGTGGAGCTCTTCGTCGAGCAGGGCGCGAAGCTCGAGTACGTGTCGCTGCAGAACCTGTCCACGGAGACGTGGCACTTCGCGTCGCATCACGCCCGTGTCGAGCGGGATGCCGAGCTCGACTGGGTCGCGGGCGGCTTCGGCAGCAAGAAGGGCAAGACGCGGATCCAGAACGACCTGAGCGGCCAGGGCGCGACGTCCCGCGTCACCGGCGCGTACTTCGCCGACGCAAAGCAGCACCTCGACTACGACACGTTCCAGGAGCACATCGCGCCCCACTGCACGTCGGACTTCGCCTTCAAGGGCGCGCTCCGGGACGACGCGACCGCGGTGTGGCGCGGGATGATCCGCGTCGAGCCGGACGCGCAGAAGACGAACGCCTACCAGGAGTGCCGCAACCTGATGCTCTCGCCGACGGCGCATGCGATCCCGATCCCTGGCCTCGAGATCATGGCCAACGACGTGCGCTGCACGCACGGCGCGACCGTGAGCCGCGTCGATCGGGAGCAGCTCTTCTACCTGATGTCGCGCGGCCTGCCGCGCGCCGAGGCCGAGCGCCTGGTCGTGCGCGGCTTCTTCCAGAACGTGCTCGACCGGATCGAGCTCGAGCCCGTGCGGAAGGCCGTCACGGCCGCGCTCGAGGCACGGATTCCGCAGGTCTAGCTCAGGCGCTCTTCACGGTCGCCCGCGGAGCGCCCTTCGCGCCGCGCAGCGTGAACGTGTGCGTGTGCACGGAGCCCTTCACCTTCGCCGAGACGGTGAGCTTGCCCACCTTCAGCTGCAGCTTCCACGCGGAGGACTTGCCCTTCCACGTGACGACGTAGTGCGTCCCGTGCACGGCGACGTGGACGGCCGAGGCGGAATGCACCTTCGTCGTCGAGCCGCCGCCCGACGAGCCGCCCCCACCCGACGAGCCGCCGCCGCCCGACGAGCCGCCGCCGGAGCCGCCGGAGCCGCCCGACCCCTTCGATGCGTACGGCGCCACGGCGAGCGCCTCGAAGTCGCCCTCGGCCACGACTGCCGCACCGGAACCGTCGGCGCTCATCGTCCAGAGCTCGTCGACGTCGTCGTCCTGCAGGTCGACCGGCGTGACCGCGTTGTCGTCCGCATCCGCGCTGAACGCATCGCGTGAGAAGATCACCGTCGACCCGTCCGACGAGAAGACCGGCCAGTAGTCCGAGTCCGACGTGAGCTGCACCGCGGCGCCGCCCGTCACCGGCACGGTGAAGATGCCGGGGTTCGTGTAGGCGCCCGCGTAGGCGATCTTGGTGCCGTCGGGCGAGAAGGAGAGCCGCTCGCCGTCGTCGATCGTCGACGCGAGCGTGTCGGCGAGCTCCGTCGGCGTCCCGCCGGCTACCGGCACGTACTGGAGCGTGACGGTCTCGTTGCCGCTCCCGTCGACCGCGTCCCGGACGAAGGCGAGTTGCGCCCCGCTCGGTGACAGCTGCGGCAGCGAGTCGGTCGCGCCGTCCGGCGAGGCGACGAGCTGCGTCGGCGTCCCGCCGCCGACCGGCACGGAGTAGATGCCCGGCGACAGCGTCGGCGAGACGTTCACGCCGATCGAGAACACCACCGACTTGCCATCCGGCGAGAAGGCGCCCGAATCGGCCCCGATCGTGCCGTCGATCGGAAGCGGGGTGCCGCCGGAGACGGGAACGAGGTCGAGCTGGTCCTGGTCGGCGCTCGCCAGCGCAAGCACGTTGCTCCCATCCGGTGAGATCGAGAGCGCGGTCATCGTCGTCGTGCCGTCGCTCTGGAAGATGACCTGCCCGTCGTTCCCCGCCGCGGTGCCGATCGAGAGATCCCCGTTGACGTCGCTGAAGGCGATCTGCTGCGTCGAGGCGCGCACAGCCGCCGTCGCGACCGGGGCGAGCGTGAAGGCAGCCAGGACGGCCGCCCCTGCCAAGGCAGTCGGAAGGCCGCGAATCCGCACGGTCACGTGATAGCACGCGGCCGCGCCTCCCCCCTCCCCCGGACGGGGCTGTTCCCGGCCCTTAACAAACCGGCCGCCGCCCTCACCACGAACTTAGCTTCGCCTGGAACAATTCAAGGCTCATCGAACGAGGGGAGGCATCAGTGTCCGAGCAGGCGACCGGCGGGCTCTCGCCCGGCGAGATCAGCGACCGCCTGGAGCAGGCGCTCTTCGAGATCCGGCGCGTCATCGCAGGGCAGGACCAGATGCTCGAGCGCGTGCTCGTCTGCCTCCTCGCCCAGGGCCATCTCCTGATCGAGGGCGTCCCGGGACTCGCGAAGACGCTCACGATCAAGACGACCGCCGGCGTGCTCGGCGGCAGCTTCTCGCGCGTCCAGTTCACGCCCGACCTCGTCCCCGCCGACCTCGTCGGCACGCGCATCTACCGGCCGGACCAGGGCAGCTTCGACACCGAGCTCGGCCCGGTCTTCTGCAACTTCCTGCTCGCGGACGAGATCAACCGCGCGCCGGCGAAGGTGCAGTCCGCCCTGCTCGAGGTGATGCAGGAACGGCAGGTGACGATCGCGCACCACAGCCACCCCGTGCCGTCGCCGTTCCTCGTGATGGCGACCCAGAACCCGATCGAGTCCGAGGGCACCTATCCGCTGCCGGAGGCGCAGGTCGACCGGTTCATGCTCAAGATCCTGATCGGCTACCCCGAGCACGACGAGGAGCTGACGATCGTGCAGCGACAGCTCGTCGCGGCGCCCGACCTGCGCGAGGCACTTTCGCTCGACGAGCTGCGTGCGCTCCAGGCGGCCGTCTTCGACGTCTACGTCGACCCGGCGCTGATCAGCTACGCCGTCCAGCTCGCGACGGCCACGCGGCGACCGGCCGACGCGGCCCTGACGGAGCTGTCCGCCTACATCGATTTCGGCGCCAGCCCGCGTGGACCGATCAGCGTCATCCAGGCCGCAAGGGCGCTCGCACTGCTGCGCGGGCGCGACTACGCAACCACCGACGACGTGCGGGCCCTCGCGAAGGACGCCCTCAGGCACCGGCTCGTGCTCAGCTACCAGGCGCTCGCGGAAGGCATGTCCGCCGACCGGATCCTCGACGCCGTCCTCGCCGCGGTCCCCGCACCCGAGACGAGCCTGGCGCGGCCGAGCGCGGCATGACCGAACCGCCGCTCCTCGGGGCGGCAACGCCTGCGCGGCCGGGGCCGGGAGCGCTGCCGCTCGAGCTGCTGCATGCGCTCCAGATCGAGGTCGGACGACGGCTCGAGGGGTTGCTCGCCGGCGACTACCGGTCCTCGCGCTTTGGCATCGGCACCGAGCTCGCGCAGGTGCGGCCGTACGTGGCCGGTGACGACGTGCGCCAGATCGAGTGGAACGTCACGGCCCGGACGGGGGAGCCGCATGTGCGGGTCAACCTCGCCGAGCGCGTGCTCGTCACCTGGCTCGTGCTCGACGCGTCGCCCTCGATGCAGTTCGGCACGGCGGAGCGGCGCAAGGCGGACGTCGCCGACGGCGTCGCGATCGCCGTCGGACACGTCGCCACGCGGCGTGGAAACCGGCTGGGCGTCGCCACCTTCGGCGATCTCGCACCGACGACGCTACCGCCCGCCCAGGGACGGCACGGCCTGCTCGGGCTGCTCGCGACGTTGCGGCGCGAGCCGGCCCCGGAGGGAGCCGGCGCGACCTCGCTCGGCGCGGCGCTGAGCCGCACCGCGGCGATCGCGCGGCAGCGCGGCATCGTCGTGGTCGTGTCCGACTTCCGCGGCCCGCTCGACTGGCGGCTGCCGCTGCTGCAGCTGCTCAGCCGCCACGACGTGCTCGCGGTCGAGATCCGCGACCGGCGCGAGCAGGAGCTCCCCGACATCGGCGAGGTCTGGCTCGTCGACCCGGAGACGGGCCGGCAGATCCGCGTCGACACGCGCAGCGAAGGCCTGCGCCGGCGCTTCGCCGAGGCGGCAGCGGAGGAGCGGAGCGGCGTCGCCCGCGTGCTCTCCGCGCTCGGCGTGCCGCACGTGGTCCTCTCCACCTCCGGTGACTGGCTGCGCACCCTCGCCGCCTTCCTGGGGACGCGCCGGTGAGCTTCGAGCGCCCGGCCGCGCTGCTCGCGCTGCTCGCCGTTCCGGTCCTCGCCGGCCTGTGGCTCTGGAACGAGGAGCGGCGCGCCGCGTCGGCCGCCCGCTTCTCGAGCCTCGCCCTGCTGCCCAACCTCGTCTCCCGGTGGCCGGGCCGGCGCCGCTACATCCCGGTCGGCCTGCTCCTGCTCGCGCTCGTCGCCCTCGTCGTCGGCATGGCGAGGCCGCACGCGAACCTGACGGTGCCGCGCAAAGCGGCGACCGTCGTGCTCGCGGTCGACATCTCCCGCTCGATGACGGCGACGGACGTGGCGCCGACGCGCCTCGACGCCGCGCGCAATGCCGCCTACGCGTTTCTCGCAGAGGTGCCGAAGACGTACAGCGTCGCCGTCGTCGCCTTCGGCAGTCGCGCCTTCGTCGCCGTCCCGCCCACGCTCGACCGCTCCCTCGTCGCGACCGCGCTCGGCGATCTGAGGCCGGGCCAGGGCACCGCGATCGGCGACGCCGTGAGGATCGCGGCCGAGCTCGGGCAGACGCAGCGCAAGGTCGACGGCGTCGTCCCGCCGACCTCCGTCCTGCTCATCTCCGACGGGGCCCCCGACGGCGGCCGGACGACCGCAGAGGCCGGGGCGAAACGGGCGAAGGCGCTGCACGTACCGGTCTCGACCGTGCTCGTCGGCACGGCGAACGGCGTCGTGACCGCTCAGCTCACGGGCGGCTACACCGAGCAGATCCGCGTGCCGCCGAGCCCCGGCACTCTGCAGCTGATCGCGCGGGTCAGCGGCGGCCAGTTCTTCCGCGCGCGCACGAGCGCCGCGGTAAGAGAGGTCTACGAGCGCCTCGCCACGCGCATCGGGCACCGCACCGAGAACCGCGAGGTCACCGACATGTTCGCCGGCGGTGCGATCGTGCTGCTGCTGGCCGGCGGCGGTCTCTCCGCCTTCTGGTTCCGGAGGATCGTGTGAAGCGCGCGCTCGTGCTCGTCGCCGCGGCGACGTCCGCCGCGATCGCCGCCGCTCCTGCCGGCGCGACGAACGAATGCCGCGGCCTGCAGGTGTGCGTGCCGGTGGTCGGCCCGTGGGTGCTCGCCCCGGTGAGCGGTGAGGTTCAGTTCCAGCTCGCCTGCCCGAAGCGCTTCGTCGTCGCGGGGCTCGACGCGGAGCTGAGCACACGCGCGCTCGAGGTCGGCTTCCGCGGCGCGCTCGGCGCTCCGGTCAACCCCGGCATCACGACCTCCTCCTCGGCCGTGTTTCTCGGACGCCTCGTCCGCGGCACCGACCCGGCCGCGAGCTTCCGGCCGCATATCGGCTGCGTGCCGGCCGCCGGCGGAGGGCAGCGCGTGCCGACCGCGTTCCATCCGTATCCTCCGAGCCGGCCGACCACACCACTGATGACGCAGGTCGACGTGCAGACCGGGACGCGCAGCTACGTCGAGCGCTGCGGGGCCGGACAGCAGCTCGCGAGCGCCTCGCACGCGATCGCGTTCTACACGCCGGACCCGCCCACGGCGAAGCTCGCGTCGGATGTGCACGTGACGCAGACGGTGCGCAACGGGCATGTCCACGTCACCGTGCACGCAGGTCCGAGTCTGAGCGGCGTCCGCGCCGTCGTGCAGGTCGATCTCCTCTGCGTGAGGCGCGCGTGAGCTTCGGCGCGCCGCTCCTGCTCCTGACATTGCTCGCCGTTCCAATCGCGGTCGGTATCTATCTGCTCGCCGAGCGACGGCGTATGCGCTACGCCGTCCGTTACACGAACGTCGACGTGCTCGCGCTCGTCGCCGGCGGACCGCAGTGGCGCCGCTTCGTCGCGCCGCTCGTCTTCCTGCTCGCGCTCGCGACCCTCTGCGTCGCCGTCGCGCGTCCGCACGTGCACACGCTGGTCACGAGCGACAAGGCGACGGTCGTGCTCGTGCTCGACGTCTCCGGCTCGATGGAGTCCGACGATGTGAAGCCGTCCCGCCTCGCGGCCGCGCAGCAGGCTCTGCACGTGTTCCTCGACCGCGTGCCGAAGCAGTTGAAGGTCGCGTTGGTCCTCTTCGCCGGCGAGGCCGAGGTGGCGACGCCGCCCACGACCGACCACGAGCTCGTGCAGGAGGCCGTCAACACGGCCGGCGACTTCCAGGGCTACGGCGGTACGGCGATCGGCGACGCGATCGCGCTCGCGGTGCAGATCGGCCTCCAGTCGGTGGGCATCTCGAACCCGGGTGCGAGCGCGGCGCCGAGCCAGAACGCCCGCTCGCTCGCCTCATACGTCGCTGCCCCGCCGGCGAGCACCTCCCAGGGTCTCGTCTCGATCCTCTTCCTGTCCGACGGCCGCCAGAACCGCGGCGCGCTCCAGCCGCTTCAGGGCGCCGCGCGCGCGAAGCAAGCCGGCATTCCGATCTTCACGATCGCCTTCGGCACGAACGGCGGCGGCAGCCTCCCCTTCGGCAACCTCAACGGCAGCGGCGGCACCGGCAACTTCTACAACGTCTCCCCCTACGGACCCTTGGCCGGACGCGCGGCGCTGCGCCCCGACCCGGCCACGCTGAAGGCGATCGCGCGTGTCACCGGCGGCCAGTTCTACCGCGCGCAGACCGCGAAGTCGGTCCGGGCTGCGTATGCGAAGCTCGGCTCGAGCCTGGGGAGGAAGCCGGGAAACATCGAGGTGACCGACTGGTTCCTGGCCGGCGCCGCCCTCCTGCTCGTCCTCGCCGGCGTGCTCTCGACGCTCTGGTCGCCGCGGATTCCTTAGCCACGTGAAGCGCTCCGCACTTCACGTGGAACGGGTTTCGGCTCCGCGGAGCGGCCGCCGGCCAAGCCGTCGGCCTCGCTCCGGCCTTCGGTCGTGTCTTCGGGCGGAGGTCGCACGCACGCTCGCCGGGATCCGCGGTTCCCCCGATGGGAGCCACGCCGCAGGCGCCTACGGACCCGGCCGCGTACTGGAGCAGGGGGAGGTGACCAATGTTCACGTACGTCGGGTTGATCCAGCTCACCCAGGAGGGCCGCGAGGCTCTCGAGAAGGCTCCCGAGTACCTCGAGAAGTTCAGGCACATCATCGAGGAGGAGGGCGGCAAGCTCGAGGACACATATGCGGTGATGGGTCCCTGGGACTTCCTCGCGCTCGTGCAGTATCCCGACAACGCGGCCGCGTTCCGCGCCCTCGCGAAGATCGGCAAGCTCGAGGTGATCAAGACGGAGACCTTCCCGGTCGAGAAGGTCGACGTCTTCCTGAAGACCCTCGTTTGACCATTGGGAGGTGCTCCGCAC
The DNA here is from genome assembly GCA_035623575.1 of Gaiellaceae bacterium. Lineage (GTDB taxonomy): Bacteria > Actinomycetota > Thermoleophilia > Gaiellales > Gaiellaceae > Palsa-739. The sequence continues at coordinate 17,836 of DASPTD010000009.1, forward strand.
CTCCCAATGAGAGGGTTGTGCTCCGCAGAGCGGCCGCGGGCCAAGCCCGCGGCCTCTTCTGCCGCAGGCGTCAGCCGGAGGCCGACCCCACGCGGACGGGGATGGCGACGCCACCACCGGCCACAGCTACCCGAACCGATGGCCTCTGGTCACGTAAGAGCCCGGCGGCTTTGCCGCCGGGCGCTCTGCGAAGCACGCCATCACCGACCTGAGAAGTGCGGAGCACTTCTCAGGTTCTTGTACTTGATGCGATGCGGCTCGAGGGCTTCGGCGCCACGCGTCTCCTTGACCCAGTCGGCGTACTCGCCCCACGTGCCCTCGAACCACGTCGTCTGGCTGTCGCCCTCGAAGGCGAGGATGTGCGTCGCCACGCGGTCGAGGAACCAGCGGTCGTGCGTGATCACGACGGCGCAGCCGGCGAAGTCGAGCAGCGCGTCCTCGAGCGCGCGCAGCGTGTCGACGTCGAGGTCGTTCGTCGGCTCGTCGAGGAGAAGCACGTTGCCGCCGCTGCGCAGCAGCTTCGCAAGATGGACCCGGTTGCGCTCGCCGCCGGAGAGATCACCCACGCGCTTCTGCTGGTCGCCCCCCCTGAAGTTGAACCACGACACGTACTGGCGCGAGTTCACCTCGCGCTTGCCGACCTCGATCGTGTCGAGCCCGCCGCTGATCTCCTTCCAGACCGTTCCTGCCGGATCGAGGTCGACGCGGGCCTGGTCGACGTAGGCGAGCTGGACGGTCTCGCCGAGCGTGAGCGTGCCGGCATCCGGCGCCTCCTGGCCCGCGACCATGCGGAACAGCGTCGTCTTGCCGGCGCCGTTGGGGCCGATCACGCCGACGATCCCCGCCGGAGGCAGCGAGAAGGTGAGGTCCTCGACGAGCAGCCTCTCGCCGTAGCCCTTCTGCACGTGCTCGGCCTCGAGCACGAGGTCGCCGAGCCGCGGTCCTGGCGGGATGTGGATCTCGACCTTGTCGAGCCTCACGCTCTGCTCCTCGGCGTACAGCCGCTCGTACGCGGCGAGGCGGGCCTTCGACTTGTCGTGCCGAGCACGCGGGCTCATGCGCACCCACTCCAGCTCGCGCGCGAGCGTGCGCCGGCGGGCCGACTCCGTCTTCTCCTCGACGGCGAGGCGCTCCTGCTTCTGCTCGAGCCATGACGAGTAGTTGCCGCGGAACGGGATCCCGCGGCCGCGGTCGAGCTCGAGGATCCAGCCGGCGACGTTGTCGAGGAAGTAGCGGTCGTGCGTGACGGCGACGACGGTCCCCTTGTACTCGGCGAGGAAGCGCTCGAGCCACAGCACGGACTCGGCGTCGAGATGGTTCGTCGGCTCGTCGAGGAGAAGAAGGCTCGGGGACGAGAGCAGCAGCCGGCAGAGCGCGACCCTGCGCCGCTCGCCGCCGGAGAGCGTCGTCACGTCGCGATCGCCGTCCGGCACCCGCAGCGCATCCATCGCGTGGTCGAGATGCTGCTCGAGCTGCCAGGCATCGGCACGGTCGATGGCGTCCTGAACGGTCGCCTGCGCGGCGAGCAGCACGTCGTAGTCGGCATCGGGCTCGGCGAACTTCGACGAGATCTCGTTGAAACGGTCGAGCAGGTCGCGGAGGGCGCGCACGCCGTCCTCGACGTTGCCGCGCACGTCCTTCTCGGGGTCGAGCCACGGCTCCTGCTCGAGGAGGCCGACCGTCGCGCCGGGCGCGAGCTCGGCTACCCCGGAGGAGGGCTCCTCCTCGCCGGCCATGATCCGCAGCAGCGTCGACTTGCCGGCTCCGTTCGGACCGAGCACGCCGATCTTCGCCCCCGGCAGGAACGAGAGCGAGATGTTCGCGAGCACCTGCCGGTCGGGGCCGTAGAACTTGTCGGCCCGGTACATCGTGTAGACGTAGTCGGCACTCACGGAGCCGCGAGGATAGCGGCGGCTGCCCTCGCTTCAGGGGGTGAACGCGTACACGCCGCTCGTGCCGCCGCCGGCGATCACGATCCGGTTGCCGACGGTCGTCGCGGTCGGATCGGTCAGCGCCGCCGGCAGCCTCGCGGCGACCGAGACCGAGCCGGAAGCCGGATCGACGCGCAGGATGCGCGTGCCGCCGACGAGGTAGAGGCTGCCGCCGAGCGCAGCCATGGCCGCGTGATCTTCGGGCGCGGGGAGCGTCGCCACCTCGTTCGCAGGGGTGCCCGCCCTGACGTCGAAGGCGTACACCGCCGAGCTCGGGCCGCTCGGAGTCAGGCCGCCGGCGACGTAGATCGTCGAGCCGATCGCCGCGACGCCTGCGTAGCGCGTTCCCACCGGCAGCCGGGCGACGGTGGTGGTCTTGCCGCCGCCGCCGTAGCGGAGCACCGCCGAGGCGAACCTCACGCTCGTGTAGCCGCCGACCAGATACGCCTTGCCGCCGACGGTCACGGCACCGAGGTCGGAGAGCGGCTCGTCCATGCGGCCGGCGACGGTCGCCGCACCCGATGCCGGATCGACGCGGAGGACGGTCGCGACCGACGCGGCCCGGCCGCCGCCGAAGAGGTAGACGGCGCCGTGCACGAGCGCAGCGGCAGCGTCGTGCGTCGGAGAGAGCAGCCGGCCCGTCGCACGCAGGCTCCCGGGCGGGCCGAGCAGAACCTGGTCGGTGGAGACGCCCGTGATCTCGCCCCCGAGCAGCATCAGCTTCCCGCCCGGCAGCGCGACCGCCGATGCCTTTGCGAGCGCGTGCGGCAGCGAGCCGATCCGCGTCACCACGCCGAGCTTCTGCTTCGCCAGGCCCGTGCGGGCTCCCGGCACCACGGCAGGGAGCAGGTCGAGTCCGTCGGGCTTGTTCAGGTAGCCCGCGCTGCTCCCCGGCTGGTTCAGATGCCCGTAGGACCAGACGACGCGCTTCGTCGTCGGGTCGACGACGACGATCCGGTGGTGCCAGTCGTCGGTGATCGCGATCATTCCGTTGGGCCAGCGCACGGCGAGCGAGGGACGGTCGAGTGACCAGTACCCGGTCGGGGCGTACGTCCACACGACCTGGCCGTGCGGCGTGATCTCGTCCACCCGGCCCGGCGTGTTGAAGCCGGCGACGAGCACGTTGCCGTCCGGCAGGAGCTGCGCGTCCGACGGGTACGAGGTGGGAGTGCGGATCGTCCACAGCAGCCTCCCGGCGGCGCTGATCCGGTCGACCCACCCGCCGATCTCGGTCACGAGCACGCCGCCGTCCGCGAGCGGCGTCGCGCCGTTCGGCGACGAGAGGCCTTGCGGCGGGTTGTGGCCGCAGTTGCCGGCGTGGCCGATCTCGCGCACGACCTTGTGCGCGCGGTCGATGAAGAGCACGCGGCAGTTGCGGATGTCCGCGACCATGAAGAGCCCGTTCGGCAGCATGTACGCGTCGTCCGGGCTGTCGAGGTAGCCGAAGGCGGCGCCGGCCACGCCGGCGTGACCGAACGTCCAGACGATCCGGTGGGTCTTGACGTCGATCTCGCCGATCTGCTGGTTGTACTCCTCGTTCGTCGAGATCGACGTGTAGCCGGGAGTGAAGAACGCGTCGTCGGGATCGTGGAACGACTGGCCGGGCCGGACGTCGCCCGGGCGGGGGAACTCCCAGACGACGGCATTCGTGCGCGGGTTGACGATGATGATCCGGTTGTTGTTCCGGTCGGCGACCATCACGTAGCCGGGAACGAGGCCCGGGCTCAGCGCCGGGAAGCCGAGACGCTGCGCCGGCGTGAGCGGTGCCGCGGCATGCGCCCACCCCGCCGCGCTGCCGGACGCGACGAGCGCGAGCGCAGCGAGAGGCAGGACCTTACGCATGCAGCCTGATCGTCCCAACGACCCCGGAGCCGTCGTCCGCCGGCGTCCAGCGCGCGTCCACCCAGCGGGTGCGGCCGCTCGGCAGCACGCAGCGGCCGGCGAAGCTCGTGCCGCCGATCGACGTCACGCGGCCGCGGCACACGTCACCGCTCGGCAGGTACTCGAGCTGGAGCGAGGTCGCGTCGAGCGAGGTCGGCGTGACGAGCAGGTCGGCGCGTACGAGCAGCTTCTGCGGTCCCCGGCCGCCGCCGACGAAGGAAACGATCTGCTTCAGGTCGGTGCCGTTCCGGATCACCTGCCCCGTCAGCGGCTCGGCGACGCGAGCGGAGTTCCAGGGCAGCGGGTTCCTGTGCAGCGGCCCGAGCATGAGCAGCGGCAGCGCGACGACGCCGGCGAGCCCGCCGGCGGCGGCGGCGCGTGAGCGGAGCGAGTAGCCGCCGAAGCGCCAGAGGAGGATCGCGCCAACGCTGCCGATCGAGACTGCATACAGCGCCGCGAGCCAGCCGGCGCTGCGGTCGGTGCCCGCGAACATGCCGTGCAGCGAGGCCGCGGCCCAGACGGCGAAGTTGAGGTAGTGGGCGCGCCGCCACACGCGGTACGGCAGCCGCTTCTGGTAGCGGTTCGTGATCGCGAGAGCGAGCAGCAGCTCGCCGGCGCCGATGCCGAGCCCTGTCCAGAGCGGCCGGTAGGTCGACGCGAGCGGGACGACGAGCTGGCGCAACGAGAAGGGCATGAACGAGTCGAGCGCGATCGCGGCCACGTGGACGCCGATCAGCGAGCCGACGAGCAGGCCGCCGAACCGGTGCACGTCCGCGGTCGCGAACTTGGGCCAGCGCCTGCTCTGCGCCTTGCCGCCCATGGCCATGCCGAGCGCGACCGTGACGGTCAGGACGACGTATGCCGCCACGCCGGAGGCGCGGGCCGCGTACCAGATCGCCGGGCTCGACGTCAGGTGCACACGCCCTCCGGAGCCACGTCCCGGTGCCAGGCACCGTTGAGGACGACGTCGCCGCCGCGGGCGACGAAGCGCCCCGGCATGCCGTGCTCGTCGAGCCACGCAGGTCCGTCCTCGCCGAGCAGGAACGAAGCCTTTGCAGCCACGTCGGCGGCGAGGCAGCTCGCGCCGGAGACGGTGACCTGCTCCCAGGGCGGATCCCGGTAGGGCCGCCCCGTGCGCGGATCGATCAGATGGTGCTGCTCCCTGCCGCCGCGGCGCCAGCGGCGCGAGACGACGCCGCTCGTGGCGAGTCCGCCGCGCACGACGCGGACGGCATCGCCGCCGGGAAGGCCGACGTCGACGGGCCCGCGCGCAGCGAGGTCGCCGCCGGCGGAGACGAAGCCGCCGGAGGAGAGGGCGTCGGCGGCTTCGTCGACCGCGAGGGACTTGACGACGCCGTTCAGGTCGAGCAGCAGGCCCGGCGGGCGGCGGAGGATCCGCCCGTCGAGCCGCACCTCGCCGAGCCGCGAAGGGACAGCTGGGCCGACCGGCGCCCCGTCGCCCGCGAGGCGGGAGAAGTCGGTGTCGTAGCCGGCTGCCTCGAGCGCTGCGCCGAGCGTCGGATCGACGAGGCCGCCGGTGTCGGCGGCAGCCTCGAGCGCGATCCGCAGCGCACGTGCGAACAACGGCGACACGTGTAGTGCCCACGCGGGAGAGGCGTTCACGCGCGTGAGCTCGGAATCGCGGAGGAAGCGGCTGAACACGCCCTCCCAACGCGCGAACACCGCCGCCACGGCGACGGGGTCGCCGCGCGAGAGCACGATCTCGCAGCCCATGGCGCGGAACCGATGGACCGCCGTCACGAGGTGCTCGTCACCACCGGCGGCGGCTGGACGGGCGGCGCGATCCGGCCGCCCACGAGGGCGCTCTGCCGGACAGCCTGCTCGAACGACGCCGGCGCGGCCAGCGGCTGAGCCTTGTGCTTCGCGTGGCCGGGCGCATGCGCCTTAGCGCCCATGAAGGCGACGCCGAAGACGAGGGTCGCCAGCGCGCCGACGGCAACCTTCGCGCCACGGGCACGCGCACGGGCCTGTTCGATGCGGGAGCGCTGCCCCGGCCCGGGACTGCGCTCGGCGTGCGCAACTGCCGCCATGGCCGGGAGTGTCGAGAGCCCGGATTAGAGGACGATGGGACCGGTGTTGCGCACGCGTTGCGCCACTGGCATCGTGCGGGGATGCGTCACGCCGCCGTCGCGCTCGCGCTCCTCGCGGGCCTCGCCCTCGCTCCGACCGCCTCCGCCTGGACGACCCTCTCCGGGGGCGTGCAGAACACGGTCGTCCCGGCAACGCTCGTCACGCAGGCCGGGACGGAGCTCGTCTCCTTCGAGTCCTCCGTCGCGGGCACCATCTCCGTCTCCCGCAATCGGGGCGCACCGAAGGTCCTCGTCGCCGATGATCCGAGCGCCGGGCGCACACAGCTCGTGCAGCAGCCGAACGGAGCGATCCAGCTTTACTTCCCGAACGCGCAGGGCGTCGCGCGGCTGACCTCGACGGACGACGGCAACACGTGGACGGGCCCCGTCCAGACGCTGTCGCACGACGTCGGCGGCATCGACGGCGCGACGGTGGCGCCTGACGGGACGCCGCTCTTCTCCCAGGACGGCACGGGCTTCGTGAACGTCTTCCGCGGGCTCGACGGCGAGCAGGTGGAGAACGTGTACACCGCCTGCTGTGGCTACGACGAGTCGCTCGCAGTCGACAGTACCGGTCTCGTCCAGGTGGCCTTCTATTCGAACGCGACTGCGAGCGGTGCGTTCGTCTACGAGCCGCTGGGCGCCGACCTCACACCGGGTGCCCCCATCGATCTCGCCCCGACCGTCGAGCACTCGCCTTCGGTGCCGCTCGTGAGCGACCGCTCCGGGAACACGTTCATGGCCTGGGCCCCCGGCAATCCGACCGCGACCGCGTTCACCGTCGTCCCCTTCCGCGCCGGCCAGCCGGCGGGAGATGGCGTCACCTTCCGCGCCGCATTCGGCGGGGTCGACCCGCACATGGCGCTCTCGGTCGACTCGGGCGACCGGCTGTGGGCCGTCTGGACCGGGCAGGGAGCGGTTCACGTCGCGCGCTCCCGTACGCACGGAATGGACTTCGGCGCCGAGGTGCGGACGGTCTTGCCCGGCGCCACCTACCAGGTCTCCGCCGTCGGGCTGCCGGGCAACCCGGGCGCCGTCGACGTGATCGTCAACACCGGCTCGAGCCTCGTCGAGCAGCAGCTTCAGCCCGGACTCTCGGTGAAGCTCTCGAAGACCGTGAAGAAGGTGGGCGTGAAGACGGTCGGCACCTGGTTCGCGCAGGCCCTCGACGACGGCTTCGGCGTCGCCGGCGCGGCGTTCACCGCGGGCGGGCACACGGTGCACGCGAACGCGGCCGGCAAGGTCAGCCTGAAGAGCCTGCCGAAGGGCTCGGCGAAGGCTGCGGCGCCCGGCTACGCGGGGGCGGCGTTCAGAGTCCCCTAGCGGGCTACCATGGATCGGTGGCTGTGACCGCGGGCCTCAGAAAGCTCGACGCACGCGCGCTGCGCGCGGACTTCCCGATCTTCCTCCAGGAGATCCACGGCAGGCCGCTCGCCTATCTCGACTCGGCGAACAGCTCGCAGAAGCCGCGCCAGGTGCTCGACGCGATGACGACGTTCTACGAGACGTCCTACGCGAACGTGCACCGCGCGGTGCACGTGCTCGGGGAGCGCGCCACCGCCGGCCTCGAGGGCGCTCGCGAGAAGGTGCGCGCCCTGCTGAACGCGCCGGACGCCCGCGAGGTGATCTTCGTCCGCAACGCGACCGAGGCGCTCAACCTCGTCGCGTACTCCTGGGGCGGGAACAACCTCGGCCCCGGCGACGCGGTGGTCGTGACGCAGCTCGAGCATCACTCGAACTTCGTCCCGTGGCAGTACATCGCGAAGCGAAACGGCGCCGAGTTCCTAATGCTCTCCCTCGACGACCACGGCGACGTCGACTTCTCCGGCCTCGACGAGATCGTGCGGGATTGCAACGTCAAGGTCGTGGCGACGAATCTCGTCTCGAACTCGCTCGGCACCATCGCCGACCTCGGGCCGCTCGTGCGCTGGGCACACGAGCTGGGCGCGATCTTCGTCTGCGACGCCGCGCAGGCTGCGCCGCACATGCGCGTCGACGTGCAGGCGCTCGACTGCGACTTTCTCGCGATCTCGGGGCACAAGATGTGCGGCCCGAGCGGGATCGGCGCGCTCTGGGGCCGCGGCGACCTGCTCCGCGCGATGGAGCCGTTTCTGCTCGGCGGCCACATGATCAACTCCGTCCGATACGAGAGGACCACCTGGGGCGAGCTGCCGCACAAGTTCGAGGCGGGCACCTCGCCGATCGTGGAGGCGGTGGGGCTCGGCGCCGCGGTCGACTACCTCGAGGCGGCCGGCCTCGACGCGATCGAGGCCTACGAGCACGAGCTCGCCGCGTACGCGCTCGGCCGGTTGGGCGAGGTGCCGGGGATCACGCTGTACGGGCCGTCCGCCGAGCGGCGGGCCGGAGTCGTCTCGTTCAACCTCGAGGGGATCCACCCGCACGACGTCGCGCAGATCCTCGACCGGCAGGGCGTCGCGATCCGCGCCGGTCACCACTGCTGCCAGCCGCTCATGCACAAGCTCGGCGTCGCGGCGACGAACCGCGCGAGCTTCTACCTCTACACCCTCCCGGAGGAGATCGACCAGCTCGTCGAAGGGCTGTACACCGTGCGTAAGGTGTTCGCATGAACGAGTTCGAGCAGATGTACAGAGAGGTGATTCTCGATCACTACAAGAACCCGCGCGGGCACGGCGTGCTCGAGCACGCCGACGCCGAGGCGGACGGGCAGAACCCGCTCTGCGGCGACGAGGTGTCGATCTACGTCGCGTTCGCCGAGGACGGGGAGACGATCGACGAGGTGAAGTTCTCGGGCCGCGGCTGCGCGATCTCGCAGGCCGCGACGTCGATGCTGACCGAGATGGTGCAGGGCCGGACGGCGAGCGACGTGGCGACGCTCGACAAGGACGAGCTGCTCGCCGAGATCGGCATCCCGCTCACGCCGGTGCGGCTGAAGTGCGCCGTGCTCGGCCTGACCACGCTCAAGGTGGCGCTGCACAAGGCGAAGGGGACGCCGCTGCCCGACGGGCTCGCCGGCTTCGACGAGCTCGAGATCCTCTAGATGGGAACGGTGGACGTCGCGCCGGCGGACGAGCTGCCGCCGGGCTCGATGAAGCTCGTCGTCGCCGGGCCCGGCCGCTACGTCGGCGTCTACAACTGCGGCGGCACGATCTATGCGATCGAGGACCGCTGCTCGCACGACGACGGCCCGCTCTGCGAGGGCGACTGGGACCAGGCGACCTGCACGGTCGTCTGCCCGCGCCACGGCTCCGCCTTCGAGCTGGCGACCGGACAGCCGCGGTCGCTGCCGGCCTACCTGCCGGTCGAGACATTCCCGGTGCAGGTCGTGGACGGGATGATCCGTGTCGACGTCGGCGACTGAGCCGGCGCGCTGCTGGCCCGCGGCCGACCCGCTCTACGTCGCCTATCACGACGAGGAATGGGGCAGGCCCGTCGTGGACGAGCGCGGCCTCTACGAGCGGCTCTGCCTCGAGGGCTTCCAGTCCGGGCTCTCCTGGCTGACGATCCTGCGCAAGCGCGAGGCGTTCCGCCGGGCGTTCGCCGGGTTCGAGCCGGAGCGGGTCGCCCGCTTCGGCGCGCGCGACGTCACCAGGCTGCTCGGCGACGCGGGCATCGTCCGCCACCGCGGCAAGATCGAGGCCGCGGTCGCGAACGCCCGCGGCGTCCTCGCGCTCCGCGAGGCCGGCACGCCGCTGCCCGAGCTCGTCTGGTCTCACCGGCCGCAGCGCCACGGCACGCCGCGAACGCCGAGCGACTGGCATGCGCAGACGCCGGAATCGAAGGAGCTGTCGGAGCGGCTCAAGCGCGCCGGCTTCCGCTTCGTCGGCCCGACGACGGTGTGGGCGGCGATGCAGGCCTGCGGGGTCGTCAACGACCATCTCGCCGGCTGCTTCGTCCGTGAGGCGGTCGAGCGGGAGATCCGCACCCTCGGGAGGTAGGCATGCTCGACGACCGAATCCGCGCCGTGCTCGCGCGCCTCGAGGCGGAGGACGCCGAGGAGCGCCGGCGAGGGCTGCCGTCCGCCGAGCGCTCGCGGGCGGTGGCGGCGGCGACCGGGCGCTTCCTGTTCTCGCTCGTCGCGCCGCAGGCAGGCTGCGAGGTGCTCGAGATCGGCGGCTCGCGCGGCTACTCGACGATCTGGCTCGCAGCCGGCGTGCGCCACCTCGGCGGACGGGTGCTCTCGCTCGAGCAGGACCCGCGCAAGATCGACGCCTGGCGGCGGAACGTCGTCGACGCAGGCCTCGAGGAGACGGCCGAGCTCGTCGAGGGCGACGCTTTCGAGTCGCTTGCGCGGATCGACGACGTCTTCGACGTCGTCTTCGTCGACGCGGAGAAGCGCGACTACGAGGCGCTGTTCGCGCTGGTGCGGGGGAAGCTCGAGCCCGGCGGCCTCGTTGTCGCCGACAACGTCCTTTCGGACGCGGAGACGCTCGCCGCGTACTCGAACGCCCGCCAGGCCGACCCGACCCTCGAAAGCATCACCCTCCCGCTCGACCGTGGTCTCGAGCTGAGTGTCGTCTTGCGCTGACGGGTGGAACGGGTATCGTGCGAACAACGCGGAAAGGAGGTGGTCCGAGAGTGAATTCAGATAGTTCGGGCAGTGGAGGTACCAGCGGGTAGAGGCGCGTCCCCGGGACCCACGGGGAATCGCCTAGCCAGCGTAGGGGACGACGCGTCTCGCGCCGCCCGGCAGTACCTAGCCGGAGCAGGAAGCGCCTCTGCCAAATCCAACGTTGGTAACCGGGTTAGAGGGCCGCGCAAGCGGCCCTCTTCCTTTCGGTAGAACACCGTTCGTGAGGCCGCCGCTCCTCGCACTCGCCGTGCTCCTTACCGCGCTCGTCCCGGCGACCTCGCACGCCGAGATCCCGGCGGCCTGCGGCGCCGCGCCGGCCTTCCACGCCGGCCCGCTCGGCGCCGTCGCGTACATCCGGAGCGGCATGCTCCACGTCGTCGACGTCTCTTCGCGCCAGGACCGGGCACTCGCGCGCATCTCCGTGCCGCAGTACGGCACACGGCCCCTCGCCTGGAGCGCGGACGGCCGCTGGCTCAGCGCCGGCGACCTGCTCATCCCGGCCGCCGGCGGCCGCTTCTGCCGGCCCTTCGCGCCCGGCGCCGGCCTCTACGGCGGCGACGCCGACCTCGACTGGGCTCCGCACGGCGACCTGCTCGCCGCCACGACCGCCCGCGGCGTCTTCCTGCTCCGCCCCGGCGGGACGCCCCGCAGGATCCTCCCCGCTCGCTGGCGCGCCGACGGCTTCAGCCCGCGCGGAACGCGAATCGCCGCGCAGGGCCCGCTGCAGACGAACACGCCCTCACTCTGGGCCGTCGACCTCGCCGGCGGCCGGCGGACGCTGCTCTACCGCGCTCCGACGCTCCACGTCGGCGCACCCGTCCTCGCCCGCTGGACGCCGGACGGGCGCTTCGTGGTCTTCTGGACCGACTCGGAGGACTCCGTGTCGATCGCGTCGGACGGGCTTCCCCTCCTCGCCGTGCCCGCTGGCGGCGGACCGGCCGTCCCGCTGGCCGCGCACGTCCTGTTCACGCGGCAGTTCGTCGTGCCCTGCGGGTCGGGCCGCGTGCTCGTCGCGTCCGGGTTCGACCGCTACGTGAGCGCGCACAAGTCGCTCGAGCTCTTCCAGGAGGGCTCGTGGAGCGCGCTCGACCTGAGCGCCGACCCGTCCCACAGCTGGTACGACCCGTCCTGCGCGCCGGACGGCAGCTCGATCCTCGCGACGGCGACGCTCACGCCCGGCGACGAGGACGGGAAGATCGACTCGTCCGCGCGGATGGTCTTCCTCCTCGCGCCGGACGGCGCGCGCCGGCTCCTGCTCGGCCGGCCGCACAACCCCGTCTCCTACGAGGGCGCACGCTTCGCGAAGGACGGGCGTCACGTCCTCTATCTCGAGCATGCGACGCGTTACGGCGCGCCGATCCGGCTCCGCCTGCTCGACCTCGCGACCGGCCGGAGCGAGACGGTCGCGACGATGGACGGCGGCCAGGACTACTACGGCCTCCACGACCTCGCCGGGACGGCCGCCTGGTTCGAGCCCTAGGCTGCGAGTGCCGGCGAGGCCTCGGCGGCGAGCGTCTCGAGCAGGAGCCGGAGCCGTCCGCGCAGCTCCTCGTCCAGCAGCCGACCCTCCGCGTCGAACTTCTCGTGCGCGCGCGTGACGGGCAGCTCGTCGCCGACGACGCGGGCCCCGGCGACGCCGAGGATCTTGCGCAGGTCGGCCTGCGCCCAGAGGGCGCCGAACTGGCCGGGGCTCGCCCCGACGACGGCGACGGGCTTGTTCGTGAGCGGCGCCGCGAGGCGCGGGCGCGAGCCCCAGTCGACGGCGTTCTTCAGCCCGCCGGGGACGGAGCCGTTGTACTCCGGCGTCGCGAACACGATCGCGTCGGCCGCGGCCCAGTCCTCGCGCAGCCGCCGCACGGGCTCGGGAGGAGCGCTCGCTTCGAGATCCTGGTCGTAGAGCGGCAGCCCGCCGATCCCCTCCCAGAGCTCGACCTCCACCCCCGCGGGCGCCGCCTCGGCGGCCGCCCGCAGGAGCTCCGTGTTGTGCGACCCGGCGCGGAGGCTGCCGGAGACGGCGAGGACCTTCATCGTCAGCCTTCCCGCCGGATGAGCGCGAGGTCGACGAGGAGCCTCACGTCGTTTCCGACGTAGTCGCCGCCGCTCTGGTTCGGCGCGTTCCAGCTGACGCCGAAGGCGGTGCGGTCGATCGTCGTCTCGAGGTGCAAGCTGAGCCACTCGCGGCCCATCGGGTCGGTGACCGGCGCCGCCGCGATCGCCCCCGTGAGCTCGATCGGCTGCGTGACGCCCTTCAGCGTCAGCTCGCCGGCGGCCTCGACGCGCTCGTCCTCGAGCCTGTGCAGCTCGGTCGCCCGGAAGGCGATCTCCGGGAAGCGCTGCGCGTCGAAGAAATCCGGGGTCTGGAGGTGGGCATTGAGGTTCTCGTCCTTGACGTCGACGCTCGCGATCTTCGCCGTGCCGTCGAGCGTCGGGTCGTCGCCGCCGGTGAGGGTCGCCGAGAAGTCGGCGAAGCCGCCCCGGAACGTGTTCACGCCGGCGTGGGCCACCTCGAACGCGAGGTTCGAGTGGACGGGGTCGGCGTCCCAGGTGCCGGCCGGGGCAAACTGCGTGGTGGTCTCGATCACTGACATCGTGGGGGCTTCCTTTCCGTGAATCGTTGCTATATACTTGCGATGTCAATGATCGTAGCAGGTTGCCCTTGAGTAGTCAAGTATTGCGGGCGCAAGTAGCCGTCGAACCCCAACTGGAGGCCTGGATCCGCTTCCTGCGCGCCCACGCCTCAGTGACGCGCCAGCTCTCCGCGCGTCTCGAGAGCGAGCACGGCCTCACTCTCAACGACTTCGATGTGCTCGCCCAACTCGCCCACGCCGAGGGCAGACAGCTGCGGCGGGTCGACCTGGCCCGCAGCGTCCTGCTCAGCGCGTCCGGGATCACGCGCCTCCTCGACGGCCTCGAGCGCGCGGGCTGGGTCGAGAAAGGCATCTGCCAGAGCGACGCCCGGGTCACGTACGCCGTCCTGACGGTGGCGGGGGTGGAGAAGTACCGCGCGGCGCGGAGGTCCCACGTCACCGACGTCGACGCCCTCTTCGGCTCCCGCTTTACCGAGGAGGAACGCGGCGCCCTGTCGGCCCTGCTCCTGCAGCTGCTCGAGCCGGGCGAGGACGAGACGCCGGCGTGCGCGACGGAGCTCGGGTGACCCACGCGTTCTCGTCGCTCGAAGAGCTCGGCGAGGGGGTCGGCTTCCGCAAGATCCGCGCCGCGCTCGGCGTCACCGCGTTCGGCGTCAACGCCGTCGTCTTTCCGCCGCACTTCGACGGCTTCCGGCACTACCACGACCTCCAGGACGAGCTCTATTTCGTCCACCGGGGCCGCGTGCGGGTCGAGGTCGAGGGCGAGACGCGCGAGCTCGGCGAGGGCGGGCTCTTCCACGCCGCCGCCACGACCCCGCGCAAGGTGTCGAACCCGTTCGACGAGGAGGCGGTCGTCTACGTCGTCGGCGGCAAGGACGGCTACGTCGAGCGGGACGGCCACATGGTCGACCCGGCCGACGTCCCGCGCCGCGCGGCCTTCGGCAAGCCCTCCTGACTACTAGAGCAGCGCGACCGCGCGGATCTCGCCGCCGCGGCCCAGGTGCTCGAGCGCCTCGGGCACCTCGTCGAGCGCGATCGTGCGCGAGACGAAGCGGGCGAGGTCGAGCCTGCCGTCGAGCGCCGCCTGTGCGAGGAGCGGGAAGTCCTGCTGCGGGATCGTGTCGCCGCCGTGCGTGACGGCGATCGCGACCTTCGGCCCGAACAGGTCGGCGTCGAGGTCGACGTCGAGCGTGGCGCCGGACGGCGGAACGCCGACGAGCGTCGCCGTCCCCGCGTAGGCGCACATGCGTACCGCCTGGGCGAGCCCGCTCGCGGCGCCGACGGCCGAGAAGGCGAACTCGACGCCGGCGCCGCCCGCCACCTCGCGCACCTGGGCGACGGGGTCGCCTGCGCTCGCGTCGACGACGTCGGTCGCGCCGAGCGCCCGCGCAGCCGCGAGCTTGTCGGGCACGACGTCGACCGCGACGATCCGCTCCGCGCCGGCAAGCCGTGCGCCCTGCACCACCGCGAGACCCACGCCGCCGCACCCGATCACGGCGACGGACGAGCCCTCGCGCACGGGCGTCGTCCAGAGCGCCGCACCCGCACCGGTGGAGAAGCCGCACGCGAGCAGGCAGGCCTGCTCGAGCGGAAGCTCGTCCGGCATCTTCACGGCGCATGCCTCGTGCACGATCGTCCGGTCGACGAACGTGCCGCAACGAAGCACGGGCGTGAGCACGGCACCGTCGACGGTGCGCCGCGCCCGTCGCTTCGCCCGCAGCTGCGACGAGCACCGGCGCCGGTCGCCGCGACGGCAGGAAGGGCAGGCGCCGCAGGGTGCGCGCCACGCGATCACCACCCGATCGCCTACGGCAACCGTCGTCACCTCGGCGCCGAGCTCTTCGACGACGCCTGCCCCCTCGTGCCCGAGCAGGATCGGAAACGGCATTCCCCACCCGCCGGTCTCGACGACGTGCACGTCGGTGTGGCAGAGACCGCTCGCCTCTATGCGCACCTGCACCTCGTGCGGCCCAGGCGGGTCGAGCGCGACCTCCTCGACGGCCGGCCGCGATCCTGGCCCGGCGTACACGACGCCGCGGGTCAGGACACGGCCCGCCTGAGCTGCTCGTCGAGCGGCACGAGCGGCAGCTTGAAGACCTCCGCCGCGCCCGGATCGGTGACGACGTTGTCGCCGAGCTCGAGCATCGTGAGCTGGTCGCGCGTCACCGGTGCGCCCGGCAGCCGCTCGGTCACCGCCGCCTGCATCCGCATCAGCCCGATCGGCACGTGCAGCGAGGGGCGCCGCGTGCCGAGCACGCGCTTGAGACGGCTCCAGAACTCGTTCCACGTCACCGCCTCCGGCCCGCCCAGCTCGAAGGTGCGCCCGGCCGCCTCCGGCAGCTCGAGCGCGAGGGCGTACTGCTCGGCGAGGTCCTCGACCCAGATCGGCTGAAGACGCCGCGTCCCCGTGCCGACGATGGGCGTCAGGGGCGCGAGGCGCGCGAGACGCACGAAGGTCGGCAGCACGCCGCCGTCCCGTCCGAAGACGAAGCTCGGCCGCATGATCGTGTGCTCCAGACCGGACTGCTCGACCGCATGCTCCATCTGCCACTTCGCGCCGAAGTACGGGACCGCCGTGCGCGAGCGCTCGTCCAAGCCGAGCGCGCTCGCCAGGACGAAGCGGTGCACGCCGGCCGCCTCCGCCGCCGCGACGACGTTGCGCGTCCCCTCGACCATCACCCGCTCGAAGTCGACGGGCGAGCCCTTGATGATCGCGACGAGGTGGACGACGCCGTCCACGTCCGCGCAGGCGTCACGGAGCGAGGCGGCGTCGGTGACGTCGCCTCGGACGAGCTCGACGCCCCACGCAGCGAGCCGGGAGGCGCGGCTCGGGTTTCGCACGAGCGCACGCACGGCGACGTCCCGCACGCGGAGCGCGTGCACGACATGCGGCCCGACGAAGCCCGTGCCGCCCGTGACGAGAACCGTCATTCGGCCGACTCGAAGTTCTTGTAGTAGCGGCTCGGCGTCGGCCCCTTCTGGCCCTTGTACTTCGAGCCGAGCTCGGACGAGCCGTACGGAGCCGCGGCCGGCTCGGTCATCTGCATGAAGGAGATCTGCCCGATCTTCATCCCCGGGTAGATCGTGATCGGCAGCTTCGCGACATTCGACAGCTCGAGCGTCACGTGACCGTCCCAGCCCGGGTCGATGAAGCCGGCGGTGGAGTGGATGAGCAGGCCCAGGCGGCCGAGGGAGCTCTTGCCGTCGAGCCGGGCGACGAGGTCGTCCGGCAGCAGCACCCGCTCGAGCGTCGAGCCGAGCACGAACTCGCCCGGATGGAGGATGAAGGGATGGCCGTCCTCGACCTCGACGAGCTCGGTCAGCTCGCTCTGCTCGACCTTCACGTCGATGAACGGGTAGCGGTTGTTGTGGAAGACGCGGAACAGCCGGTCGACGCGGACGTCGACGCTCGACGGCTGCAGGAGAGACTCGTCGTACGGGTCGATCTCGATCCGACCCTCGGCGAGGTAGCGCGCGATGGTCGCGTCGGAGAGGACCACGAGGCGATTCTACGACCCGGTGGGTGGCGCCCTGCGCCGGTGTTGCCTACGATCTCGTCCCCATGCAGATCGCAGAGAAGGTCGAGCGCGCCGAGCGCCGAGAGCTCCGGCGACGCCAGGTCCTGCGACGGCGGGTGACCGCCCTCGCCGTACTGGGCGTGCTCACCGTCGCCGCGGTCTTCGGGATCGTCCAGCTCGCGATCGGCTCGACCGGAGCGGTCTCGCTCACGCCCGTTCCCACGGCGGCGCCCAGGAGCCCGTTCCGCGCGGCGCTGCCCGAGGAGATCCGCGGCATCCACCTGACCATGGACCTCGCCGGCCTCCCCGGCAGGATCGCGACGTACCTGGCTCTGAAGCACGACGGCCTGAACACGCTCGAGATCGACGTGAAGGACGAGACCGGAGCGGTCGCCTTCGTCGCGAACGCGCCCGCGATCGCCGTCCGCGACGGAGCCGCCCGCCCCTTCTACGACCCGCGTGCGGTGGCCCGAGAGGTGCACCGGGCCGGCATGTACCTGATCGGCCGCGTCGTCACCTTCGAGGACCCGATCACGTCGGCCGCGCATCCGGCGCTCGCCGTGCACACGAGCAACGGCTCGCTCTGGCACACGAGCGGCGGCCTCGGCTGGCTCAACCCGTACTCGCGTGCTGCCTGGAAGTACGACGTCGACGTCGCGGTGGCCGCGGCGAAGGCGGGCTTCGACGAGATCCAGTTCGACTACGTGCGCTTCCCGAGCGACGGCGACGTCTCGATCATCCGCTACCCCGGCGCGCACTCGCAGCCGCAGCCGGAGACGGTCGCCGCGTTCCTGCGGTATGCGGCGTCCCGCCTGCATCCACTCGGCGTCCGCGTGTCGGCCGACGTCTTCGGGCTGTCGGCGACGCACAACCTCGGCATCGGCCAGAACCCGGCGGAGATCGGCAAGGTCGTCGACACCATCTACCCGATGACGTACCCGTCGCACTACCGCTCGGGCGAGTTCAACCTGCCCGACCCGAACGCCGCGCCGGGGCAGACGGTCTCGGACTCGCTCACCGACTTCCGCACGAAGATCGCGGGCACGCGCGCGCTGCTCGTCCCCTGGCTGCAGGACTTCTCGCTCGGCCGCACGTACAGGCCGGCGGACGTCGCGGCCCAGGTCGCCGCCGCGCGGAGCTTCCACACGGGCGGCTTCATGCTCTGGAACGCCGGCGGGATCTACACCACCCGCGAGCTTCGGGCCGGTCCCCCGCCGCCGTTGCCGGCGGTGGCCGCACCGACGCTCTGACGGGCCGGGAGCGCTCCAGCCCGGCCTGCTGCATGCCGACTATTCAGCCATGCAGTCGGCTATCGTGACGTCATGGCCGTGACCCGGGCGATCGACCTCCGGACCGAGATCCCGGGGCCTCGCTCCCGCGAGATCGTCGAGCGCAAGGGGCGGGTGGTCGCCGATCCGCTCTCGCTCTACCTGCCGATCGTCGTCGCCGAAGGCCGCGGCGCCACGCTGACCGACGTCGACGGGAACACCTTCCTCGACTTCGCGGGCGGCGTCGGCTGCCTCGCGGTCGGCCATGCGCACCCGCACGTGGTCGACGCGGTCCAGGAGCAGGCAGCTCGCTTCCTGCACACGGACTTCACGGTCGTCCCGTACGAGGTCTACGTGACGCTGGCCGAGCGGCTGCTCGCGCTGGCGCCGTTCCGCGGGCCGGCGAAGGCTGCATTCTTCAACGCCGGCACCGAGGCGGTCGAGAACGCGGTCAAGTTCGCGCGTGCGTACACGCGCCGGCCGGCGGTGATCGCCTTCGAAGGCGCCTTCCACGGGCGCACGCTTCTCTCGCTCACCCTCACCTCGAAGGCCCGCCCGTACAAGGTCGGGCTGGGACCGTTCGCGCCGGAGGTCTACCGGGTGCCGTTCCCGAACGAATACCGTGGCATCACGACCGCCGCCGCGCTCGCAGCGCTCGAGCGCGCGCTCGTGAGCCAGGTCGCAGCCGAGACGGTCGCGGCGATCGTGCTCGAGCCGGTGCAGGGCGAGGGCGGCTTCATCGTCGCACCGGCGGAGTTCGTCCAGGGCGTACGGACGCTGTGCGACGAGCATGGGATCGTGCTCGTCGTCGACGAGGTGCAGACGGGCTACGGGCGCACCGGCCGCCTGTTCGCGATCGAGCACTACGGCGTCGAGCCCGATCTGATCACCGTCGCGAAGTCGATCGCGGCCGGCCTCCCCCTCTCCGGCGTGCTCGGCAAGGCGGAGATCATGGACGCACCCGGCGACTCGGCCGTCGGCGGCACGTACGTCGGCAATCCGGTCGCACAGGCTGCCGCGCTCGCCGTGCTCGACGTCTTCGAGGACGAGCGGCTCGTCGAGCGCGCGGAGCACATCGGCGAGGTCGTCCGCGGCAGGATGCTGGGATGGCAGGAGCGCCACCCCCAGATCGGCGACGTTCGAGGGCTGGGGGCGATGCTCGCGCTCGAGCTCGTCGAGGATCCCGCGTCGAAGCAGCCCGCGCCTGCTCTCGCCTCGGCGATCGCGGAGGAGGCGGCCGAGCGGGGCCTCCTGCTGCTGAAGGCGGGAACCTACTCGAACTGCATTCGCGTCCTCTGCCCTCTCGTCATCTCCGACGCCGAGCTGGACGAAGCGCTCGATGTCTGGGAAGAGGCGCTCGACGCAGTGCTCGCGTAGCTCTGCTCACGAAGGAACGCCCGTGATCGGCGACGTGATCGCCGGCCGCTACGACCTCCACGAGGTGGTGGGCACCGGCGGCATGTCGACCGTGTACAAGGCGCACGACCGCCTGCTCGAGCGAACCGTCGCGCTCAAGGTGCTCCATCCGCACTACGGCAGCGACACCGAGCATGCGCAACGGTTCCGCCACGAGGCGCGCGCAGTCGCCCAGCTCTCCCACCCGAGCATCGTCACCGTCATCGATCGCGGCGAGTCGGATGGACGTCAGTTCATCGTCTTCGAGTACGTCGACGGCGAGAACCTGAAGCAGCTCTGCGGGAGACGCGGCCCGCTGCCCGTGCGACTGGCGCTCGAGCTGTCGCTCCAGATCGCCGACGGGCTCGCATTTGCGCACGCGCACGGAATCGTGCACCGGGACGTGAAGCCGCAGAACGTGCTCGTCGACCCCGGCGGCAGCGCGAAGGTGACCGACTTCGGCATCGCGTACTCGCTCGACGCCGAGCACGGCATGACGCTTCCGGGCACGGTGCTCGGGACGAGCGCCTACCTGTCGCCGGAGCAGGCGAGCGGCGAGCCGGTGACGGCCGCGACCGACGTCTACTCGCTCGGTGTCGTCCTCTTCGAGCTGCTGACCGGCGACGTGCCCTTTCCCGGCGAGAACGCCGTCGCGGTGGCGATGCGGCACCTGCACGAGCCCCCGCCGAGCCTGCTTGGGCGCCGCCCGGACGTCCCCGTCCGCCTCGCCGCGACGGTCGAGCGTGCGCTCGCGAAGGATCCCGCGCAGCGCTTCGCCTCGATGGATGCGTTCGCGGCCGAGCTGCGCGCCTGCCTCGCAGAGACGGGCGACGCAGGCGAGCAGCCGACGCTGGTGGTGCCGCGCGCAGCGCGGCCACGGCGCCGCCGCAGCCGCTTACCCGCCGTGCTGGGCGTGCTCGGCCTGCTCGCGGCCCTCGCCGTGGGCGGCGTCTACCTGTTCGGCGGATCGGTGGGCGGCCGCGGTGCCGGCGCGGGCGGCAGTGCGAGCGTCACGCTCCGCGGCATCACCGCATACGACCCGCCTCCTGGCGACGGCCACGAGCACGATGCGCAGGCGAGGAAGGCGACGGACGGCAAACAGTCGACCTTCTGGTCGACGGAGACGTACCTGACGCCCGCCTTCGGCGGCCTGAAGGACGGCGTCGGCCTCGTGCTCGACGCGGGCGGCGCGGTCGCGCTGCACACGCTCACGGTGTCGACCGACACGCCCGACTTCACGGCGATCGTGCGGGCGGGCGACTCGCCGGACGGGCCGTTCGGCGACGACTCGCCGTCGCAGACCGTCGCCGCCGAGACGACGTTCACGCTCGACGGCCGCACGGCGCGCTACTACGTCCTCTGGATCACGAACCTCGGCACGGTCGACTCCGTGCACGTGAACGAGGTGAGCGGAAGCTAGTACTCGAGCTGTGCCTGGCGCTCCGCGCGCTCGAGCGCGAGCCCGATCAGGCGGTCGAGCAGCTCCGGGTACGCGATCCCGGATGCCTCGAAGAGCCGCGCGTAGACGCTCGTCGCCGTAAAGCCGGGGATCGTGTTCAGCTCGTTCACGACCACCTCGCCGTCGCCTTCGCGAACGAAGAAGTCGACGCGGGCCATGCCCTCGCACTCGCTTGCGACGAAGGCGTCGACCGCACGCCGCTGCACGAGCTCGACCGTCTCCTGCGACAGCTCGGGCGGGATGACGAGCTCCATCCCGTCCGCGTCGTACTTGGACGCGAAGTCGTACCACTCGTGCTCGAGCGTGTCGATGCGGCCCGGAAGAGAGGCTACGGGTGGAGGCTGCCGGTTGCCGAGCACGCCGCATTCGACCTCCATCCCGCGCACGAACTCCTCGACGAGCACCTTCTCGTCGTGGCGCCGTGCGAGCGCGACGGACGGACCCAGCTCCGACTCGTCGTGCACCTTCGAGATGCCGACCGAGGAGCCGAGACGCGCGGGCTTCACGAACACGGGATAGCCGAACGGGTTCTCGACCTCGTCGCCGAGCCGGATCGTGTGGTGGCGCGCAACCGGTATGCCGCTGTCGCGCAGCACCTTCTTGAACAGGTCCTTGTCCATGGCGAGCGCCGACGCTGCGACGCCTGCGCCGACGTACGGGATGCCGGCCAGCTCGAGCAGCCCCTGCACCGTGCCGTCCTCGCCGAACGGCCCGTGCAGGATCGGGAAGACGACGTCGACTCCGGCGAGCGCCGCAAGCGTGGAGGGGCCGGCGGGCACGGGGAGGGTCTCGGCGGATGATCCGCCGATGGCCGACGGCGCGTCGGAGGCGGCCGCCAGCTGCCAGCGGCCGTCGCGGCCGATCGTGACGCCGACGACGTCGTAGCGCGCAGGATCGAGCGCCTCGGACACCGAGCGCGCGGATGCGAGCGAGATCTCGTGCTCGCTCGAACGGCCGCCGGCGAGGAGCGCGACGCGGAGCCGCGGGCTCACGGGGTCGGCGTCGTCGCCGTGGTGGTCGTCGTGGTGGTCTCGGTCGTCGTGCCACTCGGCACGTAGCGGCCGACGGTGAGGACGACCGTGGAGTTCGGCCGCGCGAGGAAGCCGCCCACCGGGCTCTGGGTCTGGACGATCCCGTCGGCGTTCGGATCGCCCACCGTCTCGTACACGATCTGCGATCGGAAGCCGGCGTCCTGGAGCTGCTGAGTCGCGGAGCCGTAGTCGAGGCCCGTCACGTCCGGCACCGCGACCGTCTTCGGTCCGCTCGAGACCGTCAGGCTGACCGCCGAGCCCTTCGCCGCAGTGGCGCCCGCGTTCGGGCTCTGGTCGAGCACGGTGTTCGCGGGCTTCGGGGAGTCGACGAAGGTGGGGTTGACCTTGAACCCGAGCTGCTTCAGCTGCGAGGTCGCGTCGCTGATCGTGTCGTCGACGACGTTCGGGACGGGAACGGGCGTCGGTCCCTTCGCGATGTTGATGCGCACCTGGCCGCCCTCGACGACCTCCGTGCCGGCCTTCGGAGCCTGGGCCGTCACGATCCCCGCCTGCTTGCCGCCCGGCACCGGATGCACGTCCGGCTTCAGATGCAGCTTCGTCAGCGCCGCCTCCGCGTCGGCCGATTGCATGCCCACGAGCGAGGGCACTGCGGCCTTCGGCTTGCCGGTCGAGACCCAGATCGTGACGGAGCTGCCCTTCGGCTGCCGCTTGCCGGCTACCGGCAGCTGCTTGTAGACGAGCCCGTCGGCGGTCGTGCGGCTCGCGTGATGATTCACGAGCGGGCTGAAGCCGTCCGCCGTGATTGCGGCGCGCGCAGCCTGCTCGCCCATGTCGAGATAGAGCCGGACGGCGACCGGCGCGCTGCTCGAGAGCTTGTTCGAGATCTGCTGGTAGATGTACCAGCCGCCGATGCCGGCGCCGACGACGAACACGAACGCCGCGATCCACGGCCAGATCGGCCGCCGGTGCACCGGCTGCTCGAGCTCGTAGTAGATCGGCGGCGGCAGCGGCGGGATCTGCGAGGCGTACCGGGGCGGGGTGATCATCGTCGCCGCCGTCAGCGCGTACGGCTCCGCGGGCATGCGCATGATCTGCGTCGCGGACTCCTCGGTCTCCGGCGACACGGGGCCGCCGCCCGCAATCCGCTCGAGGTCGGCGTCCATCTCCTCGGCGCTCTGGTAGCGGTCGTCCGGGTTCTTCGCGAGGGCGCGCGTCACGACGAGGTCGAGGTCGCGCGGAATGTCCGGACGCCTGGTCGACGGCGGCTCCGGGACCTGCGACAGGTGCTTCATCGCGATCTCGACCGGGGTGTCGCCCGTGAACGGCACCGTGCCGGTCAGCAACTCGTAGAGGACGATGCCGAGCGAGTAGAGGTCGGAGCGCCGGTCGACGCTCGTGCCGCGCGCCTGCTCGGGCGAGAGGTACTGCGCGGTGCCGACGATCGAGCCGGCCTCCGTCATCTGGCTCGCTCCCGCGCGTGCAATGCCGAAGTCCGTCACCTTCACGCGCCCGTCCGAGTCGACGAGCACGTTGTGCGGCTTGATGTCCCGATGGACGATCCCCTTCTGATGCGCGAAGCGCAGCGCCTTCAGGATCTGCCGCACGTACTCGACGGCGACGTTCACCGGTGCGGGTCCGTGCGCGACGATCAGCTCCTTCAGCGACCGACCGTCGAGGTACTCCATCGCGATGTAGTAGGTGCCCTCGGCCTCGCCCCGGTCGTAGATCGAGACAATGTTCTCCTGTGAGAGCGCCGCCGCATTCTTCGCCTCGCGGCGGAAGCGCTCGACGAACTGCTCGTCGTTCGCGTGCCGTTCGTTCAGGATCTTGATCGCGACCCGGCGGCCGAGCTCCTGGTCCTCGGCGAGGTAGACGTTCGCCATGCCGCCGGCGCCGAGCTTGCGAAGCACCTGGTAGCGCCCGTCGAAGAGGGTGCCGATGAGCGTGTCGGATACGGCCACGGGAGTCCCTAGAGGGTACTGGCAGCCTCAGCCATGCAGGAGCTTCTCCAGCACGAGCTTGGCGATCGGGGCCGCGACCGCGCCGCCGAATCCGTTCAGCTGCTTCTCGAGCACGACCGCCACCGCGACCGTCGGGTCGTCGGCGGGGGCGAAGCAGACGAACCAGGCGGTGTAGACGTGGTTCACCGCGGTCTCGGCGGTGCCCGTCTTGCCGGCCACCTGGACGCCCGGGATCTGGGCGGCGGTGCCGGTGCCGGCCTGGACGACGGAGATCATCATCTGGGTCAGGTCGGCGGCGGTGGAGGCCTTGATCGCCCGACCGAGGTTGTCCGGCCTCGTGGTGTGAACGGTCGACCCGTCGGGGCCGACGATCCGCTGCACGAGATACGGCCGCGGCACGACGCCGCCGTTCGCGATCGTCGACGCGACGAGGAGCATCTGCAGCGGGGTCACCGCCAGGTGCTCCTGTCCGAACGCGAGCCGCCCCGGGTCGACGGCCGTGTCGGGATGCTTGGGGTACTCGAGCTTGCCGTTGTAGTAGAGGCCGCTCGGCGCGCGCTCGTTCGCCGGCGTCTCGAGCGGCGGCGTCGAGTAGAAGCCGAACTTCTTCGCATACTCGAGGATCGTCGCCGCACCGATCTTCTTGCCGACGTTGCAGAACACGGAGTTGATCGAGTGCTCGAAGCCTTGCGCGAGCGTCACCCGGCCGAACGCCTCCGGGCCCTTCTGGTCCGGGTTGCCCGCGTTCGACACCTTCTTGCCGTACTCGATGCAGTAGCCCGGGTCGTGGAAGATCGAGTCCGGCGTGAACGCGCCGCTGTCGAGCGCCGCCGCGGCTGTCACCATCTTGAAGGTCGATCCCGGTGTGAAGAGTCCCGCGGTGGCGTTGTTGAGCAGCGCCGACCCGTCGCCGCACCCACCCCTGATCTTGAGGATCTTCGCGTAGCCGCCGGGCTTGTCGATCAGGTTCGGGTCGTACGTCGGCGTCGACGCCATGACGTAGACCGCGCCGGTGCGCGGGTTCATCGCGACCACCGCGCCGCAGCGGTCGCCGAGCTGCTGCAGCGCGAGCGCCTGCGCAGCCGGATCGAGCGTCAGCACGAGGTTGTTGCCGTGCACGGTCGCGCCGCCGAGCTGCGCAAGCTCACGGCGGATCGCATTGCTGAGGTTCGTGTTCGCGCCGGTGAGGTAGTCGTTCAGCGACTCCTCGAGCCCCGTTTGCGTCCGGGCCGAAGTCGAGTAGCCGACGACCTGGGCGGCAAGCCCTTTCTGCGGGTAGCGGCGGAAGTAGAGGGTCTGGCCGTTCCGCCGCACCCTCCGGTCGGCCGCGAGCGGACGGCCGTTGTCGGCGAGGATCAGCCCCCGGGCGACCTGGAACTGCGCCACGAGCTCGACGGCGTTGTCCTGTCGGTCCTGCAGGCCTCCCGCCGCCCATGCCTGCCAATACGTCGTGGCGGCGACGAGCGCGACGAGCAGCACGACGGCGACGAGCGCGAGCCGCGAGAGCTGTCGGTTCACCGGCCCTCGACCTCGACGTTCGCGCGGTGGGAGACGAGCATCAACCCGGCCAGCAGCAGGAAGTTCGAGACGATGCTCGAGCCGCCGTACGAGACGAAGGGCAGCGTGATCCCCGTCAGCGGGATCACACGGAGGATGCCGCCGACGATGATGAACGTCTGCAGCGCGAAGCCGAACGTCAGGCCCGCCGCGAGCAGCTTCGAGAAGCCGTCCCCGGCGAGCAGCGAGACGCGGAAGCCGCGCAGGACGAACACCATGTAAATGAGCAGCAGCGCCGACGCACCGGCCAGCCCGAGCTCCTGCGCGAGCGCCGAGTAGATGAAGTCGGTGTTGAGGTACGGGATGATCTGGTGCCCCTGCGTGTTCGTGAACGTGCCGGAGCCGAGCCCCGTGCCGCCGTACCCGCCGTGCGCGATCGAGTAGAGGGACTGCACCTCCTGGTAGCTCGTGCAATCCTGGCGCAGCGTCATCGTCCCCGAGAGCGGGCAGAACACCTTGTGCGTCGTCCAGGGATCGAGCCAGTTCGTCACACGCTCACGCACGTGCGGCGTGCCCTGGTACACCGCCGCCGACCCTGCCAGGAACAGGCCGAGCGCGACGACGACGAAGCTCAGCCGCGCGGTCGCCGCGTAGAGCATGGCGAGGAAGATCCCGTAGTAGAGAAGCGCGCTGCCGAGGTCGTCGGTGACGAAGAGGACGAGCATCGCGCCGCCCCAGATCACGAGCAGCGGCCCCCAGTCCTTCACCCGCCCCTGCGCGAGCACCTCGCGCTTCTCGCGGAGGTATGCGGCGAGGAAGACGATCAGCGCCACCTTTCCCAACTCGCCCGGCTGGATCTGGAACGGGCCGGCGTGCACCCACAGGCGCGCGCCGTTGACCGTCTGCCCGATTCCCGGCAGGAGCGGCATGAACAGCAGCCCGACCGCCCCCAGCCCGAACAGGTACTTGTAGTTCTCGAGCACGCGATAGTCGCGCCGGAACGCCAGCAGCGTCACGGCGAACGCCGCGACGCCGATCACGATCCACAGACCCTGCTTGAACGCGTTCGCCGGACCGAGCCGGTAGATCTCCGTCAGTCCGATCGCGGTCAGCAGGCCGGTGATCGGCAGCAGGTACGGGTCGGCACGGGGAACGGCGATCCGCGCGGCGAGGTGCGCGACGAGATACAGGGCGAGGAAGAAGCCGGCGTAGGCGAGCGAGCCGCCCGAGACCTCCGCTTTGCGCGCGATGTAGACGCTGGCGAAGCCGACGCCCGTGAGAATGCCGACAACGGCGAGAGAGAGCAGCTCGCGGTTTCGGTAGGTCAGCGCACAAGCCCCCAGACGAGCAGCACCGCGGCGACGGCGAGCAGCACGAGCATCGTCAGGACGAGGCGGGTGCGGGCGGTGGAGACGCCCGGGGCCGGCTCGACGCTCGCCTGCACCTCGGGCGGGTCGCCGTCGGGCTCGACCAGCACGTTCTCGACGGTCTCGGCGACGCTCACCGCCGACTGCCCGTCCAGCGTGTCGTCCTCGCGGACCGCGGGGATCACCAGCGTGTCGCCGCCGTCCTCGGCGATCTCGAAGGTGACGACGGTGATGTTGTCCTCGCCGCCGCCGCGATTCGCCGCGTTGAGGAGCGACCTCGTCGCGCTCTTGAGGTCGGCTCGGTTCCGCTCGAGCAGCGAGAGGATCTCCTCGTTGTCGACCATCGACGTCAGGCCGTCCGAGCAGAGGAGGAACAGATCGCCTGGTTGCGCGTCGACGGTGAACGCGTCGACGTCGACGTCGGGATCCGTGCCGAGCGCCCGGGTGATCACCGAGCGTTGCGGATGCTGCTCCGCCTCCTCGCGCGAGAGCCTCCCGCTCTTGACGAGCTCGTTCACGAGCGAGTGGTCATCGGTCAGCTGCGTCAGCGTGCCGTCGCGAACGAGGTAGGCGCGCGAGTCGCCGACGTGGCCGATCGTCACGCCGTCCTGCTCCACGAGCGCGACCGTCATGGTCGTCCCCATCCCCGAGACCGTGGGGTCGGCGCTGGCGCGCTCGTACACGCGCCTGTTCGCCTCCTGGATGAGGGCCGTCACCCGACCCGGGCCCGAGCGCCCGTCGTGATCGACAACGTCCTCGACCGCCGCGGCCGCGAGCCTCGATGCGACCTCACCCGCCTGCGCGCCGCCCATGCCGTCGGCGACGCAGAAGAGCGGCGGCGCGACGACGTAGTAGTCCTCGTTGCGCCGCCGCGTGCGGCCGGTGTCGGTAGCGCCGGCGTACGCGCCTAGGCTCATACCTCGAACCTCAGGTCGGTCTCGCCGACGCGCACGACGTCGCCGGGCTCGAGCCTGCGCCGCTGCTCGATGCGGACACCGTTCACGAAGGTGCCGTTCGTCGAGCCGAGGTCCTGCACCCAGACGCCGTCCGGGCGCGGCTCGATCCGTGCGTGGCGCGCCGAGGCGAACTCGTCGCCCTCGACCGCGATGTCGCTCTGCGCGCCCCGGCCGATCGTGACGTCGACGCGATCGAGCTCGAACTCCGCGCCGAGGTCGAGGATCGGGCTCTCCAGGACGACGAGCCGGGCCGCCCGTGCGGGTGCCGCCGCGACCCCGGCGGGAGGCATGCGCAGGATGACGCTCTGCTGTGCGATCTGCACCCCCCGGCCGGCGGTGCGCACGATCTGCCAGATGAACGCGTAGAGGAGCACGAGGAAGGCGATCTTGAGCGCGAGGAGCACCTCCTCGAGGGTGGTCGAGGCGACGATCACGGAGGCTCCGTCGCGAACGTCACCACCGTCGACCCGACCGTGAAGCTGCCGCCCGGCTCGAGCTTTGCCCGCTTGACGCGCCGACCGTCCACCTCGACGCCGTTCGTCGAGTCGAGATCGACGATCCAGAAGCCGTCGCTCTCCCGGCGCAGCTCCGCGTGCCTGCGCGAGACGTTGACGTCGTCGATCTGCACGTCGCTGTCGCGTGAGCGACCGAGCACCGCACGCGGGCTCTCGACCCGATGGCTGTGACCGCCCCACGAGAGCACCGCGATCACCGGCTCGGCCTCACCGGGCCCGCCCTCCGGCTCCTGCGGCGGTGGGTGGATCATGGTGGCGGCGGGCTCGGCCCGCGGCTCCGGCTCCTCCCGGTGGCCGCGCCGGGGCTGCACCATGCGGGCGGCGATCCCGAACTCGCCGAGCGCGAGGTCGTCGTCCGTCTCGAGCTGCACGCGCACCGGCGTGAGCAGCGCGTAGCTCTCGCGCGTCGCGTGCTCCGACAGGTACTCCTCGAGCTCCGAGAGGAGCGAGTTCTCGTAGCCCGAGAACTGCTCGCGGTCAGCGGTCGAGAGGTAGACCGTGTAGTCGTTCGGTGCGTAGACGCGCGAGACCGAGACGGTCCGATGATCGTCCATCTCCTTCGCCAGCTTGCGCGCGATCTCGACCGGCTGGACGTTCGTACGGAACGCGCGTCCGAACACGCCCTCGAACAACGACTCGATCTTCTGCTCGATCGCCCTGAGTCCCATCGCTGCGGCCTGACATTACCCCGGCCGGGGGAGGTCGCTATGCGCGCGAGGCGCGTACGGCGATCACGGTAGCCGTCAGCCACGCCGCGGTCACGAGGGGAGCCGCTGCGGCGGACGGCACGGCGAGCACCGTCATCACGAGCATCCCCGCTCCCAGCCCGGCGGCACCCCAGCGGCCGCGCGCCTGTGCGAACGGGATCGCGAGGGCGATCGCGGCGAAGGCGGCCGCCTCGACGAGGAGCGCCGGATGCGCGGCGGCGGCCCGGGCGAGCGAGCCGGCGACGGCGACCGGGCTCGTGGCCCCGGCGACGCCGACCCCGAGCGGCGGCCGCGCGCCGGTGAAGGGCAGCGCGGCGTGGCGGACCCCTGCGACGATGCCCGCCACGAGCACCGCCGCAGCAGCCTGAGCCGCTCGACGGGGCCCGGCGCGGAGCACCGACGCGGCGAGGGGGACGAGGCCCAGGGCGGCGATGGGCGCGAGCAGCGGCCCGAGCGCGAACAGGAGGCCGGCGCGCGGCTCGCGCCAGGAGAGGACGAGCCAGCCGGCGGCGAGACCGGCGTAGAGCAGGGCGAGGCCGAGCGACACGTTCCCGAGCGGGAGCACCGGCACGGCGAGCGCCAGCGCCAGACCGAGTCGTTCCCGCAGGGTCGTGACCGCTGCGACGACGACCGCGAGCCCGGCCGCCCAGCCGTGCGGGTAGAACGGCAGTGCCGCCGCCGTCCAGCCGGCGAACCCGCCGGCAAGGAGGGCTGCAGCGATGCGGCCGGGCTGTGGCACGCGGGCCGCGACCTCCTTGCGGCTCTTCGACCTGCGCTGCAGCGGCACGGAGCCGCGGAGCAGGCGCGAGAGGTCGGCGGCGGACGGCCGGCGGGCCGGGTCGAGCGAGAGGGAGCGATCGACGAGCTGGATCAGGCTCTTCGGCAGATCGGGCCGCAGGCTGTCGAGCGAGGGCGCGCCCGACTCGATCGCCCGGGCGGTGTCGAGCATCGAGGTCTGCCAGAACGGGTGACGTCCCGACAGCGCCTCCCAGAGCATCACGCCGACGGCCCAGACGTCGGAGGCCTCCTCGGCGCTCTCGCCGGCCAGGCGCTCCGGCGCGATGTAGGCGAGCGTGCCCGGGACGTCGCCCTGCGCCGTGAGCGTCTCCGCCTCCGCGAACTGCGCGAGGCCGAAGTCGAGCAGCCGCACCGACACCTGCTCGCCGGCGGCGAGCAGCACGTTCGACGGCTTCACGTCGCGGTGGAGGATGCCCGCCGCGTGGGCGTGCGCAAGCCCGTCGCAGATCTGCGCGCACGCCTCGATCGCAGACCGGTCGTCGAGCTCGCCGGCGCGCACGGCCTCCCGGAACGTGCGTCCCGGCACGAACTCGTAGGCGATGTACACGTGGCGCGGATCGCGCGCGAGCGCGTACGCGCGCAGGCAGCTCGGGTGGCGCAGGCGAGCCGCCGCGGCCGCCTCACGCTCGGCGCGCGCGCCCGCCTTGCCCTCGCGGGCGACGATCTTGAGGGCGACGTCGAGGCCCGTCTGTTCGTCCCGGGCGAGCCAGACCGACCCCGAGCCGCCGCTGCCGAGCGGCCGGAGCGGGCGGTACCGGTTGAGGACGAGCCCGCTTTCCTCGAGCGCGAGCGCAGCATTCGACATGGGCCTCGACAGGTTGGCGGCCGAACGGTCATTTCCTTTCTGAGCGGACGCCGGAGTACAGTCTGGCCGGACTGCCGTCCGCATGAGCACGTTCGACGACCACAACATCGAGTTCGACTTCTTCGACGAGCCGGAGACGGTCGAGACGACGCGGCGCGGTCGCCGACGCCCGCAAGGCGGAGGCGGCGGCCCGCGGCGGCCGCCGCTGCGCGCGCCGACGGGGATCGTCCCGCTCGCGCGGCTCGTCGGTCTGATCGCGATCGCGATCGTCGTCGTGGTCGCCCTCGTGTTCTGGGTCGGCGCGTGCCAGGGCAAGAGCAAGCACGACGAGTACGCCGGCTACGCGAGCAAGGTGCGGACGATCGCGCAGAGCTCGAACCGGCTCGGCGCCCAGTTTGCGAACAAGCTGGTCTCGGCCGGCTTGAAGGAGTCCGACCTGGAGACGAGCCTGCAGCAGTACGCGCAGCAGGAGCAGCAGGCGTACGACGAAGCACAGCAGATCCGCGCGCCGGGCCCGCTGCGCTCGGCCCACCAGCGGCTCGTCGACGCACTCGAGCTGCGCGCAAAGGGCCTGGCCGGCCTCGGCGACGCGCTCGCAGCGGTGTCGACGGCGAAGAGCGTCGCCGCCACGACCGCGGCCACCGACGCGCTGACCGCGCAGGCACAGCTCCTGACGGCCAGCGACGTCGTCTGGGACCAGCTCTACCGGCTGCCGGCCACCCAGGAGATGAAGGCCCAGGGCGTGACGGGCGTCGTCGTGCCCGAATCGCACTTCGTCGCGAACCCCGACCTCGTCAGCGCGCGCTCGTTCGGGCTCCTCCTCACCCGCCTGACCGGCGCCTCCACGGGCGGCACGCCGAGCGGGAAGCACGGTGACCAGCTCGTGTCGGTGGTGGCCAACCCGGGCGGCGTGCGGCTCTCGACGACGTCGGCGACGACGGTGAAGGTCTCGGCCGGCCTCACCTTCGTGGCGACGGTCGAGGACTCCGGCAACTTCAACGAGGTCAACGTGCCGGTCACCCTCACGATCGCCGTCGGCAAGAAGACGATCCTGAAGCGCCACGAGATCCCGCTCATCCAGCCGGCGCAGACCACGACCGTGAGCTTCGGGAACTTCCAGCTGCCGACGGACGCCTTCGGCGCGAAGGCCACGATCACGGTGAACGTCGGCGCAGTCGCAGGCGAGGTCAACACCTCGAACAACAGATACAGCTACACGGTCTTCTTCACGCTCGGCTAAGGTCGCGGCGATGCACCTCAGTGCCTCGATCGCCGGCTGGATCGCGATCGGCGCCGCGGTTGCGGCCGTCGTCGCGCTTCTCCTCGCGCTCGGACACTTCCTCTCGCTGCGGCACGTCCGCAGGGCGCAGCTCGTCCTGCTCGGCGGCGGCAAGGCGGACCTCGTCGACTTCGCCGTGTCGCTGCAAGGCCGGATCGACGACCTCCATCGGGCGGTCGACGAGATCGCGGCCGCGCTCGCGCGCGTCGACCGGCGGGTCGACGACACGGTCTCGAAGACGGCGATCGTCCGCTACGACGCCCTCCAGAGCAGCGGCGGCCACCAGTCCGCCTCGGTCGCCCTGCTCGACTCGGTCCGCACCGGCATCGTCCTGAGCGCCATCCAGGGCCGCGACTACGCGAGGATCTACGTGAAGGAGCTCGACCGCGGCCGCGCCTCGGTGGCCCTCTCCCCGGAGGAGCTCGAGGCCGTGGAGCGGGCGATGGCGGGCTGAGGTCGAACGGCGTCGGGGTTGCAGGGTTCGTCACAAAGGGACGACACCGTGCAACCTGGTTGCAGCACTCGGTTTGCGGGCCCCGCGCTGCTAGTTTGTGGCTCAGGGTGCAGCAGGTACTCGTCCTCAACGCGAGCTACGAGCCGTTGAACGTGTGCACGCTCCGGCGCGCCCACGTACTCGTCTACAAGGGCAAGGCCGAGGTCGTCGAGCGCCTCGACCAGCCGCTCCGCTCGGCCACCGGCAGCTTCATCTGGCCGCACGTGATCCGGCTCCTCCACTACGTACGCGTACCCCGGGCGATCCAGCGCAAGATCTCCCGCCGGGCCTTGTTCGCCCGGGACGGCTGGCGGTGTGTCTACTGCGGCACGTCGAACGGCCGCCTCACGCTCGACCATGTCGTTCCCCGCTCGAAGGGGGGCGAGTCGATCTGGGAGAACGTCGTGACGGCCTGCGCCCCCTGCAACCTGCGCAAGGGCGACCGCACGCTCGACCAGGCCGGCATGATCCTGCGCACCGTGCCGCGCCCACCCCAGCCCGTGCTGTTCATCAAGCTCGCCGCGCCGCGCATCCCGCACCGCTGGACGCCGTACCTCGGCGAGCTCGGCACGGCCACCGCAGC
>DASPTD010000066.1:0-97727 GCA_035623575.1 Gaiellaceae bacterium
GGTTCGTGCGCAGCGGCTCCTTGCCCGCCTGGATGGCGGGCGTGAAGCGGCCGCCGTAGCCCTCGGCCGTCAGGTCGCGCTGGAACTGCGAGACGAGCAGCCGGCGGTGGGTGAGGATCAGCACGCCGAGCGTGCGCGCCGCCTCGACGAAGCCGGCGGCGGCGATCGTCTTGCCGGAGGCGGTGGGATGGCGGAAGCGGTAGCGCCGCACGGCGCCCGGATCCTGCTCGGGCGAGAGCTCCTCCGGCTCCTCTTCCTCCTCGTCGCCGGCCACCGCGAGCGGCTCGTCCTCGTCCTCCTCCTCGTCCTCCTCGAGCTCTGCCTCCGCGAGCGCGTGGCCGTTCCCGTTCGCGTCCTCCGCGCGCTGGCTGGCCGCGATCAGCTCGGTCAGCATTCCCGCGAGCGCGTCGATCTGGTGGCGGCGGAGCCCGGTGCCGGCCGCGGTGCGCGGCTCGGGATCTGCGAGCACGCGTTCGAGCCCGAGCATGAGGCCGTAGCGAACCTTCCACTGCTGGCTCGGGCCGCGCCGGCCCGCCTCGAGCTCCGCGAGCGCGTCGTCGAGCGCGCGGCGGCGCGCCGTGCCCGGCGCGAGCGCGTGCGCGGGATCCTCGCCGTCGCGAAGGAACGGCTCGCCGGCCCACGCCTCCGCGCGGACCGCGGCGGCGACCAATGGGTCCGCCACCTCCGAAAGAATCATCGGCTGATGAATGGCTTCCTGCATGTGCGCAGCACGTTCCGAGTGCTGCCAACTGGAGAGGCGCGCCGGCCCGACGAGTTGCCCCTGTTGCGGGCCGCGCTACCGCAAGCATAGCGAGAGCGGCGGCAGCGTCAACCGCCTTTCGGGGACGGTATGCGCACCTCGGTGCCAGGCACCGTGCCTGGCACCGAGGGTTGACCTATCCGCCCAGGCCGCCGAAGACGGCGAAGGGGTTGGCGGGCGAGACCTCCCAGACGGCCTCGCCGCCGGGCTCGGCCTCGCCGTGCACGCGCGCTGCGAGCGCCTCCGCCTCCTCCTGCGAGGCGACGCCCGCGATCAGGTAGCGGAAGCGGCGCGTGACGGAGTAGCCCTCCTGCTCGAGCCGGTCGGCGAGGGCGTGCGCCTCGCCTCGCGAGCTGCACTGCACCCGCACCTCCCACGGCGCGTAGCCTTCGGCGAGCTGCTCCTCCTCCCAGCTCTCCGCGCGCGGCTCGTCGTCCCAGCGCTCCTCGTCCTCGAGCCAGTGCTCGATGCGGCTCGTGCGCGCCTTCGCGTCCTGCTCGCGTAGCTCGGCCTCGATCACCGCGAGGGCGCGCAACGCCTCCGGGTACGAGCCGGCGTAGACGAACAGGTCGTTGCCGTCGCGGGATACCGCGAGGCGCTGCTGCTCGAGCTCGCGTGCGAGCTCGCGCGCCTCGGCGCCGAGCTCGTAGCCGAGCCGCTCGAGCGTCCCGCCGTCGGGCTCGAGCTCGATCCTGATCCTCCAGTCGTCTGCCATCAGGCCGGAATCCTGCCGTACTCGGCGAGCGTGGAGCCGAAGAGCCGCTCGGAGATGCCGGTCTGGTCGAGGTGCTTTGTGATCCCGCCGAGGAAGAAGGGATAGCCGGCGCCGAGGATCAGGCACGCGTCGACGTCGGCGGCCGACGCGACGACGCCGTCGTCCAGCAGGCGCCGCACCTCGTCCGCGACCGCCTCGAGGGCGTCCTCACGGATCTGGTCGACGGTGCGTCGCGCATCGCCGCGGAGGACGATCTCGTCCCTGCCGTCGGCGTAGCCGGCGAGCGTCGGCGAGAGCGGGAAGCGGTCCGGGTAGGCCTCGTGCAGGGTCTCGAGCACGTGATTCGCGACGCGCGGGCCGACCATCTGCAGGAGCACCGAGGGCGCCATCGGCAAGCCGAGCGAGAGGATCGCCTCGTCGGTCTCGTCGACGCTGTTGCCGTGCTCGAGCGCGTCCATCAGCACGGTCGTCATGCGTGTGAGCACGCGGTTGACGACGAACGCCGGCGCATCCGCGACGAGCACACCGCGCTTGCGCAGCTTCTTGACGACGTCCCACGCGGTCGCGAGCTGCTCATCGGTGGTCTGCGGCGTGCGTACGATCTCGACGAGCGGCAGCACGGCGACCGGGTTGAAGAAGTGCAGCCCGACGTCGGCGCCCATCTCCTCGACGGAGAGCGATGAGGTGTTGGTGGCGCGGATCGCGTCCGGCGCGACGCGGCGCACCTGCGCGAAGACCTCGCGCTTCACGTCGAGCTCCTCGTACACCGCCTCGAGCACGAGGTCGCAGCCTGCGAACTGCTCCCAGCCGGTGCCGCCGTCGACGAGCGTCGCCAGGAACGGCTTTCGCGCACGCACCTCCTCGCGGATCGTCACGAGCGCCTCGTCGATGCGCGTCTGCTCGATGTCGCGCAGCACGATCGGCACCTCGAGCCGGCGGACGAACAGCGTCGCGAGCTGCGTCGCCATCAGGCCGGCGCCGACGATGCCGACTTTCTCCACCTTCCGCGGCGGCACGTCGGGCAGGCCGGGGCCCTTCCTCGTCCGCCGCTCGACGACCGTGAACGCGTACGCGGACGCCTGCGCCTGCGGGCCGACCAGCAGCTCTCCCATCGCCGCCTCCTCGGCCGCGTAGCCCTGCTCGACCGTCAGCCGGCTTGCGGCCGCGATCAGCTCGAGCGCGACGTACGGCGCCGGCGTCGCGCCGTGCACTGCGTCCTCGACGCGCGAGCGCGCCTTGCGCAGGATCGAGTCGAGCTCGGACCAGTCGGGGTCGGCGCGCTCGATGCCTCCCGCTTCGGCGAGCTCGACCGCGTACGCGAGCGACTCGTCGACGAACTCGACGGGCTCGAGCAGGCGGTCGGCGAAGCCGAGCTCGACCGCCTCCGACGCCGACAGCAGCTTGTTCTGGCGCAGAGGGTTCGACACGATCAGCTTCACCGCCGCCTCCGGGCCGGCCAGCCGGGGAGCGAGCTGCGTGCCGCCCCAGGCGGGGATGATCGAGAGGAAGACCTCGGGAAAGCCGAAATGGCGGACGCTCGAGGCGATCGTGCGCGCGTCGCAGTGCAGCGCGAGCTCGAGGCCGCCGCCGAGGCAGGCGCCGTTGATCGCCGCGAGGGTGGGAAAGGGGAGGGCGCGGATCCGCCCGAACAGCGCGTGGCCGGCGCGCGTGCCCTCGAGCGCGTCCTCGGCCGAGCGCACCCGGGCGAACGCGTCGATGTCCGCGCCGACGCAGAAGACGAACGGCTTGCCGGTGACGACCATCGCCGCCCAGCCCCCTCCTTCGAGCTGGTCGAGCAGCGCCGTCGCCGACTCGAACGCCGAGCGGCCGAGCGTCGTCGGCTTCGTGTGGTCCTCGCCGTTGTCGACCGTGACGAGCGCGATCGGCCCGACGCGCGACTCCACGCGGTTGAGCTTGAAGACGGTGTCGCTCACTGGACGCTCTCCCAGAGGATCGCCGCGCCCATGCCCATGCCGATGCAGAGCGCGGTCAGCCCGTAGCGGCCGCGGCGCTCACGCAGCCCGTATGCGAGCTGCGCGACCAGCCGCACGCCGGTCGCGGCGAGGGGGTGGCCGCAGGCGATCGCGCCGCCGTACGGGTTGAGCCGTGGGTCGTCGCCGGCGATCCCCAGCTCGTCGCACCAGGTCAGCACCTGCACGGCGAAGGGCTCGTTCAGCTCGAACATGTCGATCTCGTCGAGCGTCACGCCTGTCTGCTCGAGCACGCGTCGCGTCGCGGGCACGGGTCCGTAGCCCATCAGGTGCGGCTCGACGCCCGCGTACGAATACGCGACGAGGCGGAGCTTCGGCTTCAAGCCGAGCTCGGCGGCCGCCTGCCCGGAGGCGAGGAACGCCGCGGTGGCGCCGTCGGTGAGCCCGGCCGAGTTGCCGGCGGTGACGCGGCCGCCCGCGCGGAAGGCCGGCTTGAGCGCGGCGAGCCCCTCGAGCGTCGTCTCGGGGCGGAGGAACTCGTCGCGGTCGGCGACCTGCCAGCCGTCGTCCGAGAAGACGGCCATCGGCACCACCGTCTCTCGCATGACGCCGTTCTCCCACGCCGCGGCCGCTTTCTGCTGCGAGGCGAGCGCGAACGCGTCGGCGCGCTCCTTCGTGATCTCCGGGAAGCGGTCGTGGAGGTTCTCGGCGGTCCGGCCCATCACGGCGGCCGACTCGTCGAGCAGACGCTCCGACAGGAAACGCGGGTTGAAGTCGACGTCGTCGCCCATCGGGTGGTGGCCCATGTGCTCGACGCCGCCGGCGACGGCGACATCGGCGGCGCCGAAGGCGATCTCGCCGGCCGCGGCCGTCACGGCGGTGAGCGCGCCTGCGCACATGCGGTCGACGGCGAAGCCGGGCACGGCCTCGGGGATGCCGGCGAGAAGCGCGACGTCGCGGCCGAGCGTGAGGCCCTGGTCGCCGACCTGTGCGGTCGCGGCGAAGACGACGTCGCCGATCCTCTCCGGCGGGATCTCGGGGTTTCGCCGCAGCAGCTCGCGCACGACCTTGACGCCCATGTCGTCGGCGCGGGTGCGCCAGAACCGGCCCTTCGGCCCGGCCTTCCCGAACGCCGTCCGGACGCCGTCGACGAAGTACACCTCGTGCAGCTCGCGCATCGCCGAGCAACCATAGCTCCGTCCGCGGGATACTCAGTGCGTGGGCTGGGGCGACCGGGCCGAGGCGGCGAGAGCCCGCTACAGCGAGGGCGTGACCCGCCTGTACGAGGACGAGGATCGAGACCGGCTCCAGCGGCAGCTGACGCGGCTCGGCAACGCCGCCTGGGCGGCGGGCCTCTGCCTGCTGATGGAGGGGCGTGCGACCGAGTCGGAGGCGTGGCTCTTGAAGGCGGCGGGGCGCTACGGCGAGAGCCGGCAGTACGCACCGCCGGGCTCGTGGGGGCGGCCGATCGGCGTGCTCAAGTCGCTCCTCCTCGCCGGCAGGGACGCGACGGAGAGCGCGCACGGGACGCTCGAGGCGAAAGCGGCGAAGGCGGAGTCGCCGATAGGTCGTTATGCCGGCACGCTCGCGCTGCTCGTGCTCGGAGACGACGACGAGGCGGCGACGCTCGCCGCGACGCTCGAGGGCCGCGGCGACTTCCCGGGCGACGTCGCCGCCGCGCTGGCGGCACTGGCCGCCGGCGACGGCCCCGCGTATCGCGTCGCGGTCGAGTCCGTGCTCCGCTCGTTCGAGACGCGCACCGACTTCCTCGAAGACATCGCGGTCGCTGACACGGTGCTCGTCCTGCAGCGGCTCGCCGCGCAGCGCGGCCTCGCGGCCGCCTTGCCGTCGTCACCCCTCCTGCCTCGCTAGTGACAACTTGTCACTTGGACCAGAGCTGCAGGCGCCTCCGCAGGTCCCGGCCCTGGTGACAAGTTGTTACTTGGACAGGACCTGGGCCGCGGCCGCGGTGTCGAGCAGCGCGGTCGTCGTTCCCGCGACGGCGCGCACGAGGCTTCCCGGCGTCGCGTGCGACGGCTCACCCGCGAAGGCGCGCTGCACCGCGTCCGCCTTGTCGGCTCCCGCGACGAGGAAGAGCACCTCGCGGGCGGCGCGCAGCATCGGCAGCGTGAGCGTGATCCGGTCGACGAAGGGCTGCAGGTGCGCCTCGGCGCCGATCGCACGCCGCCCCGTCTCGTCGAGCGTCGGCTGGTCGGGGTAGAGCGAGGCGATGTGCCCGTCGGCGCCAAGTCCAAGCAGGACGAGGTCGAAACGGGCGAGATCGCCGAGTTCCCGCTCGTACTGCTCCGCGCCGCCGTCGCGCCCCAGCTCGCCGCGCATCCGGTGCACCGCGGCGGGCGCCGACGCGAGCCGGTCGAGCAGCGCCACCTCGGCCATCCCGTAGTTCGAGCGCTCGTCGTCCGGCGGCACGCAGCGCTCGTCGCTCCACCACAGCTCGACGTGGCTCCAGTCCGGCTCGAGCCCGGCGGCGAGCTCGTACGCGCGCCGCGGCGTGGAGCCGCCGGTGAGCACGACGTGGCCGCCGGCCCGGGCCGCGTGCGCGAGCCGCTCCGCCGCGAGCTGCGCCGCCGCCGCCGCATCCTCCGCGACGACGAGCTCGATCTCACGGCCGCGCACCACTACGCGGCGCGTGCGTCCGGTGCCGGGATCAGGCCGCGGGCATGGCCGGCGATCAGGTAGACGCTCGCCAGCCCGGCCCACTCGCCGTAGGGGTCGAGCAGCTCCGCCGTCTCCCAGCCCTCGACCGGCCGGCCGCGCAGCAGGCGCATGAGCTTGATCAGGCCGAGGTCGCCGACGAGCCCGTAGTCGCTGCGGCCCAGTCCCTGGAGGCAGACGACCCCGACCGACCACGGGCCGAGGCCCCGTTCGCGCTCGAGCCGCGCGGCGACGGCCTGCGTCGGCAGCTCGTGCAGCCGCTCCAGCTCGAGCGAGCGGCAGATGCGGACGAGCGCCGCAGCGCGCGGCGCGTGCAGGCCGAGCGCGCGCAGGCGGGCCGGCGCGAGCGCGGCGAGGTCGCGCGTCGCCGGCGAGGCGTGCAGCCGCTCCGCTCCGGCCGGAGAGATCGCGCGGACGATCGTCTGCTCGAGCCGCCGCGCGAGCTTCGCCTCGATCAGCTGGCCGCAGAAGGCGCGCAGGAGCGCGTGCGCGACCGTCGGCACGCGCAACGGCCGCAGCCCGTTCAGCTCGCGCGATGCACGTCCGAGCAGAGGATCCGCACGCGCGCGCGCAAGAAATGGGGAGTGGTCGTCGTCGAGTGCGAGCACCCAGCGCAGCCGCGCCGCCGCCGCCTCGGACTCGGCGCGGATCGTCACCGTCCCCCTCGGCTCCTGCCGCGCCCACGCGAGCTCGACCCGTCCGTCGACGGCGAGAGCCTGCGTCAGAACGCCGTCGCGGAACGTCCGCGTCGCGTCGCTCGCGAAGCGTGCGGAGAGGGCGAGCGAGTAGGGGCCGCGGGGCGCGAGCGCGAGCTCGACGCTCAACGCTCGGCGTGCGTCTCTGCCGGGACGGTGCGCAGCCCGAGCTCCGCCGCGCGATCGAGCACGTCGACCGCCCGTTCGTCTCCGTGCTCCCGTAGCATCCGCCCCCAACTCCGGCATGCCTCGGTGGCGTGCCGCCAGCGGCCCTGGCCCTCCAGGAGCGTGACCGCCTCGCTGTAGGCCTGGTCCGCGCCGGCGATGTCGGACTGAACGGCAAGTGCCTCGCCGAGCACCGACAGCGCGAGCCCGCGATCGACGGGGGCATCGTCGCCGGCAAGCTCCAATGCCCGTCTTGCCGACTCGACGGCATTCCCAGCCTCCCCGCGGAGCGCGGAGATACGAGCCCGTTGCATCACGATCTCGAATCGATCCTGCGGCGGAAGCGTGCCTCCCAGCAGGTGCTCCGCGTTGTCGAGGTGGTGCTCGGCCGCGTCCGCGTCGTTGCGAGAGAGAGTGATGTACGCCGCCAGAATGTGCGCGCGAGCGAGGTGGAACGTGTCGTCGGTCGCCTCGAGGAGCGCAATGGCCTTGCGCACGTTTGCCAGGGCGACCGACTCGCGACCCTCCGTGTGGGCGAGGCGCGCGATCGACCAGTAGAGCCGCACGCGCATGTACGGGTCGCCGGTGTCGCGCACTCGCTCGAGTGCCTGCCTGACCACCTTCTCTGCGCGGGCAAGCTCGCCCATGTCACTCAACGCATAGCTCAGCAGCGTTGCGTACCGGGCCTCGAGCGCTGGATCCTCCTCGTCTCCCTCGATCGAGTCGATGCAGCGTTGGAAGAGCTCTACGGCGTCCCTTGTCCGACCCGCTTCGGTGTACGCGCGGCCGAGGCTGGCATAGATGTCGAAACGATCGACCGGGGAGAACGGCTCTCCCGCGAGGGCCGTCTCCAGCAGCTCTGCCGCCTTCGTGTGTTCCCGACGCTCCTGCGCGAGCATGGCGAGCGCGACTCGCGCGCGGAGAGCAGCGGCCCGATCGCCTGCAGCCACGGACTCCTCGATGACCGCCAAGAGTGGAGCCTCGACGGCGTCCCACTCGCCGAGACGAACCGCGAGCTCGAGCTCGGACAAACGGAGCTCCCGCTCCGCGTTCGCATCGAGCTGGGAGCCCGTCTCCAGGTAGTCGGCCGAAACGTTGAGCTTGGCGGCGAGCTTGCGCAGTGCCTTCACCGAGGGCTGGCGCGTACCGGCCTCGATGCGCGAGATGTACGCGTACGAAACGCCCGGGGCGGCCAACTCGCGCTGCGAGAATCCTCGCTCCAGCCGCAGGCGCTTGAGCCGCTCCCCGATCGTCTCGCCTGCGGCGGGCGGAAGCTCGGGATGCATTCGCGGGCCATTCTGACCTGTCCCGAGACGTTCGTCAATCGTCCATTCGGTCCGGTTTGGCCTTGACATGAGTCATCCGACCCACTTCTTACACTCGACGCCATCCCTCGTTCGAGGGACTGCGGGACCGACAAGGAGGAGCCGTGTTGCGGTATTCGCTCTACGCGAAGCTCGTCATGGCCGTTCTGGTCTTGACTGCGCTCGCCATGGTGCTCGGCAGCGAACCGTGGGGGCCGAAGTAGATCGAGCGCGCGGCGGGCGGAGGCCGTTCGCCTTCGCCCGCTGTACCCTCGCGCCGTGACGGTCGTCGAGCTCGCCCTCTACGCGCTGCTCCTCGCCGTCGCGGCCGCGGCCGTCTGGCGGCGGCCGGTCGCGGCGCTCTACCTCTTCGTCGTCGGGCTCGCACTCCACAACGCGGTGATGGCGGCGCTCTACGCGGCCGGAGTGCGCGGAGCGACGCTGACCGCGATCACCGCGTGGAAGGAGATCCTGCTCGCGGTCGCGCTCGCGCACGTGCTCCTCGACGCGATGCGCAGGCGGCGGCTGCCGTTCCGGCCGGCGCTGGTCGACTGGCTCGCGCTCGCGTTCGGCCTGCTCGCCGTCGCCTACGCGCTCGTGCCGCAGTCGGCGTTGGGGGGCGCCGCCGGGCACCACGCCGTCGCGCTGGGGCTCCGGCACGACGTCGACCCGGCCGGCGCCTTCTTCCTCGGCCGCACGCTGCGCCTCGGGCGGGACGATCTGCGGCGACTCGCGTGGACGCTGCTCGCTACGGCGGGCGCCGTCGCCGCGATCGGACTCGTCGACGTCTACACGGTGTCGATCGGCTGGTGGCGCACAAACGGCGTCATCGACTACTTCCACAAGCACCTCGGCTATGACTACCACGGCACCGGCACCCGGCTCGAACCGAGCGGAGCGACGTACGGGCTGCCGGAGAACTTCGTCTACAACGTCGGCGGCGACAAGCCATTCCTGCGCCGGCTCGTCTCGACCTTTCTCAGCCCGCTCGCGAGCGGCTACCTGTTCGTCGTCGCGCTGCTCGTGGCCGCGGCGGCTCTGCGCGTGCGCAAGGTCGTCGTGGTGCTCGCGCTCGTCACCGCGGCCGGGCTCCTGTGGACGTTCTCGCGCTCGTCGCTCCTCGCGCTCGCCGTCGGCCTGGTCGTGCTCGCCGCGCTACGGCGGCGGCCGCTCGAGCTCGGCGCCGCCGTCCTCACCGTCGCGGTTGCGATCGGATGGGCGCACGTGTTCCCGAAGATCGCCCCGACCGGCAACTGGACGCGAGTGGACCTCGTCTACCAGCACAAGCTCGCGCAGGGACAGCAGGCCCAGGCTTCCTTCGCGGCGACGAGCGCGAGCGAGCCGTCGCTCCACGAGCACTGGGAGAGCCTCAAGGACGGCGTCCGCACCATGGTCCACCACCCGCAGGGGTACGGGCTCGGCAACGTCGGCCAGACCGCCTCGCGCACCGGGACGCCGCTCAAGGCCGGCGAGTCGAACTACACGGAGCTCGGCGTCGAGCTGGGCGTGCTCGGCGCGGTGCTCTGGACGGCGTGGGGGCTGGCACTGCTCGCCGCCCTCGTCCGGGCCGGGCGCCGCGATCCGTGGGCGGCCGGGCTCGCCGCCGCCTTCGCGGCGATCCTCGCGCTCGCGATCCAGACCGACGTGATCGGCGATCCGTGGGTCGCCTACTGCGTCTGGGCGCTCGCCGGTGCGCTCGTTCTCCGTGCATCCCCCGATGGGTAGCCCGGCGGGCCGGGCGACGCTCGACCCGGAAGGAGGGAGGCATGGCAACCGTTTCCACGAAGTCCGCCGTCGTCGGCTGGCACGAGCTGGTCGCGCCGGACGTCGAGCCGGCGAAAGCCTTCTACACCGGCCTGCTCGGCTGGACGTTCAGCGTGTGGAGGCCGGGCGAGGCCGACTACCCGATGATCCACGTCCACGGGCGCGACCACGGCGGCTTCTTCGCACGCGACCGGGCGCCGCACTGGCTCGTGTACGTCGAGGTCGACGACGTCGACGCGGTCCTCGCGAGGGTGCCCGCGCTCGGCGGGCACGTCTTCCTGGGGCCTGAGGACATCGAGGACGTCGGCCGGTATGGGGTGATGGCGGATCCCGAGAACGCCGTCCTCGCCGTGATCACGCCGAGCGAGCCTGCGGTGCCGCCGTCGAAGGACGTGTTCTGCTGGGACGAGCTGGCGACGACCGACGTCGCCGCCGCGAAGCGCTTCTATTGCGACCTGCTCGGCTGGAGAGTCGTCGAGTCGATGCCCGGCTACTGGGTCTTCCGGTCGGGCGGGGACGACGTCGCCGGACTCACGGCAAAGCCGTCGCCCGGGCCGGCCCCCACCTGGGTGACGTATCTCAAGGTCGAGGACACCGCCGCGATCGTCCGCCGTGCGCTCGAGCTCGGGGCGACCGTCGCGTCGGAGCCGCGTCAGGCAGAGGGCGTCGGCTGCTACGCGGTGCTCGTCGACACGGTCGGGGCTGCGTTCGGGGTCGTCGGCCCGGAGGTCTGAGGGCAACACCTGTCCCGGGTGGTTTCGGCCGCCCGGGACATCTTGCGACCTGCGCTATCGTTGTCCACGATGACAACGTACCGACTCCTCGTCGCCGCGGCGCTCGCCCTCGCGCTCGGCGCCCTCTGGGTGCTCGTCGCGCACCGCAGCGGGCCGTCGCCGCGAGCCGTGATCGCTGACCCGGTGCGCACCCCCGGCGTCCTCAACCCCGCGGTGACGCCGGCGACCATCCGGGCGACCATCTGCAGGCACGGCTGGACGACGACGGTGCGGCCGCCGGTCGAGTACACGAATGCGCTGAAGCGCGAGCAGATGCGGGCCTACGGCGAGACGGGCCCGCTGTCCGCGTACCAGGAGGACCATCTCATCAGCCTCGAGCTCGGCGGCGACCCGACCGACCCGCGCAACCTCTGGCCGGAGCCGTACCCGCGCGCAGCCGCGGTCGACCAGATCGAGAACCGGTTGAACGACGAGGTCTGCTCCGGCTCGCTCTCGCTGCGCGACGCTCAGGTCGAGGAGTCGACGATCAAGCACACGCAGGGGTGAGGTCCAGCGATCGAGCTGCGGAGTATCGTGACCCGGTGGCCATCGATCCACGCGTCGACATCGGGCACGTCCACCTGAAGGTCTCGGACCTGGACCGGGCGCTCGACTTCTACTCGGGCGTGCTCGGCTTCGAGGTCTTCCTGCGGCACGGCGACGAGGCCGCGTTCGTCTCCGCCGGCGGCTACCATCACCACATCGGCCTCAACACGTGGGAATCGCGCGGCGCCGGCCCGCCGCCGCGCCACGCGACGGGGCTCTACCACACCGCGATCCGCTATCCCGACCGGAAGACGCTCGCCGACGCGCTGCGCCGCGTGCTCGAGGCGGGCATTCGCCTCGACGGCGCGAGCGACCACGGTGTCTCGATCGCGCTCTACCTCCGCGACCCCGACCAGAACGGCGTCGAGCTGTATTACGACAAGCCCCGGGAGGAGTGGCCGCTCGACCCGGACGGCAGGCCGACGATGTTCACGCACCCGGTCGACCTCGAGGCGCTGCTCGCCGAGGCCTGAGCCGGTGCAATCGAGGGGTGCGCCCTCGTACCGATCCGCTATACCTGTGAGAAGCCGTGGCCAAGCCGGTTCAGCAGCTCTCGCAGGTGATCGTTCGTTTCGCGGGCGACTCCGGCGACGGCATGCAGCTCACGGGCGCCCAGTTCACCTCCGAGACGGCGCTGCTCGGCAACGACATCTCGACGCTGCCGGACTTTCCGGCCGAGATCCGGGCGCCGGCCGGCTCGCTGCCGGGCGTCTCCGGCTTTCAGCTCCACTTCGCCGACCACGACATCCTCACGCCGGGCGACTCGCCGAACGTGCTCGTGGCCATGAACCCGGCGGCGCTGAAGACGAACCTCCGGGACCTGCCGAAGGGCGGCACGCTGATCGTCAACAGCGACGCGTTCAACGAGCGCAACCTGCAGAAGGCGGG
This sequence comes from Gaiellaceae bacterium, assembly GCA_035623575.1. Taxonomy (GTDB): domain Bacteria; phylum Actinomycetota; class Thermoleophilia; order Gaiellales; family Gaiellaceae; genus Palsa-739. The sequence goes on from DASPTD010000066.1 coordinate 12,218, forward strand.
GTATGCATCGAATCCGCTCGAGGACGGCTCGCTCGACGAATGGCAGCTGCACACCGTGCCGCTGACGTCGCTCACCGTCGGCGCGCTGAAGGAGGTGAAGGGCGTCACGCCGCGCGAGGCCGAGCGCTCGAAGAACATGTTCGCGCTCGGCCTGATGTCGTGGCTGTACGGCCGCTCGATCGAGCCATCGATCGAGTTCCTGCAGGCGAAGTTCGGTACGCGGCGTCCGGAGATCGCCGAGGCGAACGTCAGGGCGCTGCAGGCGGGCTACGCCTTCGGCGAGACGACGGAGACGTTCGCCGTGACGTACGAGATCAAGCCCGCGAAGCTGCTGCCGGGCACCTACCGGAACATCACCGGTAATCAGGCCCTCTCCTACGGACTGATCGCCGCCTCGAAGCTGTCGGGGCTGCCGCTGTTCCTCGGCGCGTATCCGATCACGCCGGCGAGCTCGATCCTCGAGGAGCTCGCCGGCTACAAGAACTTCGGCGTGCGCACGTTCCAGGCGGAGGACGAGATCGCGGCCGCCGGCGCCGCCGTCGGCGCCGCGTTCGGCGGCATGCTCGGCGTGACCACCTCGGCGGGTCCGGGGATCGTGCTGAAGGCGGAGACGATCGGGCTCGCGATCATGCTCGAGCTGCCGCTCGTGATCTGCGACATCCAGCGCGCCGGCCCGTCGACGGGGATGCCGACCAAGCCGGAGCAGGGCGACCTGCTGATGGTGCTGTTCGGACGAAACTCGGAGTCGCCGGTGCCCGTCGTCGCGGCGCACTCGCCGTCGGACTGCTTCGCCGCGGCGATCGAGGCGTGCCGGATCGCGCTCAAGTACCGCACGCCGGTGTACCTGCTCTCCGACGCGTACCTCGCCAACGGCTCCGAGCCGTGGCTGCTCCCGGAGCTCGACGCGCTGCCGGACATCTCGACGACGTTCACGACCGAGCCGAACTCCGAGCGCGAGTTTCTCCCCTACCTGCGCGACGAGAAGACGCTCGCGCGGCCATGGGCGGTACCCGGCACACGGGGTCTCGAGCACCGCATCGGCGGGCTCGAGAAGGCGGACCGCAGCGGGAACATCTCCTACGACCCCGACAATCACGACCTGATGACGCGCCTGCGCGCCCAGAAGGTTGCGGGGATCGCCGGCGACATCCCCGAGCTCGCGGTGGATGACCCCGACCGCGACGCGCGCGTGCTCGTCCTCGGCTGGGGCGGCACGTACGGCCCCATCGCCGCGGCCTGCAAGCGCGTGCGGCGCACCGGGCGCAAGATCGCACACGCGCACCTGCAGCACCTGAACCCGTTCCCGCGCAACACCGGCGAGGTGGTGCGACGCTACGACAAGATTCTCGTCCCTGAGATGAACCTCGGCCAGCTGTTGAAGCTCGTCCGCGCCGAGTTCCTCGTCGACGCGGTCGGCTACAACCGCGTCAGCGGTCTGCCGCTGCGCGCCGACGAGGTCGCGCACGCAATCGAGGCGATGGTCGACTCGTGAGCGACGGCAACGGCAACGGGCACAAGCTGTCGCTGACGGCGAAGGACTACCGCACCGACCAGGAGGTGCGCTGGTGCCCGGGGTGCGGCGACTACGCGATCCTCGCCGCGATGCAGTCGTTCATGCCGGAGCTCGGCATCGAGCGGGAGAACACGGTCTTCATCAGCGGCATCGGCTGCGCGGCGCGCTTCCCGTACTACATGAACACGTACGGCATGCACTCCATTCACGGGCGCGCGCCGGCGATCGCGACGGGACTGGCCGTGTCACGGCCGGATCTGACGGTGTTCGTCGTCACCGGCGACGGCGACGCGCTTTCGATCGGAGGCAACCACCTGATCCATGCGCTGCGACGCAATGTGAACGTCAAGATCCTGCTCTTCAACAACAGGATCTACGGCCTGACGAAGGGGCAGTACTCGCCGACGAGCGAGCTCGGCAAGGTGACGAAGTCGACGCCGATGGGCTCGCTCGACTGGCCGTTCAATCCGCTGAGCCTGGCGATCGGCGCGGAGGCGACGTTCGTCGCGCGCGCGATCGACACGGACAAGGCGGGGATGAGCGACGTGCTCCGAGCCGCCTGCGCGCACCGCGGCAGCGCGTTCGTCGAGATCTTCCAGAACTGCCCGATCTTCAACGACGACGCGTTCGCGTTCGTTCGGGACGACAAGGAAGGCGTGAGCCGGATCGCCCTTCGCCACGGCGAGCCGATCCGCTGGGGCGCCGACCAGGAGAAGGCGCTCCGCCAGCGCTCGGACGGCTCGATGGAAGTCTGCGGCGCCGGCGAGGAGCACGTGCTCGTCCACGACGCGAAGCACGAGACGGCGGCGCTCGCGTTCGCGCTCTCGCGCGTGACGCAGGAGTCGCACGGCGGCACCCCGGTCGGCGTGTTCCGCGACATCGAGCGTCCGGTCTACGACGACCTGATGGCCGAGCAGATCGTGACGGCGACGGAGAAGCGGGGCGCCGGGGATCTGGCCAAGCTCCTCCACAGCGGCGAGACCTGGACGATCGGCTCACCGGCTCCCTAAGCTGAGCCCGTGGCCTGGGCCGCAGCACAGCTCGCCGCCGTCTGGCTCGTCTTCCTCTCCGGCGTGCTCGCCGGCGTCTCCGGTGTCGCGCTCCTCGTCCTCGACGTCGACGAGCCCTTCGCCGCCCCCGCGACGGCGGGCGGGCTCGTGCTCGTCGCGTGGGTGATCTTCCACCCGCGCCGAGCCGCCGCCTAGCTGCGCGTGACGCCTTCGGCGACCGCGTCGCGGAGCGCGCTCTCGAGCTCGTCGAGCCCCACCGGCAGCACGAGGAACGCGCTCGACCGGAGCTGCGCGGCGAACGTCCACGGGCTGCGGCTGCTCACGCAGACGACGGGGAGCTCGGGACGGCGCGCCCGCAGCTTCAGAGCGAGCCGGTACGCGTCCGGCCAGCCCGGGTCGAGCACGAGCACGTCGCAGCCGAGCGCGCTCGGGATATCGGGTGACGTCGCCGCCTCGTGGCCGAGACCTTCGACGACCTGCTCCAGCAGCTGTCGGATGCTCGCCGCCGGCACTGCGATGAGGATGCTCGCCATGCCCACAGCAACGGCGCCGGGGATGTGAAACACGGGTGAGCCGGGGCAGGAGTCAGGTATGAGGGAGGCTCCGGTGGCCGACTCGCCGGACAAACGGGGGACACCGGCGTGGCGACCGGCCACCGCGCTACCGTTTGTCAAATCTCCCGCGGTGAGCCGACTCTCCCGACCGTGCTCGTCTGCGACGACGAGCGCGTGCTGCGAGCGCTTGCGCGAGCGACGCTCGAGGGGTTCTGCACGGTCGTCGAGGCGGCGGACGGCGAGCAGGCCCTGGCGCTCGCCGCGGAGCTCGAGCCCGCGGTCGTGATCGTCGACATGATGATGCCGGGCCGCAGCGGGCTCGAGGTCGTCGAGCACCTGCGCCGGGACGAGCGGCTGGCCGCCGTGCCGGTGGTCATGCTCACGGCGAGGGCCCAGGCTGCCGATCAAGAAGCCGGGATGAACGCCGGCGCCGACCTCTTCGTGGCCAAGCCGTTCAGCCCGGCCGAGCTCGTCGCCGCCGTCCGTGACCTGCTCGAGCGGGGGCCGCGTGCTCGTTGAGGTTCCGGAAGCGCTCGCCCGGGCGGCCGGGCTCGAGCTCGGCCGCTACCGGGAGGCGCACGTCCACGAGCGTGTACGCCGGGCGCTCGAGCGGGAGCAGGTGACGGGTGTCGGCGGCCTCGCTCGGTGTCTACAGGCCGATCCCGGGGCGCGCGCGCGCTTTCGACGCTCGGTCGCGGTCTCGGTCTCCGGCCTGTTCCGCGATCCCGAGCAGTTCGAGCTGCTCGAGCGCCGGCTGCTGCCGCCCTTCATCGAGCGCGAGCGGAAGACGAGAATATGGTCGGCCGGGTGTGCGGACGGCTCCGAGTTGTACTCGGTCGGCATGCTGCTCGCCCGCGCCGGTGCGCTCGAGCGCTCGTTTCTTCTCGGCAGCGACCTGCTCGAGGAGAATCTCAGGGCGGCGCGCGCCGGCAACGGGTTCGGCCCGAACGTCTCGGACGCGATTCGCTCCCGGCTCCGCTGGGAGCAGCGCGACCTGCTGCGTGACGGTCCGGCGCCGGGGAAGTGGGACGTCGTCCTCTGCCGCAACGTCGCCATCTACTTCTCGCCGGAGGCGAAGGAGACGCTGCACGCGCAGCTCGCATCGTCGCTCGCGCGCGACGGCGTCCTCCTGCTCGGTCGCAGCGAGCGCGTGAGCAGCGCCGCCCGCTTCGGGCTCGACGAGATCGGCCCGCACGCCTACCGGAGGCTCGGATGAAGCTCGGCATTCGCGGCCGGCTGCTCGCGACGAGCGCCGTTCTCGCGCTGATCGTCGCCGGCGCCCTCGCCTTCCAGCTGACGACGATCGGCCACCTCCGCGACTCCAGCAGCCGCGCCAACCACTCGAGCAACGTGCTCGCGAGCTCCTACGCGCTCGACCGCGTACTGATCGACCTGTGGACCTCGCCGCGCGCCTACGTGATCACGCGCGAGCAGAGCTTCCTCCAACCCTGGCACCGGGCCCTGGCCGAGTTCCCTGCGCGGAGCAGGCAGCTAGAGGCGCTCGTCGGCGACAACCCCGCACAGGAGCAGCGGGCGCGGACGGTCGTGCTGGGGATCGAGGCGTTCATCACGGACTACTCCCGACCGTATGTCGCGAGGATCACGCGCGGTCCCCTGACGCATGCGCAGGCCGTGTCGAGCACCGCCGAGGGCAAGCGCCGCGTCGACGCCATCCAGACCGACGTCGACGCATTCGAGAACGCGGAGCACGCGCTCGAGAACGCTCGCAACGCCAGCGCGCACGCGAGCGGGCACGAAGCGACGCTGATCGGCATCGCCGCGCTCGGCGGCTGGGCGTTGCTCGTCCTGCTCTTCGCGGCCTTCCTCGGCCGCGAGATCGTCAACCCGATCCGCCGTGCCGTCGGTGTGGCGCGGACGCTCCAGGGCGGCGACCTCAGCGCGCGGCTCGTCGACGCGGGCCCGGCCGAGCTCGGCGAGCTCGGCGCGGCGATCAACGACATGGCCGCGTCGCTCCAGGAGAGCCGCGACGAGCTCGAGAGCCAGAACGCCGAGCTCGAGCTGCAGACGTCGGAGCTCGAGGACCAGCAGGAGCGGCTGCTGGCGGCAAACGACGAGCTCGCCGCACAGCGGAGTGAGCTGCAGCGCTCCCGCGACGAGCTCGCCCGCGAGAAGGGCCGGATCGAGGCCTTCTACGCCCTCGCCGAGCGTCTCGCAGGAGAGACCGACAGGAGCGCGCTCGCCCGCGCGGTTCTCCACGCCCTGTCGGACGCGGCCGGCGCGGACGCCGGCGCCCTCTATCTCGGCGACGGGGGCGAAGGTCTGCCGGTCTGCCTCGCCGTCGTCGGCCTCGATCACGCTCTCGTCGGCTCTCCTCTCGCGGGCGGCGGGGTCGCCGGCCGGGCACTCGACGAGAGCCGGCTCGTCACCGCCTCGTACGGCCAGGCATCGTTGCGGATCGCCAGCGTCGGCGGCGAGGTCGCCGTGCGGCACGAGCTCGGCGTCCCGATCCTGCACGGCGGTCGCCCGCTCGGCGTCGCGCTCCTCGCCCGCGCGGACGACCAGCCCTTCGATCCGGAGGCCCAGGCGGTGATCCGGCATCTCGCCGACCAGGCCGCCGCCGCCCTCGCCCACACGCTCCAGTACGCAGAGGCGCAGCGGCTCGCGCGCATCAACAACGCGGTGCTCGAAGCCGTGACCGACTCGATCCTCCTCGTCGACTTCGACGGCCGGATCATCCTCGAGAACACCGCCAAGCAGCGCCTCGTCGAGAACGTCCTCCCGTACGGCTCGGGCGAGACGATCTGGGAGCAGGGTCGAGGGGTCGCCGCCCACACCACAGACCCCGACGCGTACATCGCTGCACTCGACGCCATCAGGGCCGACCCGGAGCGCGAGTCGGTCGACGTCTACCAGCTCGAGGACGGCCGCTGGATCCAACGCAACACCACACCGGTTCGCGACGCCGACAACGAGCTGATCGGCAGGCTGCTCGTCGTGCGGGAGGTGACCTCGGAACGTGAGGTCGAGCGGCTGGCGCGCGTCAACAGCGCCGTGCTCGACGCGACCCGCGACGGCATCCTCCTCGTCAACTCCGCCGGCTCCGCCGAGGTCGTCAACCACGCCTACGAGGAGCTGCTCGACGAGATGCTCCCCGGCTGCGCCGACCACGAGTCCGTCTGGGAGCGCGCGGCGGCGTTCGCCGACTACATGCGTGATCGCGACGCATATCTCCGGCCGCTGCGGGCGATCGAGGAGGATCCCGACTACCGAGGCGAGGACGAGTTCGAGCTCCTCTCGGGGCGCTGGGTCAAGCGATACACGACGCCGGTGTACGCCGCGGACGGCCAGCTCGTCGGACGCCTGTTCATGCTGCGCGAGACGACGGCAGAGCGAGAGGCGGAGCAGATGAAGTCCGACCTCGTCGCCACGGTGTCGCACGAGCTCCGAACTCCGCTGGCCGGGGTGCTCGGCTTCGCGGAGCTGCTCGTCACGCGGGATCTCGATGTCGAGACGAGCCACGAGTACCTCCGCACGATCCACAACGAGGCGCTCCGCCTGACCGGCCTGATCAACGACTTCCTCGACCTCCAGCGAATCGAGTCAGGGGGCTTCACCCTCTCGATCGAGCCGCTCGAGCTCGGCGCGCTCCTCCGCCGGACGGTCGCGCTGTACGGCGGCCAGAGCAACGCGCACACGATCACGCTCGAGCTCGACGACGATCCGCTCCGCGTCGCCGCAGACGAGGAACGGATCGTCCAGCTGGTCGGGAACCTGCTGTCCAACGCCATCAAGTACTCACCCGCAGGCGGGCCCGTCGTCGTCACCGCGGATCGCGTGAACGGGGTGGTGGCGCGGGTCTCGGTGGAGGATCGGGGCCTCGGCATTCCCCTCGTCGAGCAGCGCAACGTCTTCAAGAAGTTCTTCCGTGTGGATTCCTCCGACACGCGCGAGATCGGAGGTACCGGGCTCGGGCTCGCGCTCTGCCACGAGATCGTCGAGACGCACGGCGGCCGGATCGGGTTCGAGAGCGAAGAAGGGAGGGGATCGACCTTCTGGTTCGAGCTGCCGGTGGAAAGCGCGCGCAGCGTCGTGACGGCGCGGCGCGCGCTCGTCGTCGAGGACGAGGAGCCGGCGGCGGCCCTGCTCACCGAGCACCTGGCCGACGCCGGCTGCGCGGTCGAGATCGTCTCGACCGGCGAGGACGCGCTCGCGTCGATCAGGAGGAACCCGCCCGCGCTCGTGTGCCTCGACATGGTCCTCGCCGGCGAGCTCGACGGCTGGCAGGTGCTGAGCGAGCTGAAGCGGGACCGTTCGACCGCGAGCGTGCCCGTCATCATCTGCACCGGCCGGAACGGGCGTGACCGGGCGTCGGCGCTCGGCGCCTCCGACTTCCTCACGAAGCCGTTCTCGCGCGCACAGCTGCTCGCCGCGATCGAGCGCGTCCTCCCAGGCAGACGCGGCCTCGTCCTCGTCGTCGACGACGACGCGAGCGTCCGCCGGCTCGTGGTCGAGACGCTGCAGGAGAGCGACCTCGGCTTCGGCGAGGCCGGCGACGGCGAGGAGGCGCTGGCCGCGATCGCCGTCGAGCGGCCGGACGCGATCGTCCTCGACCTGATGCTGCCGAAGCTCGACGGCTTCGCATTGCTCGAGCGTCTCCACGCCGATCCCCAGCTCCGCCTGATCCCCGTGATCGTGCTGACCGGCCGCCGCCTCAGTGCGGCCGAGCGGAGCGACCTCCGGATGAGGACGGTGTCCCTGTTCGAGAAGAGCAGCTACTCGGCGAAGGAGCTACGCACCCTGATCGAGCGCGCTCTCGCCCAGCAGCCGCTCGATCGCCTCGAGCAGCTCTGACGGGCTGAACGGCTTCGTCAGGAACACGTCCGCGCCGAGCTGTACGGCGCGGTCGCGCTCCCCGGGATCCTGCTCCGCCGTCAGGACGAGCACCGGCAGTGCAGGAGCGCGCCGCTTGCTCTCGGCCAGGACGTCGTCGCCCGTGCGGCCCGGAAGATGCCAGTCGAGCACGACGAGCGACGCATCGGCGCCGTCGACGAGCCGGAGCGCAGCGTCGCCGTTCGACGCCTCGAGCACGTCGAACGATTCGCTCGGAAGTGTCGTGCGCAGGAGCCGCCGGACGATCGGGTCGTCGTCGACGACCACGATCCTCCGGCGAACGCCTCGGAAGAGATGCGGGGAGGAGCCGTTCGGGTGTGCCGCAGCCGCCGTGTCGGCGCGGTCGGTCCCGTAGACGAGCGCGCGCACCGCGGTTCGCAGCTGCTCGGCCGCCTCGAAGATCACCTCCGGCGCATCACGGCGGATCTTCTCGTCGTCGCGGGTCCGTAGCAGCTCGGCGTAGCCGACGATCACCGCCAACGGCGACATCACGTCGTGCGCGAGCCTCGCGTATTCCTCGTCGCCGATCGTCACAGCAGGCCCATCCGCTGCCCGGTCGCCACGGCCTCGGCCCTGCGGCTCACCCCGAGCTTGGCAAACGTACGGCCGACGAGCGTCTTGACCGTCTCTGCGCCGATGGCGAGGTCGTCTGCGATCTGGCGGTTCGTCCTGCCCGCCGCGACGAGCCGGAGCACCTCCCGCTCGCGCGGGCTCAGGGCGGCGCGGCTCGGGTCGCGTGGCGGATGCCTGGGGTCGAAGGCCGCTCGTCCGTCACGGACCCAGCGCAGCGCCTTGAGCAGCTCTTCCGAGCTTCCCGTCTTGAGCACGCTGCCCTGTGCACCGACCTCGCGGGCCACCTCGTTGAAGCCGGGCTCGTAGTGCGCCGTCATGAGGACGGCCGGTGCCGCGAGGCCCTGCAGTCGCAGCGCCCGCACGAGCTCCGTGCCCGCACCGTCACTGAGGCGAAAGTCGATGAGCAGCAGTTCGGGCAGACGCCGCGGCAGCAGCTCGGTCGCCTCGCTCGCGCTCGCGGCCTCGCCGACGAGCCGAAACTCGGTGCCCTCCAGCGAGAGTCGGATCCAGCCGCGCACCATGGCGTCATCCTCGACGACGAGCACGGTTGTCTCCGCCGCGGACCGATCCATGCCCCTTACCCCGCCGGCGGTGTGTCGCGCATGAGGGCCAGGAACGCCTCGACGAGCTCCGGGTCGAACTGCGTCCCGGCTCCGTCGGCGATGGCGGCGAGTGCATGCTGCACGGGGAGGGCGCGGCGGTAGGGCCTGTCGTTCGTCATCGCGTCGAACGCGTCGGCGATCGCAAAGATCCGTGCTGCGAGCGGAATCTCCGGCCCCTTCGCGCACGAGGGGTATCCCGAGCCGTCCCACCGTTCGTGGTGATGTGCGATCACCTCACGCGCGCGGCCGTCGAGATACGGGATGCCGGCGACGATCCGCTCGCCGAGCTCGGTGTGCGTCTCCATGAGCGCGCGCTCGTCCGCGTCGAGCGTCCCGGGCTTGTTCAGCACGACATCGGGGATGCCGATCTTGCCGATGTCGTGCAGGAGGAAGCCGTGCGCGACGGCCGTGTCCTCGGCGAGAGGCGGCGCGACGGCGGCTGCGAGCCTGAGCGCGAGCGCCGTCACCCGCTCTGCGTGCTGCCCGGTCACGTCGTCTCGGAGCTCGAGCGCCGCAGCCAGCGCGCGCACGGTCGTGTCGTAGGACGCTTCGAGCCTCGTCAGCGCTTCCTCGGCGCGCCTCCGCTCTGCACGCTCGTTCGCATAGAGCGCGGAGAACTCCTCCGCGTACTTGAACGTCTGCTCGGCTACGAGTCGCTCGTTCACTTCGTCTCGTCCGTCCGGAGCCGATTTCCAGCGTGCCCCGAGTGACTACAAGAGTAAGCAGGCGAAGGGTACCCGTGCCGTCGGCGCGTGCATCCCCCGCGCGGGGGAGCGGGGCGAGCTCGCGGCGGGAGGAGGGCCGGGCGCGTCGGGGAAGGAGCGCGCCCGGCCCTACGCCGTGCGCCGGGCCTCGATGGCTTCCGGAGCCGGGACGAGTGCAAGCTCGAGTGCCTGCTCGAGCTGCGAGCGCCGGAAGGGCTTCATGACGTAGCCGACGACGCCGAGCTCTCGAGTCTCCCAGCTCGGCGCGTCGATGCTGACGCAGAGGACCGGCAGCTGCGGAAGCTGGTCTCGCAGCCTACGGGTGAGACGCAGACCCGCGCGCGAGACCGGCTCCAGCAGTATCAGGTCGGGCTCCTCCCCCTCGGACAGCTCGCGCTGGCCGATCGGTCTGTGACCGAGCCGCAGGATGAGAAGCTCGAGCAGCGACCGGGTGGCCGGATCGGGATCCACGATCAGGATGGTCGCCATGGGGTGACCTTCGGCGCCGCCCGCCCGAAACGAGCATGGCGGTGGTATGAAACAGGTATGAGCGAATCCCGCGTCCTGGTCGTGGACGACGACGACGACATCCGGGGCCTCGTGAGGACGTTGCTCGAGCGGAGCGGCGTGATCGTCCACGAGGCGGCGAACGGCCGCGAGGGCATGCGGGAGTTCCATGCCCACCGGCCCGACCTCGTCGTGCTCGACGTGTCGATGCCCGAGCTCGACGGCTGGGAGATGCTCGAGCGGATTCGCGACATGTCCGAGGTTCCCGTGCTGATGCTGACCGCGCGCGGCGACGAGCTCGAGCGGGTGCGCGGACTGCAGAGCGGCGCGGACGACTACGTCGTGAAGCCCTTCGGCAAGCAGGAGCTCGTCGCGCGCGTCCAGGCGCTGCTGCGGCGTGCCTCTCGCGGCGCCTCGGCGGACGAGCCGGAGACGTATGCCGATGCCTACCTCTCGATCGACTGGGGCCAGCGGCGAGTCATCGTCGGCGAGCGCGAGGTGCAGCTGACGCCGCTCGAGTTCCGGCTCCTCTCGACCTTCGTCCGCAACCCGCGGCAGGTGCTGAGCCGCGACCAGCTGCTCGATCTCGTCTGGGGCGACTCGTTCGGCGTCGGCGGCGACCAGGTGAAGCTCTACATCGGCTACCTGCGTCGCAAGCTCGAGCCCGACGCGCCCGACGAGGTACCGATCGAGACCGTGCGCGGCTTCGGCTACCGTTACAGGGCGCCTTCCGCCTGAAGTGCTGCGCACTTCAGGCGGGACCGGGTTCGGCTTCGCGGAGCGGCCGCGGGCCAAGCCCGCGACCTCTTCACCGTTGTCCCGGAGAAGGTCGAGAACGCGGCTTGTCTCCGCCGGCTCAGCCGGCGTCCGCTCTGCGGAGCACAACCTCTTCCCCGGCCGAAGTGCTGCGCGCTTCGGCCGGCAGCTCGATTCGGAAGGTCGTGCCGCCGCCGTCGCGAAGCGACGCGGAGATCCGGCCGCCGTGCGCGTCCACGATCGCCTTGGCGATGAACAGGCCGAGACCCGTGCCGGGGATCTGGTTGCTCACTGCGAGGGTGGACCGGAAGAAGCGCTCGAACACGCGCTCGTGCTCACCCGGCGGCAGTCCGATCCCGGTGTCGCTGACCTCGAGCACGGCGCCGCCCACGGCGCGCAACGTGCGCACGTCGATCCGGCCGCCTTCCGGCGTGAACTTGACCGCATTCGAGACGAGGTTGTCCAGCAGCTGGAAGATCCGGCCGCGGTCGCCCTCCACCGGTACCCGGCCGTCGCCGAGAAACGAGAGCGCGAGGCCCTTGCGCTCGGCGTGCGGCCGCGCCTCCGCGACCGCCTGGACCGCGATCTCGGCAAGATCGAGCTGGGACGGCTCGAGCACGAGGCGCCCGGCCTGGAGGCGCGCGACGAACAGCAGGTCGTCGACGAGCCGCAGCAGCCGCTCCGAGCTGCGCGACACGACGTCGAGATACGACCGCCGCTCCTCGTCCAGGGGTGGGTCGACGTCCTCGTCGAGGGCAAGCTCGACGTAGCCGATGATCGACGTGAGCGGCGTGCGCAGGTCGTGCGAGATGAGCGCGACGAACTCGTCCTTGACCCGGTCGGCCTCGACGAGCCGCTCGTTCTGCTCGACAAGCTGCATCTGGGCCTCCTCCGCCAGCGTCCGCGCCGCCCGCTCGCGCAGCCGGATTCGCTCGAGTGCCCGCAGGATCCCCGTGAGCCGCCCGACGACGAGCACCGCCACCGCCGCCGCGCAGGCGAACACCGCTGGAATCTCGAGACGTCCCCCGCGCTCGTGCTGCACGAGCAGGACGACGGGCGCGCTGAGCAGCGCTGCGGCGAGCAGTCCGATCCGCACCCGGCTGACCCGCAGCGACGCCATGCGCCGCGGCATCGAAAGCGTCCGCATGGACGGGTGGAGGGCCGCGGCGCCGAAGAGCACGTAGGAGAGCATCCACGTCGCGTCGAGCCAATCGCCGGTCCGGTACGTACCGGGCGACAGCCCGTAGATCTCGTCGCCGATGAAGAACACGGCCACGCTTGCGGAGAGGAGCCCGAACGACGGCGTGCGCCAGGCCGGCGAGACGAAGAACCCCGCGAAGCCCGCGAGGAGCACGACGTCCATGGCCGGGTAGAGACCGGCGACGACCTGCCCGGAGGTGCCGCTGCCGGCGCGGATCGCCGGTGCCATCACGAACACCCACTGGAACAGCGCGAACGCGCAGGTGACGATCCCGACGTCGGCGAACGCCGCCGTGCGATCGCGGCCGCCGGCAGAGAGCACGAGCAGCACGAGCGCGGCGGTGAGGAACGGATACCCGGCGAGGTAGAAGCCGTCGGAGGGCGAGGGAACCCAAGCTGCGCCGACGCTGAGGTCCGACAGGACGTCGCCGATCACGAAGAGCGCGTTGCCCGCGCTGAGGAGGAGCCAGGGCAGCCGGTGCTCGGGCCGGAAGCGGCGGACGCCGGCGAGGATCGCGAGCGACGCGGCCGCGCCGAGGCTCTCGTAGACCGTCAGTGCGACGGCTCCGCCCGCCGGAAGGGCGAAGTAGACACCGGTCAGGACGAGGCCGGCGGCGAGGAAGAGAGCGCCGGCCCGGAACTCCCGGGAGACGTCGGCGAGCCTCGTCACTGTCCCGTTCCTGCCGTCTGGTCGACGAGCTCGCGCACGCGCGAGGACAGCTCGGCCGGCGAGAACGGCTTGCGGACGTACGCGTCGGCGCCGGCCGTGTAGCCACGGCGCACGTCCGATTCCTGCGCCTTCGCCGTCAGCAGCAGCACGCGCGTGTCGCGCAGCCCCGCGTCGGCGCGGATCTGCGCGAGCACCTCGAGCCCGTCGAGTCCCGGCATGCCGATGTCCAGCACCGCCACACGCGGTCGCTGCGCACGCACGAGAGCGAGCGCCTCGTCGCCGTCGCGGGCAGCCACCACCTCGAAGCCGTCGCGTCGCAACCGCGTCGTGACGAGCAGCAGGATGTCGTCGTCGTCGTCCGCGACGAGCACGAGCGGCTCGCTCATGCGACCAACTCCGCGCGCGGCATCTGTGCACCCGTCTCGAGCTGAGCCGGCAGCTCGATCCGGAAGGTCGTCCCGCCCTCGTCGCGGCTCGACACGGAGATGCAGCCGCCGTGTGCCTCGGCGATCGCCTTGGCGATGAAGAGGCCGAGACCCGTGCCCGGAATCTGGCCGTCGACGGCGCGGGACGAGCGGAAGAAGCGCTCGAACACGCGCTCGATCTCTCCCGGCGCAAGCCCGATTCCGTTGTCGCTCACCTCGAGCACGGCGCCGTTCTCCGTCTGCCTCGTCCGCACGTGGATCTCGCCGCCCTCGGGTGTGAACTTGATCGCGTTCGAGACGAGGTTGTCCAGCAGCTGGAACATCCGGCCCCGGTCTCCCTGCACCGGCACAGGCCCTTCGCCGAAGCACGACAGCTCGAGGCCCTTTCGCTCGGCGCGGGGTTGCGCCTCCGTCACCGACTGCCGCGCGATCGCCGCAAGGTCGAGCTCCGTCGGGTCGAGCACGAGCCTTCCTGCCTGGAGGCGCGCCACGAACAGCAGGTCGTCCACCAAGCGCAGCAGCCGCTCCGAGCTGCGCGAGACGACCTCGAGATAGGAGCGCCGCTCGCCGTCCAGCACCGGTCCGACGTCTTCGTCGAGCGCGAGCTCGACATAGCCGATGATCGACGTGAGCGGTGTACGCAGGTCGTGCGAGATGAGCGCGACGAACTCGTCCTTGAGCCGGTCGGCCTCCAGGAGCCGCTCGTTCTGCTCGGCAAGCTGCCGCTGCATCGCCTCGGCCTCGGCACGGGCGCTGCGCTCTCGGAGGCGGATCCGCTCGAGCGCACGCAGGATGCCGGTGAAGCGTGCGACGACGAGGACGGAGCTCGCCGCCGCGAGCGACAGCACCTCGTACAGGTCGAGCGGCTTTCCGCGCAGCTTCTGCGTGACGAGCACGACAGGAGCGACGAGCAGGGCGGCGGCGAGCACCCCTACACGGCCCGGGCTGACCCGCAGCGTCGGCATGCTGCGCGACCGCGAGAGCTCCGTCATCGACGGGTGCAGGGCCGCGACGGCGAGAAGCACGTACGCGAGCAGGAAGAACGTGTCGATCCAGCTGCCCGCGCTGTATGAGCTCGGCGCGAGCCCGACCACCTCGTCGCCGACGAAGAGCGCCCCGATGCCCGCCCCGAGAAGGCGGAACGATGGCGCGCGCCATGCGGGCGAGACGAAGAACCCGGACAGGCCGGCGAGCAGGAGGATGTCCATCGCCGGATAGAGCCCGTCGACGATCCGCTCGCCGGTGCCGCCGGCCGCGCGGATCGCCGGGGCCATCACGTATGTCCACTGGAAGACCGCGAAGGCGAACGTGACGATGCCCGCGTCGGCGAGCGCGGCGAGCTTGTGCCGGCCGCTGGCCGAGAACATCAGCAGCAGCAGGCCCGCCGCGGCGAACGGGTAGGCGGCGAGGAACATGCCGTCGGACAAGGAAGGCTCGGGCGCGTTCGGCTGGGCGAGCGCGAGCACGTTGGCCACCACCGAACAGGCGAACGCGAACGCGAACAGGTACCAGGGCAGCCGCAGCTCGGGTCGGTGGAGCCGGATCCCGTAGAGAACGGCAGGCGGCGCCGCGCCGTTGACCACGAGAAAGACGGCGGACTGCGCGTCCCCGCCGGACGCAAAGGCGAAGTAGACCGGGATCAGCGCCAGGCCGACGCCGAGGTAGAGGTGCCAGGGCTTGAGGTCCCGGAGGGGAGGCACGGTCCTCACCTCACTGTAATCGGCTATCCGGCGATTCTCTTGACTGCGAGGGCGAGGCCGGCCGGGTCGACGCCCGGAGCGCCTTCGTCACGCGATGAAGTCGAGAATCGCGGCCGCCAGCTCGTCCGGGCGGTCCTCCTGCAGGAAGTGCGACGCGCCTTCGAGCAGCAGCGGGCCCCGCGCACCGGGAAGCAGCTCGACGAACCGCTCCGCGACCCGTGGCGGCAGCACCGCGTCCTCGGCGCCCCAGACGACGAGGGCCGGCTTGCGCCAGTCCTCCAGCGCAGCGCGCACGCGCAGCATGGCGGCGGCGCTCGGATGCTCCGGCTCGGTCGGCACGAGCTCCGGGAAGGCGAGCGCGCCCGCCTTCGACTCCGGCGTCGGGAACGGGGCGTCGTAGGCGGCGCGGACCTCGTCCGTCAGGCCCCGCGACGTCCCGGCCGCGACGAGCCGGCCGATGTCGAGATCGCCTCCGAGCTCGCGCACGACGGCTCGGAAGCGGAGCCAGGTCTCGCTCGGCGCGCTGCCGGCGCCGATGCCGGTGTCGAGGATCACGAGCCGCCCGACCCGTTCCTCGTGCTCGACCGCGAGGCGCAGCCCGATCGGGCCGCCCCAGTCGTGCACGACCACGGTCAGCCGCCGGAGGTCGAGCTCGGCGACGAGCCTCGCGATCGTCTCGACATGGTGGTCGTACGAGTACCAGCCGGAGTCCGTCGGCTTGTCGGAGCGGCCGAAGCCGAGGAGATCCGGCGCGATCACGCGCACGCGCGCGGCGAGCGGCGGGATCAGGCGCCGCCACAGGAACGACCACGTGGGCTCGCCGTGCAGCAGCAGCATCCCGTCGCCGCCGCCCTCGTCGAGATAGTGCAGGCGCAGCCCGTCGAGGTGGAGCCAGTGCGGCGCGAACGGGTAGTCCGGCAGGTCGGTGAAGCGCTCGTCGGGTGTGCGGAAGGCCGCCGTACCCTTCCCGGAGGCGGACATCCTGCAACCTTAGAGAGAAAAAGGGCCGGGCGGGCTGCGGCCCACCGCCCGGCTTGACAATGAAGATGCCGCCCCTCGAGGAAACTTGCGCACCCGGGTGCGAGAGGTGCGAACTTACGAAACCGCGACTTTCCGCAACACCCGCCGGCGAGCCTCCGCGGCCTCGCGCCGACGCTGCCGCCGGACGGCGGCTGCCGCGACTCCCGTGCCCGCGAGCCCGGCGAGCCCCCCGACGACGAATGCGAGCTCCGTGCCGCCGCGGGCGCAGAGCCAGCCGGCCAGGAGACCGCCGAGCGGGCCGGTGCCGTTGAAGGCGTAGAAGTAGAGGCCGATGATGCGGCCGCGGAGCCGATCGGGTGCGGCGAGCTGCATCGACGCGTTCGAGTTCGCCGACCATGCGGTGAACCCCGCACCGGTGAGGAAGAGCAGCGCGCCGGCGAGGTACGCGCCGTGCACGGGCGCGAGCACCAGCTCCGACCCCGTGAAGACGAGGGAGCCGACGATCATCACTCTGGCCGACGCGCGACCGAGCGACGCCGCGACGAGCGCACCGACGAGGGCACCTGCGCCGAACACTGCCGAGAGAATCCCGAACACGACCGCGTGTGCGTGCAGGGTCGTGTACGCGAGCACCGGCAGCGTGACGTTGAAGTTGAAGCAAAACGTGCTCAGGACGAGCGTGAGCGCGAGCACGACGAGCATGCGCGGCCGGCGGCGAACGTACGCGACGCCTTCGCGCGTCCCGTCGAGAATCGCCGGCCGCTCGAACTCCTCGACCGGGAAGAACTCGCGGGTGCGCATTGCGAGCAGGCCGAGCAGCACCGCGAGGAAGCTCACCGCGTTGACGATGAAGCAGGCCCCGACGCCCGCGAAGCCGAGCAAGACGCCGGCGAGCGACGGGCCGAAGATGCGCGATGCGTTGAAGAGGCTCGAGTTGAGCGCGATCGCGTTCGGCAGCTCGAGGCGCCCCACCATCCGGTAGGTGAGCTGCTGGCGCGACGGCACGTCGAGCACGAGCACCGTTCCGTTGACGGCGGCGATCAGGTAGAGCATCCACGGCCGCGCGAATCCGCCGACTGCGATCCAGGAAAGTGCGGCCGCAGTCACGACCTGAGCGGCCTGCGTCAGGAGGACGAGCCGTCGCGCGTCCAGCCGGTCCGTGAGCACGCCGGCGAACAATCCGAAGAGCGTGTACGGCATGAACTGCGCGAGCGCCATGAGCCCGACCGCGAAAGCGCTGCCGTGCGTGAGCTGCAGGATGAACCAGCCGAGTGCGATGCGTTGCATCCACGAGCCGGTTTGCGAGACCGCCTGGCCCCAGAAGAAGAGCCGATAGTTGCGGTAGCGGAGACTCGAGAACGTACGCCGGTTGAAGCGGAGCAGCGCGGCGGTCACCGCGCCTCCTCCTCGTGCAGGAGGCGCGAGAACGGCTCCACAGCAGCTGCCAGTGCAGCCAGCTCGTCCGGAGTCAGGTCGCGCAGGCGGCTGGCGAGCCAGGCGGTGCGCCGGGAGCGGACGCGGCGCAGCACGCGCTGCCCCTCGGCCGTCAGCGCCAGGCCGACACGGCGGCGGTCGGCCGGGCTCGGCGTGCGCGCGACGAGCCCGTCGCGCTCGAGCCGGTCGACGTGCTTCGTCATGGCCGGCGGGCTGATCCGCTCGCGGGCGGCCAGCCCGCGCACACCGATCCCCGGGTCGACCTTGATCGCCACGAGCAGCGAGACCTGTTCGGGCGACACGCCGACCGCCCGCGCCTCGCGGCGCAGCTCGCGGCTGATCCGCATGAGGGACGGACGGAGTGCTTCGGCGACGGCGACGGTGTCGATCTCGGTCTTCGGCATATCGTTAACTAGGTTAACGATAGCTGAAGGAGCGATCCTTCAAAACCTCCGAGTTGGTGACCGCGCCTGATGCGACCGGGTTGGCTGCCAGCTGGTTCTCCCACAGGTCGGCCTCGGACTGGAAGCTGGCGAGGACGCCGAATCCGCGGCGGGAGGGGTTGCCGGACCCGACGTCGGGATGCGTGTCGACGACCGTGTTCCGCTCGACCATGCACATCGAGCGGTCGTTGCAGTAGATGCCGACGCCGAGGGCGTCGCGCACCTCGTTGTCCATCACCATGCCCATCGACATCTCGGTCACGGAGATCCCGTTCAGGGTCGTTCGGCTGACGTGGTTGTCGACGATGTCGGACATCGAGGAATGGGTGGTGATCCCTTCCATGCCGCCCATGATGGTGCAGCCCTCGATCATGCTCATCCCCATGCCCATGTTGTAGGAGATGTCGATTCCCTGGCCGAGCTCGTTCCCCAGCATGTCGATGCTGCAGTTCTTGATGACGATGCCCGCGAGCCGGACGTGGATGCCGTCGAGCTTCGCGCCCGAGACGGAGACGCCGTCGAGGACGGTCCCGTGCACCCCGTCCACCGTGATCCCGTTCTCGCCGCCGACGACGGAGACGTTCTTCACCGTCACGCCGCTCGCGCGGACGACGATGCCGCCGCGCACGACGGCGCCCGGCTCGCCGACGAGCACCTCGCGGTGGGTGATCACGAGCGGACCCTGATGGACGCCGGCCGCAAGGTGCACCACCGGCGGCAGGAGCGCGTACGCCGTGCCGCCGGCCGTGGCGAGCAGGACTCCGAGCACGACCGCGGAGGCGCTGCCGAGACGCCCGAGCTCACCTCCCTCCTCGGCGTAGCCGAGCCGCAGCAGGGGGAAGCCCGCATGCCCGAGCGCCTGGGCGAAGAGCCAGCCGCCGCCGAACAGGCCGACCGCCTGCCCGAGCGGCGCCGCCACGGCGGCGGCGCGCATCAGCCCCAGCACGACGGCGAGCTCGAGCAGGCCGAGCGGCAGCGCCGCCCAGCCCGGCTGGTACCGGATAAGGCGGTCGTAGACCTGGAGGTCGAGCGCGAGGCCGACGCCGACCATCAGCCCGGCGGCCTCGACCGGCCACCAGCGGTGCTCCGCGAGGGCGAGGACGCACGCGGCCGCGACGACGGGCAGGAGCGCTGCCAGGCGCGACTCGATGCGCCCTCTCAGCGTGTAGGACATGCCTCGACCCTGCGCAGGAAGGCGTGGGCGACATACTTCGCGCCGGCAAGGGTGTCCGCCGCGGGGAACGACCACTGTGCGGCGACACCGGCAAGCGCGAGCGTCCGCGTCTCGTCCGTGAGGCCCGGCACCGTCGCGTCGGGCGCGAGCAGGACCCATTCGCTCTCCGTCCCGAGCCCGTGCTCGGCCACGAGGTCGGCGAGCAGAGGGTCGTGCCAGAAGCCCCGCCGGAATCCCGTCGCGCAGATCACCTGCGCTGCGCCGTTCGGTGCGGCCTCGACCCGGAAGCGCCCGTCGGCCTCGGCGGCCGCCAGGGGCTCGTCGAAGGCTCGCCCGGGCGGATAGGAGGCGGCCAGCAGCGTCCGCAGCCGCGCCCTCCGCTCCTCGGGACCGAGCCGGTGAAACGCGGCAAGCCCGCGCCGGGAGAAGTACTCGCGCGGCACGTTGAGCGGCCTGCGCTCCGGCTCGCGCCGGCGCACCGAGACGACCTCGGCCCCTGCGTCGAGCGCGTTCAGCCACTCCGTCGCGGCCGCGAGGCCGGCGCCGACGACGGTCACCGTCGACGCGTACTCGTGCGGCTCGTACGCGTGCACGGCGCGGGGGTCACCGTGCAGCTCCTCCGGCACGTTCAGGCCGGGATGCCCGGGTGCGACGAGCACGTGCCGGAAGACGCCCTCGCCGTCCAGCTCGAAGCCGCCTTCGACCGCCCGGATGCGCTCGATCCGCCGGCGGCGCACGCTGCGGTCCCAGCCGCTGTGGGCGCGCAGGCGCTCGACATGCGCGAGGAACTCGCCGACCGTCGGGTGATACCGGTCGCAGAACGAGCCGAGCAGGGGCGCCGGCGACCGGCGCGCCACGGCGGAGCGGAACGCGAGGCCGGGGAACGAGGTCGGCCGGCAGTGCCCGTCGCTCTCCGACCGCATCTCCCGCTGCCGGATCGCGGCCGCGCGGCGGCGGAACATCGCGGCCGGGTCGTCGTCGGTCCCGTAGACCGCGATCTGCTCCGGCTCGAGCTTGCGGCGCAGCGTCTGGTACGCCGTGAACCCGGCCAGGCCGGATCCGACCACGGCCACCTGCACTACTTCACCGAGCCGGCCAGCAGTCCCTGGACGAAGTAGCGCTGGAATGCGAAGAAGACGCAGAGCGGCACGACGAGCGAGATGAACGACGCCGGGGCGATGATGTCGATGCTCGTCCCGAACTCGCGCAGCTGACCCGCGATCCACACGGTGATCGGCGTCGTGTTCTGTCCGAAGGTCAGCGCGACGAGAAGGTCGTTCCACGTCCAGAGGAACTGGAAGATCGCAAGTGACGCGATCGCCGGAAGTCCGAGCGGCAGGATGAGGCGCACGAAGATGACGATCTCGTTGGCGCCGTCGATGCGCGCCGACTCGAGGATGTCCTTCGGCAGGCCGACGAAGAAGTTCCGGAGCAGGAAGATCGCGAACGGCAGGCCGAAGGCGACGTGGAAGAGCGCGATGCCCTCCCAGGTGTCGAACAGATGCGTCGCGTCGTAGAGCTTGAACATCGGGATGAGCGCCATCTGCAGCGGCACGACGAGCAGCCCGATCACGCCGATGAAGACCCAGTCACGGCCCGGGAAGTCGAGCCACGCGAACGCGTAGCCGGCCATCGCGCCGAAGATGACGACGACGACGGTGTTACCGACCGCGATGTACGCGGTCGTCTTCAGCGCCTGGATCAGGCCCGCGTTGTGGAAGAGCGCGTTGTAGTTCGACCAGGTGGCGACGCTCGGGTGGGAGAAGACCTGCCACCAGCCCTTGGAGGCGAGCGCGGACGCGGGAAGGATCGAGGTGATGAAGAGCCCGATCGTCGGGACGAGCCACAGGCCTCCGATCGCGATGAGCACGAGATGGAGCGGGCCCCGCGCGACCGCACGGACGATCTTCGCCGCAACCGTGTCGTGCGGCGCGGGCAGCTCGACGGCGGGCGCCGCGGCGGCCATCAGCCCTCTCTCCGGAAGCGCCGGATGTTGAGCGCCAGGACGGGGATGACGAGCAGGAACAGGAAGACGGCGATTGCGGAGCCGACGCCGAAGTTCCCGCCTCCCTGGAACGCCGCGAAGTACATCGCGAGGGCGATGACGTTCGCCTTGGCGTATTCCGACTCGGGCGCAAGCGCGTAGACGATGTCGAACACCTTGAGGACGTTGATGATCATCGTGACGAAGACGACGCTCAGCACCGGCGCGAGCAACGGCACGGTGACGCGCCGGAAGGTCTGCCATTCGGTCGCGCCGTCGGTGCGGGCGGCTTCGAGCACGTCGCGCGGCATCGAGGCGAGGCCGGCGCCGATCACCACCATCGCGAAGCCGGCCCAGATCCAGATGTACGCGATCAGAAGGGAGGGGACGATCAGGCTCGGGCCGAGCCACCCGAAGCCGCCGAACGGCTTCGCAAACGTCCGCGCCCCGATCGCGGCGTGATACGACCCGGACGGGACCTTCGAGAAGTCGAACGAGCCGTCGGGCTTCGACTTCGTCGATTGCACCGTCTTCCCCGCCGCATCGCGCAGCTGGACGGTGACGCCCGGGAGCCCGAGCTCCCCCTTCTCGACGACGCCGGGCTTGCCGCCGCCAGGCTTGAAGTCGCGCCACACGGTGCCGACGACGTCGCCGGGCTTGGGAGCCGGAGTCACCGCCTGCACGCTGCTCTTCGGCACCTGGTCCGGAGCGATGCCGGTCAATCCCAGCAGAGCCACGCCACCGGGATGCGTCGGCGTCTTGAGCACGAGCGCGCCGCCCGAGGACTGCAACGCGGGAGTCGACGGGGACGCGGTCGAGAGCACGCCCGCCGGGCTGAAGATGCCGGAGACCGTCTTCCCGAGCGCGTTGATGGCACCGAGGCTCGGATCCTGCTGGTACATGATCCGCCACGTCACGCCGGTGGCGAACGCCGAGATCGCCATCGGCAGGAAGACGACCGTCTTGAAGGCGACCGCCCACCGCACGCGCTCCGTGAGCACTGCGAAGACGAGGCCGATCGCGGTCACGAGCGCCGGCACGACCGCGACCCAGATCGCGTTGTTCTTGATCGCCGTCGTCAGCGTCGACGTCGTGAAGAGCGTCTTGTAGTTGGCGATCCCGACCCAGTGGCCGAGGAAGCCCGTCTCGCCGAAGAAGCTGCGGATGATCGTGTAGACGGCGGGGTAGACCATCCACACGCCGAGCATGAAGAGCGCGGGCGCGAGGAAGACCGCGCCCGTCAGATACTGGCCGAGCCGTCCCGGCTCGGCGGAGGGGGGCGGAGCCGCCGCGACCGGCGGCTCCGCAGTGATCCCCCCGGCGCTCACGTCTCTACTTCTTGTACGCCGCCGCCGCGGCGGTCTCGAGCTGGCTCTGGATGCCGGCCACGTCGCTGGGGTTCTTGAGGAAGGTCTGGAAGATTCCCCACTCTCCCTGGCCCGTGGTGGCGCCGAACGCCGGCGGCTGCTCGTCCGACATGTCGAACACGACCGACTTCGCCGTCCCGATCGGAGCCTCCGTCGCCCGCGTGATCGCATCCGGGTAGATGCTCGCCGGGACGTTCTTGTTGCCCGTCCCGAAGCCACCCTGCTTCGCCCACGCCTCAGCGGCCGGCGCGGTCGCGAGGAACTTCACGAACGCCTCGATGGCCGGGTTGTCTCGGAAGGTGACGAACAGGTCGCCGCCGATCTCCACCGCGCCCGCGTCGGGCCCCGGGGTGATGGACGGCCACGTGAACGTGTTGAAGCCCGTTCCCGGCTTCGCGCTCGTCGAGGAGGTGATGACCCCACCGACGAAGTCGGCCTCGAACACCATCGCCGCCTTCGGCGGTGTGCTGAAAGCGTCCGTCACCGAGGTGTTGAACCCGTTCTGCAGCGCTCCGCTCGTCCCGCCGTCCATGTTGCTCGTGTCGCCGACGATCTTCGCCATCGTCTCGAGCGCGGTCTTGACCGACGGGTCGGTCCACGGGATCTTGTGCTGGCTCAGCAAGTCGTACTTCGCCGCGCCGAACGTGCGGAGGTAGATGTTCTCGAACATGTCGGTGAGCGTCCAGCCGTCGGCGCCCCCGATCGAGTACGCCGGCACGCCGCTCGCCTTGATCGTCTGCGCATCGGCCAGAAGCTGCGCGAACGTCTTCGGAGGCGTGACACCCGCAGCCTTGAAGGCCGGGACGTTGTACCAGACCACCGACTTGTTGGCAGCCTTGAAGACGAGCGCGTACAGCTTGCCGCTGTACGTCCCGAGCTGCTGCCACGCCGGGGCGAAGTTGGCGGCGATCACCGACTTCGCATAGGTGATCGGCTTCAGCTTGCCCTGCGCGGCGAACTGCGCGACCGTTCCCGGCTGCGCGATGTCAGCCATGTCCGGTGGGTGCCCGCCGGCGACCGCGGTCGCCAGTACCGTCGGCAGGTTGTTGCCGACCGGCTTGTAGTTGACGTGCACGTTCGGATAGAGCTTGTTGAAGGCCTTGATCACGCTCTGGAACTGCGGCTGGCCCGAAGACGAGGTCCAGATCCCGTCGAAGGTGATCGTCCCCTTGACCGCGGTGTTCTGCTGCGCCTTGGCCGGGGCGCCCGTGCGGGCGCCTGCGAGCCCGGCCACGAGCAGCGCAGTCGCAACTGCGGCGGCGAGGACCGTCGCGATGCGTGTGCGGGTCATGCGGCTCCTTTCGTGGAAGTTCCGTCGTAGATTCCGAGACCCGTCTCCGGGTCGAAGAAGTGCAGCGAGCGAGTGTCGACGGCGACCTCGACGTCCTCGCCCGGCCGCACGCGCGAGCGGGCGCCGAATCGCCCGACGAGCATCGCGGTGTCGCTGTCGGCGGCCTGCTCGACCGCACGCTCGTCGCCGACGTCTTGTGCGAGCTCGCGGACGTCCTCTGTCATCGCGTGCCTGCCCTTGATCGAGAAGTGCACCATGATCTCGGAGCCGAGCGCCTCGGTGAGGCTGGTCGAGCCGCGGAGCCGTTGCTCGTTGGGCGTGGACGTCGCGAGCGCTGCGTCCTCGAGATCCTCGGGGCGGATGCCGAGAACGATCTCTCGGCCCACGTACGCGGCGAGACCGGGGCGCGCCTTCACCTCGTCGGCCTCGATGGCAATCGACTGGTCGCCGACCTTCGCGGCGAAGCCGCCGTTCCGCTGCTCGAGCGTCGCCTCGACGATGTTCATCGCCGGGCTGCCGATGAAGCCGCCGACGAAGAGGTTGACGGGACGGTCGTAGAGCGTCTGGGGATCGGCGACCTGCTGGAGCTCGCCCTTGCGCATCACGGCCACCCGGTCGCCCATCGTCATCGCCTCGACCTGGTCGTGCGTGACATAGAGGGTCGTCACCCCGAGGCTGTGCTGCAGGCCGGCGATCTCCGCCCGCATCTGCACGCGCAGCTTCGCGTCGAGGTTCGAGAGCGGCTCGTCCATGAGAAATGCCGACGGCTCCCGCACGATCGCGCGTCCCATCGCGACGCGCTGGCGCTGGCCGCCGGAGAGCGCCCGCGGCTTCCGCTTCAGGAAGGCCTCGAGGCCGAGGATGCGTGCGGCGTCGCTCACGCGCCGCTCGATCTCCTCCTTCGGCAGCTTCTTGATCTTGAGGCCGAAGGCGATGTTGTCGTAGACCGAGAGGTGGGGGTAGAGCGCGTAGCTCTGGAAGACCATGGCGATGTCGCGGTCACGCGACGGGACGTGGTTCACCGTCCGGTCGCCGATCTTGAGGACGCCGCGGGAGATGTCCTCGAGCCCCGCGACCATGCGCAGAGCCGTCGTCTTGCCGCAGCCCGAGGGGCCCACGAGCACCATGAACTCCCCGTCCCGGATGTCGAGGTCCAGGCTGTTGACCGCGGTCGTCCCGTCGGGATAGGTCTTCGTGACACCTTCGAAGGTGACTCCAGCCACCGGCGGCCTCCCTCCGTCGCATCCCCCGGCGGGATCTAATCAGACTTTGTCCCAGCTGTGCGAACGCGCGGTGCGGGCCCCCTCGACTCGGCGACCGCGGCCCGGTATCGTGCGGATTGTCACCAGCGACGACGGAGCAGGGAGGCGGCCATGCACATCGGCGGCGTGATGCGGGTGCGGCTCGTCACGGCGGAGCCGGACGAGACGGCGGCGGACGCGATCCGGCGCATGCTCGAGAAGAACGTCGGGTCGGTCGTCGTCTGCGAGGGGACCGTGCCGGTCGGCATCTTCACCGAGCGCGACGTCCTCCGTCTCGCCGGCGCCGGCGCGGACCTCGAGGCGACCGCGCTGCGCGACAGCATGACGCCGAACCCGCTCACGATCTCCGCCGAGGACAGGATCGTCGAGGCGGCGCAGCTGATGGGCTCGCGCCGGCTACGCCACCTGCCCGTGGTCGAAGGCGGCAATCTCGTCGGGATGGTCTCGATCCGAGACGTCCTCGCCTACCTGGCAGAGCGCCTCTGGAACGACCACGACGAGACGGCGCACGAGACGGCGCAGGCGTTGCTCGACCGCTCCGTCAAGGCCTGAGCGCCGGCTCCGCTACAAGATCTTCGACAGGAACTGCTTCGTGCGCTCGTGCTCGGGCGCCTCGAAGAAGTGCTCGGGCGGGCCCACCTCGATGATGCCGCCGTCGTCCATCATCACGACACGGTCGGCGGCCTCGCGCGCGAAGCCCATCTCGTGGGTGACGACGATCATCGTCATTCCCTCGTGGGCGAGCTCCTCCATCACCGCGAGCACCTCGCCGATCACCTCGGGGTCGAGCGCGCTCGTCGGCTCGTCGAACAGCATCAGCGCCGGCTTCATCGCGAGCGCCCGGGCGATCGCGACGCGCTGCTGCTGGCCGCCGGAGAGCTTCCCCGGGTACGTGCCGCACTTGTCGCCGAGGCCGACGCGCGTGAGCAGCGCCTCGGCCTCTTCGGCCGCCTTCTCCTTCGGCACGCCGAGGACGTGGATCGGCGCCTCGGTGACGTTCTCGAGCGCCGTCTTGTGCGGGAACAGGTTGAAGCGCTGGAAGACCATGCACACCTGCGTGCGCTGCTTCGCGATGTTGCGCTCCGAGTCCTCGACGAGCTTTCCGTCCTCCTTCTCCCGGTAGCCGATGAGGTGGCCGTTCACCTCGATCCGGCCGGAATCGACCTTCTCGAGGTGGTTGATGCAGCGGATGAAGGTCGTCTTGCCGGAGCCGGACGGCCCGATGATGCAGACGGTCTCGCGCTGCCGCACCTCGAGCGACACGTCCTTGAGCACGTGCAGCCTGCCGAAGCTCTTGTTGACGTCGGTGGCGCGCATGACCACGTCGCCGAGGACGAGACCGGTCGAGGTCATCGTCTCCCCCACGCCGTCACCGGTGACCAGGCCGCGAACAGCCGCTCGCGGAAGCTCAGCTCCTCACCGCGCTCGCTGACCGCCAGGCGGCGCTCGATCGAGGCCTGGATGAGGCTCCAGATCGTCGTCAGCACGAGGTACCAGAAGGCGACCGCGACGAAGTACTCCGGGTGGAACGTGTTCGAGTACCCCTGCTCGGCGTCCGCGAACAGCTCGTAGACCCCGATCGTGTAGACGAGGGACGTCGTCTTCATCATGTTGTTGAACTCGTTTCCGAGAGGCGGGATGATCACCCGTGCCGCCTGCGGCAGGATGATCCGCCGCATCGCCAGGCCGGAGCGCATGCCGAGCGACTTCGCCGCCTCCATCTGTCCCTTGTCGATGGAGTCGATGCCCGCTCGGATGATCTCTCGCATGTACGCGCCTTCGTTGATGCTGAGCGCGAGGATGCCGGCACTGACCTCGGCGGTCAGGTTGAAGACGCCGAGATGGACGACGTTGGGCAGCCCGAGCGCGAAGTAGACGAAGAAGATCTGCACGAGGACGGGCGTGCCGCGGAAGATGAGCACGTACGTCCCGGAGACGAGCCGGAAGGGCAGGAACCGGGACATCCGCGCCAATGCTGCGACGAGGCCGAGCACGATGCCCAGGACCTGGGCGACGATCGAGATGTAGACCGTCGCCCAGAGTGCATGGGTGAACGTGCCGTTCGGATGGAAGATCCGCGACCAGATGACGTGCCAGTCGATCGCGGCGAGCACGCTGCCCTACTTCTTCAGCGCGAACGCGCTGATGCCCCACTTGGCGAGGATGGTCTTCATCGTCCCGTTCGCGTAGAGCTTCGCGATCGCCGTCTTGATCTGCGCACCGAGCGGATCGCCCTTGCGCGTGGCGATGCCCTCGGGCGCTGCCTCGACCTGGTTTCCGGCGACCTCGAACTTCCCGCCTGTCTTCTTGATGTAGAAGAGCACGGGCGTGGCGTCGGCGAAGTACGCGTCGACCTTGCCCGCGAGGAGCGCCGCCGCCGCGCTCGTGTCCGCCGGGTAGATCTTGATCGTGATCTGCGACTTGCCGGACTTCGAGAGGACCTTGTTCTCGGCGTCGAGCCCTGCCTTCTCCGTCGTCGCGGCCTCGACCGCGACGCTCTTGCCGCTCAGCGACGCGAGCGTCGAGACGTGGGACGGGTTGCCCTTCTTCACCATGAGGAACGCGCCGACGGTGACGTAGTCCGTGAAGTCGACCTGCTTCGCCCGTGCAGGCGTGTCGGTCATCGCGCTGATGATCGCGTCGCACTTCTTGTCGAGCAGGGCCGGGATGATCACGTCGAAGCCGGTGCTCTTGATCTGCGCCTGTGCGCCGAGCACCTTCGCGACGGCGCCGGCGATGTCGACGTCGGCGCCGACCGCCTTGCCGCCCTGCAGCGATTCCATCGGCGGGTACGTCGTGTCGCTGCAGAAGACGATCGTCTTCGCCGCGGGTGCCGCGGCGGCGGTCGCAACGCCGAGCCACGATGCGGCGGCGAGGGCGACCAGGATTGCGGCGATGGTGCGGTTCGAGCCCATCTGCGTCCTTTCCCGAGTTTTGCGGGCAATCGTAGACCTCTCCGAGGCCGGGGTGTCAGCGCCTCCGCCAGAAGGCCAGCGGCAGGAGCCGCGACCCGCCGGTCACGGTCCCGACCACCGGGGACACCTCGCCCTCTCCGGTGATCGCCGCCGGAGCAGGCTCGGTGAGGATGTTCTCCCGGCCGGTGCGCCGTCGGATCTCGAGCAGCACCGCGACGACGACCGCGCCGACGGCGATCACGAGCGTCCAGTGGCAGATGCTCGTGATCGTGTCCTGGGCGGCGTGCTCCCACTCGCCGCGGCTGCTGAGGTTGGACGGGTCGGAGTCCTTGATGAAGTCGACCCCGAGCGGGAAGCGCCGCGTGTGCCGCCCGATCCAGCCGTGCGAGACCGACGGCAGGACGAGGCAGACGACGATGCCGGCGGCCGCTGACGCATAGACGCCGAAGCGGCGCAGCGGCAGGGCGGCGACACCGACCGCGAGCACGATCGCCGGCACGATCAGCGCGGCGAGCCAGATCTTCGCCTCCGCACCGCCCGACGCGGCCTGCTCGTGCGTCCCGACGAGGCGGGGTTTGTCGAGCGCGAGCGACGAGGCGAGCAGCGCGGCAAAGTAGAGCGGCACGGCGAGGAGGGCGGCGAGCGCGAGCGACGACTTCGTCTCGATGCGCAGCCGGCGCCTCACATGCGCCCCGCTTCGATCACGCGGGCGAGGAACTCGCGCGTCCGCGGCTCGCGGGGGTCGCTGAAGATCTGCTCCGGAGGGCCCTGCTCGCAGATGACGCCGCCGTCGAGGAAGCAGATCACGTCGGACACCTCGCGGGCGAAGCTCATCTCGTGCGTCGCGAGGATCATCGTCATGCCGACCTCGGTCAGCTCGCGGACGAGCTGCAGGACCTCGGCGACGAGCTGCGGGTCGAGCGCGCTCGTGATCTCGTCGAGCAGCATCAGGTCGGGCTCCATCGCGAGCGCACGCGCGATCGCGACGCGCTGCTGCTGGCCGCCGGAGAGGCGGTCGGGGTACTCGCGCGCCTTCGCCTCGAGCCCGATCCGCTGGAGGAGCTCGCGTGCGATCGACTCGCAGCGGTCGCGCGGCAGACCGCGCACCTTCCGGGGACCGAGCATGACGTTCTGCACGACCGTCATGTGGGGGAAGAGGTTGTACGCCTGGAAGACGATGCCGATCTTGCGGCGGACGGCGTTCACGTCGACCTTCTCGCCGGTGAGCCTCTGCCCGTCGACGACGATCTCGCCCTCGTCGACACGCTCGAGCAGGTTGATGCAGCGGAGCAGCGTCGACTTGCCCGAGCCGGATGCGCCGATGAGCGAGACGACGCCGTGCTTTGCCACCTCGAGGTCGACGTGCTTCAGCACCTCGAGATCTCCGAAGCGCTTCGTCACTCCGCGGACGGAGACGAACTGCGCGCCGTTCTCGCTCATATGCCGGCGGCGCGCTCGCGCAGCTCGCGCTGGCGGATGAGGTTGTCCGTGAAGCGGGCGAGCGGGATGGTCAGGTAGACGAAGAACACGGCGGCGACGAAGTAGCCGGTGTAGTTGAAGTAGCTGTTCGCATAGTTGGTCGCCTGCGCAGCGGCCTCGGTCACGCCGATCGCGCCGATGATCGCCGTGTCCTTCTGCAGGCCGATGAAGTCGTTGAGGAGGGGCGGGACGACGCGGCGGATCGCCTGCGGCAGGACGACGTAGCGCAGCGCCTGCATGTAGGTCAGGCCGAGCGAGCGGGCCGCCATCCGCTGGCTGCCGTGCACCGACTCGATGCCGGCGCGGTACACCTCGGTGACGTAGGCCGTGTAGACGATCGTGAGAGCGACGACGCCGAGCGCCTCGCTCGACGCGTTCTTGAGGAACGGATAGCCGAGGCCCGGGAGGCCGAGGATGCAGACGTACGCGACGATCGTCAGCGGCGTGCCGCGGAAGAAGTCCGTGTAGGCGATCGCCAGGCCGCGGAGCGGCTTCGCCCCGCGGCCCGGCAGGCCTCTGACGATCGCGATGAGCAGCGCGAGCACGAGCACCAGCGCCTCCGCGATCAACATCATGTGGACGTTGATCAGGAAGCCGGACCAGACGTCCGGCAGCGCCTGGCGGAACGCGAACGGGTCGACGAACGCGTGGAGGAACCGGTGCACGCGCCCCGCCCGGCTACTTCAGGACGGGGATCTTCGAGACGTCGATGTTGAACCACTTCTTCTGGAGCTTCGCAATCGTCCCGTCCGTGGTGAGCGCCTTGATCGCCGCCGACACGTCCGGCGTCAGCTTTGACCCCTTCGCGAGCACCGCGCCGTACTGCTCGTTCGTCACAATCTGCCCCGCGACCGCGCCGTACGCGGACGGCTTCGTCTTCTTCTGCGAGGCGACGATCGGCACGTCCATCACGAAGACGTCGCAACGGCCGACCTGGAGGGCCGTGAAGGCGGCGGAGGTCGATGTGTAGATGTGCACGCTCGAGCTCGGCGCCTGCAGCTTGTGCTGGACGTAGTCGAGCCCCGTCGTCGCCGACTGCGCGCAGATGGACATCTTCTTCAGGTCGGCGAGGCTCTTCGGAGCCGTCGCGGTCTTCGACAGGAGCACGCCCTGGTTCGCGTTGAAGTAGGGCGCCGAGAAGTCGACCACCCGCGACCGGGCGGCCGTGATCGTCGCCTCCTCGAAGGCGAAGTCGAACGGCTTCGCCCCGGGGCGGAAGAGCGTGTCGAAGGGGACGTTGATCCAGCTGATCTTCGCCGCGGGGATGCCGAGCTTCGCCGCGATGTCCCTGGCGAGGTCGATCTCGAACCCCGTCGGGTTGACCACGGTGTTGCCGCGCAGCGTGCCGACCTGGAAGCCGACCGCGGGCGGGTTGAGCGCGACCGTCAGCGCGCCGGGCTTGAGCGTGGGCGGCGCGGCCGGCCGGGCCGACGCCGCCGGGACGGCGAGCAGCGCCGCGGCGGCGACGAGCGGGAGAAGACGCTTCACGAGAGATCCTCCTCTGATTCGAACGCGGGAGAAGAGGCGAATCTACAGCGGTTCCGGCGATCTCTCCAGTCCGCCGAGCGCCGTTGAGGTGAGCTGCTGGAAGTGGCCGATCAGCTGCTCGCTGCGGCTCAGGAGATGGCCGTGCTCGAGGGCGCCGGAGGCGACGCCGCGCTGGACGCCCTCGACGAGGACGCGGTCCTCGCTTCCGACCTGGTCGTCGAAGGCCAT
This sequence comes from Gaiellaceae bacterium, assembly GCA_035623575.1. Classification (GTDB taxonomy): domain Bacteria; phylum Actinomycetota; class Thermoleophilia; order Gaiellales; family Gaiellaceae; genus Palsa-739. The sequence goes on from DASPTD010000066.1 coordinate 43,329, forward strand.
CAGGTCGTCGATCCACGCCTGGTCTACGTCGGGGCCGAAGAAGTAGTCGAGGAAGCGGTAGCTCCGCTCCGGCGTCAGCGGCACCACCGGCCCGATCGAGATGTTCGGGCGGCCGGGGAAGATGTTCACGGTCAGGTTCGGCCAGAGGAAGTGGAACTGGCTGCGCGGCAGCTCGCCGTCGAGGCGCATCCTGTCGCGGCCGCTGTCCCGGATCGGGCCGCGCTGGCTCGAGAGCCGGCCCTCGACGGCGAGCGCGTACGCCTCCGCCGAGACGTCGAGCACCTCGGCGAGGGCCGGGTGCGCAGTCTGGCAGTGGTAGCACTCGAGGAAGTTCTCGCAGACGATCTTCCAGTTCGCGTCGACCTCGGCCTCCCAGCGGCTCGTGAAGCGGAGCTCGCCGACGTCGAGGCCGAGCTCGGCGACCTGCGCCGGCATGGAGCCGAGCGCGGCGGCGAGCGGCTCCGGGTCGGGGCCGGCGTTCACGAAGATGAACGGCCCCCAGGTGTCGACCGCCGCCGGAACGAGCGCGAGCTCGTCCTTGCAGAAGGCCGGGTCCTCCTCCGAGCGCGGCGCCGCCCGGAGCGAGCCGTCGAGACCGTACGTCCAGGCGTGGTACGGGCACTGGAGCGTCTCGCGCTTCCCCTCGCCGGCGGCGACGGGGAAGCCGCGGTGGCGGCAGACGTTGAGGAAGGCGCGCAGCTCTCCGTCCCGGGCGCGCGTGACGACGACGGGGATCCGCCCGGCCCGCCCGGTGAAGAACGTCCCCTTCTCCGGTAGCTGCCCGAGGTGGCCGGCGTACTGCCACGCGGAGCGGAAGATCCGCCGCTGCTCGCGGCGCAGGATCTCCGGGTTCGAGTACCAGCTGTAGGGCAGCGTGTGCTCCACGCCGCGAATCTACCCGTGCGACGATTGCGGGGTGCGTGCGATGGTGCTCGGCGGGCAGCGGGAGGCGCTCGAAACGAAGGACGTCCCCGTGCCCGAGCCCGGCCCGGGGCAGGTGCTGCTGCGGGTCCTCGCGTGCGGGGTCTGTCGCACCGACCTCCACGTCGTCGACGGCGAGCTGCCGCACCCGAAGCTGCCGCTCGTCCCCGGCCACCAGATCGTGGGGGAGACCGCGGACGGCCGGCGGCTCGGCGTGCCGTGGCTCGGCTGGACGGACGGAACCTGTCGCTACTGCACGTCGGGCCGCGAGAACCTCTGCGACCATGCCCGCTTCACCGGCTACGACCTGGACGGCGGCTACGCGGAGTACGCCGTGGCCGACGAGCGCTTCTGCCTGCCGATCCCGGAAGGCTACGACGACGTCCACGCGGCGCCGCTGCTCTGCGCCGGGCTGATCGGCTACCGGTCGCTGCGGCTCGCAGGCGACGCGGAGCGGCTCGGCTTGTACGGCTTCGGCTCGTCGGCCCACATCGTCGCGCAGGTGGCGCGCCACCAGGGGCGGCGGCTCTTCGGCTTCGTGCGCCCGGGCGACGATGCTGCGCGCGCGTTCGCGCTGGAGCTCGGCTGCGAGTGGGCCGGCTGGTCGGACGAGGCGCCGCCCGAGCAGCTCGACGGCGCGATTCTCTTCGCGCCGGTCGGCGCCCTCGTGCCGGCCGCTCTGCGCGCGCTCGCGAAGGGCGGCACGGTCGTCTGTGCCGGGATCCACATGAGCGACGTCCCGAGCTTCCCGTACGAGCTCCTCTGGGAGGAGCGCAGCGTTTGCTCGGTCGCGAACCTCACGCGGCGCGACGGCGACGAGTTCCTCGCCCTCGCGCCCCGGGTGCCCGTTCACACGGAGGTCGAGGTCCACCCGCTCGAGCAGGCGAACGAGGCCCTCGGCCGGCTCCGCCGCGGCGAGATTCGCGGCTCGGCGGTACTGCAGCCCTAGGATCTACCTGTGGCCGGCCGTCTCAGCTCGCTCCGTCGCTTCGCCGCCGCGCACAAGCGCCTGATCGTCGTGCTCCAGCTCGTCGTCTTCGCCGTTTTTGCCGGCTCTGTCGGCTGGGCGCTGCGCGGATCGTTCCGCGCTGCCGGCCACGACCTGCGGGACGCGAATCCGGTGCTGTTCACCCTCGCGTGCGTCGCGCTCGCGGCGTACTACCTCGTGTTCGTGCTCGGCTGGATCCGGATCCTCGCCGACTGGGACATCCACCTCTCCTATCCGGCGGCGCTGCGTGCGGAGATGGTCTCGATGCTCGCGAAGTACGTGCCCGGCGGCGTGTGGACGCCGGCTGCGCGGGTCGTGGCGGCGAGGCGTGCAGGCGTCACCGACGCCGCGCTCGTGACGGCGTCGATGCTGCTCGAGGCCGGCATCTCCGCGGTGGCGGGCGTGATCGTGTTCGTCGTCTCGCTCGCGTGGGTGGACGGCGTCGAGGCGCCGATCGCGCCGCTCGTCGTGTTCGCGGTCGTCGTCGCGGTGCTCCTGCAGCCGCCCGTGTTCCGGCCGCTCGTGTCGCACATCCTGCGCCGCCTCGGCTATGCGGCGCTGCCGCCCCTGCGCCGGACGACGATGTTCGTCCTGCTCGTCTTCTACTCGGGCACGTGGGTGATCGGCGGCACCGCCCTGTGGTTGCTCCTTCGCTCGGTCGGCTCGCACCCGGACATCGAGTCGGTCGTCTTCCTGGGCGGCGTCGCCGCAGTGGGCGCGATCGTCGCGGTGCTGTCGGTGTTCGCCCCCTCCGGGCTGGGGCCGCGGGAGGCGACGATGTACGGGCTGATGCTCGCGATCGCGTCGCAGGGAGCGGCGCTCGGCGCGACCGTGCTCAACCGGGTGGCGATCACCCTCGTCGAGGTGCTCCTCCTTGTCGTGGGCGGACTGCTGCTGCGCTCGCGCGACGATTCGGGTGAGCCCGCCCGGCTGCGCGACGCGGAGGCGTAGGGGAGTTTCCTCGGGTTTCCCGCGGGCCTCGTGCGGCGCGGTGCGGATGGCGCGCGCCGCCTCGCGGGCGAGGCTCGGTGCATGCTCGAGGCCGTCTCGGACTCCGCGCTCTTTCGCGTCGACGTCGACGGCCGGGTCGAGGACTGGAACGCGGCAGCGGAGCGCCTCACCGGGATCCCACGTGCGGCGGCGCGCGGCCGGCCCTGCTGGGCCGTGCTGCGAGGCGTCGACGGGAGCGGGCGGCAGATCTGCCGGCCAGGATGCACGCCCTCGCGACTGGCGCGTGCCGGCCGGGCGCTGGACTGCGGCGTGCTGTCGGTCAGCGGCGCACACGTCGCGGTTTCGACGATTCTCGTCGGCAACGGCTCTGGGCCGGTGGTGCTGCATCCGATGGCTCCGCAGAACGGCACCGCAACCGCAGATCTCTCGCCGCCGAGGCTGACACGGCGTCAGCACGAGGTGCTGCTCCTGCTCGCGGACGGCGTGCGCGTGAAGGAGGTCGCGCGGCGGCTGGGCCTGGCCGAAGCGACCGTCCGGAACCATGTGCGCGCGCTCCTGCTCGAGCTCGGAGCCCACTCGCAGCTCGAAGCCGTCGCGAAGGCGCGCGCGCTCGCCCTGCTCTGACCCCAGGTGCCAGGCACGGTGCCAGGCACCGTCACGCAACCGTCACGGCTCCTGCAACGCGCGCCGCACCGCGCTGCGCCAGCCGGCGACGAGGGGCTCCAGCTCGGCGGCCGGACGCTGCGGCTCGTAGCGTACCGGCGTCCGCCGCATGGCGACGAGGTCCGACTCGCTCCAGCGGCCGACGGCGACGCCGGCCAGGGCGGCCGCGCCCAGCGCGGTCGTCTCGCGCTCGGCGGCGACCTCGACCGGGAGCTGGAGCACGTCCGCGACGAGCTGGACGAGGAAGGCATTTGCGGCGGCGCCGCCGTCGAGGCGCAGCGATGCCGGGCGCTCCGGCATCGCGTCGATCACGTCGAGCAGCTGGAACGCGATCGACTCGAGCGCGGCGCGCACGAGATGCTCGCGCCGTGTGCCGCGCGTGATCCCGCAGACGAGACCGCGTGCGTCCGAAGCCCAGTGGGGCGATCCGAGGCCGGTCAGCGCCGGCACGAAGTAGACGCCCTCGCTCGAGGGCACGGAGCGCGCGAGGACCTCGCTCTCGGCGGCGTCCACGAGCAGGCCGAGCCCGTCGCGCAGCCACTGCAGCGCTGCGCCCGCGACGAACACCGATCCTTCGAGCGCGTACGCGGCCGGCGCGCCCGCGGCGGAGGCAGCCGCCGTCCGGACGAGCCCGTGCGGCGCCGCGGAGCTGTCGCCGCCTGTGGCCACGAGCACGAAGGCGCCGGTGCCGAGCGTCGCCTTCGCCTCGCCCGGCTCGAAGCATGCATGCCCGTACAGCGACGCCTGCTGGTCGCCGGCGAGCGCCGCGACCGGGATCCTCGCTCCGAGCAGCTCGCCTTCCCCGACCACCTCGGCTGATCGCCGCACCTCCGGGAGCAGGGAGCGGGCGACGCCGAAGAGGTGGAGCAGCTCGTCGCTCCATTCGAGCGTCGCGAGCTCGAGCAGCATCGTCCGCGAGGCGTTCGACGCGTCCGTCACGTGGACGGCGCCGCCCGTCAGTCGCGACGCGAGCCACGTGTCGACCGTCCCGAATGCAAGCCCCTCGCGCGCGCCGCCTCTCGCGCGCAGGATCCACTCGAGCTTCGTCGCAGAGAAATACGGGTCAGCCGTCAGCCCGGTCAGGGCACGGATCTCGTCCTCGGGCAGCTCCCGGCAGCGCTCTGCCGTTCGCCGGTCCTGCCAGACGATCGCCGGGTACACCGGCTCGCCGGTGCGCTGCTCCCAGACGACCGTCGTCTCGCGCTGGTTCGCGATGCCGATCGCAGCCACCTCGCGCGCTTCCCGTCCGGCCTCGGCGAGGGCGGCCGCCGCCGCGTACGCCACGCTCGCCCACAGCTCCATCGGATCCTGCTCGACCCAGCCCGGCTGCGGAGTCGCAAGGGCGACCGGGGCATAGCCGCGGCCGAGCACCTCGAGCCCGTCGCCCACGACGAGGCAGGTGGTGCCGCTGGTGCCCTGGTCGACCGCGAGGATCATGGGCGGAGATTCTCGCGCAGTAGCGAAAGCGTCACACCTCGGGTGTATGTTCGAGGCGTTGAGCCGGTTGCTGCTTCTCGCCGCGACCGCGGCGGTTCTGCTCTTGGCGGCGCCCAGGGCGGGCGCATCGAACGGCCCTACCGTGCGCCTGCTGTTCGCCGGCGACGTCATGCTCGGACGTGGGGTGGCGCCGGTCGCGGCGGCCGACCCGCGGGGCCTTTTCGCCGGCGTGCGCGACGAGATCACGGCTGCCGACCTCGCCGTGGCGAACCTCGAGTCTCCGCTTACCCTACGCCGGCACCTTCCCGCCTTCGGGCCGAATGCGCTCGAGGCGCGGCCGGCGTCCGCGGCGCTGCTCGCCGGCGCGGGGTTCGACGCGATCGCGATCGCGAACAACCACGCGGGCGACGCCGGCCCGCACACCGTCACCGACTCGATCGCGGCGCTCGCGAGGGCGGGCGTCACCGTCCTCGGCGCGGGCTCGTCGGCCGCGGCGGCGTACGCGCCGAGGATCGTCGAGGTGAACCACCTTCGCGTCGCCCTGCTCGCGTTCGATGCGACCGGCCAGGGCCCTCGCGCAGGTGTGGCCACGCCCGGCGTCGCCGAATGGAACGAGCGGCTCGTGCGCGCAGCGGTGCAGCGCGCGCGCCGCGAAGCCGACGTCGTCACGGTCGGCATCCAGGGCGGCACCGAGTACGTGCCGGCGACCGACCCCCGCGTCATGCACCTCGCGCGGCAGGCGGCCGCCTGGGGCGCCGACGTCGTCTGGGGGCAGGGGCCGCACGTCGTCCAGCCGATTCGCGTGCTCCACGTCCGCAGCGACGGCCGCCCGACGGTCGTCGCGACGAGCCTCGGCAACTTCCTGTTCGACCAGCACATCCCCGGCACGGAGCGGGGCGCGCTGCTCGAGGTGCTCGCCGGCGCCGACGGTGTCCGCGCGTTCCGCATCGGCTCCGTGCTCGCCACGGCGCCGATGCAGTTCCTCGGCTGGAAGCTGCCGCAGGGAGACGCGGCCGCGCTCGGCGACGACTGGTGGTCGCTCGCCCGCCGCGTCACGCCTGCTGCGCCGCAGCGCCCGCCCTCGCTCACCGGCTTCGCGGGAACGGTCGTCGCCGCCGCGGTCGGGGACCCGGAGGGGAACGGCTCCCGCCAGCTCGTCGTCGCCTTCCGCCGTCCCTTCCGCCCGACCAACATCAGCCCGCTCGTGTCACGGAGCGAGCTCGTCGACCGGCGCGGGCTCACCGCCCACGTCGGCCTCTACCGCCCCGGCACGCTGGCGCCGCTCTGGGTCGCGGGCACGCTGCTCCGACCCGTCGCCGCCGTCGCGGCGTGCGACGGCGCGATCGCCGTCGGCTACTCGACGCTCGACGGACGGACGATCGTCGCGACCGGCGCCTGGCGCTGGGGCGGCTTCGGCTTTCTCACGCTGCCGCCGCTCCCGGGTCGCGGCGTCGCGGCGTGCGCCGACGTCGACGGCAGGCTCGACCCGGTCGTGCTCGAAAGGAGCTCACGATGACGAGGCACCGGTCCCACTCTTCGTTGTCGGTCGCGCTCGTGGCCGGGCTGACCTTGCTCACGGCCGGCTGCGGCTCGGGCAGGCACAACCCAGCGACGACGGCGTCCTCCACGACACAGGCGGCCGCAGCGCTGCCGACCTCGACGGTGCCCTTCGGCACGTACGACGTCGTCCCGCTGATCGGGAGCAACGCTCCCGCCTACGCCGGGCCCGCGACGCCGCACTCGCTCACCGGCGTGAAGATCGTGCCGGCGGTGCAGAAGCTCCTGAAGAACCCCGGCGTCGCCGAGGCGCTCGCGAAGAACGGCTTCGTCGTCGTCCCTGCGGACATCCGGCTGTTCCAGTACGCGTACGAAGGAAACATCTACGCAGGCTGGCCCGTGTTCGTGACGACCGACGTCGCGTACCACGAGTGGCACCAGCTGTACGACAAGACGCTGCGCGACCTCGAGCAGGACGTGCTGCTGCCGAAGCTCGAGAAGCTCGTCTCGGGCTCGATCGAGGCTGCGCACGCCCAGAGCCTCGAGCTCGCGGGCACGCCGCTCGCCGGCGCGGCGTCGCGCGTCGAGCAGCTCTTCGATGTCGCCGCCGCCGAGCTGCGGCAGCCCGTCGAGCTCGGTCCGCTCGCACAGAAGGAGAAGGCGCTGATCGACGCGCACGCCGCAAACGTTGCGTCGCCGCTCCTCGGCGTGAAGGTCGACTACTCGCTCTTCACGCCGCGCGGCCACTACACACGCACACCGGCGCTGACGCACTTCTTCCTCGGCATGTCCGTACTCGGACAGCTTCCCTTCTGCCTTCCCGGCACCGTCGACTGTCCGGGCACGGAGCCGGTCCAGATCGGGATGCTCGCAGCGCGGACGCTCGTCGCGCATCCGGAGCTCGTCTCGCTCTGGCAAGCGATCTACGAGCCGACGGCATTCCTTGTCGGCCGCTCCGACGACTACACGCCGCTCGAGCTGGCCGCCGCTGCGAAGACCGTCGATCCGACCTGGCTGAAGGACCCGGCGCCCCTGGCGAAGGACGCGCAGAAGGTGGTCGCAGCGCTCGTCGCCTCGCGGCCGGTGAAGATCAACCCGGACAAGGCGGCTGTCCGCTACCTCGGCACCCGCTTCGTGATCGACTCCTACGTGCTCGACCAGCTCGTCTACCCGAACGTCGGCACCGCTTCGAAGCCGCGGCTGCTGCCGTCGGCGCTCGACCTCGCCGCCGTGCTCGGCTCCGACTTCGCGTACCAGCTCGAGAAGAAGGCGGGTGCGTCCGGCTACGCGAACTACGACAGCCAGCTCGCGAAGCTGAAGCAGGCGGTTACCGCGCGGCCGGCGGCCGACTGGGGCGGGACGGTGTACGACGCCTGGCTCTACGCGCTCCAGCCGCTGTTCGTCCAGCATGGCAAGCAGTTCCCCGACTTCATGCGCACGCCGCTCTGGACAGCGAAGGACCTGCAGACCGGGCTCGGCTCCTATGCGCAGCTCAAACACGACACCGTCCTCTTCGCGAAGCAGTTCGTCGCGGAGGGCGGCGGCGAGACCCCTCCCGCCCGGCTGAACTGGGTCGAGCCCGATCCGGTCGCGTTCGGGCGTCTCGCTGCCGCGGCATCGCTGCTTCGCAGCGGCCTCGCCGAGCGCAAGCTGCTCACGCCGCGCGCGGGCGCCCTGATCCGCGACGAGATCAACCTGTTCGCCTTCTTCGAGCGGATCGCCAAGGAGGAGCTCGCCGCGAAACCGATCGCGAAGGCGGATAACGACCGCCTGACGTACCTCGGCGGCGAGCTCGAGGCGCTCTGGTTCCGCACGAGCGACCTGCCCGTGCAAGGCCCCGCAACTGCCGACCAGACGGACGCGATCGTCGCCGACCTCGGCAGCAGCCCGAAGGGCGTGCTCGAGGTCGCCACCGGCCGCACCGACCGCATCTACGTGCTCGTGCCCGACGGCAAGGGCGGCTTCGAGGTGGCGCTCGGCGGCGTGTACTCGTACTACGAGTTCACGAGCCCACCGGGCGTGCGCCTCGACGACACCGCCTGGCGCGCCGAGCTCGACAAGGGCACCGCCCCGAAGCGCCCGGCCTGGGAAGGCACGTTCCTGGCCGGCAGGCCGGAGGCGGCGCCGAGCACCGGCGCGTGAGCGGAGGACCGAGCCAGTACCGTCCCGGTCGATGACGCCGTCGCCGCAGCCCGTGACGGACCCGACCACGAGGGACGCGATCTTCATCGTCCTGACGGTGAACCCCGGCGACGGGAGCCGTGACACGGTTCGGTCGGCGTGCGCCGACCTGCCCTTCCGTACGCCCAGTGGATACACGCTCGCGAACGAGTGGCACTTCGTGATCGCCAGGGTCTCCTAGCGCCCTCGGATCGGCCGGACCGTCGGTCACGGGGCGCCGCGGCCGTCGGCGCTCGGGGTGGCCGTCCCGACGGCGAGCGGCCGAACGAACGGCGGCACCTTCTGAAGCTCGCTTCGCTCGAGCTCGGTGACCCTGAAGCCGGCGGCGCGGATCGCATCGACCGTCGAGCGGTTGCAGTCGCAGTGGGCGACGACGCGGTTCAGACCGTTGAGCCGGTCCTGCCAGCGGGCGAGCCCCGGCTCGTCGGAGCGCACGTGCTCGATGAAGAGCAGCTCCCCGCCGGGCTTCAGCACCCGGCGCAGCTCGCCGAGTGCCTGGGCCACGTCCTCGACCCCGCAGAGGACGAGCGTCGAGACGGCGACGTCGAACTGCCCGTCCGCGAAGGGCAGCTCCTCGGCCGGCGCCCGCACGAGCTTCACCGGACGCGGGTGCTCCTCGATTCGCCGCTCGAGCCTGCGCACCATGTGCGGGTCGGGCTCCGTGACCGTCAGGGCCTCGACGCCGTCACCGTAGAACGTGAGGTTGCGTCCCGTTCCGGCGCCGATCTCGACCACCCGTCCCGAGGCACGGGACAGGAGCACCTCACGGTGGGCCTGCAGCCCCGCCGCCTCGGTGCCTTTGCACATCGAGTCGTACGTCGCGGCGAAGAACCGGTTCCGGAGACTCATCGCTGCTCCTTTCGGCCGACGGTGACGAGGTACTCCTGCGGCTCGTCGCGTTCGTAGAGCGCCTCGAGCTCCGCGCGCAGCTCGCGCCAGCGGCCCGAGGCCTCGGCAACCTGCCGCGCCATCACCATGGGGCCGAACTTGGTCGCGAGGAACTCGATCGCGGCGTCGCTCGACTCGAACGGCACCGGCAGCACGGAGTCGCGCTCGAACTCGAGCTCGATCCCGGTGCCCTCGAACAGCCCTTCGACGTGCGCCTCCGACCCCCACAGCACCGGTGGCTCGGCGAGTGGCGACGGCGGCGGGAGGTACGGGGCGACCGTCCTTCCGAACGTGCCCATTGCTCCCTCGGGCGTCCAGGCGGTGATGCCCAGGCGTCCGCCCGGACGGAGGACGCGCGCGAGCTCCCGAGCGGTGACCTTGTGGCGTGGCGCGAACATGCACCCGAACACCGAAAGAACAACGTCGAAGCTCTCGTCCTCGAACGGGAGCTCCTCCGCGTCGCCCTGGATCCATTCGATCACGACCTCCGCCTCGTCGGCCAGCCGCCGGCCGGCGTCGAACAGCTCCGGCGTCAGATCGACGCCGACCACCCGCGCGCCGGCCTGCGCCGCCCGGATCGCCGCGTTGCCGGTCCCACATGCGACGTCGAGGACGTCCTCAGCAGGACCGACGCCCACGGCTCGGACGATCCGCGGCCCGACCTCCCAGAGCTGGCGCTTCGCGATCTCCGGGAAGTCCCCGGCGGCCCATGTCGCCCGGGCCCCCTGCTTGAGCTTCGCGAGCTCTGCAAGGGCTGTCTCGTTCATCGTCGCCCTCCTCGATGGCAGCGTGCGTGCATGGATCGAGGCTACGAGCGGACGGCCCCCCGGCGCATGGGGCGTTCGCCTCATCTTCAGGCGACGGTGCTCACCTCGAACTCCTCTTCCGGGAGCAGGCCGTGCTGGACCGCGAAGAGGCTCGCCGTCGCCCGGCTCGAGGCGTCGATCTTCGCGTAGATGTGCTCGACGTGGTTGCCGGCGGTCTTCGGCGAGATCACGAGCCGCGCGCCGATCTCCTTGTTCGACAGTCCCTGCGCGAGCAGCTTGAGCACCTCGACCTCGCGTGGGGTGAGTCCCGCCGGGCCTTCCCGGCGCCGCGGGACACGATGGCCTGCGGCACCGAGAACGGCAGCGCAGGCGTCCGCATCGAGGCGGCCGGCCTTGACGTCGGCGCGCAGCTGCTCGGCGGCGGCGTCAGCGGTGCGCTGCTGGCGGTGGGGCCTCGGCTCGCGCATCGCCTGGTACGCGTCGGCGGCGCCGAGGATGCGCGCCGGGACGGAGATCGCGTTGCCGCTGAGCCCGCGCGGGTAGCCGGAGCCGTCCAGCCGCTCGCAATGCTGGACCGCGATCGCGCCGAGCGGCGCCAGCGCGGCCGATCCGTGCAGCATGCGCTCGGTCAGGTACGGATGCGTGCGGACGCGCTCCCACTCGCCGGTCCCCAGCGGCCCGCGCTTGTCCCAGATCGCGTTCGACACCCCGAGCCGTCCGAAGTCGTGCGCGAGGCCGGCGCGCCGGAGCGTTGCCACCTCCGCGCCCGCCAGTCCGAGCTGCGAGGCGGCCGCGGCGGCGAGGTCGGCGACGGCACGCGAATGGCCGAGGGTGTACGGCGACTTCAGGTCGACGAAGGTCGCGATCGCCTCGAGCGCGGCGTCGAACTGCTCGCTCGAGAGCGTGACGGCGAGCGCGGGCTCGGCTCCGATCACCGCCTCCCAGGTCCCGACGGCGTCGAGACCCTCGAGAATGCCGTCCGCCTCGGCGCACAGCAGTGCGGCGAGCGCGGGGTCGAACTGCCTGCCGCTGCGCTTCCGGGCGAGCGAGGTCACCGCGCCGACTCCGCCGACGCGATGAGCGACCTCCGCGTACTCCGCCAGCTGCGCCACCCGTGCCGCCACCGGGACCTCCTCGCCCTTCAGCAGGCCGGGCCAGCCGTGTCCGTCCCACTGCTCGTATGCTCCGCCGAGGGAGGTGAGAACGTCGTCGGGGAGCCCGAGCTGCTCGGCCAGCATCCGCGCGAGCCCGGCGTGCTGCGCGATCATCCTGTCCACCTCGTGCCGGCCGGACAATGCGAACTCGAGCCCCACGCGGAAACGATGCAGCGGCGGGTTGCCCGCGCCGCCCAGCAGACGGATCATCGCCGCCGCTGCGCGCAGGCCCGAGGGCTCGTACTTGCCGGACTTCAGGACGATGTCGTCGCCGAACCACTTCGCCTGCTCGTGTGCGTCCGTGTGGCAGCCGACGTTGACGAGCAGCGCCGTGTAGTAGACGGCCGACCGCGTTCGGTCGTCGAGGTCGAGCCGCTCGGCGAGCCGCAGCGCGATCAGGCATTGGCGCAGGACGTGCTCCATCGGCTGCCCGAAGCCGAGGTCGATGCCGAGCGAGAGCGCGGCGACGAGCTCCGCCAGGCGAACCTGCGCGCGGTCGGGCCTGCCGCTCACACGCGGAGACTACGTCCCGCACCCCCTCGAGCGAAGCGGGCCGCGGTTCAGCCGAGCAGGGCCTTGATCTCGTTCGCGGCTCGAACCGCGCCCCGGCCGATCTCGGGCAGCCGCTCGCGAGGGACGCGGTGCTCGGGGCCCCAGACGCTGACGATCGCGACCGGCCGCTGCCGTTCGTTCAGGACGGGAGCGGAGGCGCCGTAGAGCGTCTCTTCGAGCTCGCCCGCGCAGATGCTGTAACCCTCGCGGCGCACCGTCTCAAGCTCCTCCTCCAGCTCGCGGCGCGTCGTGACCGTGGTCGCCGTGTACCGCTTGAGCCGCGCGGGCGTGAGCGCCTCGCGCTCCTCCTCGGGCAGCCACGCGAGGAACGCCTTGCCGCTCGAGGTCGCGTGGAGCGCCACCGAGCGGCCGAGCCAGTTCGGCGACATGATCGCGGGCGCCTCGACCTGGTCGACGTAGACGAGGTTGAAGCGCTTCGCGACCGCGAGGTTGACCGTCTCGCCGGTGTCGACCGCGAGCCGTTCGAGCGCCGGCCGCGAGCGCCGGATGAGCGCGTCGTAGTCACCTGCGGCGGCTATCTGCAGGATCGCGTAGCCGACGCTGTAGCGCTGCGTCCGCGGGTCGCGTTCGACGAGCCCGTGACGGTCGAGCGTCGCGAGCAGCCGCCACGCGGTGCTCCGGTTGAGCCCTGTGGCGTCGGCGAGCTCGGCGACGTTGGGCGGCTCGCGACTGTCCGCGACGGCCTTCAGCAGCGCGGCGGCGCGGTCGACCGCCTGGATCGTGCGGAGGCTCGTGCCGGCTGCGCTTCGGCTGTTCATCGGCTCAAGAGTAGTCCACGAGAAGCGATTCGAGATTGTCGAGGGCGGGCGGAAAGCATCGGCCTTCATTGCAGCATGATCACGGCCTTCGCACAATACGACCTTGACGGAGGGGGCAAAGGTTGGTTGACTCCGCCGATCAGGTCGGCTGTGACGGTCCGGAAAGTGGCTACTCGATGCCCAAGGAGGCGACACGCATGAGCGACCACGGCGACCCCCTGGAGCGCAAACTGACGCGCGAGCAGCTGCTTCGCCGCGCCGCGGTCGGCGGTGCCCTGATCGCGTCGAGCGGTACGCTCGCCGGCGCTGCGGAGGCGGCGATGCGCGCGGCGGCTCCGAAGCGCGGCGGCAACTTCCGCGTCGGCGTCTCCGGCGGCTCCGCGAAGGACATCATCGACGGGCAGGACATCATCACGCAGCCCGACCAGGCGCGCCTCGTCGCCGGCTGGGAGACGCTCGTCACCTTCGACTCGAACTTCAAGCTCGTCTTCGACGGGCTCGCCGATGAGGTCAGCCCGATGGCGGGACGCCCCGACATCTGGACGATCCGCGTCCGGCAGGGGATCGAGTTCCAAAACGGCAAGACGCTCGGCGCCGACGACGTCATCTACTCCCTGCAGCGGATGGTCGACCCCAAGCTCGGGCTCTTCGGCGGGGCGGCGCTCTCGTCCGTCGACCCGAAGCGCATCAAGAAGATCGACAAGCTGACGTGCCGCCTCTTCCTCAAGCGGAAGGACGTCACGATCCTCGACGCGCTCGGCCAGTACGTCGCCGGCATCGTCCCGGTCGGCTACAGCCGGCACGCGATCGGCAAGGCGAACCCGAACGTCGGCACCGGCCCGTACACGCTCAAGAGCTTCACGCCGGGCCAGCAGAGCGTGCACGTCCGCAACCCGAACTACTGGCGCAGCGGGCAGCCGTACTTCGACCAGATCACGATCATCGACTTCCCGGACGACACGGCGCGCGTCAACGCGCTGCTGGGCGGCCAGATCGACGCCGCGGCGAGCGTGCCGCCCGCCCAGGTGACCGTGATCTCGTCCCACTCGGGCACGAAGGTGCTCGAGTCGCCCACCGCGCAGTGGACGCCGATCTGCATGCGCGTCGACGTTGCTCCCTTCAACGACGTCCGCGTCAGGCAGGCGATGCGGCTGATCGCCGACCGGCCGCAGATGGTCACACAGGCGCTCGCCGGACACGGCCACATCGGCAACGACGTGTACGCGCCGTTCGACGAGGCGTACGACCGTGCGCTGCCGCAGCGCGTGCAGGACATCGACAAGGCGAAGTCGCTGCTCGCGGCGGCGGGGCAGTCGGGGCTCACGGTCGACCTGCAGTCGACCAACGGGGCGCTCGGCATGAACGAGGGGGCGCAGGTGTTCGCGCAGCAGGCCTCGGCAGCAGGCGTCAAGGTGAACGTCAAGATCCTCGACGGCGGCACGTTCTACGGCCCTCAGTATCTGAAGTGGCCGTTCTCGACCGACTTCTGGGGCACACGGAACTACCTCTCCCAGGTCGCGGCCGGCAGCCTGCCGACCTCGCCCTACAACGAGACCCACTGGCCGGACGGGGCCGACAAGAAGTTCCTCTCGCTCTACACGCAGGCGCTCCAGACCGTCGACCGCACGAAGCGGTTCGCAATCGAGCACGAGATGCAGCAGCTCGAGTACGACAACGGCGGCTACGTCATCTGGGGCTTCAGCGACTTCCTCGACGGCTACAGCACGAAGCTCGCGGGACTGAAGGCCGGCGACAAGGGCGTGCTGCCGCTCAACGGCTTCGGCAATGGCTACCGGACGATCTGGTTCGCGTGACCCTCGGACGGGGAGGCCGCGCGGGCGCCGCGCGGTCTCCCCGTCCCATCCGGACGCCGCGCGGGCCGCGGCGTAGCCTCGTCCGGTGAGCACGGGGGTGAGTCGGCGGGTGCGGCGCCTTCCGCTGCTGCACGGGATCCCGGGCTTCATCGTCCGGCGCTCGGCCCTCGGGCTCGTGACGCTGTTCCTCGTCTCCCTCGTCGTGTTCGCCGCGACGCAGGCGCTCCCAGGCGACCCGGCGCGCGCGATCCTCGGCCGGGAGGCGACGCCGCAGTCGCTCGCGGCCCTGCGCCAGCAGCTTCATCTCGGCCAGCCGGTCGTCCAGCAGTACACGCACTGGCTCGGGGGGATCCTCCACGGCAACCTCGGCCAGTCGCTCGCCGCGAACGAGCCGGTGACGAAGCTGATCGGCAACCGAATCGAGAATTCCGCCTTCCTCATGCTGCTCGCGGCCGTCTTCAGCGTGCCGCTCGCGATCCTGCTCGGGTCGGTGGCCGCGCAGCGCCGCGACCGGCCGTTCGACCACGCCACCTCGATCGTTCTGCTCGCGCTCGCCGCCCTGCCGGAGTTCGTCGTCGCGATCGTGCTCGTCGTCCTGCTCGGGACGACCGTCTTCCAGGTCCTGCCGGCCGTCTCGCTCATCCCGCCGCAGAGCGCTCCCTGGCAGCACCTGAAGGAGCTCGTGCTGCCGACGATCGCGCTGACGCTCGCCGTCAGCCCCTATGTCGCGCGGATCATGCGCGCCTCGATGGTGGAGGTGCTCGAGAGCGACTACGTGGAGATGGCTCGGTTGAAGGGCCTGCCGGAGCGGACGGTGCTGTGGCGGCATGCGCTCCCGAACGGCATCGCGCCTGCGATCCAGGTGATCGCCCTCAACCTCGCGTACCTCGCAGGCGGAATCGTCGTCGTCGAGTTCGTGTTCGGCTATCCAGGTATCGGCGGTGCCTTCGTCGACGCGGTCTCGAACCGTGACCTCCCGGTCGTGCAGGCGCTCGCCGTCCTGATCGCCGCCGCGTACGTCGTCCTCAACCTCATCGCGGACCTCGCGACGATCATGGTCAGTCCCCGGCTGCGGACCTCGCTGTCGTGACCGCCGCCGCGCCCGCCGTCGCGTCCGTGCCCGGCAGCCGCCGCCGACGGCCGCTCGTGATCCTGCTGCGCCGCTCGTGGCGTCTCGGCCGGACGAAGCTCGGCGTCGCCCTCGTCCTCCTGCTCGCGGGCGTCACGCTCATCGGCCCCCTGTTCGCGCCGCACCAGCCGTCGGCGTTCGCGGGCGCGCCCTACGCGCATCCCTCGTCGACGACGCTGCTCGGCACGGACAACCTCGGCCGCGACGTGCTCAGCCGGTTCCTCTGGGGTGGACGGTCGATCCTCGGGCTCTCGCTCGCGGCGACCGTGCTCGGGCTCGTGCTCGGCGTCTCGATCGGGCTCGTCGCCGCGTACTCGCGCTCGCTGCTCGACGACGTGCTGATGCGCGTGATGGACGTGATCCTCGCCTTCCCGTCGATCGTCCTCGCACTCGTCGCCGTCGCCACGGTCGGGCCGAAGCTCTGGCTGCTCGTGCTCGTCGTCGGACTGACGACGGTGCCGAGGGTGGCGCGGGTGACGCGCGGCGCCGCGCTGGAGATCGTCAACCGCGACTACGTGCAGGCGGCCGAGGCGATGGGCGAGTCGCGCCTGAGGATCCTCCGAGGCGAGATCCTCCCGAACGTGACGAGCCCGCTGCTCGTCGAGGCGAGCCTGCGGCTCACGTACGCGATCGGGCTGATCGCCGGCCTGAGCTTCCTCGGGTTCGGTTTGCAGCCGCCCGCGGCCGACTGGGGCTTGATGATCAACGAGAACCGCCAGGGGCTGACGGTGCAGCCGTGGGGCGTCGTGATGCCGGTGATCGCGATCGCGCTGCTCACGATCGGGACGAGCCTGATCTCGGACGGGATCTCACGGGCGGCGGCCGGGATCGACCGCGGAGGCGACTCCGAATGAGCGCGCCCGTGCTCGTGGTCGAGAGCCTCCGCGTCGAGGTCGAGGGGACCGGCGTCGACATCGTCGACGAGATCTCGTTCACGATCGGGGTCGGCGAGGTCCTCGGCCTCGTCGGCGAGTCGGGCTCCGGCAAGTCCACCGTCGGACTCGCGCTGCTGGGGCACACGCGCCGCGGGGCGCGGATCGCCGGCGGCGCGGTCCGCGTCGAGGGCCGCGACATCCTGTCGCTCCGGCCGGCCGAGCTGCGCTCGCTCCGCGGCGGCACCGTCTCGTACGTCCCGCAGGATCCGGCGTCCGCGCTCAACCCGGCGCTCCGGATCCGGACGCAGCTCGAGGAAACGCTCGCCGCGCACGGGCACGGCGCGAACAAGGAGGAGCGGCTGAGCCAGATGCTCGACGAGGTGCTGCTGCCGGACGACGACCTCTTCCTGCGCCGCTACCCGCACCAGCTCTCGGGTGGGCAGCAGCAGCGGATCGGCCTGGCGATGGCGTTCGCCTGCAGGCCGCGCGTGATCGTGCTCGACGAGCCGACCACCGGGCTCGACGTCACGACGCAGGCGCACGTGCTCGCCACCGTACGCGAGCTGTGCAGCGCCCACGGAGTCGCCGCGCTGTACGTCAGCCACGACCTCGCGGTCGTGGCGGCGCTCGCGAACCGGGTGGCGGTCATGTACGCGGGCCGGATCGTCGAGATCGGACCGGAGCGGGTGCTCTTCCACGAGTCGGCGCATCCGTACGCGAGGAGGCTCGTCGAGGCGATCCCCGAGATGTCGGGCAGGCATGCGCTCATGGGCATCGCCGGGACGGCGCCGCGGCCGGGAAGCCGGCCGGAAGGCTGCTTCTTCGCGCCGCGCTGCTCCTTTGCCGCCGAGGAGTGCACGCATGCGTTTCCGCCGGTCGAGCGCGTGGCGGACGGGCACGAGGTGCGTTGCTTCCGGCGCGCGGAGGTGCTCGCAGCGGGTGCACGCGGGCGCCCGCCGGCACCGGATCGCGCGCAGCCCGACCACGCGAACGTGCTCGTCGACGTGCGCGGCGTCAACGCTTCGCATGGCGAGAGGCAGGTGCTGTTCGACATCAACCTCGCCGTCGAGCCGCGCGAGTGCGTCGCGCTCGTCGGCGAGTCGGGCTCGGGCAAGACGACGCTCGCGCGCTGCATCGCCGGCCTCCATCGCGACTTCACCGGCGAGATCGCGCTGCGGGGCCGGCCGCTGGCCGCCGGCGCCCGAGCGCGCGACCGCGAGACGCGCCGAGAGCTCCAGTACGTCTTCCAGAGCCCGTACAGCTCGCTCAACCCGCGCAAGACGATCGGCCAGATCATCGGCCAGCCCGTGCGGCTGTTCTTCGACCTCGACCACGGCGCCGCTCACGACCGCGCCGTCGCGACGCTCGAGCGGGTGCGCCTCGGCGCGTCGGTGCTGAACCGGTACCCGCACGAGCTGAGCGGCGGCGAGCGGCAGCGGGTGGCGATCGCACGGGCGCTCGCGGCGGAGCCGACCGTGCTCGTCTGCGACGAGGTCACGTCCGCGCTCGACGTCTCCGTGCAAGCGGCGATCATCGACCTGATCGCCGAGCTGCAGCGCGAGATGCAGCTCGGCCTGCTCTTCGTCACGCACAACCTTGCGCTGATCCGGACGATCGCGAACAAGGTCGCCGTGATGAGCTCCGGGAAGATCGTCGAATACGGTGACGTCGACGCGGTTCTCGACGCGCCGCAGGAGGCGTACACGAAGGCGCTGCTCGCCGACACGCCGAGCATGGAGTCGGCTGTCGCGGCGGCCGGTGCGTGAGCTCGCCCGGCGGCGAGGTCAACGGGCACGTCGCCGCCGGCTTCGAGCGCGTGGCCGACGAGTTCGGCCGCACGCTCGACGAAGGCCGGGGCGCCGCCTTCGCTGCCTTCGCCGGCGGCGAGCCCGTCGTCGACCTGTGGGGCGGCCTCGCGGACGGTGAGGCCGGCGCGCCGTGGCACGAGGACACGACCCAGCTCGTCTTCTCGGGCACGAAGGGGCTCGTCGCCGTCTGCCTGCTGCTGCTGCTCGAGCGGGGAGCGCTCGACCTCGAGGCCCCCGTGGCGCGCTACTGGCCCGAGCTCGCGGCCCCCGGCGTGCTCGTCCGCCACGTCGTCTCGCACACGGCCGGCCTTCCCGGGCTCCGGCGGGGGTTCGGCGCAGCCGACCTCCTCGACAGGCGCCGCCTCGCGCTCGAGCTTGCCGCCGAGCCGCCGTTCTGGCCGCCGGGAGCCCGGCTCGCGTATCACGCCTTCACGTACGGCGTGCTGTGCGACGAGCTGGTCAGGGGTGTGGACGGACGCAGCGTCGGCCGGTTCTTCGCCGAGGAGGTGGCCGGGCCGCTGTCGCTCGAGCTCTGGATCGGCCTGCCCGCGGTGCTCGAGCCGCGCGTCGCGCGGCTGCACCGTGCCGAGAGCTACGGCCCCACGTCTCTCGGCGACGAGCCCGACCCGCTGCTCGAGGCGATCTACGGCGGCCTGCTCGGCGACGAGTTTCCCTGGAACGAGCCGGCCTTCCACGAGGCGGAGATCCCGGCCGCGAACGCGATCGGCACGGCGCGCTCGATCGCCCGACTGTACTCGTCCCTCGTCGACGGCGGCGACCTGCTCTCACCCGAGACGCTGGCGCTCGGCCGCCGCGAGCTCTCGCGCGGCACGTGCGCGATCACCGGACGCCCGTATGCCTTCGGGGTCGGGTTCGAGCTGCAGACCGACCTGCGGACGCTCGGGCCGCCGCCGTCGGCGTTCGGCCACACGGGCTCGGGCGGCTCCTCGCACGGGGCGTGGCCGGACAAGCGCGTCGGTTTCTCGTACGCCATGAACGAGCTGCGCAGCGAGGCGGAGGACGATCGTGCGCGGCGGCTCCTGGCCGCGCTGCACGAGGCGGTGGCCTAGAGTCGCCGCGCGCGCTCGAGCGTCTCCCAGAAGTCGTCGCCCGTATCGATGTACCGCTCCGAGCCCTCGGGGTGATCCCACTTCGTGACGCGGCCGACGGCGAGCGCGCCGGCGACGAGGCGTCGCCGCCGCTGGCTCGCGCGCACCTCGGCGTCGAGGGCCGCGAGGTCCCAGCGCACCGCTCCCGCCTCGCGCAGCGGGCCGGTCCCGGGCTCGGACGACAGGTCGACCCGCTCGGCCGGATCCGCCTCGACGTCGTAGACGAGATCCGGCTCGCCGAGCGAGCGGACGAGCTTGAGCGGTCCCCGCACGAGCGTCACCTGAGGGGCGCGGACACCTTCCGCGAGGTACTCGAGCGGCACGTCGCGCGCCGGCAGGGACGCGCCCGCGAGCGCGCGGGCGAGGCTGATGCCGTCGAGCTCGTCGGGGCTGCCGCCGCCGGCGAGCTCGACGAGCGTCGAGGCGAGATCGAGCAGCGAGACCGGGCCCGCGATGCGGCGCGGGGCGAAGCGGCGGGGGCCGTGGACGATCAGCGGAACGCGGATCGAGCCCTCGAAGGGCGCCATCTTGTACCAGAGCCCGCGCTCGCCGAGCATGTCGCCGTGGTCGGAGGTGACGATGACGACCGCGTCCTCCGCCAGCCCATGCTCTGCCAACGCGTCGAGCGTCGTCGCGACGTGGTCGTCCACGAGCGAGATCGCCCCGTAGTAGCCGCGGCGGGCGAGCAGCGCCTGCTCGGGTGAGACGGCGACGGTCTCGGCCGCCAGCATCGCGCGCAGACGGTGGGTCGGCGGGTCGGTGCCGGGTTGCGGGTGCGCGGGCGGATCGATCGTGGCGCCGTCGTACCGGTTCCAGTGCTCGGCGGGCACCTCGTACGGGTCGTGCGGGTGCGTGAAGGAGACGACGAGCAGCAGCGGCCGCTCGTCCGCGGCGGCGATCGCGCGGCATGCCTGCTCGACCACCTCAGCGTCGTACTCGAGCTGCAGCGTCGAACGCACCGGACCGGCGCGGAGCACGCTGCTGAGGTCGTGATACCAGGACAGGCGCTCGTCGTCGGCGAGATCCCAATCGGGTATCCAGTCGAAGCCGGCCGGATACACGTCCGTCAGCGGCCGCTCCTCGAACCCGTGCAGCTGGTCGGGTCCGATGAAGTGCATCTTCCCGACCAGGACCGTGCGGTAGCCGAGGACGCGCAGGCGGTGCGCGAACGTCGGCACGGCCGCCGGCAGCTCGCCGGCGTTGTCGATCGCGCCGGTGCGGGACGGGAGCAGGCCGGTCATCAGCGACGCTCGCGAAGGGACGCAGAGCGGCGATGCGCACAGCGCGCGCTCGAAGACGACGCCCTCGGCCCCGAGCTGCGCCAGGCGCGGCGCGCGTGCGATCTCGTTGCCGTACGTGGGGAGCGCCGAGGCGGCGAGCTGGTCGGCGAGGAGAAGCACGATGTGCGGCGGGCGGGGCAGGTTCACATCATCGCGCGTCGCGTCGGCGACATCCGAGGTTGGCCATCAAGGCGTCGCCCGTGTCGACCGATAGTCGGACGTATGAAGGTCGGTTCGCACACGTCGCGGCTGCTGGCAGCTCTCACGGTCGGGGTGATCGCGCTCGCGCTCACGGAGGCTGCGGCTTCCGGCGCGGGCAAGGGTGGTCCTGGCAAGGAGACGATTCACCTGACCGCCGCCGGGCAGGCGGCGGCGCGCGCCGCCGTCCTGACGCAACCCGATCTCGGCACCGCGCCCGGCTGGACGGGCGGCCCCAAGAAGCCTGTGCTCGCCTCGACCCTCCCGTGCCGGTACCAGCCCAAGCAATCCGACCTCGTCGTGGTCGGTGCCGCCGAAAGCGTCTGGCAGAATGCCGCGCTGAGGTTCGACAGCGAGGCGCAGGTGCTTCAGACGCCCGAGATGGTGCGGCTCGACTGGCAGCGGACGGTGCTCGCACCGCAGATGGTGCCGTGTCTCCGGACTGCGCTCTCGAAGCCACTGGGAGCCTTGGGCCGGCTCGTTTCGTTCCGGCGGATCGACTTTCCCGCGGTCGCGACCTACGCACGCGCCTATCGAGTCGTGGTGGACGTCAAGACCTCGACGGCGACGGTGCCGCTGATGGTCGATCTGGTGCTGGTCGGTCGCGGCAGCACCGAGATCACGCTGACGACGAGCGCGCCGCTCGCCAATCAGCCGGTCGTGTCGGCAGCCGAGATCCGCCTCGCGAAGCTCCTCCTCTCCCGCACACGCGCGTAGCAGCAACGGGAGCTTCATTACTCGGTCGGCAGGATCTCCCGCCATGTGAACGCGGCGGTATAGCCGAGCACGCGGCGCGCTTTCTCGATCGAGAGCAGGGTTTCGTGACCGTCGAGTCCCCGGTCTAGAGGCACGCTCGGAAAGACCTCCGCCATGAGCTCACGGCTCGGCTGACGCATGACCGTGTCGGCGGCCGCGATGATGAACTCCGCCGCACCGCGGACGTCCGCCTCGAGCGCCCGGCGCACGCTCTCGGCGACGTGGCTCTCGTCGACGTAGCTCCAGAGGTTCCATTTGCGCGCGCGCGGGTCGTCCCAAAAGGTCGGAAACCGTGCGTAGTCGTCGCGTTCCATCACGTTCGAGAAGCGCAGGCCGACGAACGGGATGCCGCTCCAGCGGCTGAAGTGGCGCGCCATCTCCTCGCCGAGAACCTTGGAGAGGGCATAGGAGGACCCCGGCCGCAGTTCGTGCTCCTCGTCGACAGGGGCGTAGTCGGGCGGCTTGTCGAACGGGAGGCCGAGGGTCGTCTCGCTCGAGGCCCAGACGACGCGCTTCAGGCCGAGCCGGACGGCGGCGGCGAAGACCGCGTGCGTGCTGACGACGTTGGTGCGGAAGACGATGTCGGGCGTTGCGTGCACCGGCGACGGGATTGCGGCGAGGTGGACGACGGCCTCGATGCCGGGGAGCCGCTCGCCGCCGCCGATCGCCTCGAGCGCCTGGCCGAAGTCGGTGAGGTCGGCGGCGAGGAACGGCGCGGGGGAATCGGGCGAAAACGACTCGTCCGATGGGACGCGGTCGACGTTGAGCACCTCGTGGCCGTGCTCGAGCAGGTCGCGGACGACGGCGCGACCGGCTTTGCCGCTGCCGCCGGTGACGGCGATCCTCATCGGCTCAGCGCTTGCCGATCGCGCGTACCCGGGCCGGCGGGCGCGCGGGCCCCGTCGTCTCGCGTACCACGAGCTCGCCGCCTATGAGCAGCTGTCGCGGCGGGAGGTCGGCGTTGCCCAGCCGCTCGATCAGCATCTCCGCCGCGAGCCGGCCGGCGTCGAAGGCAGGCCACTCGATCCCGGTCAGCGCCGGCGTCAGCATCTCCGCGAACTGCGACGCGATCACCGAGACGATCGAGAAGTCGTCGGGCACGTGGAGGGCTGCGGCGCGAAGCGCGCCGAGGAGACCGGTGAACTGCCAGCCGGTCGTGATAGCCGCCGTACACTCGGGCTCAGTGTTCAGGAGCTGAGCCGCAACGCTGAGCGCCTCATCCGCTACGTGCGGGCACGGCAGCTGGATGCCGCGGATGCCGAGCTGGGCGGCGCTCTCCTCGAAGGCGTCGCGCGCGATCAGCGCGGACGTGTAGCCGGCGTCGACGAGGTCCTGCGGGAAGTTGAAGAGTGCGATGCACGTGTGGCCCAGCTCGGCGAGATGCGCGAGGCTGCGCCGCACGGCGTCGCCGAAGTCGAGGTCGACGAAGCTGATGCCGGTCGTATCGGCCGTCCGGCCGATGAGCGAGAACGGGTACCCGCCCGCCTTGAGGCGCTCGACGCGCGGGTCGTGCGCGAGCGTCTCCATGAGGATGACGCCGTCGGCGCGGCCGGATGTGAGGAGGCGCGCGATCGTGTCGGGATCTTCGGGCGACGTCGAGAGGAGAAGGGCGTAGTCCATCGCGCTCGTCGCCTGGTTCGCGCCGGCGACGAACGTCTGCTGGATCGGCACGAGATGCCATTGCCGGGAGGGCAGGAACAGCGCGACCGTGTGCGAGCGGCGGCTTGCGAGGGCCCGGGCCGGGCCGTGGGGCCGGTAGTCCAGCTCCTCGACGGCGGCGAGCACCCGGGCACGCATCTCCTCCGAGACGGACCGCTTCCCGCTCAGCACGTACGAGACGGTGCTCAGGGCGACCCCCGCCCGTTCCGCGATGCGTGCCATCGTGACCGGTTTGCGCCCGTCCATCACCAGGATTCTGTCACGGCCTGCAAGCGGCCCTTCTTGACGCTGTTTGTACCGCCTGTTATGTTCGAAGCGCTTCGCGAAGCGCTTCGACAATAGCAGCCTGCTCGGCGCTCGCGCGTTCGAGGAAGGCGGACGATCAACCGGAACCAGTCAGAGAGGTGACGGATAGATGAGGCGAAGAGGAAATGCACGGATCGCCCTGATCGTGCTTCCGATCGCGGCGGTGGTGGCCCTGTCGTTCACGGCGACGGGAGCCCTTTCGAAGCCCACCGCCACCTCGGCGTTCGGGGTGAACGCGACCGGCACGGTCCAGTTCTGGACGCGCGCCGCGACGAGCGGTCTCGGCGTCGCCCTGGTCAAACAGTTCAACGCAACACATCCCCACCTGAAGGTCGTCCTGTCGGAGACGTCTCCGAACCAGGACACGACGAAGCTGGCGACGGCGATCCGCGCGCACTCGGTGCCGGATCTCGTCGGGCTGAACGACATCGACGTCCCGCAGTTCAGCAGGCTCAACGCGTTGATGGACATCACGCCGTACGTCAACGCCCTGCCCTACAAGAAGTACCTGAGCCCGGGCCACCTCGCCCTGGCCCAGTACAACGGCAAGTACTACGGAATCCCGTACCTCGGCGACCTCTCGGTGCTCTGGTACAACAAGTCGCTCTTCACGAAGGCGGGCCTCGATCCGAACAAGCCGCCGGCGACGTTCGCGGACATCCTCGCCGACGCGAAGAAGATCCAGGCGCTCGGCAACGGGATCAGCGGTTTCGCGATGGCGGGCGACTGCCAGGGCTGTCTCGGGTTCGTGATGGAGCCCGACCTGTTCGCGGTCAACGACCAGCTGATCCGGGGTCCCATCGGCCACCAGACAATCCACATCGTCGGCAACCAGCCGCTCGAGCAACTGCTGCAGCTCTACCAGAGCCTCTACTCGCAGAACCTGCTCTCCCCGGGCAGCCGGACCGAGACGGGCCCGACATGGGGCAACGACTTCGAGCAGGGGAAGGTCGGCATTCTCCCCGGCGCGTACGGCTTCTATCCGCTGATGGTCAAGGCGGGAACGATCAAGGACATCGGGATCGCTCCGCTGCCCGGGCCCACCGGCGGCTACTCGACCTTCGACGGCGGCGACGACTTCGTCATCCCCGCCGGAGCGAAGAATCCCTCGGGCGCTTGGGAGTTCGTCCTGTGGATGATGCAGACGGCGCAGCAGAACAAGTACCCGGCCCTCGGATACACGCCGGTTCGCACAGACGTCCTCACGCCTGCGTACAAGGCCAAGAACCCCTACAACGCCGTCGCGCTCAAGGCGCTCGCGCACGGCTCGGCCCCGGTGACCACCATCTACGACGCGGCTTTCAACGAGCCGAACTCGCCCTGGTTCCAGATGTTCAGCCAGGCGGTGTACAACAATGACATTGCCGGCGCTCTGAAGACGGGCCAGGCAGGATTCGAGAAGGTGCTGACGCAAGCAGGCGACTAGTCGTGTGTCCCGCGTGAACGAGAGGTTCGACCTGGCCCCCGTCCTTCACCCCGGGGGCCAGGTCGATGCGGAGCGCACGCTGCACCGGGCGCCGTCCAGCGCGCGACGGCGCCGCAAGGCGAGGACGGGCGGGCTGCTTGTGACGCCGGCCTTGGCGCTGATCGTCGCGTTCGTGCTCTTCCCCCTCGGGTTCGCGATCTACATCTCGCTGACGAACTGGCCGCTCATCGGCCCGTACCACTACATCGGGCTCGAGAACTACCGCGAGCTGTTCCACGATCCGGAGTTCCTCCACTCGGTGCGGTTCACGGTCACGTACACCGCGATCGTGACGCTGCCCATCTTCTTCCTCGGCTACGGGCTCGCGGTGCTCCTTCGGGCGAACCGCTTCGGCTCGAAAGTGTTCCGGACGCTCTTCTTCCTGCCCTTCGTCGTCGGGCTCACGACGGAGAGCTTCATGTTCGCGATCGAGCTGCAGCCGGGCGCGGGCTGGGTCGACTGGGCCATGTCCCATCTCGGCCTCGCGTCGGCGACGCAGGCCTGGACCGTCACGCACGACCGGACCCTTCTGACGATCTCCGTCATCGTCATCTGGTTCGCGTCCGGGCTGACGATGCTGATCCTGACGGGTGGGATGCAGGGGATCCCGCGCGAGCTCTACGAGGCGGCCGATGTCGACGGCGCGTCGTGGCTGAAGAAGGAGCTGCGGATCACGATCCCGCTGCTTCGACGCTCGATCGCGCTCAGCCTGATCATTTCGGTGATCGGCTCGTTCCTCGCCTTCAACCAGTTCTTCATCCTCGCGCAGAACAACGCGAGCCTCGAGACCGTCGTCGAGTGGGTCTATCAGACGGCGTTCACGTCGTACCACCTTGCGTACGGCACGTCGATGGCGCTCCTGCTCGTCATCGTGATCGGGATCGTGAGCATGGCGCAGTTCCTCGCGCTGAGAGGCGAGACCGAGTTGTGAGCGACGTCGCCCTCGAACCCACGAGGCGCGCGCAGCGCGGCAGGCGCGATCGCAGCGCGAACTTCTACGCCTACCTCGTCGTGAGCATCACGCTCGCGCTGTTCTTCGTGCTCCCGCTCGTGTGGGAGGCGGCACGCTCCTTCCAGCCTGCGAACCTCGCCGCCGCGACGCCGCGCGGTGCGGACTTCACCCACTTCACGCTCGGGAACTACCGCGCCGTCTTCTCGCAGGAGCACATCCTCACGAACGTGCTGAACAGCCTCGTCGTCGCCGTCGGGACGGCGCTGCTGACGACGATCGTCGCGACGCTCGCCGGCTACGGGCTCGCAAAGTTCCGCTTCCGCGGCTCCGGCCTCGCCTTCGCCGCGATCCTGCTCGCGCTGATGATCCCGTTTCAGGCCGTGCTGACGCCGCTGTTCATCGAGCTCAACGACATGCACCTGACGAACAGCCTGGTCGGGCTGATCCTCGTCTACACGACCTTCAACCTGCCTTTCGGCGTCTTCGTCATGCGGAACACGTTCCAGCAGATCCCGCAGGAGCTGTTCGAGTCCGCGGAGGTCGACGGCGCCGGCGTCATGACGACGCTCGTGCGCGTCCTGCGGCCGTTGATCGTCCCGGGGCTCGCGACGACGGCGATCTTCGCGTTTCTCTACTCCTGGAACGAGTTCCTCCAGGCGCTGACGTTCCTCGAGACCGACAGCAAGCTCACGCTGCCGGTGAAGCTCTTCGACATCGACACGTCGACGTACGGCGCGATCAACTACGGGTACCTCTCCTCCGGGATCGTGATCGCGATGGTGCCCTGCATCGTGCTGTACCTCGCGCTCCAGCGTTACTACGTCCAGGGGCTGATGTCCGGAGCGGTCAAGGGATGACGCGGAACCTGCGCGCCGCCGCCCTGACGCGCGAGCCGTACGGTGCGACGCGCGACGGCGAGGAGGTCGAGCTGGTCACCCTGGCGAGCCGCGCGGGAGTCGTCGTCGAGATCCTCACGTACGGCGGGATCGTGCGGAGGGTCCTCGCCCCGGACCGCTACGGCGACACGGCGAACGTCGCCCTCGGCCTGGAGACGCTCGACGACTATCTCGAGGACAACTCCGGGTACTTCGGCGCGCTCGTCGGCCGCTTCGCGAACCGTCTCGCCGGCGCGACGTTCGAGCTCGACGGCACGACGCATCGGGTCGATGCGAACGAGGGGAGCCACGCGCTCCACGGCGGAACGCGCGGCTTCGACCGCTGCGTCTGGGAACCCACCGTGCTGCCGGTCGAGGACGACCGCTGCGGCCTCGAGCTCCGCCGCACGAGCCCTGCCGGCGAGATGGGTTACCCGGGAGCGCTCTCGGTCGTCGTGACGTATTCGCTCACGGCAGCGGGAACGCTGCGCATCGACTACCGCGCCGAGACCGACGCGCCGACGATCGTCAACCTCACGAGCCACGGCTACTGGAATCTCGCCGGCGAAGGCTCCGGGCCGGTGGACGGGCACGTCCTCTGGCTTGCGGCCGGCGGGTACACGCCGTACGACGCCGAGCTGATCCCGACCGGCGCGATCGCGCCGGTGGCCGGGACGCCGTTCGACTTCACGCGGCCGCGGCCGCTCGGCGCCCGCTGCCGCAGAGACGGCGGGTACGACGTCAACTTCGTCCTCGACCGCAGTACCCGCGACGGGCTCGAGCGCGCGGCCGAGCTCCACGACCCGGTCAGCGGCCGCGCGCTCGCGGTCTGGACGACGGAGCCCGGGCTCCAGCTCTACGCGGGCCATCTGCTCGACGGGACGCGCACCGGGACCGACGGCCGGCCGCACGAGACCGGCTTCGGCGTCGCGCTCGAGACGCAGCACTTCCCCGACTCGCCCCATCGGCCTGCGTTTCCGTCCGTCGTGCTCCGGCCGGGGGGGCACTACCGCTCGGCGACCGAGTACCGCCTCTCCGTACCCGGCGTCGAGCGGCGGGGGCTTGACGGCGACGCGTAGAGCTTGTTACGTTCGAAGCGCTTCGCGAAGCGCTTCGAAAGCGAAAATCCACGGAGGCGAGACCGGTGCGTTCAGCAGAGCGAGTCGTCGGGGGTGTGGCGCCGACCGGGTCGGCGAGACTGCGGCTGCGCCCGGTCGACGCGTCCGGGGTGCACATCCTCGGCGGACTGCTGGGCGACCGCCAGCAGGTCAACCGCGACGTGACGCTTCACCGGGGCGCGGCCGAGCTCGAGCTCGCCGGCACCCTCGAGAACCTGCGGCTCGCGGCCGCCGGCGCGCGCACCGGCCACCGCGGGCGCTTCGTCTTCAAGGACTCCGACGTCTACAAGTGGCTGGAGGCGCTTGCGTGGGAAATCGGCCGGCAACCGTCCCCGGAGCTCGAGCGGCTGGCCGAGGACACCGTCGCGCTCATCGTTTCGGCACAGGATCCGGACGGGTATCTGAACAGCTGGTGCCAGGTCGTCGATCCCGCCTGGCGCTGGACCGATCTCGAGCAGGGGCACGAGCTCTACTGCGCAGGCCACCTGATCCAGGCCGCGGTCGCGCTCGAGCGTGCAACGGGCGACCCGACCCTTCTCGACGTGGCGCGCCGGTTCGCAGACCTCGTCGACGAAGTCTTTCGCGGCGGCGACCAGAGCGGCACCGACGGGCATCCCGAGATCGAGGTCGCCCTCGTCGAGCTCTATCGCGCGACCGGCGAGCCACGCTACCTCGAGCTGGCGGACACGCTCACGAGTCGGCGCGGCCACGGCCAGTTCGCCGGCGGCCGTTTCGACCTCCGGTACTACCAGGACGTCGAGCCGGTGCGCGCGATGCACACGATCTACGGGCACGCGGTGCGCGCGCTCTATCTCGCGGCCGGCGTCACCGATCTCTATGCGGAGACCGGGGACGACGCGCTGCTCGAGGCGATGCTCCACCAGTGGGACGACCTGGCGTCGACGAAGACGTACCTCACGGGCGGCGTAGGCTCGCGCCACAGCGACGAGTCGATCGGCGATCCCCACGAGTTGCCGCCCGACCGCGCGTATTGTGAGACCTGCGCCGCGATCGCGAGCATCATGTGGAGCTGGCGGCTGCTCCTCGTCACCGGCGAGAGCCGCTTCGCCGACCTGATCGAGCGGACGCTCTACAACGGCTTCCTCTCAGGGCTGTCACTCGACGGCCGCTCGTTCTTCTACGTCAACCCGCTCCAGTCGCGCGGCGGGCATCGGCGGCAGTCGTGGGATCCCGTCGCGTGCTGCCCTCCGAACATCATGCGGCTGCTCGCGTCGTTGCACCAGTACCTCGTGACGACCTCCGACGCGGGACTCCAGCTGCACCAGTACGCGCCCACCATCATCCGGGCCGCCAACCCGGCGGGCGAGCCCATCGAGCTTCGGGTCGACACCGAGTACCCGTGGCGCGGGCACGTCGAGATCGAAGTGATCGCGGGCGGCTCCGTCCCGTGGACGCTGGCGCTGCGCATCCCGGACTGGGCCCGCGAAGCCACGGTCGACGGGGACGCGGTTCCGGCCGGTGGCTATGCCGAGCTCAGGCGGGAATGGACGGCCGGCGACCGTGTCGCACTGGAGCTCGACGTCTCGCCGCGCCTGACGGTGCCGAATCCACGCGTCGACGCCGTCCGCGGTTGCCTCGCGATCGAGCGCGGGCCGATCGTGTATTGCATCGAGCAGGAGGATCTCGAAGAGGGCGTCGAGCTCGCGGATGTCCGGCTCGACACCGCGCTCCCGCTGGAGGACGGGGGCCCGGTGGCCGCGCTCGGAGGCGTCCCCGCCGTGGCCGCCCGGGGGATCCTGCCCGACCTCGACGGCTGGGAACGGCGGGAGTATCTCGACGCGCGCGAATTGCCGGCGGCCGGCCGCAACGGCGCCACGAGGATCGTCGCCGTTCCATACTTCACCTGGGCAAACCGTGGCAAGGGCGCCATGCGCGTCTGGATCCCGGACGTCGGTGGAGGACGCGAATGATTCGCGACAACTAGAGGAGCCGAGCGGTGGCAACCCTTTCGCTCGAGCACGTCGGCAAGGTGTACGACAACGGCGTCGAGGCTGTCCGTGACCTCGACCTCTTCGTCGACGAGGGAGAGTTCGTCGTCCTCGTCGGCCCGTCGGGTTGTGGCAAGACGACCGCGCTGCGGATGGTCGCCGGCCTCGAGGAGGTCACATCCGGGACGATCCTCCTCGACGGCAAGCCGGTCAACGATCTCTCTCCGCGCGACCGTGACGTCGCGATGGTCTTCCAGAACTACGCGCTGTACCCGCACATGAGCGTTGCGCAGAACATCGCCTTCTCACTGTCGATGCGCGGCATCGGCAGGAACGAACAGGACGAGAAGGTGCGCCAGGCGGCGCACGTGCTCGGGCTCACCGAGGTGCTCGCGCGCAAGCCGCGCGCGCTCTCCGGAGGCCAGCGCCAGCGCGTCGCGATGGGCCGCGCGCTCGTGCGCGAGCCTGCCGTGTTCCTCATGGACGAGCCGCTGTCGAACCTCGATGCTCAGCTCCGCGTGCAGATGCGCTCCGAGGTGCTGCGCATCCAGCGCCGCCTCGGCGTCGCGACCCTCTACGTCACGCACGACCAGACCGAAGCGATGACGATGGGTGACCGCGTGGCCGTCCTCCGGACCGGAGTCCTCCAGCAGCTCGCCGTCCCGCAGGAGCTCTACGACCGTCCTGCCAACCTCTTCGTCGCGTCGTTCATCGGCTCGCCTGCGATGAACCTCTACGAGGCGACCGTCGGGCCGGGCGAACCCGTGGTCGTGTCCCTCGGCTCGCAGCAGTTGACCCTTCCGTCCGAGATCGGCGCGCAGCTCGGCGGCGTCCGCACGCTCTTGCTCGGGGTCAGGCCGGAGAACTTCATCGTCGGGCCGACCGACGGCGGCGAGGGCCGGCGGCTCCTGGTGGAGGTCGAGCTCGTGGAGGCGCTCGGCAACGAGCAGCTCGTCCACTTCGTGATCGACGCGAAGCGATACCGGAGCGAAGCGGAACTCCTGCTCGTGGACGGCGCAGACGGGACGATCTCCGACGTCAGCGGCGCGGCAGGGGTCGCGCGCGTCGATCCCCGTGCCAGGGTCACGGCGGGCGAGCGTGTCACGCTCGAGGTCGACCTCGAGCACCTGCACTTCTTCGACCCGGAGACGGGCGCCGCGCATCACCATCTCGCCGGCGGAATCTAGGGCGGACGGATGACGCACGCAGAGCTCCGTGAGCGCGTGCTGGAGGCCAATCGGGCGATCGTCCGCGCGGGCCTCGTCGTCCTCACCTTCGGCAACGTGAGTGCCGTCGAACGCGCAGCGGGGGTGATGGCGATCAAGCCGAGCGGCGTGGCCTACGACGACCTCGACGCGGCGTCGATCGTCGTCGTCGACCTCGAGAGCGGCGCCGTCGTGGACGGTGCGCGGCGCCCCTCGTCGGACACGCCGACGCATCTCGTCCTGTACCGACGGTTCGAAGCGGTCGGCGGCGTCGTCCACACGCACTCCCGGTTTGCGACGGCGTGGGCGCAGGCTCGGCGCGAGCTGCCGTGCCTGGGGACCACGCACGCCGACCACTTCCGCGGGTCTGTGCCGGTGACGCGGCTGCTCACAGATGCCGAGGTCGGCGGGGCGTACGAGGAGCGCACCGGCGAGGTGATCGTGGAGACGATCGAGCGCTTGAGTGCCGACCCGCTCGACGTGCCGGCGGTCCTCGTCGCGTCGCACGGGCCCTTCGTCTGGGGCGAGGACGTCGCCCAGGCGGTCGAGAACGCCGTCGCGCTCGAGTCCGTCGCGGAGCTCGCGCTGCACACGCTGCTCCTCGCTCCCGGCGCCGAGCCGCTCTCCGACGGGCTGCTGCTGCGCCACTTCCTGCGCAAGCACGGGGCCGGGGCGTACTACGGCCAGGGCCACGGCACATGAGAGCGCTCCGCCTCCACGGCGCGAACGACGTGCGCCTGCACGACGAGCCGGATCCGATACCCGGGGAGGGCGAGCTTCTCGTGAACGTCGCTGCGGTCGGCCTCTGCGGCTCCGACCGGCACTGGCTCGTCGAGGGGGGAATCGGCGACGCCGTCCTCGAGCGGCCGCTCGTCCTCGGTCACGAGTTCGCCGGCACCGTCGCCTCCGGGCCGCGCGAGGGCGAGCGGGTCGTTCTCGACCCGGCAGTGCCGTGCGGCCGCTGCGCCGTCTGCGCTGCCGGGCTCCCCCACCTCTGTCCTGCGCTCGCCTTCGCCGGCCACGGCACGACCGACGGCGCCCTGCGTTCGTCGCTCGCGTGGAGCGAGCGGCTCGCGTACCGGGTCCCCGACGGCCTCTCCGACGCGGAGGCGGCGCTGCTCGAGCCGCTCGGCGTCGCGCTGCACGCGCTCGATCTCGGCAAGATCGAGGCGGGGACGACCGCGGGCGTCTTCGGCTGCGGCCCGATCGGCCTCCTCGTGGTCCAGGCGCTCCGTGCCGCCGGGGCCGAGATCGTCGTCGCGACCGACCCCCTCCCGCACCGCGCCCTCGTGGCCGCAACGTGCGGAGCGACGCACGCGGTCCACCCGGCAGAGCTCCCGGCAGTGCCGCTGCCGGGCGGTCTCGGCGTCGACGTCGCATTCGAGACGGCCGGCGAGGACGGTGCCGTCTCCGACGCCATCGCCGCGGTCCGGCCCGGAGGCCGCGTCGTCCTCGTCGGCATCCCGGACGGTGACCGGACGAGCTTCGAGGCGTCGCCCGCGCGCCGCAAGGGTCTGACCCTGCTCCTTTCTCGCCGGATGGAGCCGGCGGACCTGCCCCGCGCGATCCGGCTTGCCGACAGCGGCGGCGTCGACCTCGCATCGCTCGTCGGCGAGCGGCACCCGCTCTCGAGCTGGCAGGACGCGTTCGCGGCACTGGTCGAACGACGCAGCCTCAAGGTCGTCGTCGAGCCTCAGGCCGACGGCGCGGAGGCACGGTGAGCGCGGAGCGGTACGCGGTCGGGCTCGACTTCGGCACCGAGTCGGGCCGCGCCGTCCTCGTCTCCTGCACGGACGGGCGCGAGGCCGCGGCGAAGACCTACCCATACCGCAACGGCGTGATCGACACGCGCCTCCCGCCGCCCGACGACGACGTTGCGCTGGAGCCCGACTGGGCCCTCCAGGATCCCGAGGACTACGTGCGCACGTTCAAGGAGACGGTGCCGGCGCTGCTTGCCGAGACGGGCGTCGATCCGGCCGACGTCATCGGCGTCGGGATCGACTTCACCTCGTGCACGATGCTCCCGACGCTCGCCGACGGGACGCCGCTCTGCGTGCTCGACGCCCTTCGCGCCGAACCGCACGCGTGGGTGAAGCTCTGGAAGCACCACGCGGCCCAGGCGGAGGCGGACCGCATCAATGCCGTCGCGGCCGAACGCGGTGAGCCGTGGCTCTCCCGCTACGGCGGGCGCATCTCGTCCGAGTGGTTCTTCTCGAAGGCGCTTCAGATTCTCGACGAGGCGCCCGACGTCTACGCGCGGGCCGACCGCCTGATCGAGGCCGCCGACTGGGTCGTCTGGCAGCTGACCGGCACCGAGACGCGCTCGAGCTGCACGGCCGGCTACAAGGCCCTCTGGTCGAAGCGCGACGGCTTCCCGGCCGACGCGTTCTTCGCTGCGCTCGACCCACGCTTCGAGCGGGTGGTCGACGAGAAGATGTCTCGGCACATCGTGCCGATCGGCGCCCGCGCCGGTGGCCTGAGCGAGCACGCGGCGGGCTGGACAGGCCTTGTCCCTGGAACCGCAGTTGCGGTCGCGAACGTCGATGCGCACGTCTCCCCGCCGGCCGTCGGCGTGACGGAGCCTGGGACGATGGTGATCATCATGGGCACGAGCAACTGCCACATCCTCCTCGGCCGGCGCCCCGCGATCGTCGAGGGGATGTGCGGTGTCGTCGAGGACGGGGTCGTCCCAGGGCTCTTCGGCTTCGAGGCCGGGCAATCGGCGGTCGGTGACATCTTCGCCTGGTTCACCGGCACCTGCTGTCCGCCGGAGCTGCACGAGGAGGCGCGGCTGCGCAGCCTCACCGTCCACGACGTACTGGCCGAGCGGGCCGCGCGGCTCCGGCCCGGCAAGAGCGGGCTGCTCGCGCTCGACTGGTGGAACGGCAACCGCTCCGTCCTCGTGAACGCCGATCTTCGCGGCCTCATCGTCGGGATGACGCTCGCGACGCAGCCGCACGAGATCTACCGCGCGCTGCTCGAGGCGACTGCGTTCGGCACACGCGTGATCGTCGAGGCGTTCGAGTCCGAAGGCGTCGCCGTCGACAGAGTCGTTGCCTGCGGCGGCCTGCCCGAGCGAAACCGGCTGCTGATGCAGATCTACGCCGACGTCACGGGACGCGAGATCGCGGTCGCCGCGTCGCGGCAGGCGCCGGCGCTCGGCTCCGCGATCCTCGGCGCCGTCGCCGCGGGCGCGGCCACCGGCGGCTACGACTCGATCGTCGAGGCGTCGCAGCGGATGGTCTCGCCGAGCAGAGAGACGTACGCCCCGTCTCCGGCCGCGCACGCCGTCTACGACGAGCTCTACGCCGAGTACCTCCGCCTGCACGACCTCTTCGGTCGCCACGGCGACCACACGATGCAGGTGCTGAAGCGGATCCAGAACGGGTAGGAGAAGGTTCCGTGCGCCGGCGAACTCTCGGCACGACCGGATTCAGCGTCTCGGAGCTCGGCTTCGGCGCGTGGGGCATCGGCAAGTCCGGCTGGATCGGCGCCGACGACGAGGAATCGGGAAGAGCGCTGCGTCGCGCGCTCGAGCTCGGCGTCACGTTCATCGACACCGCGTACGGCTACGGCGACGGGCACAGCGAGCGGCTCGTCGGCGCCGCCGTACGCGCCGCGGGCGGCGACGTGCGCGTCGCGAGCAAGATCCCGCCGAAGAACCGCCAGTGGCCGGCGCGAGCCGGGATCCCGGCTGACGAGGCGTATCCGGCCGCCTGGATGATCGAATGCACCGAGCGCAGCCTCGAGAACCTCGGCGTCGAGACGATCGACCTCCAGCAGCTCCACGTCTGGTCGGACGATTGGGTCGGACAGGGAGACTGGCTCGACGGAGTCGAGCGGCTCAAGCGCGACGGCAAGATCCGCGGCTTCGGCGTCTCGATCAACGACCACGAACCGGCGAACGCGCTCCGTCTCGTCGCAACCGGAGTCGTCGACAGCGTGCAGGTGATCTACAACATCTTCGACCAGAGCCCCGAGGACGAGCTCTATCCGGCCGCGGCCGCGGCCAACGTCGGCGTCATCGCCCGCGTTCCCTTCGACGAGGGATCCCTCACCGGCGCGATCCGGCCCGAGACGACGTTTCCGGCCGGCGACTTCCGGAACCGCTACTTCGCAGGCGGGCGCAGGCAAGAGGTGTGGAGCCGCGTGCAGGCGATCGCCGCCGACCTCGACATGCCCCCCGAACGGCTGCCGGAGATCGCCCTGCGCTTCTGCCTGAGCCACCCGGCGGTGTCGACTGCGATCCCCGGCATGCGAACGACACGGAATGTCGAGCGCAACGTCGCCGCCGTCGAGGCGGGGCCGCTGAGCGAGACGGAGCTCGCCGCCCTGAGGCGGCATCGCTGGGTCGTCAACTTCTACTGAGCCGCCGCATACCGCGGGCAGCAGGGCGGTCGGTTCCTGCGATACTCACCCAAAATGATCGTCCCCACAACGGGTGCGGCGCTCCTGGGTGAAGCATCCGGCAGCCGCTTCCCCGACGCCGACACGTTCTGCCTCGGTGTGCGGGCTCACCCGCTCTTCCTGCCGGAGGAGGCGGTTGCCGTCGCCCGGGCGCCGGGACGCTTCGACGTCCTCGGCGGCATCGCCGACTATGCCGGCGGGCTCGTCCTCGGCTTCCCGATCGGGCAGGCCGTTCTGGCGGCCGCACAGGTCGCCGCCGACGGCTGGGTCATCGCCGTCAGCGGGCGGCGGCGCGTCGCCGTCCCGGCGGCCGACCTCGTCGAGCCGCCGCTCGACGAGCTGGCCGGTCGCTTCGCGGGCAGGGACTCGTGGGCCGCGTATGTGCTGGGGCCGGTCGCGCTGCTGGCCAGAGAGGAGCGGCTCGCGATCACGGGGTTGCGGCTCCTCGTCTGCTCGTCGATTCCCGAGGGCAAGGGTCTCGGTTCCTCGGCCGCGGTCGAGATCGCCGTCGCCCAGGCGACGGCGGGCGCGCTCGGCTACCGGCTCGAGCCGCGCCGCCTGGCGCTGCTCGGCCATCGCGCGGAGCAGCTCGTCGCACGCGCGCCGTGCGGATCGATGGACCAGATGACGGCGGCGTGCGGCGAGGAGGCGCACATCCTCGCGCTGATCTGCCGGCCGGCCGAGATCACCGGCTTCTTCGCCCTGCCCCCCGGGCTCACCGTCTGGGGGATCGACTCCGGCGCGCGGCACGCCGTCCGCGACGCGCCCTACCGGCGAGCGCGCTGCGCCACGTTCATGGGGAAGGCCCTGCTCGGCGTCGACGCCGACTACCTGACCGCGCTTCGCCCCGCGGACGTGGAGGCCGAGCGGCTACCCGAGCGCATGACGGGCGCCGAGTTCCTGCGTCTCCGCGACGGCGTCGAGGACGAGATGAGCGCAATCGAGCCCACCGTCGAGTACCCGGTCCGGGCCGCGACGCTCCACCCGGTCGAGGAGCAGGTGCGCGTCGAGACGTTCCTGCAGGTGCTCGAGGAACCCCTCACCAGGCGCCGCGCGCGAGTCCTCGGCGACCTGATGGCAGCGTCGCATGCCGGCTACTCGCGCTGCGGGCTCGGAACGGCGACGACCGACCGCATCGTCGACGCGGTGCGGGCCGCCGGCTGGGAGCGCGGCCTCGTGGGCGCACGGGTGAGCGGCGGCGGCAGTGGGGGCACCGTCGTCGTCCTCGGGCGCGAGGAGGCGGAGCCGGTCGTCCGCCGGCTCGCGAAGAGGCTCGGCGGGGGACTCGTCGTCGGCACTTCGCCGGGCGCGTCCTCGTTCGGCACGCGCGTGGTCTAGCCCACGACGCGGACTTCGCAGTCGCGTTCTCGCAGCGCCTCGACCACTGCCGGGTCTGCCGACCGGCCCGTGATCACCACGTCGATGTCCGCAACGCCGCACAGTCGTGCCACCTCGACGCGGCCGAGCTTGCTCCCGTCCGCGAGCACGACCCTGCGCATCGCCACGGCCAGCATCCGCTTCTTCACCGCGGCCTCGGGCAGGTTGATGTTCGTGACGCCTCCGATCGGATCGACGCCGTTGCAGCCGAGCAGCACCGTCTTGACCGAGATCTGGTCGAGGATGAGCGTCGCGAGCGGATCGACCAGCGAATGCTGCAACGGCCGAAGTGTCCCGCCCAGCACCACGACCGTGACCCGCGGCGTCGCAGGCTCGAGCTCGAGCGCTGTCTTCAGCCCGTTCGTGAAGACGACCACGTCGCTGAGTTCTGCGCGCGCCGCGATCGCGCGGGCTGCTGCCGCCGCTGTCGTCCCGACGTCGACGAGCACCGTCTCGCCGTCCTCGAGCAACGCAGCCGCGGCTTGGGCGATCGCCACCTTCTCCGCCGCGAAGCTCGAGATGCTGTCCTCGAACGGCTGCTCCTGGCGCGGAATCAACCGCGGGATCGCGCCACCGCGGACGCGGTGCACCTTGCCCCTGGCGGCGAGGGAGTCCAGGTCCCCGCGCACCGTCACCTCCGAGACCCCGAAACGGCTGCTCAGCTCGCCGACGCGGACGAACTCGCGCTCCTTGATCTCCGCGAGCATGCGCTCGCGCCGCAGCGAGGCCGGGACGGGCGGCTCTGTCGCCTCCGCGCTCACGAGCGCATCGCCGCATCCCTGTCCGTGACCGCGAAGAGGGAGTCGAGCTCGAGCGGCTCGACGGGGACTTCGGGGCCGGCGAGCTGCCGGGCCGCGTCCTCCGGCGCGACGTCGTTGAGGAAGAGTCCGAGCCCCGTTTCGACGCTCGCCCGGATCTTCGTCACTCCGGGCGCGCGATGCAGCGGGTACAGCTCGAAGGCGAGGTGCCAGTCGGGCTGATCGTGCGGCGCCTCCTGCGCGACCATCATGTACGGCAGCTGGAAGTCGAAGAGCGCGTCGTACCGGCGGGCGACGTCGCGCAGGGCGACGGCGAGGTCGCGCTGCTCCTCGGGGACGAGGTCGGCCAGCCGCCGCAGCCCGTGCCGGCGCGCCCGGACCGCCACCTCGAAGGGCCACCTCGCCGCGAAGGGGACGGCCACGACGAAGCTCTCGTTCGCGGAGACGACGCGGTCGGAGTGATCGTCCGCCCGGGTTGTCGCGCACGAGAGGCAGCGTCCCTCGCGCCGGCGATGGCGGCGGTGGGCCTCGGCCTTCGCCGCCGTGAACGTCGGGACGTGGTCGAGCGCGTAGATCTGCCCGTGCGGGTGCGCGATGGTGGCGCCGACCTCGGCGCCTCGGTTCTCGAAGACGCAGACGTATGCGTGCGCGGGATCCGCCCAGAGCTCGCGTCCGCGGTCGATCCAGATCGCGACGACTCGGGCGAGCTCGACCGGCGACAGCTCGCCGAACGAGGCGTCGTGCCGGTCCGTGTAGAGAACGACCTCGCAGCGCCCCTGCGCCGGTCCGGTCGGGCCGTCGAGGAGCGGCGCCGGCGGCGGGTCGGGACGGAACGACGGGAACCGGTTGTCGAAGACCGCCGCGTCGTACGAAAAGGGAACCTCGATCCCGCCCGGACAGAAAGGGCACCCCTCGAGGCCCGCGCTCTCCGCCGGCGAGTCGAGCGGCCGCGCGTTTCGCGCCGGCGCGATCCCCACCCACGCCCCGGTGAACACGTCGAGGCGCTTGTGGATCTGGGCGCCGTCGCCGGCCGCGCCCGGCCCCTCCTCGTCGAGGGAGCCGCGCAGCTCCCCGTAGACGAGCAGCCGTCTCCCGTCGGAATGGACGAGCACGTGCCTGGCCAGTGGTCTCATTGCTTCGGAATCGAGCGTAGTATCGTCGCCTCCGACGATAATGGAAAGAGCTGACAAGCGCACACCCGGCGGCCTTCGCTTCGACGACCAGGTCGTGCTCGTCACCGGCGCCGGGCTCGGGCTGGGCCGGGCCTACGCCCTTGAGTTCGCCCGGCGCGGCGCGCACGTCGTCGTCAACGACGCAGGCGTCGAGCGCGACGGCAGCGGCGGCGGCCCCGAGGTCGCAGCGGCGGTCGGCCGCGAGATCGGCGGCACGGCGCTGGTGAGCGCCGAGGACGTCCGAGACCCGACCGCTTGCGACGCGCTCGTCGCACGTGCGCTCGAGCGCTTCGGTCGGCTGGACGCGCTCGTCCACAACGCCGGGACCGTCTCGTTCGCGACGATCGAGGACACGGAGGATACCGTGTGGGAGTCGACGATGGCCGTGCACGCCGGCGCGGCGTTTCGGCTCTGCCGCGCCGCATGGCCTGTGTTCCGTCGACAGGCGTACGGGCGGATCGTGCTCACCGTCTCCGGCGTCGCCCTTTCGGTCGAGCGGGCGGTGGACGACCTGGCGGCGTACAGCGCCGGCAAGGGGGCGCAGTTCGGGCTGATGAACGCGCTGGCGGTGGCAGGCGCTCCGGACGGTATCCTCGTCAACGCCATCTCGCCTGTCGCCGCCACGCGCATGTCCCGCGACAGCGCTCCTCCCGCCGAGCACGTCGCGCCCGTGGTCGCGTTCCTCGCTTCTCGCGAGTGCAGGCACAGCGGAACCGTCGTCCGCGTGGCGGGGAGTCGAGTATCGACAGGCGCGTACATGAGCGGCCCGGAGCTCGACCTCCGTGACGAGGCGCTCACCTCCGAGCGGTTCGCCGGCCTCCTGCCGCAACTCGTCGACTGGAGAGGCTCCTGATGAACATGAGAAGGCTCGGGAAGACGGGATACCAGGTCTCCGAGATCGGCTTCGGAGCCTGGGGCATCGGCGCCGATTGGGGCGCCGTCGACGACCGCGAGTCGCTGGCGGCGCTGCACGCCGCGGTCGACGCGGGCGTGACCTTCATCGACACCGCAGACGTGTACGGCGACGGGCGCTCCGAGCGGCTCGTCGGGCGGCTCCTGCGCGAGCGGCCGGAGCCGCTCGTGGTGGCGACGAAGTTCGGGCGCCGTGTGCCGCTCGACCTCTCCCTCTACACGTACGACAACTTCCGCAGCTGGATCGAGCGGTCGCGCGAGAACCTCGACGTCGAGACCGTCGATCTCGTGCAGCTCCACTCGCTCCCGTGGGAGACGTACTACATGCCGGCGGTGTTCGACGCCTGTGACCGTCTCGTCGACGAGGGTCTCGTGCGCGCGTACGGGGTCAGCGTCGAGAAGGTGGAGGAGGCGCTGAAGGCGATCGAGTACCCGGGCGTCGCCACGGTCCAGATCATCTTCAACATCTTCCGGCAGCGACCCGCCGAGCTGTTCTTCCGGCAGGCGGTGGAGCGAGACGTGGGCGTGATCGCGCGCGTCCCGCTCGCGTCCGGCCTGCTGACGGGGAAGTTCGGGCGCGACACGCGCTTCGCCCGCGACGACCACCGCGCCTTCAACCGCCACGGCGAGAGCTTCGACGTCGGCGAGACCTTCTCGGGAGTGGACTTCGAGACCGGGCTCGAGGCGGTGGAGGAGCTCCGTCCGCTCGTGCCCGAGGAGGCGACGCTCGCGCAGCTCGCCCTGCGCTGGATCCTCGACTTCGACGCCGTCTCGACGACGATTCCGGGAGTCAAGACGCCGGAGCAGGCGCGCGCGAACAGCACCGCGGCAGAGCTGCCGCGGCTGCCGCCGGCGACGCACGACGCGATCGCGGACGTCTATCGGCGGCGCATCGCACCGCAGGTGCACCAACGCTGGTAGCCGGCTACCCGGCGGCGTCGGCAGTGGCGCAGACGTAGCCCGTTCCGTCCCTGCCGGTGCGCGTGACGTACGCCGCCGTCACCGCCGCGGATAAGGCCTCCGCCTCGCCGGCGTCGGCGAGTGCGACGACCGACCCGCCGAACCCGCCGCCCGTCATGCGTGCGGCGAGCGCGCCGTGGTCGCAGGCCAGTTCGACGAGCAGGTCGAGCTCGGGGGTGGAGACCTCGTAGTCGTCGCGGAGGCTCGCGTGCCCTTCGTGGAAGAGCGCGCCGAGCGCGCGTCGGGCCGGCCCGCCCGGCGACTCGAGCACGCGCACGCAGGCCCGCACGCGCTCGTTCTCGGAGACGACGTGGCGCAGCCGGCGGCGCGCGACCTCGTCGATGCCCGCGGCCCGCGCCGCGGTCTCCGCCTCCTCCACCGTGACCTGCGACGGGCGTGCGCCTCCGAGGGCCGGGAGCGCACGCTCGAGCTCGGCGCGCCGTGTCGCGTAGCCGGAATGCTCGAGCCGGTGGCGGACACCCGAGTCGAGGACGACGACGGCGAGGCCGTCCGGCATCGGGATGAGCCGGTGCTCCTCGGTTGCGCAGTCGAGCAGGAGCGCGTGGCCGCGATGGGCGAGCAGGCACACCGCCGGGTCCATGAGGCCGACCGGCACACCGACCGCCCGGTGCTCCGCCTCGCGCGCGACGTGCGCAAGCTGGAGTCGCGGAAGCTCGAAGCCCGCCGCGCGGCAGAGGACGAGCCCGACCGCGACCGTCAACGCCGCCGAGGACGACAGCCCTGCGCCGATCGGCAGCGTCGACGACACGGTTCCGTCGAGCCCCACCGCCGGCCGCCCCCGCTCGGCCAGCAGTGCGGCGACGGCGGCCGCGTAGCGGCCCCAGCCGGCGAGCCCGGGCGGCGGCGTCCCGTCGGGCGCGAGCTCCACCAGCTCCGGGAACGCGGCCGAACGGAGGCGGATGGCGCGGGCATCCGGCCGCCAGCGCACCGTCACGCCGCGATCGACGGCGACCGGCAGGACGAGCCCGCCGGAGTAATCGGTGTGCTCCCCGATGAGGTTGACGCGGCCGGGAGCGAGGATCGGCGGAGCTTCGGTGATCACGCTTGTGAAATCTATCGAGACTTGTTATATACGAATATCGATCTGGTGATCTGGAAAGTGCCCGACCGCGGCGCCTCCGCTCAGGGCCAGCAGGGCGGTTCGATCGGGACGAGATCGAGGTGAAGAGAAGGAGGAGGGATGGCAACCGACGGGCATGACGAGGTCAGCAAGGAACAACGTGAGTTCTCGCGGCGACGCTTCCTCCGCCACGCAGGCGTGGCGGCTGCAGCAGTACCGCTCTACGGCGGCCTGGCCGAGATCCTGGGCACGCAGGGAGCCAGCGCGGCGACGTACAAGCGCAACGACGACAACGCGTTCTTCGTGAGCCACCCGAAGTACAAGTTCGTGATGGTCAACCACGTGACGACGAACTCGTTCTTCACGGCGACGATCTACGGAATCCAGGACGCCTGCGCCCTGACCGGCTGCTCGTATCAGTGGACCGGCTCGGCGACCTCGATCGTCAACCAGATGGTCGCGGCGTTCAACGCAGCGATCGCCGCCAAGGCGAATGGCATCGGGTGCTGCCTGATCGACAACACGGCCTTCAACGCGCCCGTCGACAGCGCCTTGAGCCACGGCATCCCCGTGATCGCGTACAACGCCGACGTCTCGGCGGGGGTCCCGAACCACCGGCAGGCGTACGTCGGCCAGAACAACCTGACCGCGGGAGCGGCGGTCGCAGAGCAGATCCTCAAGACGGGGGTCACGAAGGGCGATCTCGTCGCCGGGATCATCGCGACTCCGGGAACCGGGAACATCCAGCCCCGCATCGACGGCGCGAAGCCGGTCCTGACGAAGGCGGGCATCAACTTCGTCGAGGTCGGGACCTCGGCGACCGAGGGTGCACCGGAGTACAACAAGATCTCCGCGTGGTACGCCGGACACAAGGACGTGAAGTTCATGTTCGGCGTCGACAGCGGGGACAGCGACGCCATTGCGGAGTTCATCCAGAAGAACAACCTGAAGGGGAAGGTCGGCGGGGCGGGATGGGACGTCGGGACGCCGGTCGTGCAGGGCATCAACGCCGGCAACCTGACCTTCACGATCGACCAGCAGGCATACCTGCAGGGCTTCGACACGATCATGCAGCTCTACCTGTTCAACGTCTCGGGTGGGCTGATGAAGCCGACCAACACCGACACCGGACTTGGCATCGTCGTCAAGTCGACCGTCGCGCCGTACCTGGCGCA
Organism: Gaiellaceae bacterium; assembly: GCA_035623575.1. Taxonomy (GTDB): domain Bacteria; phylum Actinomycetota; class Thermoleophilia; order Gaiellales; family Gaiellaceae; genus Palsa-739. The sequence continues at coordinate 86,447 of DASPTD010000066.1, forward strand.
GAACAGGTTCGAGGGGACGAACGCGAAGCAGCAGGCCCTGAAGCCGCCCGCCTCGATCCCGCACTAGTCGTCGCGAGCGTGCATTCGGCCGCTCCAACGGATATCGCTGCCCCGGCGGCCGGACCGCCGGGGCAGCGGCGTGAAGCCGTGTCGTTGGGGCGTCGTCTCCTGCGCCTCTTCGTCTACCAGCGCGAGTTGACGCCGATCGTGATCACGATCGGGCTGTTCGTGTACTTCGTCATCCGGGCGGGGTCGACGTTCACCGACTCGCTCAGCTTGAGCTCGGCCGCCGGCTACGCGGGACCGATCAGCGCGATCGCGGTCGGAGAGGTGCTGCTGCTCGTGCTCGCGGAGATCGACCTGTCGGCCGGCCAGGTCTTCCTCTTCGCCGCGTGGGTCGAGTACTGGCTGCACAACCTAGGGCTACCGGTCGCGCTCGCCATCCTCGTCTCGCTCGCCGTTTGCTGCGGTGTCGGAGCGATCAACGGGCTGATCACGGTGCGCCTGAACGTTCCGTCCTTCGTCACGACTCTGGCGACGAACTTCATCCTGTTCGGGCTCGTCCTCATCTACTCGAACGACGCGGAGGCGTCGCCGATCCCGCTGTCGGCGTCGAAAGGCTTCTCGAGCGACCTGATGGGCGCTTGGCTGTGGTCGGAGATCCTCTGGGTGGCCGCGATCACGATCATCGGACACGCGCTGCTCACGCGCACGCGCTTCGGCGTCCGGATCGTCGCCACGGGCGGGAACCTGGTCGGCGCGGCCGAGGCAGGCGTACCCATCCGGCGCGTGAAGGTGTGGGCCTTCGTGCTCTGCTCGTTCCTGTCCGGCCTCGTCGGGATCGTCGACGCGGTCAAGTACGGAAGCCTCGACCCCGGCAACTTCGGCGTCGACTACATCCTCTACGCCATCGGCGCCTGCGTGATCGGCGGGACGGCGCTCACGGGTGGGCGCGGGACGGTGATCGGCGCTTTCATCGGCGCGATCCTGATCGGCGTTCTCGAGGACGGCCTCACGCTGATCGGGGTGAGCACGAACGACTTCTACGTGTGGGTCGGCGTGGTGATCATCTTCGCCATGGCGCTGGACGTGCAGTTCGACCGAGTCATCGCCCGCTCGAGGGGTAGATGAGCGCGCAGCGGGCCGAGCCGCCGCTCGGCACCGCGGCCCGCGAGCCCGTGCTCGAGGTCCGCGGCGTGACCAAGCGCTTCGGTGCCCTCGTCGTTCTCCGCGGCATCGACCTCGCGCTGCGCCAGGGCGAGGTGCTCGGGCTCGTCGGCGACAACGGAGCGGGCAAGAGCACGCTCGTCAAGATCCTGTGCGGTTTCCACCAGCAGGACGACGGCGAGGTGTTCGTCGGCGGCGAGCGCATCCGCTTCCACTCGGTCGAGGACGCCCGCGCACACGGGATCGAGACCGTCTACCAGGACCTCGCGCTGATCCCGCAGCTGCCGGTCTACCTGAACCTGTTCCTGGGTCACGAGCTGACGACGATGGGCCCGCTCCGCTTCCTCGACAAACGAGAGATGCGCAAGCTCTCCCGCCGGTACCTCGACGACATCAACGTGAACGTGCCGAGCGTCGAGGCCGAGGCCGAGCAGCTCTCCGGCGGCCAGCGGCAGGCGGTCGCGGTCGCGCGAGCCGTGCGCGCGGCGCCGAAGATCCTGCTGCTCGACGAGCCGCTCGCGGCCATGGGCGCACGCGAGTCGCGCCTCATCATCGACCTCGTCAAGGATCTCGCCTCGAGCGGCCGGGTGTCGATCATCGTGATCGACCACAACTACGCCCATCTCTTCGAGCTCTGCGACCGCATCAACGTCCTGCAGGGTGGCCGCATCACCATCGACCGGCCGGTGCACGAGACGTCGCTCGAGCAGCTCACCGAGCTGATGGTCTCGAGCTACCGCAGCCAGCTCGAGGAGATCTCGAGCGATGACGCCTGAGGCGCTCGGACAGCTCGAGGTCTGGCTCGTCACCGGGAGCCAGGAGATGTACGGACCGGCGACGCTGCGGCAGGTCGAGGCGCATGCACGGGAGGTCGTCGCCGGCCTCGACGCGCAGCCGGAGATCCCGGTGCGCGTGGTGCACAGGGAGGTCGCCACGAGCTCGGGCTCGATCCGGCGCACGGCGCTCGAGGCGAACGCGGCGGACACGTGCATCGGCGTGATCGCATGGATGCACACCTTCTCGCCGGCGAAGATGTGGATCGCCGGGCTGAGCGCGCTGCAGAAGCCGCTGCTCCATCTCCACACGCAGTTCAACCGCGACCTGCCGTGGGCGGAGATCGACATGGACTTCATGAACCTGAACCAGTCGGCGCACGGAGACCGCGAGTTCGGGTTCCTCGAGACGCGGATGCGTCTGCGCCGGAAGACGGTCGTCGGTCACTGGCGTGACCCGGAGGTCGCGGCACGCGTGGGCGTCTGGGCACGTGCGGCCGCCGGCTGGCACGAGGCGCAGTCGCTCCGGGTCGCCCGCATCGGCGACAACATGCGCGAGGTCGCGGTCACCGAGGGCGACAAGGTCGAGGCGCAGATTCGACTGGGCGTGGCCGTCAACGGCTACGGCGTAGACGTCCTCGCGGACGCGGTCTCGGCCGTCTCCGACGCCGAGCTCGACCGTCTCGTCGTGGAGTACGAGGAGGCGTACGAGCTCGCTCCGGCTCTGCGCGCCGGCGGCGCGCGTCGGGAGTCGCTACGAGACGCGGCGCGCATCGAGGCCGGCCTGCGCGGGTTCCTCGACGGAGGCGGGTTCCGGGCTTTCACCGACACCTTCGAGAACCTCGGGCGCCTCACGCAGCTGCCGGGCATCGCGGCGCAGCGGCTGATGGCCGACGGCTACGGGTTCGCGGCCGAGGGAGACTGGAAGACGGCCGCGCTCGTCCGCATCGCCAAGGTGATGAGCACCGGCCTGGACGGCGGCGCGTCGTTCATGGAGGACTACACGTACGATCTGGCGCCGTCCGGCCCGAAGGTGCTCGGCGCCCACATGCTCGAGGTCTGCCCGTCGATCGCCGCGGACCGGCCGTCCTGCGAGATCCACCCGCTCACGATCGGCGGCAGGGCCGACCCGGTGCGGCTCGTCTTCACGGCGGCGCCGGGCCCGGCGGTCGTCGCCGCGATGCTCGACCTCGGCGACCGCTTCCGGCTCGTGCTGAACGAGGTCGAGCTCGTGGAGCCGGAGGAGGACCTCCCCCGGCTGCCGGTGGCGCGGGCGCTGTGGAAGCCGAAGCCCGACTTCGCCACCGCCACCGAGGCGTGGCTTCGCGCCGGCGGCCCCCACCACAGCGTCCTGTGCCGGGCAATCGGCAGCGAGGCGTTCGCCGACCTCGCGGAGATCGCCGGGATCGAGCTGCTCGTGATCGACGGCGCGACCCGGATCCGCGACGTCGCCAACGAGCTCCGCTGGAACCAGGCGTACTACCGGCTCGCCGGAGGGCTCTAGGTGTAGCTCCTGAGCAGGGTATTTGGTTCAGGCCTGCCTCGAGGCTGGGTGTCGAAGCCACCGGCTCCAGAGGAGCGCATCGGAGCTCGCACATGTCGACGGCCGTTGAAGCGCGACGAGACAAACGAAGAGCGGGAGCGACGGGACTCGAACCCGCGACCTCCGGCGTGACAGGCCGGCGTTCTAACCAGCTGAACTACGCCCCCAGGGCGCGCCTAGTGTAGCCGGGGGCCGCCGCCGCCCGTGCTGCGACACTGCCTTCGTGTCGCTCGCCACGGTCGACTGGATCGCGCTCGGCGTCATCGCCCTCGGTGCGCTCGGCGGACTGCGCCGCGGGCTGATCGCGAGCGGGCTCTCGCTCGCCGGGCTCGCGGTCGGCGCGTACCTCGGCTCGCGGCTCGGGCCGCACCTGCTGCACGGGGGCGCGGCCTCGCCGTGGACGCCGATCGCCGGCCTTGCCGGCGCCGCCGTCGGCGCGCTGCTGCTCCAGGCGGTGGCGAGCTTCGCCGGCTCGTTCCTGCGGAGCGGCCTCAGGCTGACGCCCTTCCGCTTCTTCGACTCGGCCGCCGGCGCCCTGCTCGGCGCGGCGACGGGCCTCGTGCTCGTCTGGGTGCTCAGCGCCTCGGCGCTGCTCGTGCCGGGCCAGCCGAAGCTGCGGCAGGCGGTGCAGCGCTCGCAGATCGTCCGCCGGCTCGACGAGATCGTGCCGCCGCGGCGGCTGCTGCACCTGCTCGCGCGCATCGACCCGTTCCCGTCGGTCGCGGGGCCGGCTGCGCCGAGCGCGCCCGTGAGCCCGGCGATCGCCGCGAACCCCGCCGTCCGGCGCGCGTCTCGCTCCGTCGTCCGCATCCTCGGCGAGGCGTGCGGCATCGGCATCGAGGGCAGCGGCTGGTTCGCGACGCGGGATCTCGTCGTCACCGCCGCGCACGTCGTCGCCGGCGAGCACAGCACGATCGTCGAGGTTCAGGACGGCTCCGGCCCGCACCCGGCGAAGGTCGTCGCCTTCGACTCGCGCAACGACGTCGCCGTGCTGCGGGTCGGCGGCGCGTCCGCGGTGACCCCGCTGCGGCTCGTCGACTCCCGGGTCGGCGCGTCGGTGGCGATCCTCGGCTATCCGGAGAACGGCCCGCTCACGGCGACGCCGGGCCGGATCGGACGCACTGCGGTCGTGCTCACCCGGGACGCGTACGGCAACGGGCCGGTCACGCGGACGATCACCGCCGTCGCGGGCAGCGTGCGCCACGGCGACTCGGGCGGGCCGGCGGTCGACCGCTCCGGCGCCGTCGAGTCGACGCTCTTCGCGGCTCGCATCGGCTCTCCGAGCGGCTACGGCGTGCCGGCCTCGGTTGTCCGGCGCGCGCTCGACTCGGCCAGGGCGCCTGTCTCGACCGGCGCCTGCGCGGGCTGAGGATCCGGAAGCACGTCGAGCGCGGCGAGGGGCGCCTTGAACGGCGCGATCACCTCGATCCCGGCGACGCGGCCCTGCGCCTCGGCGACGAGCTCGCGTGCGACCTCGAGCCCGACGCGCATCGCGTCCGTTCCGGCGGCGCGGAAGCGCTCGCGCACGGCTTCCGGCACGACCATCCCCGGCACCTCGTTGTGCAGGCGCAGCGCGAGCGGATAGCTCGTGACGTAGAAGACGCCGAGCAGCACGGGGATTGGCCAGCCGCCGAGCAGCCGCTCGAAGCGGTCGAAGTGCGAGAGGTCGAACTGCGACTGCGTGATCGCAAAGCGCGCGCCCGCCTCGATCTTCTGCTCGAAGCGCCGCAGCTCCTCGTCGACGTCGTCCGCGGTCGGGTTGACCGCGACACCGTAGAAGAACGAGGTCGGCGCGTCGAGCGACTTGCCGCCGTACGACTCGCCGGAGTTCAGCTTCTGCATGATCGCGCAGAGGCCGATCGAGTCCACCTCGTACACGCCGGTCGAGCCGGGATAGTCGCCGACGTCGGGCGGGTCACCGGTGATCGCGAGGATGTTGCGCAGGCCGGCCGCGTGCGCGCCGAGCAGGATCGACTCGAGGCCCATCACGGTCGAGTCGCGCGGCGTCAGGTGCGGAATCGTCTCGATCCCGACCTCGCGCTCGATCGCGGCCGACGCCATGATCCCGTGCATCCGCGCCCGCGCCGTATAATTGTCGGTCACGTCGAGGAAGTCGACCTTGCCCGAGTCGCGGAGCGCGCGGCAGAGCTCGAGCAGGCCCTCGTCGGAGCCGCCCTTCGGCGGATTGATCTCCATCGTCGCCGCGAAGCGGCCGTCGCGCAGCGCGCGGGCGAGGCCGCTCTCCTCGCTCGGGGCGACGCCCCGGCTGCGCGGCGTTCGCTCGCGCGTGAATATCGGCTGCGCGACGTGGCGCTCGCTCTGCAACGCATCGCGAATCGCGGCGATCTGCACGGGCGTCGTGCCGCAGCAGCCCCCGATGATGCGTGCGCCGAGCTCGCGCGCCTGCGCGGCGAAGTCGGCGAAGTACTCGACGTCGGAGTGCGGATAGACGATCCGGCTGCCCCAGCGGCTCGCGAGGCCGAGATTCGGCAGCGCCGCGAGCGGGAGCGCGCCGCCCATCGCGGCGAGCGCGGTGAGCGCCGCCTGCGGGCCCGCGCCGTGGTTCGCGCCGGCCGCCGCGACACCCAGCTCCCGCAGGAGGGCGGCGGCCTCCGCCGCGCCCACGCCGCCCGGCGTCTCGCCGTCCGGGTCGAAGGTCAGCAGCGCGACGATCGGGAGGGCGGACACGCTGCGCACGGCGTCGATCGCCGTCGCCAGGTCGTCGAGCTCGTAGAACGTCTCCACCATGAACAGGTCGACTCCGCGGGCGGCCAAGTGCGACGCCTGCTCGGCATAGGCGGCCGCCCGGTCGACGGCCGCGGCGGCTTCGCCGAGCGGTCCGATCGAGCCGGCGATCAGCACGTCGCGGCCCGAGACCTCGCGCGCCTCGCGTGCGAGCTTCACGCCGCCGCTGTTGATGCGCGCGACCTCGTCGCCGAGGCCCTTCGTCGCGAGCTTGACGCGGTTCGCGCCGAACGTGTTCGTCTCGATCAGCTCCGCGCCCGCCCGGATGTAGCCGACGTGCACCGAGACGACCGTCTCCGGCGAGACGAGGTTCGCCTCCTCCGGGACGCGCACGGCCTTCGGTGCCGCGGCTGCGATCAACGTCCCCAGGCCGCCGTCGGCGACGAGCGGCGCGCCCGAGGCGAGCCGTTCGAGGAGGCGGGACATGCGGCCAGTGTACGGCCGCCTCCCGCCGCCGGAACCGAGGACGGAGAGCGTGGCCGCCGCCAGCCACGCTCTCCGAACCACGGATGCTTCCGGGGCCGGCCCCCGCCGCATCGGGGCCGCTCAACGGATGCAGCCCAAGTATCGCGCGTCCGGCCGACTTCACCTATCCCTCGGACTCGGTTGACCCCGCCAGTTCACGGCCGCGCGAAGAGCTGCGCTCTTCGCGCGGGTCGGGTTTCGGCTTCGCGGAGCGGACGCCGGCCGAGCCGGCGTCCTTTTGGCCTGGCGGCGGGACGAACGGTGGCGAGGCGTGGCCGGTGGGGCTTCGCCTCCCCGTCCGCGTGGATCCGCCTGCGGCCAACGCGCCTGCGGCCACGTTGGCCTCCGGCCCGGACCGCTCGCCGAGCGGCGGTTTCAACCTCCTCCCAGCCGACGGTCCAGGGCCGAAGCGAACGCGAAGCGTTCGCGCAGGCCGGATCCACGCGCGCGGGGACGGCGCAGCCACCACCGCGCGCGCGACCCGACCCGTCGCTCAGACCACCAAGAGCTCGCCGGCTCGGCCGGCGAGCGCTCTGCGGAGCACAACATCACACCGGGGGAAGTGCGCAGCACTTCCCCCGGCTCAATGGAGCGTCCGCCCCTCCATGCCGCCGGCGACCGTGACGAGCTCGCCCGTGACGTGGCCGGACAGCTCGTCCGAGGCGAGCACGACGACGGCTCGGGCGACGTCCTCGGGCGCCGCGACCTTGCGCAGCGCCATCGTGCGGGTGACCCGGTCGACGGCGGCCTCGTCGAGCGAGCCGCGCGTCATCGGCGAGTACGTCCAGCCGGGCGCGACCGCGTTGACGCGCGCCCGTGGCGCGATCCGCACGATCTCGTTCTTCAGGCTGAGCAGCAGCCCGACCTGAATCGCGGACTTCGCGGCCGCGTAGTCGGCGTGGCCGGCTTCGCCGAATCGGCCGGCGGTCGAGCCGACGAGCACGAGGCTGCCGTGGCTCGTCCGCTGCACCTCACGGAGGAAGCCGCGCGCGGTGAGGAAGGTCACGGTGAGGTTCGCGCGCAGCGTCGCCTCCCAGCGCTCGAGCGGAAGCCGCCAGACGGGCTCGTCGTCGGCGGGCCACACGCCGGCGACGGCGGCGCAGACGTCGATCGTTTCGAGCTCCTGACGCGCGCGTTCGAACAGCGTCCCGACCTGCGTCTCGTCGGTGAGGTCGGCGCCGACGGCCGGCGTGCCGCCGAGCTCGGCGGCGAGCGCCTCCGCCCGCTCGCGGCCGCGGTGGTAGTGGACGAGCACGCGCGCTCCTTCGGCCGCGAACGCGCGTGCGCAGGCGGAGCCGATGCCGCCCGACGCACCGGTGACGAGCACACCCTTGCCCGCGAGCCCCGTCTCCACGCCCGCAGGCTAGCCTGCCCGCGTGACCCCGCACGTCGTCCGCCTCTCGATCGCGCCGGTGAAGTCGCTCGGGCTCGTCCACCCGGACGCGGTGACGCTCACGCCCGCCGGCGTCGCCGGCGACCGGCGCTTCTGGCTCGTCGACCGAAGCGGCCGCCTCGTCAACGGCACGCGGAACGGGCCGATGGTGCGCGTGCGGCCCGAATGGGACGAGGCGACGCGCCGGCTGGCGCTCACCTTCCCCGACGGCGCGCGCGTCGAGGGCGTCGTCGAGCTGGGCGAGCCCGTCGCCGCCGAGATGTACGGCCTGCCGCTGCCGTCGCATCGCGTGCTCGGACCGTGGGAGGGCGCGCTCGCCGAGCACGTCGGGCAACCGCTCCATCTTCTCTGGGCCGACGGCGGCGCTGCCGATCGCAGCGGACGGGGCGGCACCGTCTCGCTCGTCTCGCGCGCGTCGCTCGAGCGGCTGCGCGTAGAGGCCGGCGTGGACGAGCCCGTCGACGGCCGCCGCTTCCGGATGCTGTTCGAGATCGACGGCGTCGGCGCGCACGAGGAGGACGAATGGCTCGACGCGCAGGTGCAGATCGGCAAGGCCGTGATCCTCCTCAACGGCGACGTCGGCCGCTGCGCCGTCACGACGCACGACCCGGAGCGCGGCGTCCGGGACCTCGACACGCTCGGCGTCCTCGCCGGCTACCGGCGCGAGGGACGGGACGAGGAGCTGCCGTTCGGCGTCTACGGCGCCGTCGTCGTTCCGGGGCGCGTCCGCGTCGGCGACGCCGTCCGGCCGCTCCGGCACTGACATAGCACGACTGCTATGCTGGCGACGATGGCGGCACGTTCCCACCGGGAGCCGAAGCTGCCGCTCGAGCGGTCCCTGGAGCGGCTGCGCGAGCGCATCGCCACCGGCGACCGCGGCTGGTTCTTCGCGCAGATCGCCGACAAGGTGTCGGAGCGGCGCGTCGCGATGGGGCTCTCGCAGCGCGAGCTCGCCGAGCTCGTCGGCACGACGCAGTCCGCGATCGCCCGCCTCGAGCGCGGCGGCCGCCCGCCCCGCATCGACACGCTCCTGCGCATTGCCGAGGCGCTCGACTGCGAGCTCCTCGTCGAGCTCGTTCCGCGCGGCTAGACGGACGCCGCGGTGTCCCTGCGCTGCCGCACGACGTCCAGCAGCGACGCGCCCACCGGACGCATCGCGGTGCCCACCCGCCCGGCGAGCGGCAGGCACGCGAAGCCGATCCCGAGGGCGAGCAGGTGGCCGACGTCGGTGAAGGACCGGGACGCGGCGAGCCATGCGACGAGGAGCGCGACGAGCCCGACCGCGTAGGCCCGGCGTACACGGCGATCGACGAACGCCGTCATCAACGCCGCGACGGCGAAGAAGCCGTAGCTCGGGCCGACGTCGCGCGCGTTGATCACGTTCTGCTCGACGAGGTCGACCCGCAGCGCGATCCACAGCCCCGCCGCCGTGAGCAGCGTGGCGCCGACGTGGCCGGCGGCGAACACGAGCGTCGCCCGGCCGGAGCCGAGCCGCCGCTCGACTTGCGCGAGCACGAGAACGAACAGCGGTGCCCACAGCAGGAGCTGCCAGCCGGCCGACAGCCAGAAGGCGCTGCCGACGAGCACGCGGATCGGGTCGCGGGCGAGATGGTGCAGGTTCGTGCTCTGCTCGAGCAGCAGCCTGTTCGCGATGCGCGAGCTCGACGTCTGCAGCACCCACGTCGTGACGACGAGGACGAGCAGGTACGCGGAGGTCACGGGAGCCGTGCGCATGACATCCCGCAGCGCCGTGCGGATCGAGAGACGTCCCTTCACAGCCACCAAGCCTGCCTCCTCCGGATGAGAAGAAACTCATAACGATGTAAAGGCCACGGGAGTCCGGGGGCAAGGTTCCTCGCCGGCGGGCGTCTTCACCGGCATGCGCCTGCTGCTGCCGCTCGCCGTCCTCCTCGCCTGCGCCGCGCCTGCGGCCGCGCTGCCGCCGCTGCCGCACGGCTGGCCCGACACGCTTCAGATCGGCCTCGCCGACCCCCCGGGTGGTGCGGCCGCGCTCCGGCGCTCGGCGCCCTTCGGCTTCCGCTACCAGTACCTCGCCGGCGGCGTCGACACGGGCCAGGGCTGGGCGACCTGGAACCCGGACGGCACGTTCGCGTCGATGTACGTGGAGGACTCCTGGGCCCATCACGTCGTCCCGGTCCTGACGTACTACATGCTGCTTCAGTCGAGCCCGAAGGGCGGGGGCGGCAGCGAGTCGCAGACCGACCTGTCGCACCTCGCCGACCCGCAGCTGATGCAGGCGTACTGGAACGACGTGCGCCTGCTCTTCCGGCGCGTGCGCGGAACGCAGCCCGTCGTCGTCCACGTCGAGCCCGACCTCTGGGGCTACCTCGAGCAGGCGAACGACGTCGCGCTCGCGTCGTCCTTCGCGAAGCAGTGGGTCGCGCTGCGGAACCAGCTCGCGCCGAACGTGATCCTCGCGTACCACATGAGCGGCTGGGGCACGAAGCACGACATCGTCTACGAGAAGCCGAGCGATGCGACGGTGCGCGCATATGCGGCGCAGTCGGCGGCGTTCTACAACGCGCTCGGCGCGCGCTTCGACGTCGCGTTCGAGGACTTCTCGGACCGCGACGCCGGCTTCTACGAGAAGGTCGAGGGCAACGCGAACACGTGGTTCAAGCCCGCGGACTTCCACCGGCACCTGCTCTACGGCGCGACGTTCGTGAAGCTCACCGGCCTGCGGATGGTCGCGTGGCAGATCCCGCTCGGGAACACGGTGATGGCGGCGATGAACGACACGTGGGGCCACTACCAGGACAACCGCGTCCAGTGGCTCCTCGGCGCGAACGGTCGCGCCCACCTCCGCGCGTACGTCGCCGCCGGCTACGTCGGCTTCCTGTTCGGCGGCGGCGCGGACGGGACGACGTGCGCGTGCGACGCGCGCCACGACGGCGTCACGAACCCCGCCCCGATCGACGGCAACACGCGCCCCTCGCTCTCGGCCGACGACGACGGCGGCTACTTCCGCGCGCAGGCGCGCGCGTACTACAAGGCCGGGCCGCTCAACCTTCCGGGGTGACGTAGGCCGCGGTCAGGCCGCCGTCGACGAGGAAGGTCGAGCCGTTCACGTAGCTCGACTCGTCGGAGGCGAGGAAGAGCGCCGCGTTCGCGATCTCGCGGGCCTGCGCCAGCCGGCCCATCGGCAGGTGGATCCGCCTGCGCTCGTAGGCGGCC
>DASPTD010000051.1:0-6627 GCA_035623575.1 Gaiellaceae bacterium
TGCATCTGGCCATTCAAGCAGAGCCCAAGCGGCCTCGGTCGCGTACGCTCGGCCGGATGCGCCTGTTCGTGCTCACCCGCCACGCCCACTCGACGCTCAACGTCGAGGACCGCGTGAACGGCGACCCGAGCGTGCCCGTGCCGCTCACCGCCGACGGCCGCGCGGAGGCGGCGTGCTCGACGGCATGGTGCACGTCGTGCGACGGCACCTGCACCGTGAGCCGAACCCGGTTTTCGGGTAGCTCCTCGACCTCGGTCTGCATCTGGCCATTCAAGCAGAGCCCAAGCGGCCTCGGTCGCGTACGCTCGGTGGAGATGCGCCTGTTCGCGCTCACCCGGCACGCCCACTCGACGCTCAACGTCGAGGACCGTGTGAACGGCGACCCGAGCGTACCGGTGCCGCTCACCGCCGACGGCCGCGCCGAGGCGGCCCGGCTCGGCCATCAGCTCTCACAGCTGCCGTTCGACCTGTGCGTGCACACCCGCTTCGGACGGACGCGGGAGACCGCCGACCAGATCCTCGCCGGCCGCGACGTCCCCCGCCTCGTCGAGCCGCTGCTGGACGACATCGACGTCGGCGAGCTCGAGGGCGGCTCACTCGCCGCGTACCGCGCCTGGAAGAGCGCGCACCGGCGCGACGAGCCGTTCCCCGGCGGCGAGAGCCTCGACGACGCCGCGCGCCGCTATGCGACGGCGTTCCGGCGGCTCGTCGACCGGCCGGAGCGGGCCGTTCTCGTCGTCTGCCACGAGATCCCATTGCGGTATGCGCTCAACGCCGCCGCCGGCTCGGCCGGCCTCGACGGACCGGAGCACGCGATCCCGAACGCGACCCCGTACCTCTTCGACGAGGCGGCACTCGCCCGTGCCGCCGCCCGGATCGGCGCGCTCCTCGATCCCTAGGATCCCGCGGGACGTTGCCGGCCGTCGACATCTTCCGCACCCCCCGCCTGCTCGCCGGGGCGCGCCGGGAGGCGGAGCGGGGGCGGCTCGGCTCGATGGAGGGCCCCGACCAGATGGACATGAAAGGCGGCGGCCTCGCGATGCTGCGCATGATGAACACGCCCGCCGGTGGGCACGACCACCACGGTCACGAGCACGCCCAGCACGGGCACGCGTAGCGCCAAGTGCGGGCGAGAGGACTCGAACCTCCAAGGGCTTGCGCCCAGCGGGACCTAAACCCGCCGCGTCTACCAGTTCCGCCACACCCGCGGACGCTCTCAGGATAGAGCGTCGCCCTAGCCCTGCTATTGGGCCGACCGGTGCTCGCCGCGGACGGTGCCGAGCAGCGTCGCGCCGTGCACGCGACGCCCGTCGGCGCCGAGGACGTCGACCTCGAAGCCCGGATACGTCGGCTGGAAGCGCCCCTCCTTCCACGCGGCCACGTTCGCCCCGTCCGACAGCGCGCGGCGGAAGCGGTACTGCGGCATGCGCGTGCGGTCGCCGCGGACGTTCCGCCCGTCGGGGTGCCTGATCGTGACCGGGAAGCCCTCGACGTGGCTGATGCGTCGCTCGACCGCTTCCACCGTCGCCACCGCGGCATCGTCTCAGCCCTCCGGAGGAAGCGCAACGTGCGCAACGGAGGGGCCGTATAGTCCCGCCCCGTGGCCGGGATGCAGCCGGAAGACGTCTACGAGCTCACAGGAGTCGCGGACCCGCGGCTCTCACCCGACGGGAGCCGCGTCGCCTACCAGGTCTGGGCGATCGACCGCGAGGCGAACGAATACCGAGGCGCGATCTGGGTGAGGGCGCTCGACGGCTCGGCGGAGCCGCACCGCTTCACCTCGGGCGAGCGGCGCGACGCGAGCCCGCAGTGGTCGCCCGACGGCAGATGGCTCGCGTTCACCTCGAACCGCGGCGGCGACAAGCAGCAGCCGCAGCTCTACGTCATCCCCGCCGAGGGCGGCGAGGCGCGCAGGCTCACCGATCTCAAGGAGAGCGTCGAGGAGATCGCCTGGGCGCCCGACTCGGCGCGGATCGCCTTCACGGCGCGCGTCCGCGACCGGGCCTACGAGGAGGAGGACGAGCGCAAGCGCAAGCCGCGCCGGGTGACGCGCCTCTTCTACAAGCTGGACAGCGTCGGCTGGACGACCGACCGGCGCCGCCACCTCCACGTCGTCGACCTCGACGGCGGCGAGCCGCGACAGCTGACCGACGGTGACTGCGAGGACGCCAACCCGGCCTGGTCTCGGGACGGAGCGCAGATCGTCTTCAGCGCGCTCCGCGGCGAGCGCTGGGACACCGAGCTCGTGAGCCGGCTCTACGTCGTCGACGCCGCCGGCGGCGAGCCGCAGGAGCTCCCGAGCGCCCCCGGCTCGTACGAGCGGCCCGCCTTCTCGCCCGACGGCGGCCGGATCGCGTACCACTTCACTCCGGAGGACGGAACGCTCCCGCACCACGTCCAGATCGGCGTGATGGACACGGACGGGTCGGGCGCGACTCTGCTGACGACGGTGCTCGACCGGCAATGCGCGCCGCATCCCGACAGCCGCGAGCCGCTGTGGGACGGCGACCGGATCGTCTTCACGGTCGAGGACGGGGGCAACGTGCACGTCTATGCGGTCACCGCCGATGCCGGGTCGGCGCCGGAGCTGCTCGTCGGCGGCGAGCAGTCGATCTCCGGCTACGACGTCCGCGCCGGGAAGCTCGTCTACGTGTCCTCGACGCACACGACGATGCGAGAGCTCCATGCGGGCACCGAGGGGCGCCGGCTCACCGACGTCGGCAGCTCGTTCACCGGAGGGCGCGAGCTCGTCGAGGCGGAGCGCTTCACGGCCGTCTCGAGGGACGGCACCGAGGTGGATGCGTGGCTCGTCCGCCCTGCCGGCTTCGAGGCGGGCAGGCGCTACCCCGTGCTCCTCAACGTGCACGGCGGTCCCTTCACGCAGTACGGCACCGGCTTCTTCGACGAGTTCCAGGTCTACGCCGGAGCCGGCTACGCCGTCCTCTTCGCCAACCCGCGCGGCGGCTCGGGCTACAGCGAGGCGTGGGGCCGGGCGATCCGCGGGCCGATCGACGGGGCCGGCCCCGGCTACGGCAGCGTCGACTACGAGGACGTGCTCGGTGTCGTCGACACGGCGCTCGCGACGTTCGAGTTCCTCGACCCCGCCCGGCTCGGGATCATCGGCGGCTCGTACGGCGGCTTCATGACGACCTGGGTGATCGCGCACGACCACCGCTTCAAGGCCGCCGTGTCCGAGCGCGCCGTCAACCACTTCGTCAGCGCAGCCGGCTCGAGCGACCTCTTCTGGGTGTTCGAGCGCGACTTCGGCGGGCGCTGGTACGACCACGTCGATGCATGGCTCGAGCACTCGCCGGCGACGTATGCGAAGAGCATCGAGACGCCGGTGCTCGTCCTCCACTCCGAGCAGGACCTCCGCTGCAGCATCGAGCAGGGCGAGCACCTGTTCACGCTGCTGCGGCTGCTCGGCAAGGAGGTGGAGATGCTCCGCTTCCCGGCCGAGAGCCACGAGCTCTCGCGCTCCGGCTCGCCGCTGCACCGCGTCCTCCGCTTCGAGGCGATCCTCGAGTGGTTCGCGCGCTTCATCCCCGCGAAGAGCTGACGCTCTTCGCGGGGAACCTCGGGAGCTGCTCCGCACCTCCCTCGGAGAGATGTTGTGCTCCGCATAGCGCCCGGCGGCGGAGCCGCCGGGCTCTTACGTGACCAGGGGCAGAGGGCCCTGGAAGCGCGGCCGTTGGGGGCTTCGCCCTCCCCGGCCGCGTGGACCCGCCGGACCGCGCCGACGAGCGACGGTTTCAGCCTGTGGCCGCCCGGAAGCTCTACACAGACCGAGCGAACGCGGTACGCGTTCGCTCGGGCCGGATGCACGCGAGCGGGGACGGCGCAGCCGCCACCGCGCGCGCGACGACACCGGCCGCCCGGCAGGTCAAGAGGCCGCGGGCTTCGCCCGCGGCCGCTCTGCGGAGCACAAACCAAGCCCTCGGGAGGTGCGAAGCATCTCCCGAGAGGCCCGCGCGAAGAGTGTCAGCTCTTCGCGCGGAAGCCGTTCCAGTGCACCATCGTCTCGAGCGGCTTGCGCAAGCCCGGCTTGAAGTCCGTGCCGAGCGTGTAGGCGACCGGGATCAACGCGACCTGGGTCACGTCGTCGTAGGGGATGCCCAGGATCTCCGCCGCCTCCTGCTCGCGCATCAGGTGGAACGTCGTCCACACCGAGCCGAGACCCCGTGAGCGTGCGGCGAGCATGAACGACCACGCCGCCGGGATGATCGAGCCGAAACGGGACGCGACGAGCGCGTTCGACTTCCCCTCCATGCGGCCCTCGACGCATGGGATGACGTGCACCGGCACCTCGTCGATGTGCTCGGCCAGGTGCACGACGGCCTCGCCGATGCGTGCGCCCTGCCCCTCGCGGGGCCCGCCGCGCGCGAGGTACGGAAAGGCGACCGAGCGCCAGAGCTCACCGAGCGCCGCGCGCTTCTCCGCGTCGGTGACGACGACGAAGTGCCAGTTCTGCGAGTAGCTCGCGGTCGGAGCCTGCTGTGCAAGCTCCAGGCACTCCTCGAGCACCTCGCGCTCCACCGGCCGCGTCAGGTCGAGGCGCTTGCGGACGGCCCGCGTCGTCGAGAGCAGCTCGTCGGGTGTCAGCTCCAGGAGCACGCGGCGATCATCGCACGGGCTGCCCGCTTCCTGTCAGAATCAACCCCGGTGAGACGGTGCGCCGCGTGGCTGGTCGCGATCCCGCTGATGCTCGTGGGCTCGCAGGCTGCGCACGTCTTCTCGTACCGCATCGTCTACCCGCAGGAGCAGGTCAGGTGGCGCGTGCTGCTCGCCACCGGGCACGGCTACTTCTCGTACTGGCCGCTCGTGTGCGGCGTCGTCGGCGGCGTCCTGCTCGTCGGCTTCGTGGCGGGCATGGTGTCATCCGCACGCCGCCGGGGGCCACGACCGCTGCCGGCCTGGGCGTTCGCGCTCCTGCCGCTCGTGGGGTTCACGGTGCAGGAGTTCACCGAGCGGTGGCTTGCCGGGAGCAACTTCCCGTGGTGGATGGTGCTCCAGCCCACCTTCCGCATCGGCCTGGCTTTCCAGCTGCCGTTCGCGCTGCTCGCGTTCCTGCTCGCGCGGCTCCTGCTGCGGGCTGCCGAGCAGGTCGTCCGCGCCCTGCGCGGCAGGACGGAGCGGCCGAAGCCCGCGGCGGCGCTGCCGCGATGGTTTGCGCTCACGGTCTGGCCGCCCCGGGTCGCCGCCCTGGCGGACGGGCATGCGGTGCGCGGGCCGCCGCTGACGGCCGCTCCGGCGACCGTCGCTCTCTGCCGCTCGTAGACCGTTCGTAAGCCCGGCACGGCCCAGGCCGCGCGCAGGGGGTGGCGGGGCGGCGCCGTCGGATCGACGTGCCGTTTTTCCCGCGACTTCAAGGAGTGTCACCATGCGCTACCTGCTTCGCCTGCCTGTGCTTGCGCTTGCCGGGCTCGCCGCGCTCGTGCTCGCCTCGGCGGCCTCGGCGCACGCGCGGATCAGCCCGGCCGTGTCGGTGTCGAACAAGTTGCAGCTCTACAGCCTCGCCGTCCCGACGGAGAAGGCGAACCTGACCACGACGAAGATCGTGCTGACGGTGCCGAAGGGGTTCGGGATCGACTCGTTCGTGCCCGCGCCCGGCTGGAAGCAGCAGCTGCAGCAGACGGGATCGGGCGACAACGCAGTGGTCCAGAAGGTCACCTGGAGCGGCGGTGACGTGCCGACCGAGGAGGACTCGCTGTTCCAGTTCCTCGCCCAGCCGGCGTCGACCGGGACGTACACCTTCCAGGTCGAGCAGACCTACTCGGACGGCTCGATCGTCGACTGGTCGGGACCCGAGTCGTCGGCCGCTCCCGCGCCGACGATCGAGGTGAAGAGCTCGCTCGGCGGCGGCGGCACGCCGATCCTGACGATCGTGGCGCTCGTCGTCGGCGCGCTCGGCGTCGTCCTCGCCGCGTTCGCGCTGTTCTCCGGCGGCGGCGGGAAGAGGCAGCTCGCATGACCCTGCGGGGGCGGGGCGTTCTGGTCGCGGGCATCGCCGGTCTGGCGCTGGCCTTGCCGGGTGCGGCGTTCGCGCACGCCTACCTGGTCAAGACGGTGCCGTCGGCGAGCGGCGTCCTCAACGCTCCGCCCCCCGAGGTCGCCCTGACGTACGACGAGGCGGTCGAGCCGCGCTTCGCGATCATCTCGGTCACGGACGCCGCCGGCCGGCAGGAGACGACCGCCCCCGTCCACCGCTCGCCTGCGAATCCGGACACGCTGATCGTGCCGTTGCGCCCGCACCTGCCCGAGGGCTGGTACCTGATCTACTGGCGCGCCATCTCGGTCGACGGCCACCCCGTGCAGGGGGCGTTCACCTTCGCCGTCGGGCCGAACGAAGGCCCTGCACCGCAGTTCCGCGTGCCGTCGATCGCGCAGACGGCGACGACCCCGAAGCTCCTCGTCGCGCGCTGGCTCATGTTCCTGACGGTGATGATCTCGATCGGCCTGTTCGTGCTGCGGACGGTGATCGCGCGGCCGCTCGTGAGGCGCGTGGAGGGGACGAGCCTGCGGTCCGTCTCGATCGGGATGGTGGTCTTCTCCGTGCTCGGGCTCCTCGCGATCCCCGTCTACCTCGACTTCGCGACCGCGATCGACTCGCTGCGCTCGGTGTTCGAC
>DASPTD010000064.1:0-23986 GCA_035623575.1 Gaiellaceae bacterium
GCTCGAGTACTTCCGGCAGAACTGGCGGAAGCAGGAAGGCCAGACGATGGCGGAGTACGGCGTCGTCCTCGCCGTGATCACGATCCTCGCGGTGGGCGCCTTCACCGCCCTCTCGGGAGGCATCACGCAGGCGATCAATCACGTGACGTCGATCCTGCCGACCTAGCAGCAGGCAGCGCGCACGATGCGAACGGACCGCTCGTGCGCACGACGCGACAGCCGCTTCGTGCGCACGACGCGGTTCGCCCACGGGACGCCGCGCGCGGCCTCAGTCGGCGAAGGCATCCTTGGAATCCGATGCAATCACTTGCCTGAGGGATGCTCGATCAGGGAAATCGAATCGATCATGCCCCCAAGGATCACCTGGCGGCTCGGCACGCCATACAGGGAGGTTGCAGTCGCGTGCCGCACAGCAGGCCCCAGTCGGTCGAGTCCCGCCTCTCGATTCGCTTTCCACGTTCGGTGTCCAGGTGGGCTGGAGACTCGAAGGGAGGTGAATAACCACATGTTCATTTCCACGTGGCTCGAATACTTCCGGCAGAACTGGCGGAAGCAGGAAGGCCAGACGATGGCGGAGTACGGCGTCGTCCTCGCCGTGATCACCATCCTCGCGGTGGGCGCCTTCACCGCTCTCTCGGGGGGCATCTCGCAGGCGATCAATCACGTGACGTCGATCCTGCCGACCTAGCAGCAGGCAGCGCGCACGATGCGGCCGGGGACCGCTCGTGCGCACGACGCGACAGCCGCTTCGTGCGCACGACGCGGTTCGCCCACGCCGTCGGGGAGGGGAAACGACGGGCCGGCGGCGACGACGCGCCCGCGCATGACCGCACCCGTTCTCGCGGGCATCCCTCGAACAGAGGAATCCACGTGCAAGTCACTTGTCTGAGGGATGCTCGATCAGGGGAATCGAATCGATCATGCCCCCAACGATCACCTGGCGGCTCGGCACGCCATACAGGGAGGTTGCAGTCGCGTGCCGTACAGCAGGCCCCAGTCGATCGAGGTTTCACCTCAACGCTGGTCTTCATCGGCAGCAGCGCGCCCGAGGTCGGGGCGGGCAGGAGACTCGAAAGGAGGTGAATAACCACATGCTCAATTCCACGTGGCTCGAGTACTTCCGGCAGAACTGGCGGAAGCAGGAAGGCCAGACGATGGCGGAGTACGGCGTCGTTCTCGCCGTGATCACCATCCTCGCGGTGGGCGCTTTCACCGCTCTCTCGGGCGGCATCACGCAGGCGATCAATCACGTGACGTCGATCCTGCCGAAGTAGTGCCGCACCAGCAAGACGCAGCAAGCCGCAGCTAGGAAGGGGGGAAAACCGATGAGCCGCAACATCAGCCGGGCGATCACGCTCGTGCGCCGCACCGACGGACAGACGATGCCTGAATACGCCGTGGTGCTCGCCGTCGTCGCGTCGACCGCCGCGCTCCTCTTCGCCGAGCTCGGTAACCGTGTCATCGGAGTGCTGAACGACGTGGCGGGTCTCTTGCCATGACAACTCGGGGAACGGGTGGGGCGCCGCTCTTCCGCCCCACCCGTGACCGAGTCGGAGGACCAATGAATGCGAAGAAGCTGATCAGAAACGAACGGGGCCAGACGATGGCTGAGTTCGCGATCGTCTTTCCGGTCCTCGCCGTGGTCCTGTTCGGGATCGCCCAGTTCGGGATTCTTTTCAACAACTACCTGACGGTCACCGATGCAGTCCGGGCAGGCGCCCGGGAGGCAGCGGTCGCGCGTCAGTCCGCCGACCCTGTCGGTGCGGCGACGACGGCGGTGCGCAACGCGGCCGCAGACCTCAACCAGACGAACCTCGCCGTGACCGTGAACTCGGACTGGCTCCCCGGCGATGACGTGACGGTGCAGGCCACGTATCCCTATTCAATTTCGCTGCTCGGTTGGGTCCTCACATCGGGCAGCCTGAAAAGCACGACGACGGAGAGGGTCGAATGACCTATCAGCTCAGGAACGTCACGATCGCGATCGGGCTCGGTGTCCTCGCCGCGGTCCTCACGCTCGTGTACGTCACGAACTACCGCAAGCACGTCCAGCAGGGCCAGCAGAACGTCGGCGTCCTCGTCGCCGCGAAAGACATCCCCGCCGGCACGTCCGGCGCGCAGATTGTGGCGGGGCACATGCTCAAGCAGGAGACCGTCACCCGCACGGCGCTCGTCCCCGGCGCGATCTCGAGTCCCGATCAGATTGCACGCCTCGTCTCGACCGACGAGGTGTTGGCCGGCGAGCAGGTCTCGACCCGGCGCTTCGGCAACGCCACGGAGCTCGGAGTGCGGGCACAGCTCAAGGGGACGATGCGCGCAGTCCAGGTCTCCGCGAACCCGAACCAGATCCTCGCCGGCACCCTGCGTGCCGGCGACCACGTCGACCTCGTCGCGAACCTGAAGGGCGGGTCGACGACGAACGGCGACCAGATCCACTACGACCGGATCGTCCTCCGCAACCTGCTCATCCTCCGCGCACCCACGATCGCCGACGCGAAGGGCGGCAACCTGACCCAACCGAACCAGACGTACTCGGTGATGTTCGCCGTGACGGACTCACAGGCCTCGAAGCTGATGTTCGTCACGAGGAACGCCGACGCCAACGGATCGCCGGACGGCGGCTGGGCGCTCGAGCTCCGGCCGGTCACGAACGCGGCCAACAGCCCGGAGAAGGTCGAGACCGCGCAGACCGTCCTGCTCGACGGTCTCGGCGCATCGGCACGAGCCCAAGTGGCCGGAGGTCACTGATGAGCCAGGACACGAACGGCCGGAGCGCGCTCCGGGTCTACATGACAGGCGGGTGCGACGGCTCGGAGACCCTCCGGGCGGCGTTGGACTCCCATCCCGACCTCGAGCTCGTCGGGGCGAGCGAGAACGTCGGCGACGCCGCCTCGGCGCTCGCCGGCGGCCACCTCCAGGTCGTGCTCCACGCGACCCGCTCCTCCTCGCTGCCGGCAGACGACCTCGCAGCGATCCGCGAGCACACGCGGGCACCGATCATGATCGTCGCGTCGGGCGAGGCATCCCGCCTGCTGGACGAGGCGCTCGACGCGGACATCGCAGACGTGCTGTTGCTGCCGCAGCTCGCCGACAACGTCGTCTTCGCCCTGCGCAAGGCCGCCCA
The DNA here is from genome assembly GCA_035623575.1 of Gaiellaceae bacterium. Classification (GTDB taxonomy): domain Bacteria; phylum Actinomycetota; class Thermoleophilia; order Gaiellales; family Gaiellaceae; genus Palsa-739. The sequence continues at coordinate 3,125 of DASPTD010000064.1, forward strand.
CACCGCCCGGCGCAGCGACGGCGGCCGCGGCCGCCAGGGCACGGTCGTCACCGTCTTCTCGCCGAAGGGCGGAACGGGCAAGACGGTCGTGGCCACGAACCTCGCATCGGCTCTCGCAAAGCTCGAGGGGAAGAAGACCCTGCTCGTCGACCTCGACCTGCAGTTCGGAGACGCCGCGATCATGCTCGGCGTCGAGCCCGAGAAGACGATCTTCGACCTCGTCGTCGCTCCCGGGGAGCTCGACTCCGAGAAGCTGTCGGGATACACGACGCACCATCCGTGCGGACTCGAGATCCTGCCGGCGCCGCTGCGCCCGGAGGACGCCGAGCTCGTGACGGAGGCGAAGCTCGCGCGGCTGCTCGAGGTGGCCCGCGAGTCGTACGACGTGATCGTCGTCGACACGTCGCCCTTCTTCCACGGGCCGATGCTGGCGACACTCGACCGCACCGACGAGCTGTTCCTTCTGTGCGGCCTCGACGTGCCGACGTTGAAGAACGTGAAGCTCTCGCTGCAGACGCTCGAGCTGCTTTCCTTCCCGCGCGACCGGATCAAGATCGTCCTCAACCGGGCGAACTCGAAGGTCGGGATGAAGCCGAGCGAGGTCGAGGATGCCCTCGGCATGAAGCTGAGCCACCAGGTGCCGTCGGACCGCGCGGTGCCGATCGGCGTGAACCGGGGCAAGCCCGTCGTCCTCGACGACGACAGCGCCGAGTTCTCGCGTGCGCTCCGCGCACTCGCGAAGACCGTCATGCCGAAGCCCACCACAGCGCAGAAGCCCCGCAAGCGCATGTTCCGAGCCCTCGCGAAGGCGTAGGCGATGGGACTCCAGGACCGCCTCAGCCGGCCCGCCGCCAACGGCGGCGCGGCACTCGCCGATCCCACTGCGCCTGCCGCTTCGGCCTCGGGGGACCACGCTCATCCCAGGACGGGCACGGTCGATCCGTATGCAGAGCTGAAGACGCGCATCCACCACGGCGTGATCGCAACGGTGGGCGTCGAGCTCTTCAAGCAGGAGATGACCGAGGACCTCCACGAGCGGGTGCTCCGATCGGTCACCGAGCAGCTCGTCCTCGACCGGACGCCGCTCACGCGCGAGGAGCGGCGGCAGATCGTCCGCGAGATCACCGACGACATCCTCGGCTACGGGCCGCTCGAGCAGCTCCTGCGTGACGACTCCGTCACGGAGGTCATGGTCAACGCGTTCAACCGGATCTACTGCGAGCGCAACGGCAAGATCGAGCGCACGACCGCCGCGTTCGTCGACAACGCGCACTTGCTGCGCATCATCGACAAGATCGTGTCGCAGGTCGGGCGCCGCGTCGACGAGGCGTCGCCGATGGTCGACGCGCGACTTCCCGACGGCTCGCGCGTGAACGCGATCATCCCACCGCTCTCGCTGCGAGGACCGACGCTCACCATCCGGAAGTTCTCCCGCGACCCGTACACGATGAACGACCTCATCTCCTTCGGGTCCGTCTCGCCGAAGGCCGCGCAGTTCCTCGCGGCTTGCGTGAAGGGGAAGCTCAACATCCTCATCTCGGGCGGAACCGGCACAGGGAAGACGACGACGCTCAACGCGATGTCGGCCTTCGTGCCGGAGGACGAGCGGATCGTGACGATCGAGGACGCTGCGGAGCTGCAGCTCCAGCAGGAGCACGTGATCACGCTCGAGTCGCGGCCGCCGAACATCGAGGGGCAGGGCGAGGTTCGCATCCGCGAGCTCGTGCGGAACGCACTGCGCATGCGACCCGACCGGATCATCGTCGGCGAGGTTCGCGGCGCCGAGACGCTGGACATGCTCCAGGCGATGAACACGGGCCACGAGGGCTCGCTGACGACGATCCACGCGAACTCCCCGCGCGACGCGCTCAGCCGCCTCGAGACGCTCGTGCTCACGGCCGGCCTCGACCTGCCGCTGCGCGCGATCCGCGAGCAGATCTCGAGCGCGTTCGACCTGCTCGTTCAGATCACGCGCCTCGTGGACGGAAGCCGGCGGATCACGCACATCACCGAAGTGCTGCGGATGGAGTCGGACGTGATCACGCTGCAGGAGATCTTCCAGGCCAAGCCGCCCGACGAAGAGGCCGCCTCGGCGACGGGACGCGTCCGCCTGCTGACGCCGCTGCAGGCAACCGGCCTGAAGCCGCAGTTTCTCGACAAGCTCGCGGCGAACGGGGTCGCCCTTCACACGAGCTTCTTCATGAACGAGGACGAGGCCGGCCCCGGAATGCGCGACGTGCCTCCGTCGCCGAAGTTCGGGGGCTACGCGTGAGCCGGCGCTTGCGACGGCGATTCCAGGCCGTGCGGGCCTTGCCCGCGCGGCCGTCGGAAATCGCCGGCCGACCCGTCATCCGTCAGAAGGTCGGCGTATGAGCCGTTGCGCCCGCTACCTCGCAGTCGCCACCGCCGCGCTCGCAGCGGCGGCGCCGGCGTCCGCCGGCGTCGAGCTCTCGGCCCTCGATACGAGCGCCTACCCGACGATCCGCGCCACCGTCGTCTCGTCGGCCGGGCGCGCGGCTGCGCCGACCCTGACCGAGAACGGCAGTCCCGTCGTCGGGCTCACGGAGGAGAACCTCGGACGCTCGAAAGCCGTCGTGCTCGCGGTCGACGACTCCCGTTCGATGAAGGGGAAGCCGCTCGCGGCCGCAGCCGCGGCGGCGCGCGGCTTCGTCGCGCAGAAGCCCGCGGCCGATTCGATCGCGGTTCTCGAGTTCGGGCCTCGGCCGATCGAGCTGAGCGACTTCTCGACCGCGACGATCGATGCGGACGCTGCCCTGCGCGACATCGCCGTCGCCCCGCGAGACGGCACCGCGCTCTACGACGCGATCGTCCTGTCGGCGCAGGAGCTCGGGTCGAGCCCGCTCGCCGGTCGCGTGCTGATCGTGCTCACCGACGGCCGGGACGTCTCGAGCCAGGCGACGCTCGCGGATGCGGTGGCGGCCGCGCACCACGCGGACGTCTCGATCTACCCGATCGGGATGGAGGGACAGGGCTTCGACCCGACCGCTCTGCAAACGCTCGCACGCGAGACCGGCGGCCGCTACTTCGGCGCCGCCTCGACCGACGCCCTCGCCCGTGTCTACAGCTCGATCGCCCAGGAGCTCGGCCACAGCTGGCGCGTCTCCTACGTCACCTCCGCCCGGCCGGGCGACCGACTCCACCTCGAGGCCTCGGTCGCCCACGCCGGATCGGCCGCCGACTCGCTCGTCATCCCGGTGCAGGCGGGCGATGTGGCCGCTGCGCCGGCACCGTCCAAGCTCCTGCCGACCGGCGCGTACAGCAGCGCGAGCAGGTTCGCCCTCGGGGCGCTGGTCGGGCTGCTCGTCTTCGCCGCGGCCTTCGTTCTCCTCGCGGCGCGCAAGGGCACGTGGCTGCGCAACCGCCTCGCCGCACACACCGGCGGCCAGCGCCGCGCGCGCCGCCGCCGCCGCGGCGAGCAGCGCTCCGCGCTGCTCGGCAGCATCCTCCGTGCAACCGAGCGCGCCTTCGGAGACCTCCGCCAGTGGCAGGCCCTCCAGAAGATGCTCGATCGAGGCCAGACGCCGTTGCGCGCAGCGGAGTTCCTCTACCTCGTCGGCGGTGTCGCCCTCGTGACCGGACTGCTCAGCGCGGCTGCAGGTGCACCCGTGCCCGTCATCTTGATCGTGATGGTGGCAGGTGCCCTCGTGCCGTTCTTCGTCGTATGGCGGCGCATGCGCCGCAGGCTCGGGGCGTTCGAAGCGCAGCTGCCGGATCTGCTGATCACGATCGCGGCGGCGCTCAAGGCCGGCCACTCGTTCAAGCAGGGCGTGCAGGCGGTCGTCGACGAGGGGCAGGCCCCCGCGTCCGACGAGTTCAAGCGCGTGCTGACCGAGACCGGCCTCGGCCGCCCGATCGACGATGCACTCGGCGAGATGGCCGAACGCCTCGGGTCGGAGAACTTCGAGTTCGCGATCACCGCCGTCAACATCCAGCGCCAGGTGGGCGGCTCGCTCGCGTCCCTCTTCGACATGGTCGCCGACACCGTGCGGCAGCGTCAGCAGTTCGCGCGGAAGATCCGCTCGCTGACGGCGATGGGCCGGATGTCGGCCTACACGCTGATCGGCCTGCCGTTCTTCCTCGCGCTCGCCATCTCCGTGCTCAACTCGGGCTACCTCCGTCCGCTCTTCCACACGTCGACCGGGCACCTGCTGCTCATGCTCGGGATGGCGATGATGGCGGTCGGTAGCGCGATCATCAAGAAAATCGTCTCGTTCAAGGGGTGACGCAGATGATCCTGCTCGTAGCCGCCGTCTGCCTCGCGCTCTCCGCGCTGTCGGTCGCCAACCTCGCGACGCTGCCCGCTCGCAACCGGCGTGCCCGGATTCGCTCGGCGGCGTCGTACGGTCACGTCAAGACGACCCAGGAGCCGGCGCGCCTCCAGTTCCGCGAGCGCGTCGTCGCACCGGCGGTCGCCTCGCTCGCTCGGGGAATGCTCCGCCTCAATCCGAAGCAGGATCTCGAGGCGCTCTCGCGCCTGCTGATGTCGGCGGGCATGCGCAACGTCACGCCGCAGACGTTCCTCGCGGCGAAGGCCGGCGCCGGCGTGGCCGGTCTCCTCGTGGGGTTCGCGATCGGGATCGGCTCGTCGCCGAAGGCAGGGTTCCTGCTGGCCGGGATCGTCGGCTGCATCGCCTACATCGCGCCGGCCCTGGTCGTCACCGCGCGTGCGCGCCGCCGCCAGTCCATTCTCGGCGGAGAGCTTCCGGACGCGCTCGACCTTCTCGCCGTGAGCGTCGAGGCCGGCCTCGGCTTCGACGGCGCCGTCGCAAAGCTCACGCAGTACATGGACGGCGCCCTCGCCGAGGAGTTCGAGCTCGTGCTCGGCGGCATGCGGATCGGCGAGAGCCGGTCGGACGCGCTCAAGAAGTTCGCCGAGCGGTCGGGCTCGCCGGAGGTCTCCGCGTTCGTGCGCGCGCTCATCCAGGCCGACCAGCTCGGCACCTCGCTCGGGCGAATCCTGCGCGTGCAGGCGACCGACGCGCGGAACAAACGGCAGGCCGCAGCCGAGGAGCGGGCGATGAAGGCGCCGATCAAGATGCTCTTCCCGACGGTCGCGTTCATCTTCCCGGCGATGTTCATCGTCGTGCTCGGGCCGGCGATGCTCAGCCTCGGAAAGCTCTTCGGGTTCTGAGATGGCCGCCGTCGAGCAATCGGTGGAGGAAGCGACCGAGCACGGGTTCGGCACCGGGCTCCGTGCACAGCTCGAGGCGCGCGCCTCCGCCGTCGAATCCTCGACGAAGAAGGCGCCACGCTCGCCGCGTGAGGCGGTCGCCGCCGTCACGCCGCCCGCCGCGCCGGCACCGGTCCCGGCGCCGGACCCCACCCCCGCGCCGGCGACGTCCGACCACAAGGACGTCGAGGCGCTGCGCGACGAGCTCGCCGCGTCGCTCGCACGCGAGCAGGAGCTCCGCGACACCCTCGGCGAGCAGCTGGAAGCCTCGGCGCGCGAGCTTCGGCTCGAGCAGGAAGCCGCCCGCCGAGCCGCCGAGCTCGATCAGCGCACCGCCATGCTCGAGGCACGCGAGGACGAGCTGCGGGCGCAGGTGCTGCGGCTCGACGAGCGCCTCGCCGAGTTCGAGGACCGGCATGCCGCGCTCGAGCGGCTGAGCCAGGAGCTGGACGGGACGGCCGCGCGGGTCTCGGAGCGGGAGCAGGCGATCGCCCTCAAGGTCCGCGAGCTCACGATCGCCGACGAGCAGCGCGCTGCAGCCGCGGCCGACCTCGCGCAGCAGGCGGCGGCCGTCGCCGATCGCGAGCGGGCCGCCGAGAAGACCGAGCAGGCGCTCCTCGCGCAGCGGAAGGAGCTCGACGCCAGGGCGGCCGAGCTGGGGCGGAGCGCAGCCGAGCGCGAGCGAGCGGCCGACGCCGTCGAGCGGGAGCTCGACGAGAAGCGGCGCGCGCTCGAGGAGGCCGAGCGAGCGCTGAGCGCAGCGCAGGCGGAGCTGACCACGCGAGGAGACGAGCTCGCGACGGCGGCGCTCGTGCTCGAGCAGCAGCGGGTGCACCTGCTCATGCAGCCGAAGCCGGCCAAGGCGCCGCCCGCCTCGGCCGGCAAGGCACCGCGGGACGAAGACCTCGACCGGCGCGAAGCCGAGCTCGTGGCACGAGAGGCCGAGCTCCACCGGCGCGAGGCGCACGTCCGGCGCCTCGAGGAGCAGAGCGAGGTGCCGCCATCACGGCCTCCCGACGAGCTCGGGCAGCGGCGCATCCAGGAGCGCGAGCGCGCGCTCGGCGACCGTGAGGGCCGTCTCGCGAAGCTGGAGGCGCTCGCCGAAGCATCGCGAGACCGCCTGACGGAGAAGGAGGAGCGGCTCGAAGCGCGCAACGAGGAGCTGAAGGTGCGGATGAACGAGGTCGAGGAGCGCGAGACCGCGCTCCTTCGGCGCGAGGCACAGCTGCTCGCCGAGCACGAGATCCGCGAGCACCGGCTGGAGGAGCGCGAGAGCCACGGCGCCGACCGCGAGGAGCGGCTGACGACGCGCGAGGCCCAGCTCTCCACCTACATCGCGCAGCTGCAGGACCAGTTCGCGAAGGACGACGAGTGGTGGGCGAAGCAGCTCGGCACCACACCCAAGGCCACCGCGGCCTGACGAAGGGCCACGGCATGTTCGACGCGAGAGGACGGAACGGAGCCGCGGTGGCGGTCGCCGCTGTCGCCTGCTCTCTTGCCGCGGCGTCCGCGGGAGCCGCGGCGAGCACCTGGAAGCTCCGCTTCAGCTTCCTGCCCCAGCGCGCGTACCAGGGGCAGTCGGCCGCCGTGTCGGTGCTCGTCAAGCCGGCGGATGCGCGCTGCACGCTCGCCGTTCGCTTCGCCGACGGCTCGAGACAGCCCGGGCTGGCGCCCGTGCGGGCCGCCCAGGGGCGGGCGTCGTGGACGTTGAGCCTCGCGCAGTCGACGGTGCCCGGCGCGGCAAGGGCGACCGTTTCGTGCGGACCGTCGGGAACGCTCTCGAGGACGTTCACCGTGGTCGGCGGGACCGTTCGGCACTCCAAGCTCGCAATCACCGCGCAGGGCTTCTCCCAGCGGCCCGACCCGTTCGGCGCGGGCAGCACGGTGAGCTACGGCGTCGTGCTCGACAATCCGTCGAGCTCGGCCGATGCGCAGAGCGTGACGGTGCTCGTCAACTTCCTCGATGCATCCGATCACGTTCTTCAGTCGGCGTCGACGAACGTCCCCGCAATCTCGGCGGCGAGCTCCTTCGACGTCGGCGGCAACGCGTCGCTTCCGACGACGACACCGGTCTCGCGCCTGGAGATCGTCGTGCAGACCGGCTCGTACGCACTGCACAAGCTCCACATCCCGGCGGTCGACAACGTCCAGATCGTGCCGAGCACCTACGACCCGGGCTGGGTCGGCGGCGTGAACGGCGAGCTCGTCAACGACCACCCCACCGACGTGCTCATGAACGCGCAGCTCTCGATCGTGCTCTACAACGCGACGGGGCAGGTCATCGGCGGCGGGACGGGCCTGGTGTTCAACGCGCTACCCCCCGGAACGCGCTCGTTCTTCAGCGCCACGAACGGCTTCTCGGCCGTGCCGATCCAGGCCGCCTCGACCGCGGCCGTCTCGATCGAGCCGACCTACAAGGCGCCCGGAACCTGAATCAGCCGATCGTGTAGTAGAGGACGCCCGCGAGCAGGTTCATCGCGAGGACCGCGAAGGCGAGCGACGTGATGAAGGCCGTCGCGAGGACGAACGTGTGTGTGTTCGGGTCGAGCCGCATAGCCGCAGGTTTGGTGAAGCCGGACGCGATCCGCATCGTGCCCCATTCCAGGCGGAAAGGCCATCCCTCGAACGGGGCGTCAGGATAAGAAACGGAACGGACACGTCGCGATCGCGCTGAGGGGCGCGTCGGCTACGCAGCGCGGGCCCGCGCCGACGACTCCTCTGCGGCCTGGGCGAGCCGCTCCGCCTCGGCGACGCGCGAGTCCCCTTCGACGGCCGTCAGGTTGGCGGCGACGAGCGACGCTGCGGCGCGAGCGCCGGCTGCGGCGAGCGCCGCCGCCGCCTGCGCGTCGGCGCGTACGCGCGGGTGGCCCAGCTCGGCGATCTCGGCAGCCAGCTCGGCGACGTCGGCCGCCGTGCGCGCGATCTCGAGCAGCGGCTCGGCCGCGCGCGCGAACGCCTGCCCGATCTCCCAGTCGCGCCGCTCCGGGCTCAGCGCGGCGGCCCCGTCGCGAGACGTGAGCGCCTTCTCGTAGAGCTCGGCGTCGAGCTGCGCGAGCGGCGTCGCGCGGGCGCGGAGCGCCTCCGCCTGCGCGACCGCCGCACTGCCGGCGTCCCAGGTCTTCTTCGAGACGCGGGCGGTCATCGCGAGCACTGCGGCCGCCATTGCGACGGCGAGCGCCGCCGCCGAGCCGCCCCCGGGCGCGGCCGGCGGCCCGGCGAGCTCGTCGAGCCACTCGGCGACGCTCAGCTCGACGAACGGCGGCGGTGCGGGATCGGTCAGCCGGCCACCTTCAGGCGGGTGCGGACCGCGGCGAGAACGGCGAGGCTCGCCTCGTAGCCCTCCGCCTGAAGAGCGGCTTCGAGATCGGCGGCGAGCCGGGCGCGGAACGCGGCATCCTGCTCGGCCCGCGCGACGATCCGGTCGACCTCCGCGCGCGCCTGCGGCAGCTCCTGGGCCGCCTGCACCCAGGCCTGGGGCGCTGCCGGCAGGAGCCGCAGGAGCTCGCCGATCCGCTCTTCGTCGCAGCCGGTCATCTCACACTCCAGACGGCGGAGGTCGTCACAATCTTCCCTCCAGCTCGCCTCTGAGCTTCGCGAGGCAGCGCGAGATCCGGCTCGCGATCGTCCCGGCGGGGAGAGCGAGCGCCTCGCCGATCGCCCGGTAGCTCTCGTCGCGGCAGAAGAAGCGGTCGAGGATCTCGCTGCACGGCTCGCCGACGGCCTCGAGCCCCGCCCGCACGGTCATCGCCTCGTCGAGGCGAGCGATCGTCTCGTCGAGGCCCGGCGGCTCCAGCGTGTCCGGATCGACCGGACCTTCGCGGCCGGACGCGCGCAGACAGTCGATGCAGAGCCGGCGGGTGAGCTGCGCGATCCACGGGCGCAACGCCTCGTCGCTGCGCAGCCGGTCGAGGTGCTCGTACACGCGCGTGAAGACCTCCTGGAAGACGTCCTCGGCGTCTGCCGGGGCGAGTCTGAAGGCCTGCACGCAGATCGCGTAGACGTACCGCGAGAAGCGCCCGACGAGCTCGTTCCACGCCGCCTGGTCGCCGGACCGGCAGCGCGTCACGATCTGCGCGTCGGTTGCAGCCTCTGCCACGAACCGAGGCTACTGCATAGGATCGACGCATGTCGGTACTCGCGCACGCGAGCGAGGAGGAGCTCCCCGCCTGGAGCCTCCCCGCTGCCGCCGGCGAGACGATACGGCTGCCCGCGACGTGGCCGGAGCGTGTCACGCGCGAGTGGGCGTTCGGCGGCGGCACCGGTGCCGGCGTCCGCGTCTGCGTGCTCGACAGCGGCATCGAGCTCGATCATCCGCTCGTGGGAGCGGTGCAGCGCTCCGTCGCGGTCACACGCGACGGTGACGAGATCGCGATCGCCGACGACGAGTCCGGCGACCTGTGCGGTCACGGCACGGCGTGCGCCGGTCTCATCCGCTCACTCGCGCCCGACTGCGAGCTGACGAGCGTGCGCGTGCTCGGCGCAGGCTACACCGGCAGCGCCGCCGTCCTGCTCGCCGGCCTCGAGTGGGCGATCGAGCACGATTTCCACGTCGTGAACATGAGCCTCTCGACGACGAAGAAGCAATACGCCGAACGGCTGCACGAGCTCGCGGACGCCGCGTACTTCAAGCGCACGATGCTCGTCGCGTCCGCGCACAACATGCCGGTGGACAGCTTCCCGTGGCGTTTCGCGAGCGTCGTCTCGGTCGGCAGCCACGAGGAGGACGACCCGTTCGCGTACTTCTACAACCCGAGCCCGCCGGTCGAGTTCTTCGCGCGCGGGCTGGAGGTCGACGTGGCGTGGCTCGGCGGCGGCACGCTCCGCTGCACCGGCAACAGCTTTGCGACACCGCACATCTCCGGCATCTGCGCGCTCGTGCTCGGCAAGCATCCGGAGCTGACGCCGTTCCAGCTCAAGAGCGTCCTGCACCTGACCGCGACCAACGTGGGAGGCGACCCATGAGCGAGCTGAACGCGGCCGTCGCCGCGGGCGTTCTCGGCGCGGAGGACGCCTACCGCTCGCTGCTGACGGCGACGGTCGAGGTCGCGCGCGCGATCTTCCGCGCGAAGGCGTCCTCCGTCTTGCTGCTCGACGAGGAAACCGACGAGCTCGTGTTCGAGGCGGTCGCCGGCACGGGTGCGGGCGAGCTGATCGGCCGGCGCTTCCCGTCGAGCACAGGCGTCGCCGGCTGGGTGCTCGTGACGCGGCAGCCGCTCGTCCTCGACGACGTCACTGCCGACACGCGCTTCTCGCAGGAGGCGGCCGAGTCGACGGGTTACGTGCCGAGAGGACTGATGGCCGTGCCGCTGCTCGTCGAGGAGCACGCACTCGGCGTGCTCGAGGTGCTCGACCGCCCGAGCGACGGCCGGTTCACGCTCGCCGAGATGGACCTGCTCGGCCTGTTCGCGAACCAGGCGGCGGTCGCGCTCGACCTCTTGCAGCGCGCGCGGCGGGCACGTGCTGCGCTCGAGGGGGACGGTGAGCTCGGTGCGCTCGCGCGGATCGCCGCGCGGATCGAGTCGGCCGGCGAGGAGTCGCAGGCCGCCGCGCTCGACCTGCTACGCGCGCTCGAGCGCCTCTTGTCCTAGCCCGACCGCGCGAGAGCCCGGGCGGAAGCCCGGGCTCCCGGACGGACGAAGGAAGGTCGTGCTACTCGTTCGGGCCGAGCACCCGGTGGACGTGCGCCTCGACCTCGTCCGACTCCTCACCCTCGGCCTGCGGCTCCTCGTTCGCGAGCACCCGGTGGGTGTGCGCCTCGACCTCGTCCCCGGACATCTTGGTCCCTCCTTGTCGAGATCCGTTCGCGCCGTCTGCGCGCTTCCCCCACTAGACGCGACACGGGCCCGGAATCTTCCCACCCACTCTTCAAAAACGCAACGGTTGTTGCGATCCTCGCCGGATGCCGCTCCCGCGCCGGCTCGCACAGCCGCTTGCCGCGTACGCGGAGATGTTCGGGAACGCCGGGTTGCGCAACCTCCAGCTCGCGGGCATCGGCTCGACGCTCGGCATCTGGGCCTACGGCATCGCAATCGCCGTCTTCGCGTACGACGCCGGCGGCGCGAAGGCGGTCGGGCTCCTCTACTTCGTGCGCTGGTCGCTCGCCGGCGCGTCCGCTCCCTGGCTCGCCCTGCTCGCGGACCGGATCTCGCGACGACGCGTGATGCTCGGCGCCGACCTCGTGCGGGCCGGGCTCGTCGGCGCCATGGCCGCGGCCGCGGCGGCACACGGGCCGACCCTGCTCGTGTACGGCCTGGCCGTCGTCGCCTCGATCGCCGGCGCGGCGTTCCAGCCTGCGCAGGCGGCGCTCCTGCCCTCGCTCGTCCGCACGCCGGAGGAGCTCGCCGCGTCGAACGTCGCGCTCAGCACGACGTCGAGCGTCGGCATGTTCGCCGGCCCGGCGCTCGGCGGCGCGCTGCTCGCGGTCGGCAGTCCCTGGGTCGTCTTCGCCGTCGTCGCGGCCGCCTTCCTCTGGTCGGCGGCGTGCCTGGTGCGCATCCCGGCCGATTCGCCCACGCCGCCCGAGGGCGAGGCCGAGAAGGTCATGCCCGCGCTGCTCGGCGGCTTCCGGGCGATCGCGTCCGAGCCGACGCTACGCGTGCTGATCGGGCTCAGCGGCGGCCAGACGGTGGTCGCGGGCGCGCTGGAGGTGCTGCTCGTGATCGTCGCGCTGCGGCTCCTCCACGCCGGCAACGCCGGTGTCGGCTGGCTCAACGCGGCCGTCGGCGTCGGCGGCCTGCTCGGTGCCGTCGCCGCCGCGGCGCTCGCAGGACGCAAGCGGCTCGCCCGTGACTTCGGCGCAGGCCTGCTGCTCTTCGGGCTTCCGCTCGCGCTCACCGCCGCCTGGACGAACACCGCGTTCGTCGTCGTGCTCTTTGCCGCGATCGGCGTCGGAAACACGATCGTCGACGTGTCGAGCATCACGCTCATGCAGCGGACCACCGAGGCTGAGGTGCTCGCCCGCGTGTTCGGGGTGCTGGAGAGCCTCATCTTCGTCGCGCTCGCGGCTGGCGCCCTTGCGACGCCCGGACTCGTCGCCGCGATCGGGCCGCGCCCCGCGCTCGCCGTCGCGGGCGTGCTGCTGCCGACCGTGCTCGTTCCGCTCTGGCGGCGCCTGGCGGCGATCGACGCGTCGGCGCGCGTGCCCTCGGCGCCGCTCGAGCTGCTGCGCGCGATCCCGCTCTTCGCTTCGCTCCCCCCGCCGGTGCTCGAGCGCCTCGCGGCGAGCGCGGCCGAGGTGACCGCTCCGCCCGGCGCCGCCGTCGTGGAGCAGAGCGCTCCCGGCGACCTGTTCTACGTCGTCTCCTCGGGGCGGGCCGCCGTCGAGATCGACGGCACGCGGTCGGGTCGGCTCGGCCCGGGAGACTTCTTCGGGGAGATCGCCCTGCTCCGCGACGTGCCCCGGACCGCGACCGTGCGCGCACTCGACGAGCTGCGCCTGTATTCGCTCGAAGGGGACGTCTTCGTCGCAGCCGTCACGGGCCACGCGCAGAGCCGTGAGGCGGCCGAGAGCGTCGTGGCGGCGCGCCTGCCGCTCGGCGTCCCGGTCTAGACTCGGCCGATGGCGGTCTGCCCGAGCTGCGGCAAGGAGCTCCCCGGGGAGTTCCCGTTCTGCCCGTTCTGCGGCGTCGCCCTGACGGCCGTGGCGCCCGGCCCCGCGCACGAGGAACGCAAGGTCGTCAGCGTCCTCTTCGCCGATCTCGTGGGCTTCACCACCCGCGCGGAGACGATGGACCCCGAGGACGTGCGGGCGCTCCTGTCCCCGTACCACGCGCGGCTTCGTGCCGAGCTCGAGCGCTTCGGCGGCACCGTCGAGAAGTTCATCGGCGACGCGGTGATGGCGCTGTTCGGCGCGCCCGTGGCGCACGAGGACGATCCGGAGCGGGCCGTGCGAGCCGCCCTTGCCATCCGCCGGTACGCGGGAGACGAGGGGATCGAGCTCCGGATCGGGATCACGACCGGAGAGGCGCTCGTCCGGCTCTCGGCGAGGCCCGAGCTCGGTGAGACGGTGGCGACGGGGGACGTCGTCAACACCGCCGCCCGCCTGCAGTCCGCCGCTCCCGTCAACGGCGTGCTCGTCGACGAGACGACGTATCGAGCGACGAGGCATGCCGTCGACTACCGCGACGCCGTGGCGGTCCAGGCCAAGGGAAAGGCCGATCCGATTCCGGTCTGGGAGGCGCTCGACGCGCGCGCGCGCTTCGGCGTGGACGTCACGCATCATGCGCGCACCGAGCTCGTGGGCCGCGAGCGCGAGCTCTCCGTCCTTCGCGACGCGCTCGATCGCGCCCGCCAGGAGCGGGTCCCCCAGCTCGTCACGCTCGTCGCCGTCCCGGGGATGGGCAAGAGCCGGCTCGTGTACGAGCTCTCGCGGATCGTCGACGCCGATCCGGAGCTGATCACCTGGCGTCAGGGCCGCTGTCTCGCCTACGGAGACGGTGTCGCGTTCTGGGCGCTCGCGGAGGTCGTCAAGGCGCAGGCCGGGATCCTCGAGCGCGACACGGAGGCGGCGACGGCGGAGAAGCTGCGCGCAGCGGTCGTCGATGCGATCGGCGACGCCGCAGACGCCCGCTGGGTCGAGTCGCACCTTCGCCCGCTCGTGGGGCTCGAGAGCGAGACGCTGCTCGGCGGTGACCGCCGCGGCGAGGCCTTCGCGGCCTGGCGACGCTATCTGGAGGCGCTCGCCGAGCAGCGGCCGGTCGTGCTCGTGCTCGAAGACCTCCACTGGGCCGACGAGGGTCTGCTCGACTTCGTCGACGAGCTGGTCGACTGGCTGAGCGGCGTCGCCCTCCTCGTCGTCTGCAGCGCGAGGCCGGAGCTGCTCGAGCGCCGCCCGGGCTGGGGCGGCGGCAAGCTGAACGCCTCGACGCTCGCACTCTCGCCGCTCTCCCAGCAGCAGACGGCCGTCCTCATCTCGCAGGTGCTCGAGCGCGCGCTGCTTCCGGCCGAGATCCAGCAGGCGCTCCTCGAACGGGCCGGAGGCAATCCGCTCTACGCCGAGCAGTTCGCGGAGCTCTACCTCGAGCGCGGCTCGGCCGAGGACCTGCCGCTTCCGGAGACGCTGCAGGGGATCCTCGCCGCGCGCCTCGACGGCCTCTCGGCCGACGCGAAGGCCCTCCTCCAGGATGCGGCGGTCATCGGCAAGGTGTTCTGGACCGGTGCACTGCGGAGAGGCGAACGGGAGGCGACGGAGCTCCTCCACGGGCTCGAGCGCAAGGGATTCGTGACGCGCCAGCGCCGCTCCTCGGTCGAGAGCGAGGGCGAATGGGCCTTTGCCCACATGCTCCTGCGCGACGTCGCCTACGGGCAGATCCCGCGGGCGGAGCGCGCCGGGAAGCACCGGCTCGTCGCGGAGTGGATCGACTCGCTCGGCCGCCCGGAGGACCACGGCGAGATGCTCGCCCACCACTGGCGCGCAGCGCTCGAGCTCGCGCGCGCCACGGGCCTCGACACGGGACATCTGGCCGAGCGCACCCGCGTCGCCCTGCGCGGCGCCGGCGACCGCGCCTTCGCGCTCAACGCCTACGACGCCGCCGAGGGCTACTACGACGAAGCGCTCGGGCTGTGGCCGCCCGACGACGAGCGGCCCGGCCTGCTCTTCCGGCGGGCACACGCGCTCTACCTGGCCGGAGACGAGCGGCGGGAGCCCGCGCTCGAGGAGGCTCGCGACGCTCTCGTCGCCGCCGGCAACCGCGAAGAGGCCGGCGAGGCGGCGGCGTTCCTCGCGCGCTCCGCCTGGTACCGGGGCAGTCGCGACGAGGCCTTCTCGCACCTGGCGAGTGCGGAGGAGCTGGTGGCGGGCGGCTCCGCGTCGGCCGCGAAGGCGCACGTGCTCACGGTCTCGGCCCGGCTGCGGACGCTCGCCGGCGAGCGGCAGGAGGGACTTCGCCTCGCCGACCAGGCGCTCGAGCTGGCCAGGCGCCTCGAGCTCGCCGAGCTCGAGGCGCACGCGCTGACCACGATCGGGACCGCGAAGATCGACCTGCGCGATCCGGACGCGCGAAGCTACCTGGAACGGGGCCTGGAGATCGCGGTCGCAGCGAACTCGCCGGAGGCCGCGACGATCCTCAACAATCTCGCCGTCGAGGCGATACTCGCCGGCGACGTGCGCCGGGAGGACGAGCTTCTCGTCGAGGCCCACCGGACGGCCGAGCGCTTCGGCGACCGCGACACGCTTCGCTTCAACCGCGGCAACCGGATCTGGACCCGGTGGTCGCTGGGTCATTGGGACGAGGCCGCACCGGCCGCCGACGCGTTCATCGCCGAGTGCACGTCGTCGCCCCACTATCTCGAGACCACCGCCCGCTCCATTCGAGCCTATCTCCGGCTCGCTCGAGGCGACCGCGAGGGCGCCCTGGCGGACAGCCGCCGAGCTCTGGAGCTGGGACGGCAGATCAGGGATCCGCAGACGCTGCTCCCCGCCCTGCTGCAATCTGCGCGCTGCTGCGCGCTCCTCGACAGGATCGACGAGGCGCAGGCGCTCGCCGCGGAGGCTCTCGAGCTCATCGGAGAGCACGTCGAATATGCGTCGATGCTCGGTCAGCTCGGCCCCGTCGCGCGCCGGCTCGGGCTTCGGGACGAGATACGCCGGCTCGTGGAGCAGGCCCCTGAAGGGCCCTGGAAGGAGGTCGCCCTCGCCGAAGCCGGCGGGGAGTTCAGCCGTGCCGCCGACCTCTATGCCGCCTTCGGCTCGCCGACGCTCGAGGCCGAGGCCCGCCTCTGCGCGGCCCAGGAGCTGATCGAAGCAGGGCGCAGAGCAGAGGGCGAGGCCGAGCTGCGGAAGGCGCTCGCGTTCTACCGCACGGTCGGCGCGACCGGCTGCGTCGAGCAGGGCGAGGCGCTCCGCGCCGCTTCTGCCTAGACTCAATTCGTGCCTCGTTGTGCGAGCTGCGGCCACGAGAATCGGGAGGGAGCCCGCTTCTGCGATGCCTGCGGCGCGGTCCTCCAGGGTGGTACGGATGCGGGCGAGCAGCGCAAGACGGTGACGGTGCTGTTCTGCGACGTGAGTGGCTCGACCGCGCTCGGCGAGCGGCTCGATCCGGAGTCGTTACGGGCTGTGATGGCCCGGTACTTCGACGCAGCGCGGCTGGTCGTCGAGCGTCACGGCGGATCGGTGGAGAAGTTCATCGGCGATGCCGTGATGGCGGTGTTCGGCATCCCCGTCCTGCACGAGGACGACGCGCTGCGCGCAGTGCGAGCGGCGTCCGAGCTGCGCGACGGTCTACACGAGCTGAACGTGGGCCTCGAACGCGACTACGGCACGACGCTCGAGCTTCGTATCGGCGTCAACACCGGCGAGGTGGTCACGGGAACGCAGGAGCGGCTCGCGACCGGGGACGCGGTGAACGTGACCGCCCGGCTCGAGCAGGCGGCGAAGCCGGGCGAGATCCTGCTCGGCGCGGAGACCCGGGCGCTCGTGCGCGACGCCGTCGTGGCGGAGCCGATCGAGCCGCTGGACCTGAAGGGAAAGGCAGTGCCGGTCGAGGCACACCGGCTCGTGTCGATCCGCTCGGAGGCGCCCTCGCGCCGCCTGGGCGGGGCGATGGTCGGGAGAGAGCGCGAGCTGGGTCGGCTGCAGGCGGCGATGGCGCAGGCCGTGGCGGACGGCTCCTGCCAGCTGTTCACCGTCCTCGGCGCCGCCGGTGTGGGGAAGTCGCGCCTCGCCCACGAGTTTCTCGACGGGCTCGACGCCGCGACCGTCGTACGCGGGACGTGCCTCTCCTACGGGGAGGGAATCACGTACTGGCCCGTTGTCGAGGTGCTGAAGCAATTGCTCGGTGCAGAGCCGGAGCTGCGCCTCGCCGAGCTGGGCCTCGACTCGTCGGTCTCCCGTGCGATTCAGGCCGTGCTCGGTGACGGCACCGTCGTGGCGTCGGTCGAGGAGATCGCCTGGGCGATGCGCAGGCTGCTCGAGGCGGTCGCCGTCGTTCGGCCGCTCGTCGTCGTGCTCGACGACATCCACTGGGGCGAGCAGGCATTTTTCGACCTCGTCGATCACGTCGCCGACCTGAGCCGCGATGCGCCGATTCTGCTGCTCTGCATGGCGCGGCCCGAGCTGCTCGACCGGCGGCCGGGTTGGGGCGGCGGCAAGCTGAACGCGACGACGGTGCTGCTCGAGCCGCTCGCGGCGGCCGACGCCGACGCTCTCGTGGCGAGCCTGCTCGACGGCAGACCGGCCGACGAGGCGCTGCGCGCAAGGATCCTCGACGCGGCGGAAGGCAATCCGCTCTTCGTCGAAGAGATGGTCGCGCTGCTGGTCGAGTCGCCCGGCGGCGACGTTTCCGTGCCTCCGACGATCCAGGCGCTGCTCGCCGCGCGGCTCGACCAGCTCGACCCCGCCGAGCGGGTCGTGCTCGAGCGCGGCTCGGTCGAGGGGCGGGTGTTCCACCGCGGCGCGGTGCAGGCGCTCTCGCCCGACGAAGCCGAGCTTCTCGCGCCGCTCACGGCGCTGGTTCGGAGGGAGCTCGTGCGTCCGGACCAGCCGCAGTTTCCGGGCGAGGACGCGTTTCGCTTCCGCCATCTGCTGATCCGCGACGCGGCCTACGATGCCCTCCCGAAAGCGACCCGGGCCGACCTGCACGAGCGCTTCGCCGCCTGGATCGGCAGGCGTGGCAGCGACCTCGTCGAGCTGGACGAGGTCGTCGGCTACCACCTCGAGCAGGCCTATCGCTACCGCGTCGAGCTCGGGCCGGCAGGGGAGGCTGCACTGAAGCTCTCGGAGCGCGCAGGGGAGCGGTTGGCGGCGGCAGGTATGAAGGCGGCCGCCCGGAGCGACATGCGAGCGGCGACCAGTCTCCTCACACGTGCCGTCGACCTGTTCCCTTCAGATGATGCTCGGCGGCTGACCCTCCTGCCTTTTCTCGGGAGGGCGTTGCACGAGGCAGGCCAGTGGGATCGAGCGCAGGCGATCCTGGCGGAGGCCGTCGAGCTTGCGCGCGCCGCCGGAGATCGCAGAGTGGCTGCCGACGGGGCCGTCACGCTGATCCATCTCCGGCTCTTCACGGACAAGACGACGAGTCACGAGCAGGTCCGGCGTGAGCTGGCCGACCCGGCCCGCGTCTTCGAGGAGCTCGGAGACGAAGCCGGATTGGCCCGCGCCCTCGGTCTCGCCGGGCAGCTCCGCTTCTGGGCGGGCGAGGCGGCGTCCGCGATCGAGGATCTCGAGCGAGCCGCGCAGCACGCACACAATGCCGGCGATCGTCTGCAAGAGATCCAGAGCCTCGGGTACGTGCTGGTCGCTTCGGTGCACGGCCCCACGCCCGTCGAGCCGGCCCTGCGGCGTGCCGAGCAGCTGCGCGACCGCGTGGAGGGCGCCCGCCAGCTCCAGGTCACGATCCTGAGGTGCGAGGCCCGCCTCGAGGCCATGCGAGGAAGGCTCGATGTTGCGCGTCGACTGATCGCCGAAGCGGCGTCGCTCACGGACGAGCTGGGTCTGGAGGTTTCGGCGGCGGCGGTCCGGTCGGTGGCCGGCGAGGTCGAGCTCGCCGCCGGCCGGCCGGCCGTCGCCGAGCGTTCCCTGCGTCGTGCCGTCGAGGCGCTCGAGCGCATGGGCGATCAGGGCCATTTCGTGAGCGTTGCGCCGTTTCTGGTCGACGCGCTGTTCGCGCAGGGCCGGGGCGAGGACGCCGCACCGCTGATCGATCGCGTTGCCGAGTGGGCGATGGCAGACGACATCGACCCGCAGATCGGCTGGCGGCGACTGAAGGCAAAGCTGCTCGCCCAGCGAGGCGAGCTCGACGGCGCCGAGCGCCTCGCGCGCGAAGCGACCGCGCTGGCCGGACGGACCGACTTCGTCGCGGTGCATGCGCACGCACTCGAAGACCTTGCCGAGGTGCTCCGCCTGGCCGGACGCCCACAAGAGGCCGCGGCCGAGATCGAGCACGCAATCCGCCTCTACACGAAGAAGGGAGACGTCTCCTCGGCCGCCGGGGCGCAGACGCGGCTGGAGAATCTGGGACAACCGGCGTCGGTTCCTCTCGAACGGAGCTGAGAGGCGCACTTCAACCATGCGCCCGAGAGGATTCGAACCTCTGGCCTCAGCCTCCGCAGGGCTGCGCTCTATCCCCTGAGCTACGGGCGCGAGAGGCGAAGTGTAGCCGGGGTCAGGCGCGGCGCCGTAGGCGCGCGAGCAGGCTCGGCGGGCGCGGCTGCGTCTTGCGCCACTCGTCGTAGCTCGGCAGCCGGCCGTCGCGCCGCGCGGTCTCGACGCACTCCGCGTGCGCGTGGCGGCGGCGGCTCGTGTCGCCCTCGGGCGCGATCAGCACGTGCTCGCTCATCGCGTGCAGCCGGTAGCCGCAGAGCGGGCAGCGGTACATCGCCGGCTTGAGGTTGTGTGCGCGGCGCAGCGTCCACCAGGGCGCCGGCTCAAGCTTCGGCATCGACGAGCTCGAGGCGGGCGTCCTCCGGCACCTCGACGCGCACGTAGGCGAGCGCGACGACGGAGCCGTCGGGACGGCGCGCTGCACTCGTCACGCGCCCGACGGGCTTGCCCTCGTGGACGAGCTCCGTGTCGTACGGCGCGACATCGTCGAGCTCGAGCACGCGCAGCCGGCGGTTCGGATGCCCGCGGTAGTGGAGGCGTGCGACCGGCTCCTGGCCCGGGTAGCAGCCTTTCGTGAAGCTGACGTGCGTCGCGTCCAGACCGGCCTCCGCCGGGAGGACGCGCGCGTCGATCTCGCGGCCCCAGCGCGGCGTGCCGGCCTCGATCCGCCGCAGCTCGAGCGACTCGGGGTCGAGCGTGGGCGCGAGAGCCGAGTCGAGCGCCTCGACGGCTCCGGGGAAGTCGGTCCGGATCCCTCCCTCGCCGCCGAAGACGAGCACGGACGCGTGCGCCTCGGGCTCGATCTCGCAGCGGGCGCGCAGGCGCATCCGCCGTAGCAGCCCGAGCACCGGCTCGCCGAGCTCCGGCTCGGTCAGGAGCAGGAAGTCCTCGCCGTCGCGCCGCCAGACGACGAGCGGAGCGATCACGCGCGCCTTCGCCGTCAGCAGCAGCGCCGGGCAGGCCTCACCGATCGCGAGCGACTCGACGTCGTTCGAGACCATCCGTTGGAGGTAGTCGCGCGCGTCCGGGCCGGAGACCCGGACGTAGGCGCGCTCTCGTGCAGCCACGTCCATACGAATTAGTGTAGGAGAGCGATGCCGCTCTTCCGGTCGAAGGCCGAGGACAAGGTGCGCGCGGCGGGCTACGACCCGGCGCGGCTGCCGCCGGGGCAGTACCTCACGGACAAGTGGCCCGTGCTGCACGCCGGCGGCGTCCCGAAGATCGATCTCGCCGCCTGGGACTTCACGGTCTCGGGTGAGGTCGAGCAGACGCTCACGCTCAACTTCGAGCAGCTCCGGGCGCTCCCGGCGACCGACGTCACGTCCGACATCCACTGCGTCACGCGCTGGAGCCGCTTCGACGCACGCTTCAAAGGGGTGCACTGGCGGGAGCTGGCCGCGCTCTGCACGCCGAGGCCGAGCGCCCGCTTCGTGATCGCCGTCGCCGAGCAGGGGTTCACGGCGAACGTGCCGCTGGCCGCGCTCGAGGACGAGCAGGCGCTGATCGTCTACGAGGTAGACGGCGCGCCGCTGACGCCGGAGCACGGCTGGCCCCTGCGCCTGTTCATTCCGACGAAGTACTTCTGGAAGAGCGCGAAGTGGCTCCGGGGTCTCGAGCTCTCGGCCGTCGACAG
>DASPTD010000030.1:0-24876 GCA_035623575.1 Gaiellaceae bacterium
TTGAAGTAGATGCCGTTGACGATCCCCTCGACCGCCTGGTCGAGCGCGCAGTCGTCGAAGACGATGTTCGCGGCCTTGCCGCCCAGCTCGAGCGTCAGCTTCTTGCCGCTGCCGGCGAGCTGCCGCTGGATCGCCTTGCCGACCTCGGTCGAGCCGGTGAACGCGATCTTGTCGACGTCGGGGTGGTCGACGATCGCCGCGCCCGTGCGGCCGTCGCCGGTGACGATGTTGACGACGCCCGGCGGCAGCTCCGCCTGGCGCAGGACGTCGCAGAAGAGGAGCGCGGTCAGCGGTGTCGTCTCGGCCGGCTTCAGCACCACGGTGTTGCCGCAGGCGAGCGCCGGCGCGATCTTCCACGAGAGCATCAGCAGGGGGAAGTTCCACGGGATGATCTGGCCCGCGACGCCGACCGGCCGCGGGCGCCGGTTCGGGAACGCGTACTCGAGCTTGTCCGCCCAGCCGGCGTAGTAGAAGAAGTGTGCGGCCGCGAGCGGGAGATCGACGTCGCGCGACTCCTTGATCGGCTTGCCGCCGTTGAGCGACTCGAGCACGGCGAACTCGCGGGAGCGCTCCTGGAGGATGCGGGCGATGCGGAACAGGAATTTCGCGCGCTCGGACCCGGGTAGCGCCGACCAGCCGTTCGCGAACGCGCCGCGGGCCTCGCCGACGGCGCGATCGACGTCCTGCAGCGTCCCCTGCCCCACCTGCGCGAGTGGCTCCTCGCTCGACGGCGAGATCGTCTCGTACGTCTCCGCAGCCTCGAGCCATTCGCCGCCGACGAAGTGGCCGTAGCGCTCGGCGATGCGCACGACGTCGCGGGACTCCGGGGCAGGAGCGTACGTCCAGTCCTTCGGGACGGGAGCGCGGTCCTCTTTCTTTTCGATGTCAGTCAAGGGTGAAGTAGTCGGAGCTCTGGTACGCGCCTGTCCTCTCCTTGCGCAGCTGCATCAGGATGTCGTTCAGCAGCGACGAGGCGCCGAGGCGGTAGAGATCGGGCGTCAGCCAGTCAGGGCCGAGCGTCTCGTGCACGAGCACGAGATGCTGCACCGCCTGTTTCGCCTGGCGGATTCCGCCCGCCGCCTTGAAGCCGATGCGGCGACCGGTCTCCTCGTGCACGTCGCGCACCGCCTCGAGCATGCAGAGCGCGACCGGAAGCGTCGCGGACGGATTGATCTTGCCGGTGGACGTCTTGACGAAGTCGGCGCCTCCGGCGATCGCGAGCAACGTCGCGCGCCGCACGTTGTCGTATGTGCCGAGCTCGCCCGTCTCGAGGATCACCTTCAGGTGCGCCTCGCCGCAGGCCTCCTTCACCTGGACGATCTCGTCGTAGACCTTCGCGTAGCGGCCGGAGAGGAAGGCGCCGCGGTCGATCACCATGTCGATCTCGTCGGCGCCGAGCTCGACCGCGCTGCGCACGTCCGCGACCTTGATCGCGGTCGGGTACTGGCCGGACGGGAAACCCGTCGCGACCGCGGCCACTTTGACGCTCGAGCCGTGCAGGCGCTCGCGGGCGGTCGGCACGAGGTTCGGGTAGACGCAGATCGCGGCGCACGAGGGAAGCGACGAGTCGCTCGGGTCCGGCCGCAGCGCCTTCGAGGAGAGCGCCGCGACCTTGCCCGGCGTGTCCGCCCCCTCGAGCGTCGTCAGGTCGGTCGTCCGGATCGCGAGCTCGAGAGCGAAGACCTTCGCGTCCTTCTTGATCGAGCGCTTGGCGAGCGAGGCGGCGCGCTCCTCGAGCGCGACCGCGTCGACGGCGCCGAGCCGGGGCAGCCGCGGCTCGAGCGGAAGCTCGAAGCCGGTCGGAAGGGCAGGCGCCTGCGCCATGGTGTCAGTGTAGGAGACCGCGGGCGGCCTCCCGCGCCTCCAGCTCGTACGGGTTGCCCTCGTAGCCGCGGAGCACGTAGGAGAGCGGCATCCGCAGAGGCCGGTGCTGCATCTGCCAGACATGACAGAGCTCGTGCGCCACGAGCTCCTCGTCGGCGAGGAGCGCCCGCGAGCGGAGCAGGATCGTCCAGTGCGCGGAGTAGCCGTCGAAGCGGCGGAACCAGGGCAGACGGAAGAGGCGCGGCGCGATCCAGATGCGAACGCCGCGCAGCGACACGGGGCGCGGGTAGAGGTCGAGCCGGTCGAGCCGCGCCTTCGCCCGCATGAGCGCGACGCGCTTCGCGTCGTCCACGGGCCGACGCTATACCGTCACGCCAGTGAGAAGACGGCTCCTCCGCCTGCTCGAGCGCACCGGCCTGATCGGGCCGGCCTTCCATGCGTACGAGCGGCTCGTCGCGCTCCGGCCCGGCCGTGCGGCGCTCGCCGACGGGACGCCGCTGCCGCCGCGCCGTCTGATGGTGCGCGTCGCGGGCACCGCCGACGCGGACTGGTTCGTTCGTAGCGGCCGCGCCGCCTACGACGCAATCGCAGCGCACGTGCCGCTCGGCGGGCTCGACTCGGTGCTCGACTTCGGTTGCGGCTGCGGGCGCGTCACCCGCTACTGGAGCGGCTTCGCCGGAACCGTGACCGGGAGCGACCTCGACGGCGCGGCGGTCGCCTGGTGCCGGAGCAACCTCCCGTTCGCACGCTTCGAGCAGAACGGCCTCGCGCCGCCGCTCGCATGCGGCGACGAGAGCTTCGGCCTCGTCTACGCGCTCTCGGTCTTCACGCACCTCACCGCCGAGCTCCAGCTCGCCTGGCGCGACGAGCTTCGCCGCATCCTCCGCCCGGGCGGCTTCCTGCTCGTCACGACGCACGGCCGTTCGTACCTGCCCAAGCTCGACGACGGGGAACGCGAGCGGTTCGAACGGGGCGAGCTCGTCGTCCGCTGGGGCGCCGTCGCCGGGTCGAACCTTTGCAGCGCCTACCACCCGGAGCCCTACCTGCGCGAGACGTTCGCACAGGGCTTCGAGCTCCTCGAGCTCGAGCCGGAGGGTGCGAAAGGGAATCCGACGCAGGACATGGTCCTGCTGCGGAGGGCTTGAGGGCAGCAACCAGGTTCGAACCTGCTTGCTACGTCGTGAGCGTGATCTTCCGCAGGCCGAGGGGCGCGTCGACGTCGACGCCGCGCAGCTCGGCGAGCCGCATCGCGGTGACCTGGCCGGGAATGACGGCTGCGAGCGGGCTCAGCCACTCCGGGACACCGGGTACGAGCGGCAGCGGCGTGTGCGCGCGCTCGACCAGCCCGGGCACGTCGGAGACGACGAGCAGACGGGCGCCCCGTTCCTCGAGCGTGGGCAGCAGGTCGGCGACGCTCTGGAGCGCCGGCCCCGTCGGCGCGATCACGACCACGGGCCAGCCCGGCCTGATCGCCGCAATCGGGCCGTGCATGAGGTCGGCCGGCGAGTACGCCTCGACGACGAGGCCCGACAGCTCGCGGATCTTCAGTGCGACCTCGTACGCCGTGCAGTAGTTGACGCCGCGGGCGACCACCGTCGCCCCCGCTCCGTACACGTACTCCTCGAGCCTCGGCGCCTTCTCGAACGAGAGCGCGATCTGCGCCTCGAGCGCCTCCGGCATCCGGGCGAGCTCGGCCCGCGCAACGTCGTCGTCGCCGATCGCGGCGAAGAGGAGAGCGACCGCGCCGAGCGAGTTGAGGAACGTCTTCGTGGCAGCGACCGCGCGCTCCTCGCCCGCCTCGAGGGGCAGCACCGCGTCCGCCTCCTGGGCGAGAGGCGACGCCGGGTCGTTCGTGAGCGCGAGCGTCGGGCGGCCCTGCCGGCGCGCCTCCGCGAGCACCGAGCCGACGTCCGGGGACGCCCCCGACTGCGAGATGCCGACGACGATCGCGCCGTCGAGCCGCGGCGGCTGCCCGTAGATCGTGTACAGCGACGGCGTCGCGAACATCACCGGCACGCGGTTGGCGCGGCCGAGCAGGTACTGCGCGTAACGCGCCGCGTTCGACGAGCTGCCTCGCGAGGCAATCAGGATGTAGCGGATGTCGTCGCGCCTGAACGCGACCGCGAGCTCATCCGCGTGCGGGCCCTGCCTCTCGAGCAGGCGGGCGAGCGCATGCGGCTGCTCGCGCAGCTCCGCATCAAGCCACGACACTGGCCTCACCGGCGCAGATGACGTTGACGATCTCCAGTCTGTCGTCGAGCACGACCACGTCGGCGCGGCCGCCCGGCACGAGCACACCGGCGTCGGTGCACCCGAGGATCCGTGCCGGGACCGCCGTCGCCGCGCCCACCGCGTCCTCGAACGGAATGCCGAGCGCGTGCAGGTTCCGCACCGCGTCGATCATCGTCAGGACGGTCCCTGCGAGGACGCCGTCCTCGCGCATCGGCACGCCGCCGGCGACCTCGATCTCGACGTCGCCGAGCTGATATGTGCCGCCGCCGATCGCGGCACCGGCCGTCGCGTCGCTGACGAGCGCGAGACGGCCGCCGGCCGCGGCCCAGACGAGCAGCACCGTCTCGTCCGCGAGGTGATGGCCGTCGACGATCAGCTGCACGAAGACGTCTTTCCGTGTGAGCGCGACGCCGATGATCCCCGGGTCGCGCGAGCGGAAGGGCCGCATCGCGTTGAAGAGATGCGAGACGGTCGAGACGCCGCGGTCGAACGCCTCGTGCGCCTCCGCTGCCGTCGCGTTCGTGTGGCCGGCGGAGACGACGACGCGGCGCTCGAGCAGCCTGCTGATCAGCGCGCCGGCGCCGGGCAGCTCGGGCGCGAGCGTGAACTCCGTCACGCGGCCGGTGTCGAGCAGCCGGTCGAGCAGCGCCGGGTCGGGGTCGCGGCGATGCTCGCGCGGGTGGGTGCCGAGCCGCTCCTCCGACAGGAACGGCCCCTCGACGTGTGCGCCGATGATGCGCGGCCGCCCGCCGTTCTCCGGCATGCCGCGCAGCGCTTCGAGCAGGGCACTCTCGGCGGCGGTGATGAACGTCGGCTGGTACGACGTCACGCCGGTGAGCAGAAGGGCGTCGCCGGCGCGCGCGTAGTCCTCGGTCGACGCGGCGAGGAAGTCGACTCCGGCGAAGCCGTTCACCTGCAGGTCGACGAAGCCGGGGACGGCGACGCGGCCGCGCTCGCCGCCGCCGAGGCCGACGGCGACGATCAGCCCGTCGTCCACCTCGACGTCGCCGAGGACGAGCTCGCCGTCGACGAGCGCCGCTTCGACCCCGAGCCTCACGGCGTGCTCCCGAGCGCGAGGCGCACGGACCCGCCCGCGCCTTCGAGCCGCTCGCGCGCCGTCGACGGGTCGACACCGGCGAGCAGCGAGACGAGCGCGACGCGCGCATCTCCGCCGGCCGCGTCGAGCGCCGCGTCGACGTCGCCCTCGGCCGCGCCGCTGGCGAGCACGAGGTTGCGGCGCACACGTGCGCGCAGCTTGTCGTTGCCGGGCGTGACGCCGACCATCAGACCGGCATACGTCCGGCCGAGACGAACCATCGTCACGGTCGAGATCGCGTTCAGCACGAGCTTCTGGGCGGTGCCGGCCTTGAGGCGGGTCGAGCCGGCGATCGCCTCGGGTCCGACGACGACCGCGACCTCGTGCTCTGCAACCGCGGCGAGCGCGCTGCCGCGCGCGCACACGACGGCGACGCACAATGCGCCTGCGTCCGCCGCGGCTTCGAGGGCGGCGACCGTGTACGGCGTCGCGCCGCTCGCGCTGACGGCGACGACGGCGTCGTCCGGGCCGATCCCCAGGGCGCGTAGGTCCGAGGCGCCGCGGGCCCGGTCGTCCTCGGCGTCGAAGCCGTCGACGAACACCGCCACGACCTCGGGCGCGGAGCCGAACGTCGGCGCGCACTCCGCCGCATCGAGCGCGGCCAGCCGGCCGGAGGTTCCGGCGCCGACGTACACGAGCCGCCCGTCGCCGGCGGCGAGACGGCCGGCGATTGCGTCGATCGCCGCCGCGAGCTCGTCGCCGGCCTCTCCGACCGCCCCGGCGACGGTCGCGTCCTCCTCGTTCAGCAGGGAGACGAGCTCGCGCGTCGACCGCGCCTCGAGATCGGCGAACCGCCCGGCGGAAGCCTCGGTCGGAGACTGCGGTCGCCGGGTCAGCGCGGCGCTCACCGCCTCCCAGACGAGCGGCGAATCCGGAGTGGCGAGGCTCGTCATGTACGAGCAGGCCTCGTAGCCCCACGTCCAGAGATCGTCGACGCCCGCCTCACGGGCCGCCGCGATCGCGTCCTCGAGCTCGGGAATCTCCTCGCGCGTCAGCCCGAAGCCCGGTACCCAGAGCTGCGCGCCGACGCCGTGCCGCTCGCACGTCTCGCGCAGGAGCCGCGAGAAGCGGCGCACGAACGGCCCCGCTGCCTCGCCCCAATGCTTCCAGTACGGATCGGTCGCGAAGGTCGTCAGCCCGGGCAGCGACGCGACCATGTTCCAGTCCGAGACCCCGAGCGTCCCCTCGGTCGCCGGCAACAGGCAGACCGTGCTGCGGCCGCCACGCCCGGCGACGTGCGCGAGCGCCTCGCGCAGGAAGTCGACCACCGACGCCTCGCGGAACGCCTGCACTTCCGGGGTCAGCTCTGTCGGCAGCGGCCCGCCGAAGCGCTCCGCGCAGTGGTCGCAGCGGCAGCTCCAGCGCGACTGGTCGTCGACCCCGACATGCGCAGGCACGACCCACGCCGGCTCGTCCCAGAAGACGGAGTCCGTCCCCGCTTCGAGCGCTGCGTCGGCCCATTCGTTGCAGAAGCTCCGGTACGCGGGGCTGTTCAGGCACGCCGCGGCGACTCGCCTGCCGTCGTCGAGCACCTGGCACTCCTCCGGATGGAACGCGACGAAGCGGCTCTCGGCCTCGCCGCCGAAGGTGCGGCCCAGCCCCCACGGCCCGAGCTGCACGGTCAGACCGGCTGCATGCGAGGCCTCGACGATCTCGCGCATCGTGCCGCGGTAGTACGCGAGGTCGTTCTCGGAGAACGTGTGCAAGACGCCCGTATAGCCGCGCGCGACGAGGTCGGCCATGTCACGCCGGACGTGGCGGACGATGCGGACGCCGAAGTACGAGCAGCCGGCGCTCACCGCGCACCGCCTCTTGCCGGCGGCCGAGCGACCTGCGACCCGGCCGCCGTGTCGTCGGCCGCGGCCGGGTCGCGCGGATGGAGGGTCAGATCCAGGTCGCTCTCCTCACAGGGGGCCGGACGCCGATCCGGCCGCCCGCCAGCATCCTTTCACACCGATCCCATGTGGTCAATACCACTTTTCCCGACCTCGGAACAGGTCCTAGCCGCGCACTGCGCCCGCTGTCAGGCCGAACGCGATCCGCCGCTGCACGAGCAGGAAGAAGATGACGACCGGGATCGCGGTCAGCGTCGACGCGGCCATCAGCGCACCCCAGTCCGTGCTGCGGCTCGTGCCCAGGAAGTACGAGAGCCAGACGGTGATCGTCTGCTTCGAGCTGTCGTTCAGGAGCGTGCGTGCCCAGATGTACTCGTTCCAGCTCGTGATGAAGGCGAAGACGGAGGTCGCGACGAGCCCGGGCGCGACGAGCGGAAACAGTATCCGCATGAACGCGCCGAGTCTCGTGCTCCCGTCCACCATCGCCGCCTCCTCGAGGTCCTTCGGGATGCCGATGATGAAGCCCCGCAGCGTCCAGACCGAGAACGGCAGCGCGAACGTCAGGTAGACGAGGATCACGCCCGTGAGCGCGTTCACCTCGTGGTAGCGGGCGAGCACGACGTAGAGCGGGATGATCAGGCCCGTGGCCGGGAGCATCTGGATCCCGATCATCAGCACGATGAAGAGCTTCCGCCCGGTGAAGCGGTATTTCGAGAGCGCGACCGCGGCGAAGAACGCGAGCGCCATCGCGATCAGGACGGTGACGAGCACGACGATCAGGCTGTTCTTGACGTCCGTCCAGAAATACGGTCTGGCGAGCGCGTCGCGGAAGTGCCGCAGCGTCGGATGGGTCGGGACCCACGTCGGCGTCACCGAGTTGAGCTGATCGTCGGTCTTGAACGCTGTCGAGATCATCCAGAAGACCGGGAATACCATCGTGACGAAGACGACGATGCCGACTGCGTTCCAGCCGAGCCTGCGGGCGGTGCGCGGGCTCATTCGACCTCACCGATCCGCAGCATCCGTCGCACGTAGACGACGCTCATCGCGGCGACCATCACGAGCATGAGGATCGAGATGGCGGCGCCGCGACCGAAGTCGGTGCGCACGTAACCCTCCTCGTACAGGTAGATGCCCATCAGGAAGTTCGACGGGACGATGTGGCCGGGCCCGATCAGCAGCCACGCCTGCGTGAAGACCCCGAAGTCCCAGAGGATCGAGAGGCTCGTCAGGATGAGGAGGACCGGCGCGATAACCGGCATCGTCACGTCGCGGAAGATGCGCCAGGAGCGGGCGCCGTCGATCTGGGCCGCCTCGACGAGGTCGTGCGGCACCTGCGAGAGCGCAGCGTAGACGGTGATCGCGACGAACGGCAGCGCGCCCCAGACGACGAGCGTCGTCACCATCGCGAGCTGCGAGAACGGTGTCACGAACCAGTTGTGCTGGAAGAAGTTCCCGAAGTGGAGCTCGGTCAGCACATAGTTGAGGACGCCGTTCTGGGAGTTCGTCATCCAGTTCCACACCTGCACCGCGACCACCGGCGGCATCGACCACACGAGCACGAGCCCGGCGGTCAGGAGGATGCGCACCCACGTCGAGACGCGGACGAGCAGGAGCGCCATCAGCGTGCCGATCACCATCGTCAGGCCGACGTTCGCCACCGTGAAGACGATCGTCCGCAGGAGCGTGTGCCAGAAGACCTGGTCGTGAAGGACGGTGCCGAAGTTGTGCAGCCCGACTTCGGTGCCGTGGTGCTGGATCAGCTCGGTGAGTCCGTACTTCTGGAGCGAGAGCCGGACGAGGTTGTAGATCGGGTAGCCGAGGATCGCACCCATCACGACGACGACGGGTGCGACGAGGAGGTACGGCACCGAGGCGCCGGCGAGGCGCCGGCGCGTGAGGCGCCGCCGCCGCGGCCACCCGGGGGCGGTCGCGGCGGCGGCTTCAAGCGCGGTGGGCGCCCTGCCGCTCAGCGCGCTACGACTCGTTGAGCGTTTGCGCGATGTTCTGGCTCGCCACGGTGGCGGCCTGCTTGACGGTCAGCTGCCCCGTGAGGATCTGCGCAAGCATCGTCTTCAGGATGTTGCCGTTCTCGACGTCCACCCAGTGCTTCGCCTGCGGCACGAACCAGCTCCGGGCCGCAGCCCGCTCGTTGACGCTGTTCCCGAGCAGGTTGGTCGCGTTGGGAATGTTGCCCTTCTGCTCGAGCGACTGCTCGTTCGCGGTGCTGGTGAAGTCGGCGATCCACTGGATCGCCTGCGTCTTGTTGCCGCTCTGCGCGGGCACCGCGAGATCGGAGCCGCCCAGGAACCCCGGCATCGGCTTGCCCGTAGTATGGCTCGGCATCACGAACTGCGCCGTGACCGCCTTGTACTTCGCGCCGGTGCAGCAGCTGTACCAGGCCGGCCCGTAGTTCGCAGCCGTGAGGCCCTGCGAGAACACCGTGTAGGGGAACGGGTTGGTCCCGTCGAGGGTCGCCGTCGACTTCGACTGAGTGGCGTCGAAGAAGCTCTTGAATGCGGTCAGACCTGCAACCGCGTTCTTCGAGTTGAGCGCGCCGACCCACTTGCCGGCGTGCGTGGTCGCGATCATTCCGCCGTAGTCGTAGACGAAGCTCAGGGCCGTGTACCAGTCCTCACCGCCAACGTAGAGCGGCGAGAAGCCCTTGACCTTCGACTGCATGCTCCCGATCTTCGCGAGGTCGGCCTGGAACTCCGCGAGGCTGGTCGGCGACTTCGTGATTCCCGCCTTCTTGAAGAGGTCGGTGCGGTACGTGATCACGCGCGAGCCCGCGTAGTACGGGACGCCGTAGATCTTGCCGCCGTACATGCCGGACTTCGCCAGCCCCGCGAGCCAGTTCGCAGAGTTGGGGAACTGCGACTTGTCCGAGGTGAGGTCGGCGAACGCGCCTGCCGCCATGTACTTCGTCATCTCGGTGTTGCCCATCTCGATGACGTCGGGCGTGTCGTTGCCGGCGATCGTCGCATCGAACTTCTGGAGATGGTCGCTCCAGTTCTGGTACTGGACGTTGACCGTCCAGCCCGGATTCTGCTGCTGGAACTGCTGGTTGGCCGCCGCCACGACGTCCGGCCAGCCCGACTGTGCGTCGACCTGAAGCCAGACCGTGAGCGTCTTGGCCTGTACCCGGTGGCCGCTAGCGCTCGCTGTCGCCGCGACGACCCCGAGCGCGACGACCGCGATGGCCGCCACGAGAACTCGTGATCTCATGCAAGTCTCCTCGAGCCGTCGACGCGGAACCTCGGCGCTGATGTGCCCCTGTGGCCGGTGGGACCGCGCGCGATGGTTGGTGCGCCGATTGGTCTATACCAGTTGGCCACGAAGGGAAGATCGCACACAAGACCACCCCTGTCAAGCCCTCGTGGGCCGAGGCACCGGTCAGGTCTCGAGGCGGTTCAGCTCGGTCACGATCCGGTAGCGGTCGCCCCGGTACACCGACTGCACGAACTCGACCGTGCGGCCGCTCTGGTCGCGGCTCGTGCGCTCGAACAGGAAGGCCGGCGAGTGAAGCGGGACACCGAGCGCGGCCGACTCCTCCTCATTCGTCACGGTCGGCTCGATCGCCTGCGTGCCGCTCGCGATCACGATCCCGTAGCGCTCCGACAGCAGCTCGTAGAAGGAGCCGCTGAGCGCCTTGGGGGTCAGCCCGGGCACGAGCGCCTCCGGGATGTGGAGCGTCTCGATCGCCATCGGCTCGCCGTCGGCGAGGCGCAGCCGCTTGATCACGACGACCTGCTCCGAGGGCGAAACGTTGAGGAAACGGCCCAGCCGGGCGCCGGCGTTGATCGTGCTCATCGAGACCGTGCGGCTGCCCGGGACCATCCCCCGGCGCCGCATGTCCTCGCTGAAGGAGGTCATCGTCAGCTCCTGGGAGATCTTCGGCTGCTGGACGTAGGTGCCGCTGCCGCGCCGGCGGACGAGATGGCCCTCGCGCGCCAGGTCGTCGAGCGCAGCCCGCACGGTCAGACGCGAGACGCCGAGGTCGGCGCTCAGCTGCCGCTCGGAGGGTATGGCCGTGCCGATGCCCAGGCGCTGGATCAGGTCGAGCACCTGCAGGCGCGTCTGGCTTTGCTTCGTGACCTTCGGGGCGATGCTCATCCGGCCGCCGTCACCTCCGTGCCGACTATAGCCTTGGGTTGAAAAGTGGTCAATGCCATTGCAGTCTTCGCTCGATCGCGGTATAGACTTTGCGGAGCGTGAGCGGGAGCGGAATCGTCCTCGAGAAGGTCAGCAAGGTCTTCGGCGGCGACGTCGCCGCAGTCAACGACATCTCTCTCGAGATCGAGAGCGGCGAGTTCCTCGTGCTCGTCGGCCCCTCGGGCTGCGGCAAGTCCACGCTGCTGCGGATGATCGCAGGACTCGAGGACGTCAGCGAGGGCCTGATCACGATCGAGGGGCGTGACGTGACGGAGCTGCCGCCCCGCGAGCGCGATGTCGCGATGGTCTTCCAGACCTATGCGCTCTACCCGCACATGACCGTGCGCGAGAACCTCGGCTACGGACTGCGCGTGCGCAAGACGTCGAAGAGGGAGACCGCCGACCGGGTCGAGGCGGTCGCGCAGATGCTCGGGCTCGAGGAGCTGCTCGACCGCCGCCCCGCGGCGCTCTCGGGCGGCCAGCGGCAGCGGGTGGCGATGGGCCGTGCGATCGTGCGCGAGCCGAAGGCCTTCCTCATGGACGAGCCCCTCTCGAATCTCGACGCCAAGCTGCGCGTCAGCATGCGCGCCCAGCTGGCGAGCCTGCACGCGCGGCTGGGGACGACCACCATCTACGTGACCCACGACCAGGTCGAGGCGATGACGCTCGGCCAGCGTGTCGCGGTGATGCGCGACGGCCGCATCCTCCAGGTCGACACGCCCCAGCTGCTGTACGCGAATCCGTGGAACCTGTTCGTCGCGGCCTTCATCGGCTCGCCGGCGATGAACCTCGTCGAGGCGGGCATCTCCGACGGGGCGGTCGAGTTCGCCGGGTTCCGCATTCCGCTTGCGCCGCAGAACCGGCCGGTTGGATCGCCGCCACGCGTCGTCGTCGGCATCCGCCCCGAGGCGTTCGAGGATGCGGCCCGGGCCGAAGCGGCACTCCCCCGGCTCGAGGTCGACGTCGAGGTGGTCGAGGATCTCGGCCCGGACACGCACGTGATCTTTCCGATCGACGCACCGCCGATCGACGTCGGCGACGTGCGTGCGGCCGCGGGTGACGACGAGGCGCTCCTGTCGACCGACCGGGCGCTCTTCACGGCGCGGATCGATCCCGAGAGCTCGGCGCGCGTCGGCCGGGCGCTGCGGCTCGCGGTCGACCCGGCGCGCTTCCACTTCTTCGACCCGGACAGCGGGCTGCGCCTGTCTCCCGCCGGGGCCGCGACGGCCGCAGCGACCTCCGCCTAGTGCCCCGCTGCGGCACGGGCCGAGGGGCGGCGGCCGTGCTGGTGCTCGCGGGCGCGGCGGCGTGCGCGTCGGCGACGGCCGCGCCGGCGGCCGCGCCGGCACGGGCGGCTGTCCCGCTCGTGCGGCTCGTCGGGGAGACCGTGATGAGCCCGCTGACCGGGCCGCCGGACGCGGCGTTCCTCGCGCGCGTCGGCGACGGCGAGCTCGGCGGGGTGATCCTCGTCGGCCACTGGCGCTCGAGTGCCGCGATGGCGGCGGTGACGCGGCAGCTGCAGGCGGCCGCCTGCAGTGCCGGCGAGCCGCTCCTCATCGGCGTCGACCAGGAGGGCGGCGTCGTGCGGCGCCTGCCGTGGGCGCCGCCGTTCGACACGCCGGCCGAGCTGGGCCGGCTCGACGACGCGGCCCGGGTCGAGCAAGAGGCCGCAGCTGCCGCCGCCGCGCTGCGCCGGGTCGGCGTCGACGTCGACTTCGCCCCGGTCGCCGACACCCTCACCTCCGCCAGAAGCTTCCTCGGCAGCCGTTCCTTCGGGTCGGACACGGCGGTCGTCGCCGACCTCACGGCCGCCTTCGTCCAGGGCCTGCAGACGGCCGGCATCGCCGCCACCGCGAAGCACTTCCCCGGTCTCGGCACGGCCACCGTGAACACGGACGACCGCGCGGTGACGATCCGCGCCGCCCCGGGACTGCTGCAACGGGGGCTCGATCCGTTCCGGAGCGCGATCGCGGCCGGCGTGAAGCTCGTGATGGTGTCGAGCGCCGCCTACCCGTCGCTCGACGCAAGCGGACGGCCGGCCGTGTTCTCGCAGCCGATCGTCACCGGGCTGCTGCGCAGGACGCTCGGCTTCAACGGCGTCGTCGTCAGCGACGCGCTCGACGCGCCGGGCGCAGTGCGCGTTCCGCATGCGACGACGCTCGCCGTCGAGGCGGGTGTCGATCTCCTTCTCTACACGAGTGACTGGGTCAGCCGGCAGGGCTACGCGAGCCTGCTCGCGGACGCAGCCGGCAGCCCGGCACTGCGCAGCGAGCTCGCGCGGGCCGGCGCACGCATCCGCGCGCTCAAGGCATGGCTGAGCGCGGCCGGCGGGCCGACGTGCTAGTGCCCCTTCAGTGATGTCGTCTAGCTTCCGGGGCGCGAGCACCAAGCGATGCGCGTGATCGCGTTCCAGAAGCGGGCATGCATTGCCGGAAGGGCGACTAGACGCCGATCCGGTCGAGCGCGGCTTCGTCGCGGCGCCAGCGCGGCCGCACCTTCACGACGAGCTCCAGGAAGGCCGGGCGCCCGAGCAGGGCCTCGATCTCCGGCCGCGCGCGGGTGCCGATCTCCTTCACGACCGCGCCGCCCTTGCCGACGACGATCTGCTTCTGCGACTCGGTCTCTACGAGGATGAACGCGCGGACGACCTTCTCCCCCAGCTCGTCGAGCTCGACCGAGATCGCATGCGGGATCTCGTCGCGCGTGAGCCAGAGCGCCTTCTCGCGAATCAGCTCCGTGATCTGCGCCTCCGGCGAGAGGTCGGTTCGCTGCTCCGGCGGGAAGTAGAGCGGGCCATCCGGCAGGAGCCCGATCAGATCGCTCCGGAGCGCGCCGATCCCGTCGCCGGTCTTCGCGCTGACGGGGTGGAGCGCGTGGAAGCTTCCAAGCCGCGCCGCGGCGTTCATCTGCTGCGCGATGTGCCCGGCTTTCAGCCGGTCGACCTTGTTGAGCGCGATCACGACCGGCACGCCGAGCCCGAACACGCGCTGGCCGATGAAGCGGTCGCCCGCGCCGATTCGCTCGCGCGCGGAGAGGACGAACAGCACCACGTCGACCTCCTCGAACGCGACGTCGACCGTGTGCTGCATCCGCTCGGTCAGCGCGTCGAGCGGACGCTGGAAGCCGGGCAGGTCGGCGAGCACGAGCTGGTAGTCGTCGCCGCTCGCGATCCCGAAGATGCGGCGCCGCGTCGTCTGCGGCTTGTCAGAGACGATCGCGACCTTGCCGCCGCAGAGCGCGTTCACGAGCGTCGACTTGCCGACGTTCGGCCGGCCGGCGACCGCGACGAACCCCGACCTCACGGCTTCGGGAGGTTCCAGGTCTCGGGCAGCAGGCCGGCCGGGGCGTGCTCCGCGATCGTCCCGTCCTCGCGGCGGAAGCAAACCCGCTCGAAGCGCCACTCGTGCAGCCACTGGCGGCAGCCGCCGCACGGCGACGCCGTGATCCCGATCGCATCGACGTCGCCCGGGCGCACCCCCTCGCTCGCCGCCTTCGCGATCGCCGTCTTCTCCGCGCAGATCCCGAGCGGGTAGGCGGCGTTCTCGACGTTGACGCCGTCGTAGATCCGCCCGTCCTTCGTCAGCACCGTCGCCCCCACGTGGTAGCCCGAATAGGGGGCGTACGCGTTCGCCGCGGCGGCCTCGGCCCGCGTGACGAGATCCTCCCCGGTCACCGCCCGCTCCCGTAGAGGAACTGTCCGTTCGCCGTCTCGCGCAGCTCGAGCTCGAAGCCGAGCGGGCGGACGAGCTCCGTGAGCTGCGCCGGCGTCCAGAAGCGCTTGACGATCCGGAACTCGCGGCCGTCGTACAGCGTGCGCCTCTCCTCCTCGCCGCTCGGCTCACGGTCGCCGATCGCGCCGTCGACGAGAAACACCCGCCCGTGCGGGCGCACCGCACTCCGCACGAGCGACCAGAACGCCTCGAAGCGCGCCGCCGGGACGTGCGAGATCCAGAACGAGAAGAGGCAGAGGTCGAAGCGCTCCGTCGGCTCCCACGCGAAGGCGTCCGCCACGACGTGCTCGGCCCCGGCGGTGTTGAGCGCGAGCATCTCGGCGTTCGCGTCGACCGCGACGACGCGGTCGGCGAGCTCCACGAGCCGTCGCGTCCAGATCCCCGTTCCGGCTGCGAGCTCGAGGACGTCGCCGAGCGGTGCGAGCGCGCGGAGCGCGTCCTCGACCTCCGCGATGTCGGCGAACCAGCCCGCTTCGGCCTCGACGTCGAGTGCGTACCGGCCCCGGCGCCACCACCAGTCCTCGTAATCCGGCGCCCGCTCCGCGTAGTAGCGGCGCTGCTCGGCGAGCAGCTCGTCGGTGCTCACGACAGCACCTGGAAGACGCCGAGCGTCACGAGCGCGCCGAGTGCGCCGCCGTAGAGCACCTCGAGCGCGGAGTGGACGCCCGACTCGACGCGTGTCTGCGCGACGAGCACCGCCATCAGGAACGTGAGCGACGAGATGAGGAAGCGGTGGTCGTCGCCGGTCACGTACGTCGCTGCCATCCAGCCGGCGAAGGCGAGGGCGGCATGCCCCGACGGCAGCCCGCCGCGCAGCGGCGTGCCGCGCCCGGTCGCCGCCTTCGTCCCGATCACGATCAGGATCACGAGCACGAGCGCAGCGAGCGTGATCTGCGCGGGCGCGTCGCGGACCTGGTCGAGCACCCGTGCCGCCCGGTGCGCCGCCGCCTGCGCGAAGACGAGATAGCCGACCGCGATCGCGGTGATCGACGAGATCAGAACGGCGCCCGCGGCGACGTCCTTGGCGAGCTTCGCGTTCGGGTCGAACGACGTCGTCGAGACGTCGATCGCGCCCTCGATCGCCGAGTTGATCATCTCCGAGACGAGCACGAACGCGATCACGATGAGCAAGGCGATCAACTCGATCCGCTGTACGCCGAGAGCAGCGGCGGCGGCGATCACGGCGATCGCGATCGCGAAGTGGATACGCAGGTTCCGCTGCGTGCGCAGGACGTGGATGATCCCCTCGAAGGCGTAGTTGAAGCTGTCGAGCAGCGACTGCGCAGGCGGGATCGAGGTCCGCCGTCGCGCCGGCGGTGCCGCCGGTGGCGACAGCGGCGGCTGCTCTCTGCGGCGTGGCGTGAGGATGCTCACGAGTAGAGCGCCTCGCGCGCCTCCATCAGGGCGCCGTGGTCGTAGCCGACGAGGTGGAGCACGGCGTGCACGAGCGGTGCACGCCACGCCTCTCCGACCACCTGCGGGCAGACGACGACGTCCCCGAGCTGCCGCGGCAGCTCCTCCGGCAGCTCGTCGAGACCGTCGAGCGGGAACGCGAGCGCGTCGGCCGCCTCGTCGACGCCGAGGTGCTCGAGCTTCAGCGCGCGGCTCTCCTCCGGCTCGACGAAGACGAGCCCGAGCTCGCCCGCATCGACCCCCTCGCCGGCGAGCACGCGACGCACGAGCTCCACCGCGCCTACCTCGTCGACGGCGACGCCGGAACGGTTCTCGAGCTCGATCCCGATCACCGGCTCCGCTGCATTCCGGTCTCTTCGGAGTGGCGCTTGTACGCCTCGACGATGCGCTGCACGAGCTTGTGCCGAACGACGTCCTCGTGCCCGAACTGGACGAACGCGATCCCGTCGATCGAGCCGAGGATGTCCTGCACCTGGATCAGCCCGGACGCCTGCTCGCGCGGCAGGTCGATCTGCGTGACGTCGCCGGTGACGACGACCCTCGAGCCGAAGCCGAGCCGGGTGAGGAACATCAGCATCTGCTCCGGCGAGGTGTTCTGCGCCTCGTCGAGGATGATGAAGCTGTCGTTGAGGGTGTTGTGCGTGACGAGAAAGTCGTCCGTCACGTAGAGCGAGTCGACGGCCGCGACCTGGATGCAGACCGTTTCGGCCTCCCCCACGGGTTCGATCGAGTCGATGAACCGCATCGGCCGGCCGCCGCCGCCGCCGTGGCGACGGTAGAGCTCGAGCTTCCGCGGCAGACGGAAGGGCTCGATCGCCGGCGGCAACCGCAGCTCCATGACGAACGAGTCGCGGCGGTGCTCGACGGGGCGTCCCGGCGCGCACCCGGGCGCGCGCCCCCTCGCCTCGCGGCGGCGCCAGTAGACGACGCCGCCGAGTGAGCGAACGAGGTAGGCGACATCGTCGCGTACGCGCTCGGAGCAGGTCGTGTACTGGATCCGGCAGCTCCGGCCGCGTTGGACGACAGGGCCACCGTCACGATCGAGCAGGCCCTGGAGGAGTGCGACCCGGACATGCGGGGCGTTGTTCAGGTAGGGCTCCGGGACGAACTTCGTGTGCGAGTACGTGCCTGCGAGACCGAGCTCGCGGAGCGCCGATGTCACGGGGTTTGCGACGATCACGCCGCCGCGTCCGCGGTGACGGAGCACGTGGTCGTATCCGCTCTTCCGCCGGAGCTCGATCCCGTCGAGCGACGCTTCGAGCGCGGCGGCAAGCTCCGGATCGCCCGTTGCGAAGCTGGGCGTCTTCCTGGTCGTCAGGCAGCCGTCGCCGAGCAGCAGACCGAGCGCGTAGGGGTCGAGCGGGACCTCGCAAGGCTCGAACTCGGCGGGTGCCGACAGCAGCGGCAGCTCGTACCGGTGCTGATGGAACCGCCGCAGTCGCCCGAGCATCTCGCGCGTCTCGAGAACGCAACCCGGCTTCCCGCGCGTCCGGTCCCCGGGGGTGAGGACGCTCCACAGGTGCTCGCCGCAGCAGAGCGTCGATGCCCCGTCCTGCGTCCGGACACGGAAGATCTCCTTTCGGCCCTGCGGGTAGACGCCGAGCACCGGGGTCGGGCGTCCATCCGAGCCGGTGACGAGATCGCCGACGCGCAGGCTGCCGATCGGGCGGAAGCCTCCGGGTGTCAGGACCCCCGCCGAGGGGGGCTGCGCGCGGCCTCGCATGAACGCGAGCGGCGCCACCTCGATCGTGCCGCGCTCCATGTACGCGTTCAGCTTCTCGGGATCCATCGTGTCGTAGAGCGCGTCGAACAGCGGCCGCATGTACGGGTCGACCTTGGCGAGCACGTCGCCGGGCAGAAAGCCGAGCCGCTCGCCGGCCTCGACGGCCGGGCGGGTGAGGATGAGGCGGCCGACCTGCCGCTCGGAAAGCGCCGCGACCGCCAGCGCGATCGCGAGGTACGTCTTGCCGGTGCCTGCCGGGCCGATCCCGAAGGTGACGGTGCCGCGGCGGATCGCGTCGACGTAGTGCTTCTGGGTGACCGTCTTCGGCGTGATCCGCTTGCCGCGGTGCGACCAGACGACGTCCGCGAAGATCTCGCGCACGTCCTCGGCCTCGTCGATTGCGGTGAGGATGGTGTCGATCGTGCCGGCACCGACCTCCTGCCCGCTCTCGACGAGCTCGACGAGCTCCTCGACGACGGCGCGGGCCTCGGCGACCCTCGGCTCCTCGCCCTCGAGCGTGAGCCGGTTGCCGCGGAGGTTCACCGCGCAGCCGAGACGCTCGCGGAGCGCGGTCAGGACGCCGCCGCCGATCCCGGCAAGCTCGGCCGCGACCTCGTTCGGAACGTCCAGGATCTCTTGCACGGAATCAGTGTAGGAGCAGGGTCCGCCTGAAGTGGTGCGCACTTCAGGCGGGTCTTGGGCTGCGCTCCGCCGAGCGCGCGGCGGCGAAGCCGCCACGCTCTTGTCTTACGAGGGCCGTGGGTTCGCGTAGCGCGGCCGGTGGTGGCTTCGCCATCCCCGGCCGTGAGCGGTCGGCCTCCGTCCAACGCCTGCGGCGTTGGCCTCCGGCCCCGGACGCCGCAGCGAGCGGCGGTTTCAACCTTTGCCGCGCGCCGATCGCCAAAAGCCGGAGCGAACGCGAAGCGTTGGTGAAGGCCGGATCCATGCGCGTGGGGACGGCGCAACCGCCACCGCGCGCGCTACCCGAGCCAACTGCTCACGTCAGAAAGAGCCCGGCGGCTTTGCCGACGGGCGCTCTGCAGAGCACAACATCTCACTGGCCTGAAGTGCGCAGCACTTCAGGCCAACTTTTCGCGGACGATCTGGCTGACGGTCGAGCCGTCCGCACGCCCGGCGATCTGGGGCATGACGTCGGCCATCACACGGCCGAGGTCGGCCATGCTCGTCGCGCCCACCTCTGCGATCGCGTCGTCCACGATCTCCTCGATCTCCTCCTCGGAGAGCGGCTCGGGCATGAACTCCTCGAGGATCTCGCGCTCGCGCTCCTCCGACTGCGCCTGCTCCTCGCGGCCGCCGCTCCGGAACGCCTCGGCCGCCTCGAGCCGCCGCTTCCGCTCACGGCGGAGCACCTGGAGCTCCTCGTCCTCGGACAGGGGCCGCTGGAGCTCCTTCTCGGACGACTTGAGGGCGTTGAGGATCAGGCGCAGCGCATCGCGGCGCTCGGCGTCGCGCGCCTTCATCGCCTCCTTCAGCTCGTCCGCGATCGTCTCGATCCTGCTCACGCCATCCTCCCGGTCAAGCCGCCGCTCAACACGTGCCAGTGCAGATGGAAAATCGTCTGGCCCGCGCCGGGCCCGGCGTTGACGACCACACGGTAATCGCTCAGCCCTTCTTTTGCAGCAACGTCGGCGACGAACTCGAGCATGCGCTTCGCCTCGTCGGCGGGAAACTCGCCGATGTCGTGAAAGCTCGCGACATGTCGTTCCGGGAGGATCAGCAGGTGTGTCGTCGCCTGCGGGTGGATGTCGCGGATGGCGACGAAGCCGTCGGCGCGGGCGACGTGGTCGCCCTCGCGGTAGAGCGTGCAGAAGAGGCACTCGTCCGTCATGCGGCCAGTATCCCCTCCTGGGAGACGGCGGCGCCGCGGACGCGGACGAGGTCGCCGACCGGGGCGGCGTCGCTCAGGATCCAGGGCGAGTAGTCGTCGCCGTAGCCGCGGCCGGCGCGGTCGACGAGGACGAGGTCGTCCCGCCCGATCTTCGTGCGCCAGCGGGTCACGCACGCGGCCTGAGAGAGGTCGCGAAGCCGCGCGGCGCGCTCCTTCTTCACCTGCGGCGGGACGCGGTCGTCATGTGCGGTTGCCGTTCCCGGCCGCGGCGAATAGGGGAAGACGTGCACCTTCGTCAATCCGGCGGCGCGGACAGTCTCGAGGGTGTTCGCGAACGCGCGCTCGTCCTCGGCGGGAAAGCCGACGATCACGTCGCTCGTGAGGTTGAACTCGCCCTGGAGCGGCGCGAGCCGGCGCAGGTAGGTGGCGACGGTATAGCGGCGCCCCATCGCACGGAGGACGCCGTCGTCGCCGGACTGGAGCGGTACGTGCAGATGGCGGCTCACGGTGGGTGTGGCACGAAGCGCGGCCGCGAGCTCGTCATCGACGTGGTTGATCTCGATCGAGGAGAGGCGCAGCCGCTCGAGTCCCGGCGTCGCGCCCGCCTCTCGCACGAGGCGCGGCAGGCGGTACCCGGCGGCGCGGTCGCGGTAGCAGCCGAGGTTTATGCCGGTGAGCACGACCTCGCGGTGTCCCTGCTCGACGCGCCGCTTGATCTCGGCGAGCACGGCGGCGGCGCTGCGGCTGCGCGAGGCGCCTCGCACCAGCGGGATGACGCAGAAGGCGCACGAGAAGCTGCATCCGTCCTGCACCTTGACGAACGCGCGCACGCGGTCGAGTCGCGCGTCCGCCTGGACGCAGCCGATCGGGCCGACGTCGCCCGCGATGAGCCCAGGCGTCTCCTCGCTGCGACGCGCGACGACGACGACATTGGCGGGAAGGCCGGCGAACGCGTCGGCGGCGAGGTTGGCGCCGCAGCCCGTGACGTAGACGCGCGGGTGCGTGCGCGCGGCGCGCGCCGCCTCCTTGCGAGACTTCGACAAGGCCTCGTGCGTGACGCAGCAGGTGTTGACGACCGCGACATCTGCTCCACCGCCGCGCTCGGTGTGGCCGTCGGCGAGCAGTCGCTCGCGCACCGCGTGCGCGTCGACGTGGGAGACCTTGCAGCCGAGAAAGCGGACGGAGAACGTCGCCACGGCCGGAATGCTAAGCGGGTTCGAGCAGGTCCGCCGCCCAGCCGCCGGTGATCCGGCGCCCGGCCCGCGTCCACCCCTCGGCGCGCAACTCCTCCCGGTCGAGGTAGCCGGAGGTGATCACGTGCCTGCACGACAGGCGTTCCAGCAGGCGCTCGACGACGTCGAGCGCGACGTTGGCGACGACGACCTCCGCCGGCGGCAGCTCGTCGGCAAGCGCGTCGGCGCGGCAAGTCGCGAGCTCGACGGCGTTCACGCGCGCGTTCGCGATGGTCGCCTCGACCGCGGCGTCGTCGAGGTCGACGGCGGTCACCGGAGCGAAGCCGAGCAGCGCCGCGGCGATCGAGAGCACGCCGGAGCCGCAGCCGACGTCGAGCATGCTCGCCGGCTCGAGCTCCTGGAGCAGCTCGAGACAGAGACGCGTCGTCGGGTGCGCGCCGGTTCCGAACGCGCGGCCGGGATCGATCACGACCGCAGCGACGCCCGCCGGCGGCTTCTCCCAGGGCGGGCCGACCCAGAGCCGGCCGACGGCGACGCCGTGGTGAAACGCACGCCACCCGTCCTCCCAGCCTGCCGCGACCGCTGACGCGGTTGCGCAAGGAAAGGCGTCGCGCAAGGCGAGCTCCCCTGCTTCGTCGGTGTACACGGCGAAGCCATGCTGCAGCTGCTCGACCCCTTCCGGGAAGAGGTCGAGCAGCGCGGCGAGCTCGGGCTCGCCACCTGGGACGACGACGCGCCTCAGCGGAGGAACGCGCTCTTGAGCTTGTCGAAGAAGCCCTCGTCGGACCGGTACGTCCGCTCGTCCGCGTGCGCGTCGAACTCGCCGAGCAGTCGGCGCTGCTCGTCGTTCAGGTGGCGCGGCACGAGGACGTTGACGAGGACGCGGTGGTCGCCGCGGCCGAGCCTCTGCAGCGCCGGCATGCCGTGCCCGCGCAGCACGAAGATCTCGCCCGGCTGGGTGCCGGCCGCGAAGCCGAGCTCCTCGTCGCCGTCGAGCGTCGGGATGTTCACCTTCGCGCCGAGCGCGGCCTGCGTCATCGTCAGGTCGACGGTCGAGAAGACGTCGTCGCCTTCGCGCACGAAGCGGGGATCCGGCTTGACGTGTACTTGGATGTAGAGGTCGCCTGCTCGACCGCCGGGCAGGCCGGCGTGACCCTCGCCGCTCAACCGGATGCGCTGTCCGTCGTGGATCCCTGCCGGGATCTCGACCTCGAAGCGCCGCTCCTCGAGCACGCGCCCGGCGCCGTTGCACGTCGTGCACGGCTTCTCGATCCGGCGCCCGGAGCCGGCGCACGCCGGGCACGTCTGCGAACGCACGAACTCGCCGAAGACGCTGCGCGAGACCTGCTGGAGGCGGCCGGCGCCGCCGCAGGTCGGGCACCGGGTCACGGCGCTCCCGGGCTCGGCGCCGTCGCCGTCGCAGTGGCTGCAGGTGACGGCGACCTGGAACGGCACCTCGCGCGTGACGCCGTGTGCCGCGTCGACGAGCTCGATCTCGACCGTGGAGAGCAGATCGGCCCCGCGCGCGGGGCCGGCCGCACGCCCGCCGAGCAGGTCGTCTCCGAAGAAGGCCGCGAACAGGTCGGACAGGCTGCCGAAGTCGAAATGGCCGGGCTGGAAGCCGCCGCCGCGGAGGCCCGCATGGCCGTAGCGGTCGTACAGCTCGCGCGTCTCCGACTTCGAGAGCACCTCGTAGGCCTCCACCACTTCGCGGAAGCGCTCCTGCGCGTCCGGCGCGTCGGAGACGTCCGGGTGCAGCTCGCGCGCGAGCCCGCGGAAGGCCTTCTTGATCTCCGCTTCGCTCGCGCTGCGGGAGACGCCGAGCAGCTCGTAGTAGTCGCGCTCGGTGGTGGCCACTGACGGATCAGCGCTCGTCGTAGATCGACTCGACGAAGCGCGACAGCTCGATGGCAGCCGAGCGCACGGCGCCGACCGCCTTCTCGTAGTCCATCCGCACCGGGCCGACGAGGCTGACGGCGCCGAGCGCCCGGTGGACGAGGCCGTAGGCGGCGCCGACGAGCGCAATCTCGCGCAGAGCCGGATGCTCGAGCTCGCGGCCGACGCGCACGAACGGCCGGCGCGTGTCGTGCGGCTCACCGAGCACGTCGAGCAGCGCGGCCCGCTTCTCGACGAGCTCGAACAGGTTGCGGTACGCGTCGAGCTCCTCGGCGCGCACCTCGCCGAGGAGGTCGGCGGCCCCGCCGACGTAGAGCCGTTGTGCGGCCGAGACGAGCTCGGTGAACGCGGGCCGCAGCGCAGCGAGGAAGGCGCGCTCGCCGCTCGTGAGGCTCGGATCCTCGAAGCGGCGGCGCAGCAGCGACGTGCCGAGCTGCAGGCCGGCGACCGTTTCGTTGAGGTACTCGCCCGCCCACTCCGCCAGCCCGTGGTCGACCGGCTCGGTGAAGTGGATGAGCTTCTTCGTGACGCCCCCCGCCGAGGTGATCACGACGACCATCGCCAGCTCGGGCTGGAGCAGCAGCACCTCGACGCGCACGATCGTCGTCGCCTCGAGCGGCGGCGCGGAGACGAGCGCGAGCAGCCGCGTCACTTGCGAGAGCATCTCCGTCGTCGCCTGCAGCGCCGACTCGACCTCCGTGCGCTCCGAGTGGAGGTCGAGCGGGAACTCCGCCGGCTGCGGCT
Source organism: Gaiellaceae bacterium (assembly GCA_035623575.1). Classification (GTDB taxonomy): domain Bacteria; phylum Actinomycetota; class Thermoleophilia; order Gaiellales; family Gaiellaceae; genus Palsa-739. The sequence goes on from DASPTD010000030.1 coordinate 23,692, forward strand.
CGAGCCGGTGTTGGAGCAGCTCGTCGGCGTAGTAGCGGTAGCCGGTCTCGGTCGGCACGCGTCCCGCCGACGTGTGCGGATGCGTGAGGAGGCCGAGCGACTCGAGCTCGGCGAGCTCCGCGCGAACGGTCGAAGGAGCGGCGCTCAGACCGGCCCGCTCGACGAGCGTCTTCGAGCCGACCGGCTGGCCGGTGGCGACGTACTCCTCGACGATGCGGCGCAGGATCTCCTGCTGTCGCGCGGTGAGCCGGACGGTGAGCTCCATTTGCAGGAATTTTAGCGTCGCGGGCAGATCGCGACGCATCCACTCAGGCGAGCAGCTCAGCGGTGACCGCGCCGCCGAGGTAGCGGCCGCGCTCGGTGAGCGTGAGCGTGCCGGCGGAACGCTCGACGAGACCGAGGCTCTCGACCCGTGCGAGACCGGCGGCGTCGAGCGCCTGCCGCACGCCCGCCAGCGGCAGTGGCTCGTCGAGACGTAGTCCGAGCATGACGCGCTCCCGCGCGCGCACCACGTCGTCAAGCGGCTCGAGCTCCCGCTCGGGCGCCCGCCCCGCCGCGAGCGCATCCAGGTACCGCCCCAGCCGCGGCGTGTTCCGCCAGCGCCTGCTCCTGATTGTCGTCACCGCGCCGATCCCGATGCCGAGGTAGTCGTGGCCGAGCCAGTAGCCGAGGTTGTGCCGCGCGCGGAGATCGCGTCCGCGCTCAGCCCGGCAGAAGTTGGCGGTCTCGTACCAGCGGTAGCCGGCGCGGCTCAGCCGTGCGACGACGCGCTCGAAGTAGTCCTCCATCGCGTCGGCCTGCCGTGCCAGCTCCTCTCCCCAGGCATGGGTGAAGCGCGTCCCCGGCTTCGCCTCGAGCTCGTAGCAGGAGAGGTGCTCCGGCTCGAGCGCGAGCGCGTCGCCGAGGTCCGCCTCGAGCTCGGCGGGGCCCTGGCCGGGGATCCCGTAGACGAGATCGAGCGAGATGTTGTCGAATCCGGCATCACGAAGATGATGCACGGCGCGTCGGACGTCGTCAGGGCCGGCAACACGCTCGAGCACCCGCAGCAGCTCGGGCCGGAAGGACTGGGCGCCGAGCGAGACGCGGGTCACGCCCGCACTGCGCAGGGCGCGCGCCAGCTCCGCAGTGACGGTCTCGGGGTTGGCCTCGACGGTGACCTCCCCGGCGGCGGGCAGCGTCCCGAGC
>DASPTD010000010.1:0-15089 GCA_035623575.1 Gaiellaceae bacterium
GCGCCCTCCACGCCCGCGAAGCTGCAGTGGGCCTCTGCGGACGTCGTCGCCGAGAGCGACGGCCTGAAGCTGCAGGCCTTCGCCCAGACGACGGCGCCGTCGCCCGCGGCATACAGCGCGCAGCTCCCGAGCGAGATCCCGTCGGGTGCGCTCTTCGTCGCCGACTTCCAGGCGAACGGCGACGCCTCGGCGCAGTCGTCGTCGAGGCTGCCGGCCCAGCTCCAGGCGCTGCTCGCGCAGCTGCGGCCGGCCCTCGGCGGGGAGACCGCCCTCTACGTCTCGAGCGGCCTCCCGCCGACCGTGACGCTCGTCACCCATCCCGCCGACCCCCAGGCCGCCTACACTGCGATCGACGGCGCGGTGTCCTCGCTCGCCTCCACGGGCGGCATCTTCTCGATGATCAAGCCTCCGCTCCCGTACGCGGTGGTCGACGGCGCGCTCGTCGTCTCGACCTCCACCGCGGGCATCCAGGACTACCGGTCGTCCGGCGACAAGCTCTCGTCCGATCCGGCCTTCGAGGAGGCGGCGCAGGCGTCCGGGCTCCTGCCCGGCCAGACGACGGGCTTCGTCTACGCGAACCTCGCGGACGTGCTGCCGCTCGTGCAGATGCTCGGGCCCGCGGCGGGAATCAGCGTGCCGGCGGGTCTCGACGCGCTCCGCACGCTGACCGCGTTCGGCGGTCGCAGCGGCGAGCTCACGACGGGCACCGTGTTCCTCGAGATCAAGTAGCGCGCCCGCCCGCGCGCCTCCGATACCCTGGCCCGCATGTCCGCCCGCTCCTTCTCGTTCACGTCCGAGTCCGTCACCGAGGGCCACCCGGACAAGATCGCCGACCAGATCTCGGACTCCGTCCTCGACGCCGTCCTCGCCGACGACCCGTACGGGCGCGTCGCCTGCGAGACGCTGATCACGACCGGCCTCGTCGTCGTCGCCGGCGAGATCACGACCACGACGTACGTCGACATCCCCCACCTGGTGCGCGAGCGGATCCGCGAGATCGGCTACACGCGCGCGAAGTTCGGTTTCGACGCCGACACCTGCGGGGTGATCGTCGCGATCGACGAGCAGTCGCCCGACATCGCGCAGGGTGTCGACCATTCGTTCGAGGAGCAGCACGGGGACGTGGACCCGCTCGACCGGGAGGGCGCGGGCGACCAGGGGATGATGTTCGGCTACGCGACGCAGGAGACAGACGAGCTGATGCCGCTGCCGATCATGCTCGCGCACCGGATCGCGCACCGGCTGTCGGCGGTGCGCAAGACCGACGTGCTCCCGTATCTGCGACCCGACGGCAAGACGCAGGTGACCGTTCGCTACGAGGAGGACGAGCATGGACGCCGCCGCCCGGTCGAGATCGAACGCGTGCTCGTCTCGACGCAGCACCGCGACGGCCTCGACATCGAGACGCTGCTCAAGCCGGACCTGATCGAGCACGTGCTCCACCCGATCCTGCCGCACGACCTCTACGACGAGCGCAGGCTCGAGCACGACAAGGACTTCGTCTACTGCAACCCCACCGGCAGGTTCGTGGTAGGCGGCCCGATGGGCGACACCGGCGTCACCGGCCGCAAGATCGTCATCGACACGTACGGCGGCGCGGCGCCGCACGGCGGCGGCGCGTTCTCCGGCAAGGATCCGACGAAGGTCGACCGCTCGGCCGCGTACGCCGCCCGCCACGTCGCGAAGAACGTCGTCGCGGCGGGTCTCGCCGAGCGCTGCCAGATTCAGGTCGCGTACGCGATCGGCGTCGCGCACCCGATGTCGATCCTCGTGGAGACCTTCGGCACCGAGGCGATTCCCGTGCCGAGGATCGAGGAGCTCGTCCGGGAGCACTTCGACCTCCGGCCTGCCGCGATCCTCCGCGACCTCGACCTCCGCCGCCCGATCTACGCGAAGACGGCCGCCTACGGCCACTTCGGCCGCGACGATCGCGACTTCACCTGGGAGCGGATGGACAAGGCCGCGGCCCTGCGGCGCGCTGCGGGCCTGAACGGCGACGCCCCTTTTGCTGAAGCGGCCGTCGCCGTTGCCGACCACTAGGAGCGTCCTCGTCACCGGCGGGGCCGGCTTCATCGGCTCGCATCTCGCCGACGAGCTGCTCGCGCGCGGCCACCGCGTGCGCGCGCTCGACAACCTGACGCCGCAGGTGCACGAGGGCGGCCTTCGCCCCGACTATCTCGCCGCCGACGTCGAGCTCCAGGTCGGCGACGTGCGCGATCGCGACGCGATACGCCGCGCGCTCGCCGGCGTCGACGCCGTCGTCCATCTCGCTGCGCGTGTCGGCGTCGGCCAGTCGATGTACGAGATCGCCGAGTACACGGCGTCGAACTCGCTCGGCACGGCGGTGCTGCTCGAGGCACTCGCGGAGGCGCCGGTGGGGAAGGTCGTGGTCGCGTCGAGCATGAGCGTCTACGGCGAGGGGCTGTACCGTACGGCCGACGGCCGCGAGGTCGAGCCGGAGGAGCGGCCGCGAGAGCAGCTCGAGCGCGACGAGTGGGAGCTGCCGGGCCTCGTGCCTGTGCCGACGCCCGAGACGAAGCGCCTGACCCTCAGCTCGATCTACGCGCTGACGAAGTACCAGCAGGAGCGCGCCGTGCTCGTCTGCGGTGCTGCGTACGACATTCCGACGGTCGCACTGCGGCTGTTCAACACGTACGGCACGCGCCAGGCGCTCTCGAACCCGTACACGGGCGTGCTCGCCATCTTCGCGTCGCGGCTGCTGAACGACCGGCCGCCGCGCGTGTACGAGGACGGGCTGCAGCGGCGCGACTTCGTCGCGGTGAGCGACGTCGCGCGCGCGTTCGCGCTCGCGCTCGAGCGCGACGGCGCCGACGGGCTCGTGCTGAACGTCGGCAGCGGCACGAGCGTGACGGTGCGCGAGGTCGCCGTGCAGCTCGCGGCGACAGTTCGCAAGGAGATCGAGCCGGAGCTGACCGGCGAGTACCGCGCCGGGGACATCCGCCACTGCTTTGCCGACGTCACGCTCGCGCGCGAGACGCTCGGGTACGAGCCGCAGGTCGCGCTCGCGGACGGCATGGAGGAGCTGGCGGCGTGGCTCGAGGGGCAGGTGGCGGTGGATCGCGTCGACGCAGCGGCCGGCGAGCTGCAACGGCGCGGGCTGGCGATCTAGTCCGGACGGACGAACAGGCCGCTCGCGGCCTTCTCGCTGATCGCGTGCTCCCCGCCGTCCAGGGCGATGGTGAACTGGTCGGCCGCCGGCTCGGCCGTGCGCACGACGATCTCCTGGCCGGGCACGAGGCCGTGGTCGTAGAACCAGTGCAGGAGGGCGCCGTCGTGCTCGGCGAGGCGGACGATCGTCGCCCGCGTCCCGGGCGCGAGCGCGGCGAGCGGCTCGAGATCGCGGTTTTCCGCCTGCTCGAGCGCGGGATCGACCGGCCAGCCGTGCGGGCAGCGCTCCGGATGGCCGAGGCGCTCGTCGATGCGGTCGATCATGTCGTCGTCGAACGTGTCGCCGAGCTCGTCGGCGCGCTCGTGCGCCTCGGCGCCCGTGTAGCCCATGAAGTCGGTGAGCAGCCGCTCGATGATCCGGTGCTTGCGGACGACGCGCTCGGCGCGGACCCGCCCGGGGGCGGTCAGCAGCGCCTCCTTGCGCGCGCCGCGCTCGATCAGCCCCTCGGCTTCGAGCCGCTTGAGCATCTCTCCGGCCGAGGCGCGCGAGACGTGGAGCATCTCGGCCACCCGCGAGGCAAGGGGGGGTGAGCCGGCCACGCGCGGCGTGTACTCGCCGATCGGGAAGGCGAGGAAGTAGATCGTCTCGAGGTACTCGTCGACGGAGTGGCCCTGCGCCATCGGGGCTATCTTGCCCGTCGGGACGTGTGTAAGGTTTGCCTTACATCATGTCCACAGGCCACATACTGCTGCTCGGCGCGATCGCCGGCGCGACGATCTTCCTCGGGCTGCCGGTCGGGCGCGTGCAGGGCCTGGGCTCTTCGACGCGGGCGGCGCTGAGCGCGCTCGCCACCGGCATCCTCGTGTTCCTGCTCTGGGACGTGCTCTCGAATGCGGTCGACCCGATCGACGCCGCCCTCCACGCGCACCACTGGGGCCGCTTCTCGTGGCTCGCGGCCCTCGGGTTCGGCGGCTTTACGCTCGGGCTGATGAGCCTCGTCTACTACTCCGAGTGGATGAAGCAGCGCGCCGGCCGCCGGGCGACCACGCTCGTCGGCCCGGGCGCCGCCGCGCTCGACGAGTTCGAGCATCGCACGTGGATCGAGAGCCTGTCGCCGGGCAAGCAGCTCGCGCTGCTGATCGCGATCGGCATCGGCGCGCACAACTTCGGCGAGGGCCTCGCCATCGGCCAGGCCGCCGCCGCGAGTCAGATCAGCCTCGCCGTGACGCTGATCATCGGCTTCGGGCTGCACAACGCGACCGAGGGTTTCGGCATCTGCGGGCCGATGAGCGGCGAGGGGACGCGCCCCAGCTGGGCGTTCCTCGGCCTGATGGGGCTGATCGGCGGCGGGCCGACGTTCCTCGGCACGGTGCTCGGCCAGGCGTGGTCGAGCGAGGCGGTGTCGGTCGTCTTCTTCACCGTCGCCGCGGGCTCGATCCTCTACGTCGTGCAGGAGCTGTTCGCCGTCAACCGCAGGTTCGACCACCCCCGGGTGGTCACGTGGCTCGTGCTCGCCGGGATCGTGCTCGGATTCGCCACCGACTTCGTCGTGACGGCGGCAGGCGTCTAGCGCGGAGGACCGCGAGGTCGCCGCGCACCCAGGTCGGCTCGGCGACGAAGCCCGCCTCGTGCAGCCAGGCGAGCTGGTCCTCGAGCCGGTCGGGCAGATCGTAATCCGGCGTGAGCGGTGTGACCGCGTCGGCGGGATCCTCGGGCACGATCACGTCGCCGAACACGAGCGATCCGCCGTCGGCGAGCACGGCGGCGACGCGCCTGAAGAGGTCTCGCTTCCCCTCGCCGTCGAGGTGGTGGATGGTCAGGCACGAGACGACGAGGTCGAACGGCCCCTCCGGGAGCGGGTCGACGAGCTCGGCGCGGCGGAACTCGGCGCCCTCGATCCTGATCGCGGCGAGCATCCGTGAGCTCCCGTCGATGCCGACGAGCTGCGCGCCCGGGTGTCGGGCGAGCACCCGCCGGGTGGTCTCGCCGGTGCCGAAGCCGAGCTCGAGGATGCGCGCCGCCTCGACGGCCTCGGTCGCGCCCGCAGTCTCGTCCTCCAGCTCCTCGTAGCGGGGAATCTCGTGGTGCATCAGGTCGAGGAACTGCTCCGGCGTGAACTCGACGTCGTCCACGGCACCGACCATACCCCCCGCTAGGCTCGGTCGGTGAGCCGCCTCGCGTCCGTCTATCCGCTCGTCACCGCCCGTGCGCTCGCGCGGCCGTTCACGTACGAGGTGCCGGACGAAGCCGGGAAGGGTGCGGTCGTCGAGGTGCGCTTCGGCAACGCGCGGCGGCGCGGCGTCGTCACCGAGGTGGGCGTCGAGCTGCCCGAGGGCGTCGAGGCGGCGGCGGTCGAGCGGGTGGCGGAGACGCTCCCGCCGGTGCTCGTCGACCTCGCGCTCTGGCTCGCCGACTACTACGGGTCGACGCCGGCACGGGCACTGGGGCTCGTCGCGCCCCAGGCGCCGAGGCGGCGGGGGGAGCGGCGGCACGCCTCGGCGGCCGGGGCGCTCGCGGCCGAGCCGGCCCCGGAGCGGCTTTCGGAGTCGCAGGAGCGGGCCCTGCAGCGGATCGAGGCACTGCTCGACGGCGGAGGCGGCGGGCACGTCCTGCTCTCGGGCGCGACGGGAAGCGGCAAGACCGAGGTGTACATCCGTGCCTGCGACGCCGCGCTCGCCCGCGGACGAGATGCGATCGTGCTCGTGCCCGAGATCGCGCTCACTCCGCAGACGCTCGGACGCTTCCGCGCCCGCTTCGGCGACCGGGTGGCGGTGCTCCATTCGGCCCTGACGGAGGCGGAGCGGAGAGACGAGCGGGAGCGGATCGCGTCGGGCGAGGCGCCGGTCGTCGTCGGCGCGCGTTCCGCGGTGTTCGCGCCCGTGCCGTCGCTCGGCGTCGTCTGCGTCGACGAGGAGCACGACGCGTCGTACAAGCAGGAGTCGGATCCGCGCTACGACGCACGCACGGTGGCGGCGAAGCGCGCCTCGCTCGAGGGTGCGATCGCGGTGTTCGGCTCGGCGACGCCGCGGCCGGAGTCGTGGGGACGGCTGGAGCGGCTCGAGCTCGGCGGTCGCATCGCGGCGCCGATGCCGTCCGTGCGCGTCGTCGACCTGCGGCGCGAGGCGGGCTATCCGCTCTCGGCGCCGCTGCTCTCGGCGCTCGGCGGGCTCGCCGAGCACGGCGGCAAGGCGATCCTGCTCCTCAACAGGCGCGGGGTCGCACCGGCCGTGCACTGCCGTGCGTGCGGCGCGACGCGCCGCTGCCGGAGCTGCGACGTCGCGTTGACGCTGCACGAGGGCGGCTCGCTCCGCTGCCATCACTGCGGCCACGCCGAGCCGATGGGGGAGACGTGCCCCGGGTGCGGCTCGGCCGAACTCGCGCGCGTCGGTGCCGGCACGCAGAGGCTCGAGCGGGAGCTCGCGAAGCACGTTCCCGAGCTGGAGCGGATCCGCCTCGACGCGGACGCGGTCACGAAGCCGGAGCAGCTGCGCGACGCGCTGGAGCGGTTCGGCCGCGCGCGGCGGGCGGTGCTCGTCGGGACGCAGATGGTGGCGAAGGGCCACCACTTCCCGGGCGTCGAGCTGGCCGCAGTGGTCGACGCCGACACCGCGCTCGGGTTGCCGGACTTCCGAGCCGAGGAGCGCACGTTCCAGCTCCTGACCCAGCTCGCCGGCCGGAGCGGCCGCGACGCACCGGGGCGCGTGATCGTGCAGACCTTCCAGCCGGACGCGCGCGCGGTCGCGTACGCGGCGCGCCACGACGTGCACGGCTTCCTCGACGGCGAGCTCGAGCGGCGGCGCGCGCTCGGCTATCCGCCGTTCCGCCACCTCGTCCGTATCGTCGTCACGGGCCCGGAGCAGGCCGATCCGCTCCGCGCACTCGAGGAGCTGAAGGCGCAGCTGGGGGGCGACGAGCTGCTCGGTCCCGCGCCGCTGCTGCGGCTGCGCAACCGCCACCGCGCGCAGCTCGTCGGCAAGACGGAGCGTCCGCGTCTGCTCGCCGGCCGCGTCGCCGCGCTCCTGGTCGTCGCCGCGCCGGCGATGCGGCGCGCGGGCCTCACCGCGGTCGTCGACGTCGACCCGCAGTCGGTGTGACCGATCGCGACGGTTCCAATCCACCCCCGGTGCCAGGCACGGTGCCAGGCACCGTGACGGATCCGTCACGTCTTCCCGGCAGCCCTTCGCCGGGGGCGGAACTACGCTGCTCGGAGGGCGTCGGCTCGCCGCGGGGGAAAGCGGGCGAGGATCCATTCCGCATCGAGCGGCTCGCGCTCGTACGAGCGCCCGTTCATCCGCACGAAGTCGCGGGTGCGCGGATCCATCGGCAGCTGCGCCTCCGCCGGGAAGTAGCGGTTGTGCCGCGAGATCAGCTCGTTCACCTGCTCGAAGCTCCAGGACCGCGCCGTCTTCCGCCATGCGCGCGCGAACGCGGACGCATCCTCGATCTCCCCGGCAAGCTCGCGCCACGCTTCCTCGAGCTGCCGTTCGTGCTCTCCGAGCGCATCCTCGATCGCGCGCAGCCGCCGCATCCAGAGCGTCGGGCCGCCGAGTGCGCGCACGGCGGCGTCGGCGTCCGGGCGGAAGTTCCGCAGCCGCTGCGGCAGCGGCCGGCCCTTCACCGGGCTCTCGGCGAGATCCGTCTCGAGCACGCGGCGCTCCTCGCGGTCGCGCGGCGTCTCCGGGCGAATCGGGCCCTGGCTCATGATCGCGTTGAGCTGTCGCGGGTCCACGTGGCTATTGTGGCGCCTGCATGGCGGAGATCGAAGGGCAGGTGAGGGACGAGGAGCTCGACCCCGAGCGCGAGGCGCGACGGCAGCTTGCGCTCGCCCAGATTCGCCAGTACCCGGACGCCGCGCTGAAGATGCAGGCACGGCCGGTCGAGGAGTTCGACGACGAGCTGCTCAGCCTCGTCGAGCGGATGAAGCGGCTGATGGAGGACGCGAACGGGATCGGGCTGGCGGCGACGCAGGTGGGCGTGCTGCGGCGGCTGTTCGTGTTCCAGCCGGCCCAGGACGAGGTCGCGGTCGTCGTCAACCCCGAGATCGTCGAGCGGGGCGACGAGACGGAGGTCGCCGACGAGGGATGCCTCTCGATCCAGGGTGTGCTCGTGCCGGTGGAGCGGGCCACCACCATCACGCTCGCCGGACGCGACGAGCACGGCGAGGACGTGCGCTTCGAGCTCGACGACGTGTACGCCCGCGCCGCGCAGCACGAGAGCGACCACCTCGACGGGATCCTGATGATCGACCGCACGACGCCGGAGGCGCGGCGCGGGGCGCTCGCGATCCTGCGTCCGCGCATCGTCCTTTCCTAGCCGTGCGCATCGCGGTCGCAGCGACCGCGCCGTTCGGCGCCGACGTGCTGGAGCGCCTCGCGGAGTCGCACGAGGTCGCGCTGCTGCTCACGCGCCCCGACAAGCCGCGGGGCCGCGGCCGCAGGCTCGCGCCGACGCCGGCGAAGGAGACGGCCGAACGGCTCGGCATCCCCGTCGGGCAGCCGGCGCGCCTCGACGAGAGCGTCGCGCTGCCGGCTGACACCGTCGTCGTCTGTGCGTACGGCCTCCTCATCCCCGAGTCGCTCCTCTCGCGCGCCCTCTGGCTGAACGTGCACCCGTCGCTGCTGCCGCGCTGGCGCGGCGCGGCGCCGGTCGAGCGGGCCTTGATGGCAGGCGACGCACGCACGGGCGTGACGATCCACCGTACGACGGCGGAGCTCGACGCCGGCCCGGTCGCCGCCCAGGAGGCGTTCGACGTCGGGCCGGAGGACGACGCCGGCGCCGTCTACCGGCGTGCCGCGGAGGTGGCCGCACGTCTCCTCGACGCCGTGCTCGCCGGCCCGCGCTTCGAGTCGCAGCCGGACGAAGGAGTGATCTACGCGGAGAAGATCACGGCGGACGATCGCGAGCTCGACCTCGCCCGGCCGGCGCACGAGCTCGTGAACCGGATCCGCGCACTCTCGCCCCACATCGGCGCCCGCGCCGTCGTCGACAGCAGGCCGCTCGTCGTCTGGAAGGCGCGCGAGGCCGGCGACGGCTCGCTCGAGCTGCTCGAGGTGCAGCCGGAGGGCGGGCGCCGGATGACGTACGCGGAATACCTCCGCGGGCTGCACTGATGGCGGTCTCGGCCGCGCGCCGCACGGCCTACGAGGTGCTGCTGCGCGTGTTCGAGCACGATGCCTACGCCGATCGTGTCTTCCGCAGCGCGGCGCGCGACCTCGACGAGCGCGAGCGGGCGTTCGCACAACGGCTGGCGTACGGCGCGGTCCAGCGCGTTCGCACGCTCGACCACGCGATCGAGACGCTCGGCCGGCGGCCGGTGCGCAAGCTCGACCCGCCCGTGCGCGCAGCGCTCCGGCTCGGCGCCTATCAGCTCGCGTACACGGAGACGGCGCCGCACGCGGCGGCGAACGAGTCGGTCGAGCTCGTGCGTCGTGCACGCCTCGAACGCGCGGTGCCGTTCACGAACGCCGTCATGCGCCGCCTTGCAGAGGGCATCCGCCTCCTCATCGACGCGCTGCCCGACGGGCCGCTGAAGGAGTCCTACCCGGACTGGATCTACGAGACCTGGGTGCGCGACCTCGGCCCCGACGCGGCGCTTGCGCTCATGCGCGCCGGCAACGAGCCGCTCGAGACGGTCGTCCGGCTCGTGCGCGGCGCTGCTCTGGGCGAGCCGACCGACATGCCGCGCGCCTACCGGGTGGACCGGGTGGACGATCTCGCGGTGGCGGAGGGACGGATCTGGCCGCAGAGCCGCGGCTCACAGCTCGCCGGGCTCGTCGTCGCCTCGCAGGACGGCGACCGCGTGCTCGACCTCTGCGCCGCCCCGGGCGGCAAGACGACGCAGCTTCGCGGCGAGGTGACCGCGGTGGAGGTCGACCCGAGCCGTGCGAGTGAGCTGCGCGCGAACGTCGCCCGGCTCGGCGCGACGAACGTCGCCGTCGTCGAGGCCGACGGCACACAACTGCCCCCGGGGCTCGACGGCTTCGACCGGGCGCTCGTCGACGCGCCCTGCTCCGGCCTCGGCGTGCTCAACCAGCGGCCCGACCTGCGCTGGCGCGCCGAGCCGCTGCCCGAGCTCCAGCTCGCGCTGCTGCGCAGCGCCGCCGAGCGGGTGCGGCCGGGCGGCACGATCGTCTACTCGGTCTGCACGATCAACGCGGACGAGAACGAGGCGGTCGTCGAGGCGAGCGGCCTGCGGGTTCTTCCCCTCGGGCCGGAATGGCCGACATTCGCCCATCCGCGCCGCCCGGAGTTCCTGCTCACGCTGCCGCACGTGCACGGGACCACCGGTTTCTTCATCAGCCGACTGCAGGTCTAACCTTGGCCGTGCGGCTGTGTCCTGGCGGGACTGGATCCGGACGGTGGAGATCGAGCCGTCGCTGTACGCGGCGGATTTTGCCAACCTCGGTGAGCAGGTGGAGATCCTGCTTCGCGCCGGCGCGCGTGTCTTCCACTTCGACGTCGGCGACGGCCACTTCGTCGAGCCGATCACGATGGGCCCGGTCGTCCTCCAGGGGATCGCGCCGCTCGTGCACGCGCACGGCGGTGCGATGGACTGCCACCTGATGGTCGACAATCCGGCTCGTCACTTTCCGCAGATCGCGGAAGCGGGCGGCAACAGCGTCACCTTCCACTACGAGGTCGTGGAAGACGTGCCGGCGACGATCGCGCTCGCCCGTGAGCATGGCCTCGGGGTCGGGGTCGCCTTCTCCCCCGAGTCGGAGCCCGAGGACGTCACGGCGGTCTCGGGCGACGCCGACCTCGTCCTCTGCATGAGCATCCACCCGGGCTACGGTGGCCAGGAGTTCATGCCGGACGCTCTCGAACGCGTCGTGCGAACGCGGGCCGGGCTGCCGGACCCTGTGCAGGTGCAGGTCGACGGCGGCATCGACAACGAGAACGTGCGCGCGGTCTACGACGCCGGCGCCACGCTGATCGTCGTCGGCACCGCCATCTTCGGGCGCGAAGACCTTCCGCGCTCCTACCGCCGGCTGGTACAAGCACTCGCGTGAGCTGGATGGATCGTGCGCTCGAGCTTGCGGAGCGAGGGCGCGGGAAGGTCGGGGATCACCCCCTCGTCGGCGCCGTGCTCGTCGTCGGGGACGAGATCGTCGGCGAGGGCTGGTACGAGCACAGGGCGGTCGACCACGCGGAGGTGGTCGCCCTCGCGCGGGCGGGCGAGCGCGCGCACGGCGCGACGCTCTACGTGACGCTCGAGCCGTGCACGCATTACGGGCGCACCCCGCCGTGCGTCGACGCCGTGATCGCGTCCGGCGTCGCGCGGGTCGTCGTCGGCGCGCTCGACCCGAATCCGAAGGCCGCAGGCGGTGTCGCGCGGCTGCGCGCGGCCGGGGTCGACGTCGCCATGCTCGACAGTCCCGAGGCGCGGCGCCAGAACGAGGCCTGGCGGACCAGGGTCGCGCTCGGCCGCCCCTTCGTGACGCTCAAGCTCGCGGTGACGCTCGACGGCCGCGTCGCCGTTCCCGGCCGGCGCTGGGTGTCGGGTGAGGAGTCGCGGCTGCTCGTGCACGAGCTGCGCGCCGCGTCGGACGCCGTTGCGGTCGGCATGGGCACGGTGCGCGCAGACGCGCCGCGGCTCGACGCGCGCGGCGTCGGCGCGGCTGCGCAGCCGCGCCGTCTCGCGTTCGGGCGCGGGCCGCTGCCGGCCGGCTCCGAGCTCGAGCTGCGCAGCGGCCCGCTCGACGAGGAGCTGCGCTCGCTCGCCGCCGAGGGCGTGCAATCGCTGCTGCTCGAGGGCGGCCCGACGCTGGCGACCGCCTTCCTCGCGGCAGACGCGGTGGACAAGCTCCTCCTCTTCGTCGCGCCGCTGCTGGGCGGCGACGGGCCGCGGGCCTTCGGCGAGCTCGCCGCGCCGCTCGACCTGTCCGACCTGCGCGCCACCACAGTCGGCGAGGACGTGCTCCTCGAGGGCTACCTTCACGAGCCGTAGGGCCGCCCGCCTGCGCGGGTGCGAGGGCCGGAGGTCAACGCCGCAGGCGTTAACCGGAGGCCGACCACACGCGGCCGGGGATGGCGCAGCCACCACCGGCCGCGCCGCGCAGCCCGTTGCCTCGCGGTTTCAAGAGGACGCCGGCACCGCCGGCGTCCGCTCTGCGAAGCCGTAACCCGACCGGTGCGAAGTGCGCAGCACTTCGCACCGGCGAAACGAGGAAGGGCGGCTCGCGCCGCCCTTCCCGCGGTCCGCAGGGAGTCGCTGCTGCGGACTGCGCGACCGGCCAGCCCGGTCGCCGTTTTTCGCGAGGGCAACGTCCCTTTCCTGCGCCTCCAGCATGCTCCCGGAGCCGCCCGGCGTCTGTACCGGGCGGCGCGGACCGTGCTGCGGGAAACCCGCACGGTAGCCTTGTGGCGATGTTCACAGGCATCGTCCGCGAGCGCGGCCGCGTGACCGGCGTCGACCGCGGCGCCGGCGGCGTCCGCCTCCGCGTCGCCGTTCCGCGCACCGCCGCCGGAGTGGCGGTCGGCGACTCGGTCGCCGTCGGCGGCGTCTGCCTGACGGTCGTCGATAGCGCCGGCGACGAGCTCTCGTTCGACGCCGTGCCGGAGACCCTGGGCCGCACGGCGCTCGGTCGGCTGGCCGCGGGAGACGAGGTCAACGTCGAGCCGGCCGTCCGTGCCGGCGAGCCGCTCGGCGGCCACGTGATGCAGGGCCACGTCGACGGCGTCGGCCGCGTCCGCTCGGTCGACCCGGAGGGCGACGGCCGGCGCATCTGGGTCGACGCGCCGGCGGAGGTCCTCCGCTACTGCGTCGAGAAGGGCTCGGTCGCGGTCGACGGTGCGTCGCTGACGGTCGCGGCGCTCGACGGCAAAGGGTTCGCCGTCGCCCTCATCCCGCACACGCTCGCCGAGACGACGCTGGGCGCGCTCGCGCCGGGCGACGAGGTGAACCTCGAGGCCGACGTGCTCGCGAAGTACGTGGAGCGCCTCCTTCCGACCTCTACCATGCACCCATGAGCGTCGCGCCCGTCCCCGAGACCGGCTCGTTCGCCTCGGTCGAGGAGGCGATCGAGGAGATGCGCCGGGGGAGGATGGTCGTCGTCGTCGACGCAGCCGACCGCGAGAACGAGGGCGACCTCACGATTGCGGCCCAGTTCGCGACGCCCGAGGCGATCGCGTTCATGGCGAAGGAGGGACGCGGCCTGATCTGCCTCTGCCTCACCGGCGAGCGCTGCGACGAGCTCGACCTGCGGATGATGACCGAGCACAACGAGACGCCGTTCGGAACCGCGTTCACCGTGTCGATCGAGGCGCGGGAGGGCATCTCGACGGGGATCTCCGCACACGACCGCGCCCGCACGATCCAGGTGGCGATCGACCCGTCGAAGGGCCCGCACGACATTGTCCAGCCGGGCCATGTCTTCCCGCTGCGTGCACGCCCCGGCGGCGTGCTCCAGCGCACCGGCCAGACCGAGGCCGCCGTCGACCTCGCGCGCCTGGCCGGGCTCAACCCGGCCGGCGTCGTCTGCGAGGTGATGAAGGACGACGGGACGATGGCACGCGTCCCCGATCTGCTCGAGTTCTGCACCCGGCACGGGCTCAAGCTCGTCACCGTCGCCGACCTGATCGAGTACCGGCGCCGCCACGAGAAGCTCGTCGAACGGGAGGTCACGGTCAGGCTCCCGACCGCGTACGGCGACTTCGCCGCGGTGCTCTTCCGCGAGACGCTCACCGGCCGGCAGCACGTGGCGCTCGTCAGCGGGGACGTCGAGGGCGCGCAGAACGTGCTCGTGCGCGTGCACTCCGAGTGCCTCACCGGCGACGTGTTCCATTCGCTGCGCTGCGACTGCGGTGAGCAGCTCGACGCGGCGATGCGGCTGATCGCGGCCGAGCCGTGCGGCGTCCTCCTCTACATGGCGCAGGAGGGGCGCGGCGTCGGCCTGCTGAACAAGCTGAAGGCATACGAGCTCCAGGAGGACGGCCTCGACACCGTCGAAGCGAACCTCGCGCTCGGCTTCGCCGCGGACGAGCGGGAGTGGGGGATCGGCAACCAGATCCTCGCCGACCTCGGTCTCTCGACGATCCGGCTGCTCACGAACAACCCGAAGAAGGTCTCCGGCCTCCAGGCCTTCGGGCTCCGGGTGACCGAGCAGGTGCCGATCGAGGTGCCGCCCAACGACGAGAACCGCCGCTATCTGACCACGAAGCGGGATAAGCTCGGCCACGGGCTCCACCACCAGGGGCTGAGGTTCGACGCGGAGGACGAGTGAGCACGAGCGAGCACTGGCCGGGCGAGCAGGGCGGCACCGCGGCGGCCGACGGACCCGAGGCGGAGGCCGGCGAGATCTACGAGGACGACGAGCAGACCGCGGACGAGGAGCCGGCCCTCGCCGTCGAGGAGGGCGAGCCGCAGCTCCGTCTCGCCGGGCACGCGCCGGGCGATCTCGAGCTTCCGGACGACGTCGAGCTGTTCGAGGGAGAGGCGCGCGGGACGCTCCGCGGCATCGCCCTCGTCGTCGCCCGCTTCAACGGCGACGTCACCAACTTGCTCCTCCAGTCGGCGCTGGCCGAGCTCGACCGGCTGGACGTCGGCCGCGACGCGGTCACGGTGATGGCGGTCCCCGGGGCGTTCGAGCTGCCGCTCGGCGCGATGGCGCTCGCGAAGACGCGCCGCTACGCCGCGATCGTCGCGCTCGGCTGCGTGATCCGCGGCGAGACGGCGCACTTCGACTATGTCGCCGGTGAGGCCGCCTCCGGCCTCCAGCTCGCCGGGCTGGAGACGGGCGTGCCCGTCGCGTTCGGCGTGCTCACGACGGACACGCTCGAACAGGCCCTGGCCCGCGCGGACAAGGGCGCCGAGGCCGTGCGCACGGCGCTCGAGATGGCCGACGTGTTCGCGCAGCTGCGCGCCAGCGCACGGGCGTAGCCGGCGTCCGATCCGGTACCCTGGGCGGCCGATGTCGAAGGTCTGCTCAGTCTGCGGGAAGAAGCCCGCGTTCGGCCACAA
>DASPTD010000016.1:0-19968 GCA_035623575.1 Gaiellaceae bacterium
CCGAAGGGCGGCGACTGCCCGCCGTGGTGCGACCTCTGGTCGATGTGTCGGGTGCCACGGGCATGAGCTATCGCCCCGTCAGCGGCAGGTGCCCGGCTCCGCGAAGCGGTGCCAGGCACCCAGAGGGATGACGTGGCTCCGCCAAACGCCATGAACGAGCAGCAGCGGGCCGCAGTCGACGCCGGCGGCGAGGTGTTCGTCTCCGCCGGTGCCGGCACCGGCAAGACGGCGGTGCTCGTCGAGCGGTTCGTGCGCGCAGTCTGCGAGCGCGGAATCGACGTCGACTCCATCCTCGTGATCACGTACACGCGGCGCGCGGCCGGCGAGCTTCGCACCCGCGTGCGCGCGGCCCTCGCCGAGCGCGGTCGGCACGATCTCGCGCGCGAGCTCGACGGTGCCTGGATCTCCACCATCCACGGCTTCTGCCTGCGGCTGCTCAAGGGTTACCCGTTCGCTGCAGGGCTCGACCCCCGCTTCCGCGAGCTCGACGAGCCCCAGGGCGCGGTGCTCCGCAGCGAGGCGTTCCAGCAGGCGCTCGGCGAGTTCTGCGCCGACGCCGCACCCGACCGGCTGCGCCTGCTTGCGACCTACGGCGCCGACGGGCTGCGCCGGATGCTCACGAGCGTCTACGAGACGCTCCGCTCGGCCGGTCGCGAGCTCGATCTCGACATCGGCGGGCGACCCGAGCTCGCCGAGCGTATCCAGGAGCTGCGCGAGGCGGCGCACGCGCTCGTCGGCGACGCGGCGGCGAGCGACAACCAGCGGACGAACGCCGAGCAGCTGCTCGCGCTGCTCGAGCGCGACACGCGCGCCGATCGGCTGATGGAGCTCTCCGGCTTCCGTGCCTCCGGCGAGCGGGCGGCGTCCTACGAGGAGGCGCGGCGGGCGGTGGCGCAGGCTGCGCTCGACGAAGCGGCGGCGCGCGACCGCGCACTGCTGCAGGAGCTGCTCGAGCGCTTCGCGGCGGCGTACGCCGCCGCGAAGGCGCGCGAGTCCGCGCTCGACTTCGAGGACCTCCAGCTGCACGCGCGCGACCTCCTGCGCGACAACGAAGAGATCCGGCAGCGCGAGGGCCGTCGCTTCCGCTCGATCATGGTCGACGAGTTCCAGGACACGAACCGGCTCCAGTGCGAGCTGGTCGACCTGCTGCGCGCGCCGGACGCGGAGCTGTTCTACGTCGGCGACGAGTTCCAGTCGATCTACGGCTTCCGGCATGCCGACGTGCACGTGTTCCGGGAGCGGCGCGCACAGTCGACCCAGCTGCTGCCGCTGACCTACAACTACCGGTCGCGCCCAGAGGTGCTCGCGGCTGTGAACGAGCTGTTCGGCTCGCACTTCGGGGACGAGTTCCAGCCGCTCCACGCCGCCTCCGAGTTCCCCGACCCGGTGTTCGGGCATCCGGTCGAGCTGCTCGTCACCGACAAGGCGAGCTACCGCGACAGCGGTGTCCACTGGCGGCGCGCGGAAGCGCGCGCCGTCGCCCGCCGCGTGCGCGAGCTCGTCGACTCGGGGGCGGCGACGGCGGGCCAGATCGTCGTCCTCTTCGCCGCCGGAACCGATGCCGACGTCTACGACCAGGAGCTGCGGCAGGCCGGGCTGCCGACGTACCAGTCGGCGGCGAAGGGGTATTTCGGCAAGCAGCAGGTGGTGGACCTGCTCGGGTACCTGCGCCTGCTCCACAACCGCTACGACGACGTGGCGCTCCTCACCGTGCTCGCGTCGCCGTTCGTCGGCGTCTCCAACGACGGGCTCGCGCTCGTCCGCCGCTCGGCCTCGCGGCGGCCGCTGTTCACAGGGATCGAGTACGCGCTTCCCGCGGAGCTGGCGGAGCGGGACGCGCGCCTCCTGCGCGCCTTCCGCCAGCGCTTCGACCGGCTCGCGGAGGCCATGCCGCGGGTCTCGCTCGAGCGGCTGTGCGAGCGGATCGTGAGCGAGCACGACTACGACCTCGCCGTGCTCGCGCAGTGGGACGGCCGCCGCCGCTACGCGAACATCCGCAAGCTGGCACGGCTCGCCCGCTCCTACGAGGAGCTGCGCGGGCCGGACGTCGAGGGGTTCGTGCGCTTCGTCGCCGAGCAGGACGCGGTCGGCGCCCGCGAGCTCGAGGCGGTCGCGGAGGAGGAGGGCGCGGACGCGGTGCGGCTGCTGACGATCCACGCCGCGAAAGGGCTCGAGTTCGACGTCGTGATCGTCGCCGACGCAGGCCGCGACCGCCCGCCGCCGTCGCCCGAGGAGATCCTCGCGCTCGCCGACGGCCGCTTCGGCTTTCGCGTCGCCGACCCGGTGACCACGAGGCGGCATCCCGCCTTCGACTACGAGGAGGTGAAGGACGCGCGTGCGGCGGAGGACGAGGCCGAGCGGCTGCGCCTCTACTACGTCGCGATGACGCGTGCGAAGGAGCAACTCATCGTTTCGGGCGCGATCGACCGCGAGAAGAAGGCGGATGCATCGACGCCGATCGGCTGGGTGCTCGGCCGGCTCGACGCCGACGCCGAGCTCGACGCGGCGGGCCACGCGGCGGTCGAGATCGCCCGTAACGACGCACGGCTCGTCGTGCGCGTCGACCGCTTTGACGCGAAGGAGTGGGGGGAGCCCCCCGCCGCGGCGGCCGCCGGCGGCGAAAGCGGGCAGCTCAGCCTGTTCACTGCGGACACGGAAGCAGCCGCCCCGCCTGCGCCGGAGCTGCCGCCGCTCGTCACGCCCGCGCCTCCCCCGCTGCACCGTGTGCGCCGTCTCTCGTTCACCGCGCTCTCGACCTTCGAGCAGTGCTCGTACAAGTACTACGCGCTGCGCGTGGCCGGGATGAGCGAGCGGCAGTTCGAGCGTCGCGCCGTCGAGGACGGGGGAGGCCTGCGGGCGACCGAGGTCGGCGATGCCGTCCACCGGTTGCTCGAGCAGGTCGACCTGCGCCTTCCCGTCTCACCGGACCTCGAGCAGGTGCGCGAGTGGTATCCGACCGTCGGCGACGACGAGCTGGAGCGGATCCGCGGCTTCGTCGCCTCGTACTGCGACTCCGAGCTTGCGCGCCGTGTCGCCGAGCTGGGCGACGTCGAGAAGGAACGGCATTTCACCTTCGAGCACGACGACGTGCTCCTGCACGGCTACCTCGACGTGCTCCATCTCGACGGCCCGCGGGCGCTCGTCGTCGACTACAAGACGAACCTGCTCGGCGACGCGTCACCCGAGGAGATCGTCGCGGCGGACTACCGCCTGCAGCGGCTCGTCTACGCACTCGCGTGCTTCCGCGCCGGGGCGCACGAGGTCGAGGTCGCCTACCACTTCCTCGAGCGCCCCGACGCGGTCGCCACGACGACGTTCCGGCGCGAGCAGGTGACGGAGCTCGAGGCGGACCTGTCCGACGCGATCGCCCGCATCCATGCGGGCGAGTTCCGGCCGACGCCGAGCGAGTTCGCGTGCGCCGGCTGTCCTGCGCTCGACCTCGTGTGCGCCGGGCCGCGGCTGCGCGGGGACGACCGCGACGGCGCCGCGCCGCTCGCCGCCGTCGGTTAGCGTCGCGGCGGTGGCACGGAGCTACGTCAAGGAGGCCCGGAAGCGGGTCGGGCCGAAGAGGCAGCGGATCCGGCCGGTGATCGAACGGCTTTCCGAAGAGCACGCGGACGCGGCGATCGCGCTGACGTTCCGCAGCCCGCTCGAGCTGCTCGTCTCGGTGATGCTGTCGGCCCAGACGACCGACGTGAACGTGAACCGGGTGACGGCCACGCTGTTCGAGAAGTACCGGACACCGGAGGACTATCTCGCCGTCCCGCAGGAGGAGCTCGAGCGCGACATCTTCGCAACCGGTTTCTACCGTCAGAAGGCGAAGTCGCTCCGTGGCACGATGCGCCTGCTGCTCGACGAGTTCGACGGCGAGGTGCCGCGCGCGCTCGAGGAGCTCGTCCGCCTTCCGGGCGTCGCGCGCAAGACCGCCAACGTCGTGGCCGCGGAGCTCGGTGCGGCGCAGGGGATCGTCGTCGACACGCACGTGCGCCGGCTCTCGCAACGGCTGGGCTTTTCGAGGGAAGATGATCCCGTGAAGATCGAACGCGACCTGGTGCGCCTCGTCCCCCGCGAGGACTGGGCTCCCTTCCCGCACCTGCTCATCTGGCACGGGCGCCGCGTCTGCGACGCGCGCCGCCCCCGCTGCGAGGATTGCGTCCTCACCGACCTTTGCCCCTCGAGCCGTGTCTGAAGACCGCTACCGCCTCAGCTTCGACCGCGTTGCGGAGACGTACGAGCGCTCGCGCCCGGGCTACGCGCCCGAGGCGCTCGCGTGGCTCGCGGAGCGCATCGGGATCGGCCCGGGGCGCCGGGTGCTCGACCTCGCGGCCGGGACGGGCAAGCTGACCCGCCAGCTGCTGGCTTTCGGCGCCGCGGTCGCGGCCGTCGAGCCCGGCCACGAGATGCGCGCCGTGCTCGAGCGCGTCGTGCCGCAGGCGGAGGCGCTGGCCGGCAGCGCTGAGGCGATCCCGCTGCCGGACGAGTCGGTCGACGCGGTCACGGTCGCGCAGGCGTTCCACTGGTTCCGGACCGAGGAGGCGCTCGCCGAGATCCACCGCGTGCTGCGGCCCGGCGGCTCGCTCGGCCTGCTCTGGAACGAATGGGACGAGCACGATCCGCTGCAGCGGGCGGTCGACGCCCTGCTCTCGGCGCTGCGACCGCAGCGCAAGGGGGAGGGCCCGCCCTCGTGGGCGGTCGCGGTCGAGGCGTCGCCGCTGTTCGGGCCGTTGGAGGAGCGGGTCTTCCGCCACACGTACACGCTCGACGCCGAGCGGCTCGTCCAGTGGGTCGCCTCGACGAGCGCGGTCGCCGCCGCGCACGCGGCGGTGCAGGACCGTGTCGAGGCCGAGGTGCGCGAGCTCGCCGGCCACGGACCGCTCGAGCTGACGATCTCGACGCGCGTGTTCGTGACCGACCGTGCCTGAGCGTCAGTTGACCGACGGATCCTCGGGGATCCGCGCCACGAGCTCGTAGACGCCGCCCTTGCGGCGCAGCACGTCCGACCAGAGCGCGTCCGGCGTCTCGGTGAAGGCGTCGTCGGCGAGTGCCGGCTCGATGATCCAGTCCTCGCGCTCGAGCTCGTCCTCGAGCTGCCCGGCGCCCCAGCCGGCGTAGCCTGCGAAGACGCGCCGGCGCGTCGTTGCGGGCACCACCTCGTCCGGTGCGTCGAGCGCCGGAAAGCCGAGCGCGCCGAACAGCGGCACCGCTGCGTCGTCGGGGTCGACGAACTCGCCGAGCACGAGCACGGCGTCCTGCTGCACGGGCCCGCCGAGCCAGACCGGCTCGCCGTCCTCGACGAGCGGCTCGAGCTGCGGCACGAGCTCTGCGACCTCCGCCGGCGAGGGCCGGTTGAGCACGAGCCCGGCGGCGCCCTCGTCGTTGTGCTCGGTCACGAGCACGACCGTGCGGCGGAAGTTCGGGTCGAGCAGGGCGGGGGAGGCGATGAGCAGCTGCCCCTGGAGGGTTTCCATGCCTCCCATTGTGGCTATAGTCAGACGGCTGCAAGCGCGATGAGGCTCGCGCACGGAACCGCGGCGTCGCCGCTGATGGCCTCTACCCCCGCACGTACGCCAACCGGAGGTAGAGATGAGCGACATCGCGATCGCAGCAGTGCTGGCCGGGACCGTCCTGCTCGCCTCGACCGTGTCGGTCGAGATCGGGCTCTCTGTCGCCCTGATCGAGCTCTTCGCCGGCTTCGTCGTCGGCAACGCGCTCCACCTGGAGGTGCCGAGCTGGCTCGGCTTCCTCGGCTCGTTCGCCGGCATCGTCCTCACCTTCCAGGCCGGCGCCGAGGTGGACGTGCCGCAGTTCCGGCGCGAGTGGAAGGCGTCGCTCTCGATCGGGCTCGTCTCGTTCTTCGCGCCGTTCGCGGTCGTAGGACTGCTCGCGTACTACGGGTTCGGCTGGGACCGGCGGCAGGCCGAGATCGGCGGCCTTGCGCTCTCGACGACGAGCCTCGCCGTCGTGTACGCGGTTCTCGTCGAGACCGGGCTCAACCGCGAGCTCGTCGGCAAGCGGCTGATGTCGGCGACGTTCGTGACGGACATCGCGACGGTCGCGGGGCTGACGATCCTGTTCATCAAGCCGACGGTGTGGATCGTCCCCTTCGTGCTCGTCTCGATCGCACTCATCGCCGGCCTGCCGCGGGCGGCGACGCGCTTCTTCCGTCGCTACGGCAACCGCGTGATCGAGCCGGAGATCAAGCTCGTCTTCGCCTGCCTGTTCCTGCTCATGTGGCTCGGCACGAGGGCGAACTCGCAGGCCGCGCTGCCGGCGTTCATCCTCGGGCTCGTGATGTCGTCCTTCTACACCACCCATCGCACCGAGCAGGACCGGATGCGCGTCGTTTCGTTCGCGTTTCTGACGCCGTTCTTCTTCCTCAAGGGCGGCATGAACGTCTCCGCCGCCGCACTGTGGGCCAACCTCGGCGTGCTCGCGGTTCTGTTCGTCGGGAAGATGGTCCCGAAGTTCGCAGGCATCTACCCGCTGGCGCGGCGCTTCACCGCGCCGCACGCGACCTTCACGACCCTGCTCATGTCGACCGGACTGACGTTCGGGACGATCACGTCCCTGTACGGGCTGAACGCGCACATCATCGACCAGACACAGTTCTCGCTCCTGATCGCGGTCGTCGTCCTCTCGGCGGTCGTCCCGACGGCGATCGCCCAGCGCTTCTACCAGCCGCAGGCGAGGGCGCACCGCGATCTGACGGCGCCGGTGCCCCCGGCGCCCGCGCGCGCCCTGGCGCGGGGCGATCAGTAGATCCGCCGATGGGAGCGGCCCCACTCCGGACGAGGCTACGAGGCGAAAGGAGGCAATCGTGCGCACTCGTCGCAAGGTTCTCCTTGCCCTTCCCGCTCCACTGATCGTCGCGCTCGCACTCGCTGCGGGCGGCTCTTCGGCCGCCCCACCCGGAGCAACGTACGGCTGGAATCAGCCCGGGTGTGCTCCGGTGGTCGTTCCGTGCGCGCAGCCGCCTGCGAGCGTACCGATCGCGCCGGCCGCCGTCGTCGTGGCGCCGGTGCCGGGCTCGAGCTATGCGTGGGCGCAGCCCGGGACGGCGCCCGTCAACACGCCGTCCGCGCAGCCGCCCGCCTGGATCCCCGCGTAAGCGGGATGGGCCGCCGGGGGCCGTGACCGTGCGGCCCCCGGCGCTATTCGGCGCGCAGCGTCAGCGCGACGAGCAGGCCGCCGTCGTCGTCGTACGCCGGGAAGAAGTCGCCGGTGACCGGCTTCGTGAGACCGCCTCGCGTGCGCAGCTCGAGCTTCTCGTCGAGCCGCCGCACGCCCCATTCCAGCGCGAGCTTCGCCGGGTTCCGCTCCGCCTCGAAGCCGGAGAGCGCGAGCCCGTCGACGACGTCGGCGCCGAGCAGGTCTGCCTCGGCCCAGCCGGTCAGCTCGAAGATGCCGCGGCCGGCCGCGAGGATCCGGCCCTCTCGGTCGCAGACGACGAAGCCGGTGCCGGGGGCCGGGTAGTAGTCGTCCAGCAGCTCGAACAGGAAGCCGAAGCCGCAGTGGTGGCAGGCGACGGCTTCGTCGAACAGGCCCTCCTTGCGGTCGATGTCGATCGACCGCTCCTTGCAGTTCGGGCAGATGAAGTACGGCACTGAGCGAGGTTAGCTGCGCGGATGCGAGTCGACGCGCGCCACCCAGCCCCGGAGCCGCGGATAGCCGTCGTCGAGCGGCTGCTGCTCGACGAGGACGTGGTGGAAGACCTCCTCGTCGCCGGGCGGCGTGCCGAAGACGGGGTACTTGAGAAAGGGGAAGGCGATGCAGTCGGCAGCGCCGAACGCTCCGAAGAGGTAGTCGCGCCCGTCGAGCAGGTCCTCGAACAGGTCGAGCGAGGCCCGCATCCGCTCGCCGAGCGCGGCCATGCGGGCTGCGTCCGGCTCCGCCCGTTCCAGCTCCGCGGCGATCAGGTTCGGCGGCCGCTTCCAGACCTGGTCGAACCAGTCGACGAACAGTCGCACCTCCGCGCGCCGTGCCGGCTCGGCCGGGTAGAGCGGCGGCTCGGGGACGCGCTGCTCGAGAAGGTCGATGATCGCGGTCGAGTCGGGGAGGACGAGTCCGCCGTCGACGAGCACGGGCACGAGCGACTGTCCGCTGACCTGCTCGACGGGCGAGCGGTCCTCAGGAGCGACGTCGACCCACTCGAGCTCGATCCCCTTGTGCCCCGCAGCGAGCGCGACCCGCTCGACGTTCGTCGAGAACGGGATCCGGTAGACCCGCGGCGGCATCGACGCGTTCGCCGGCGGATGTCCTCAGACCTGGGCCGCAGCCGCGGGCGCCGCGTGGCTCTCGTCGGCGGCGAGGAAGCGCTCGGCGTCGAGCGCCGCCATGCACCCGGAGCCGGCGGCGGTGACCGCCTGCCGGTAGACGTGGTCCTGCACGTCGCCGGCGGCGAAGACGCCCGGGATGTTCGTGACGGCCGAGCCGGACCGGGTGACGAGGTAGCCCTCGTCGTCGTGGTCGAGCTGGTCGAGGAACAGCGCCGTGTTCGGGTCGTGGCCGATCGCGACGAAGACGCCGTCGGTCTTCAGCTCCCACGTCTCGCCTGTACCGGTGTCGCGCAGGCGGACACCTTCGACCTTCGCCTCGCCGAGGACGTCCTCGACGACGGCGTTCGTCACGAACTCGATCTTGGGGTTCGCCCGTGCGCGGTCGAGCATGATCGGCGAGGCGCGGAACTCGTCACGCCGGTGCACGACAGTCACCTTCGTCGCGAAGCGGGTGAGGTGGCTCGCCTCCTCCATCGCCGTGTCGCCGCCGCCGACGACGACGAGCTCCTTCTCCTTGAAGAAGGCGCCGTCGCAGGTGGCGCAGGCCGAGACGCCGCGGCCCTGGAGCCGCTGCTCGCCGGGAAGGCCGAGCCAGCGCGCGCTTGCGCCCGTCGCGACGACGACGGCACGGGCGCGGTACTCGTCGTTCTCGACCCAGACGCGGAAGGGCCGTTCGGAGAAGTCGACCCTCGTCACGTCGTCGGTGACGAACTCGGCGCCGAAGCGCTCGGCCTGGCGGCGGAAGTCGGCCATCATGTCCGGCCCCATGACCCCGTCGGCATAGCCGGGGTAGTTCTCGACGTCGCTCGTGATCATCAGCTGGCCGCCCCAGTTGAAGCCCTCGATCACGAGCGGCCGCAGGCTCGCCCGGGCCGCATAGAGGGCGGCGGTGTATCCGGCGGGGCCGCCGCCGACGATGATCAAGTCACGCACGTCAGTCATTCCATCCGTTCCTTCCTCAAAATACCGTTCTGAAGGTACTAAACGATGCCGACCGGCCCGGCGTTCCCGTGGCTGTTCAGGCCGCGTCGAGTGCGCGCGGCAGCGCCGGCGGCGGGGCGGAGTCCGCCAGCTCCACCGGCTCGTCGGTCGCCTGGTCGAGCTTCGTCTCGAACCGGGTCAGGCGCTTCTCGGCCGCCGCGAACTTCCCCTGCGCGTTCGAGAGGTGCTTGCCCACGAGGTCGAACTCGTCCCTGAACTTCACGAAGTCGGTCTGGAGGGCGGCGCAGTAGGCCATCACCTCCTGCGCGTGGCGCTCGATCTGCATGCCCTTGAGGCCGAACACGATCACCTGGAGGTAGGCGGTGAAGGTCGTGGCCGAGACCGGGAAGACGCGCCTGTCGTGGGCGTACGCGAGCAGCGCCCCCGTCTTGCCCGACACGAGCTCGTAGTAGATCGCCTCGGCGGGCAGGTACATCATCGCCCAGTCGTAGGTGGACTCCTCGGGACGGATGTACTTCGCGGCGATCGCGTCGACGTGGCCGCGCACGTCGCGTGCGAACGCCTTCTCGTGCAGCTGCTGCTCGGCCTCGGAGCCGGCCGCGGCCATGCGCTCGAAGTTGTCGAGCGGGAACTTCGCGTCGATCGGCACGAGGCGGTCGGCCGCACGGATGACGGCGTCGACACGCTCGCCCGTCGTGAACGTGTGCTGGAGCTCGTACGCCTCCGGCGGCAGCCGGTCGCGCAGGAGGTTCTCGAGCAGCAGCTCGCCGAAGCCGCCGCGTGCCTTGGGCGGGCGCAGCACCTGCTCGAGCTTGCCGAGCTCCTTCGTGCGCTCGATCACCTCTGCCGTCGCCTTCGTCATCTCGCCGAGCCGCTCGTGGATCTGCGCCGTCGTCTTGCCGGCGTTCTCGAGTCGCCGATCGACCTTCGAGTCGAGCTCGCCGAGCCGCCGGTCCATCGTCTCGATCACGCCGTCGAGCCGCCGGTCGACGTCGGCATTGCGGGCCGTGAGCTCACGGGCGGTCTCGTCGCGCAGCGTCCCGAGCTCGCCGCGCAGCAGGCGCGGGAGCAGTACGACGCCGACCGCGAGGACGGCGAGGACGAGGACGGCTAGGAGAGCCACGACCATCGGGCCGACAAACGCTAGTGGCCGCGCCGGACGGAGCTAGTGGTCGCGGCCACGAGTACGGTTGTGCTAGCCGAGGAGCGCGGTGTCGATCGCCAGCGTGACCTGCTGGAGGTCGGGCGCCGAGCCGGGCGAGCCGACGAGCTTCGGCTTCGTGCCGTTCTTGCCGACGTAGACGGTGGGCGTGCCGGTGACGTGATCCACGTCGGCGAGCGCGGCGACGTTGCTCGCCTCCTTCTTCACCTCGGCCGACTTGCGGTCGCTCAGGAGCTTCGGCACGTTCAGGCCGGGGACGCTCACCGCGATCTGGTAGATCATCGAGTCGGTCAGCCAGCCCGTGTTCTCCGTCCGCTGGTTGTCGTAGAGAACCTGGGCGAAGTTGAACGCCTTGTTCTGCATCGCGGCTGCGAACATCGCGTCCTGGCCGCGGTACGAATCGGGGCCGATGAACGCCCAGGGCTCGACGTGGATCCGCACCTTGCCGGTGCGCACGTACTTCGACACGAGCGTCGGGCTCACGGTCGTCTCGAACTCCTGGCAGATCGGACACTGCAGGTCGATGAAGATCACCATCTGCACGGGGGCGAACGGCGAGCCGAGGTCGAGCCCCTTCTGCGAAATGCCCTTGAACATCGCCTGGACGTCCGAGGCGCCGGGCAGGCCGCTCGCGAGCGAGCCGTAGGTCTGGATGCTCTTGGGCACGCCGGAACCGCTGCCGCCGCCGCCGCTGAGCACGATCGCGAGCACGACCACGACGACGACGACGGCGACGCCGCCGGCGCCGGCGATGAGCACGCGCGGCGAGGCCTGGCGCGTGCGGCCGGAGCCCTTCGACGTCACGGGCGGCGGGACGGCCTGGGCGGCGCGCCGCAGCTGCTTGCTCTTCTTGCCGCTAGGCATCGGCCGGAAGGGTAGCCGTCTCGCCGTCCCCACCGGCAGCCGCGAGGCTTAAGAATCCGATGAGGAGGACGAAGCCGGTGAGCGCGAGCGTCGGGATCGTCATGTACCCGAACTCGTTGATCCACTTCGTCGCGCAGCCGCCCGGGGCGGAGGCCTGGCACGTCGCGGATTGGCCGACGACGCCGTTCTCGACGAAGAGGTGGTAGACGGCGATGCCTGCGCCGAAGACCGGCAGCGGCAGCAGGTAGCGCGAGACGCGGTGGTCGCCGTGCACGGCGGCGAAGAGCGTCAGGATCGAGAGCGGATACATGCAGATGCGCTGGAACCAGCAGAGCTCGCACGGGACGAAGCCGGCGGTCTCCGAGAAGAAGAGGCTGCCGCCCGTGCCGAGCGCGGCGACGACGAAGGCGGCCCACAGCTCGTAGCCCCAGAGCGCGGAGCGCAGCCGTTCGAGCGGCGCCCGCACGCCGGCGAGGGCGGAGACCCCCAGGAGGATCAGCCCGCCCGCGAGCACCTGGCCGGCCACGCCGAGCGCGGCGAGCGCGACGATCGTGTCGTGCGTCATCGAGGAGACCTTGCCATACGGCCCGGAGGCCGGACCGGCGCTACGCTGCGCCGGCCGGGGTGGCGAAACTGGTCAGACGCGCCCGACTTAAAATCGGGTGGCCCTCGGGCCGTGCGGGTTCGAGCCCCGCCCCCGGCATCAGCCCCCGGTGAGCCTCACGGCCTTGACGACGAGCAGGGCGATGGCGACGAAGAGGTAGCCCCACATGGCGTACATCGCGACCACCCGGCTGCGCGACCACTCGGGCTTGCCCAGCAGCGCGAGCGGCGGCATCGTCCAGGTCTCGCGCCTCACCTTCGGCTCCTCGGGCGGCCTCTCCGCCCGGGCGCGTCCGCGCAAGTACGTCGCCGCGAAGCCGAGGCCGCCGACGGCGAGCGCGCCCGAGAGCGCGAGCAGCAGCGCCGTCACGTTCACGCTCGGGAAGACGGTCGTCACGACGAGGATGCCCGAGAGCATGAACAGGACGCCGAGGATGGCGGTGGCGAGCACGTTCAGCCAGGGCTTGTTCACCCAGGGTCCGAGCACCTGCTTGTCGTTGCAGAGCAGCAGCAGGAAGACGCTCGCGCTCGGAAGCAGGACGCCTGCGAGCGCCTGCACGGCGACGGTGACCACCCCGAGCGGGGCGCCGGGGATCAGGACGATCCCGCAGGCGGCGCCGACGATCGCAGCGAAGCTGCCGTAGAAGACCTTGGCCTCGCTGGGCGGCCGGTGCAGCGAGTGGTGGATGCCGAAGACGTCGCCGAAGGCATAGGAGGTGGCGAGCGTGACGGCGCCGGCGCCGATGATCGAGGCGTTCAGGAGCACGAGCGCGAAGAGAACGCCGGCGGTGTGCCCGACCGTGTGCTCGAGTCCCCGGGCGACGGCTTCGGCGTTGCTGAAGTGGCCGTGGAGGGCGGTATGGGCGAACGGGAACGCCGCCGCCGCGATGAGCAGCGCTGCGCCGCTCACCACGACGAAGGAGCCGATCACGGTGTCGGCGCGCTCGTAGTTGATCCAGCGGGTGGTGATCCGCTTGTCGATCACGTTCGACTGCTGGAAGAACAGCTGCCACGGGGCGACCGTCGTGCCGACCATGGCGATGATCAGCAGCACCGAGCTCGAGTTGATCCCGCCGGCGACGCCGGGGATGAAGGAGCCGTGCACCATCGCCGCGGCATGCGGGTGTGAGTAGACGGCGAGCGGGATGATGAGCAGGTTGCCCGCGACGAAGACGAACATCGCGCGTTCCCACTTCTGGAAGCTGCCGGTCATCGTCATCGCGACGAGAAGCAGTCCCGCGACGGGCACGGAGACGTCCTTGCTCACGCCGAGGTAGCTGAGCGCGAAGGCGATGCCGATGAACTCGGTGACGATCGTGAGGAAGTTGAGGACGAACAGGGCCACGATCGAGAACGCGCCCCAGAAGCGGCCGAAGCGCTCGAGGATCAGGCGGCCGTGGCCGACGCCGGTGACGGCGCCGAGCCGGACGACCATCTCCTGGTTGACGATCAGCACCGGGATCAGCAACAGGAGCACCCAGAGCAGGCTCGTGCCGTAGTTCTGGCCGGCCTGGGCGTACGTGGCGACGCCGCCGGCGTCGTTGTCGCCGACCATGACGATCAGGCCGGGGCCCATGATCGCGAGCAGCGCGGTCAGTCGTCCGCGCCAGGAGCCGCGCGGGCCGACGTCGTCGAGGCGGATCGTGCCGAGGGCGCCCTTGATGTCGCCGATATGCGCCGAGTCGAGGACCGGCGGCGCGCGCACGGGCTCCGGTGCGACCGCCACCGGTGCCTCGACCTGATCGTCTGCCATCGTTCACCTCCCTCCGCGGTCAGCGGCTGGGCATGCATCCCTTCCCGCACGCCCTGGAGGTCAGCGGGCTAGCCGAGGAGCGCCAGCCGGCCGGCGAGGGCGCGCGAGCTTGTACTTCCGGGGCTGTCGGCGTCCTTGGACACCCCAGCGCACCCCCTATCCATGAGAACGGCCATAGCGGCTTGCAGGCTAGCAGCCTGGGTGCGACACGACGTGTCGGTCTGGTTACTCGTTGCTGAGCGCACTGGCACGGCGGCGCCAGTCGTCCGGGATCATCATCTCGAGCAGGTCGTCGACGCTGACGATGCCGAGCGGCCGCCCCTCGCCGTCGACGACCGGGGCGACGGTCAGGTCGTAGTCGGCCATCTTCGTGGCGATCTCCGAGAGCTCGTCGTCGGGCTCGAAGGTGAGCGGCGGCGGAGCCATCGCCTCCGCGAGCAGCGTCGCCGGCTCCTGCTTGAGCAGCGCCAGGACCGAGATGACCCCACTCAGGTGCTGCTCGTCGTTCAGGACGAGGACGGTGGTGACGGTTTCCTCGGGCAGATCGGTGCGCCGGAGCTCGTCGAGCGCGTGCGCGACCGTGGCGGTCTCGCGCACAGCGACGAAGTCGGGGCTCATCAGTCCGCCGGCGGTGGCGGGGTTGTAGCCGAGCAGTGTCCGCACCTTGCGCTGCTGCCGCCAGGGGAGCAGCTTGAGCAGCGGCTCGCGGCGCTCCTGGTCGAGCTCGCTCAGCAAGTCGGCGGCGTCGTCGGCCTCCATCGTGGCGAGGACGCTCGCCGCCTCCTGGTCGGAGCGCTCGCGCAGGAACTCGACCTGATGCTCCGGGTCGAGCTCCTCGAAGACGTCGGCCTCCAGCTCCCGGTCGGCGCCGACGGCGTCGATGATCTCCTCGCCCTCCTCGTGCGAGGCCGCCTCGACGAGGTCGGCCAGCTGCGCCGGGTGCAGCTTCGAGAGCCGCCCGAACGCCATCCGCAGCCGGGCCGTCGGCACGTGCCGCACGAACGGCTCCACGCTCGCCCAGTCGAGGAACGGCCGCACCGCCGCCCGCCGGCGCAGCGGCTCCGGCAGCACGCGGCGGAGGAGCGAGCGGAAGCTCGTGTCCACGCCGACCACCCGCCACCAGTTCTCGATCCGTCCGAGGACGAGGTCGTCCGCGCGCACGAGGCGGGCGCCCACGACGTTGATCAGCCGGCGCCCGAGCAGATCCTGACGCAGCAGCACCTCGCCCTCGCGCCGCTCGAACCGGCCGAGGTCGACCTGCTCGCCGCTCAGCTGCACGGTTCCCGGCTCGAGCCGCGCCACCTGCTCGGCCGGCACGAACACCTCGCGGCTGCCGATCCGCGCCTTCAGGCCCGTCACCGGCGGGTAGTCGCCGTCCGCCAGCCTCACGATCAGGTCGTCGACGCGGCCGAGCTTCTCGCCGGCCCGATCGACGAGCCGGCTGTGCAGCAGCGAGGTGAGATTGACGAGCGGAATGTCCACCCTTCGTGAAGCTTAGGTCACACGGCGGCCCCGGCTCGAGCTGTTCACGAGATCGCCGCATTCGCGGGCTAGGATCCGTCCGGTGGCGCCTGGCGACCTCCGCTCGGCTTTCGCGCAGGCGGCGGCCGAGGACGGGATCGTGCTCGGGAGCCGGTCGTTCGACTGGCTGTGCGAGCAGGGCCACGTCGGGCTCGAGCGCGTCGCGAGGGCCCGGCGCGACCCGGCGCTCGCCGCGCCTGTGCGGGCGGCGGTCGAGCGGCTCGGCGCGATCTACGCCCGCCTCAAGGGCGACGTCGCGGTTCTGTACGCGTCGCGCGCGACCCTGCTGCTCCCGGTCGAGCTCGTGCACGAGCCGACCGGAACCGTGGTCGAGATCGACGAGCCGCCTCACTTCACCTCGTTCCGCCTGGCCGCGCTCGAGCTCTACGGCGCCGATGCGAGGGTGGGGTTCGACCTCGACGAGCACAAGGAGCTGTGCCGCGTCTGGCGCGCGACGACCGACGGCCTCGCGCGCGGTTTGGCGGCGAAGGGCTTCGGCTTCGGCGGCGTGCAGCGGGAACGGGCATACCGCGACGCGCTTCTCGACCTTGCCGCGCCGGCGATGGGCCATCCCCCCGTCGTCCGGATCGCAGCCGTGGACGGCGACGGGGCGACGGCCTACGCCCGGCACCGGGAATCGCTCGTGAGCCTCGTCCGCTAGGGTTTCCTGTCGGGCCCCTCGTACCCGTCGAGCACGGAGACGTTGACCGTCGAGCAGCGCCCGCAGCGGATGCGGACCTTCTTCGTCATCTGCACCGGGTGCATGGCGACGGCGAGGACGTTCCCGCACGTGACGCAGACGTAGTCGTCGGGGCCGTTGCCGTGGAAGACCGGCCGGTCGGCGTCCTCCTGGACCGCGGTGCCGCCGTCGAACGGCACCTCGCCCTCGCGGACCTGTCGCATGGCGATGCGCATGCGGCGGCTCAGATCGCGGCGAGCTTGCCGGCGAAGTCCTGGATGAGCGCGTCGAGTACGCCGACCATGACTCCCTCGCCCATCGACGCGGCCTTGCCCGTGATCTGCGCGTTCGTGTGGATCGTCCCGCCGCCGTCCGTGAGCGCGAACGTCACGTCCGCGTTCGCGAATCCCTGGCCGCCGGCCTCCCTCGACTTGACGCGCATGACGACGCGGTGGGCCGTCGCGTCCTGCTCGACGATCTCGACGGTGCCGGTGAACGTCATCGACATCGCACCCATCTTCACCTTGATCTCCGCCTTGACGGAGCCCGGCCCGGTCGTCTCGAGCACGCTGCCGCCCTCGACGCAGGGCACCACGCGCTCGAGGTCGAGGATCGCCGCATAGCTCTCGTCGATCGGCTTCGCCGTGGTGAAGGGATGGTCCAGCTCGACGGCCATGACGAGCCAATCTTAGGGTTCTTTGCATAGGCTCCGCGCATGTCGCTGCCGCCGGGGACGCACACGTTCGGGCCGGAGAACGGAACCCTCTCGGTGCGGACCGGGCGCACCGGCGCGGCGGCCAAGGCCGGGCACGACCTCGTGATCGAGGTCACCGGCTGGCACGCGACGCTCGAGGTCGGCCCGACCCAGTCGAGCCTCGTGCTCGACGCGGACGCGACGTCGCTGCGGGTGCGCGAAGGCACCGGCGGGATGCAGGCGCTCGACGACGGCGACAGGGCGAGCATCGAGCAGACGATCGGCGACGAGGTCCTGAAAGGGCAGCGCATCGCCTTCCGCTCGACCGCGGTCGAGACCGAAGGTGACCGGATCGGCGTGCAGGGAGAGCTGACGCTGCTCGGCACCACCCGTCCGATCGCGTTCGACCTGACGGTCGACGCCGACGGGACGCTCGGCGGCAGCGCCGTCGTCAGGCAGACCGACTGGGGGATCACGCCCTACTCGACGCTCTTCGGCGCCCTGAAGGTCGCCGACGAGGTCGAGGTCACGGCTCAGTCGCGGTAGACGGTCTGCGCGTCGAGCCCGCCCTCGACCCCCGGCGGCAACGCGCCGGTGCCGTGTGCGTAGAGCGCGATCTCCTCGATCGTCTTGACGTGCGTCGGGTCGCTCTCGTCGCCGTCGACCCACGCGCCGTTGACCCACGTGAGGGTCTCCGGTGCGGTTCCGAGCGCCATGCCCGCGAGCAGCTGCGCCTTCGCGCGGATCTTTCCGGCGGCACCGGCGATCGCCGCAGAGGCGCCTTCGGACGGGCTCGTGTTGTAGCCGTGGCCGACGCCGAAGCGGTCGGTGTCGCCGGGAACGACCTTCACGTCGAGCGGAGGTACGCCGAGCTCGTCGGCGACGAGCTGTGCGTATTGCGCTTCCTTCCCGTCGGACTCGGTGGTAAGGCTGAGCACCATCTTGCCGGTCGGGTGCACACGTAGGAAGACCGCCCGGTACGCCTCGTTAGCCATCGCTGCCTCTCCTCTCGGCCGGTGGTTCGCTCATCATCGCTCCCTCCTTCGCGAGGCGCAGTCGCTCCCGCTCCTGGTGGGCGGTCAGCGCGTTGTGCTCCTCGAGGTCGCAGAACGCGGGCTGCGGTCCGCCGAGCGGGTTCGGCGGCACCGCCGGCCGCTCGCAGCCCGGGTAGATGCACGTCCTGGCCGGGCTCTCACGCATCGGTCGCCCAACCGGGGGTCGTGTTGCCCCTGCTGGGGCCGTGCCCGCTCGGCATCCCGACGGAGCTGCCCGCGACGGGGGTGGCGCTGGCCCAGGGCTCGTGCTCCGGCGCCGGCTCGCCGGGCGGCGGCTCCTGCCCGGCCCACGTCTCGGCCGCGATCGCCTCGACGACCTCGCCGAGCGCCTCGAAGCTGTGGCCGCTCACGAGCGCGTCGCAGTGCGGCAGCGCAGCCACCATGCCGCCGGCCTGCACGGAGAAGCCGCCGGCGCTCACCCGCGGATTGACCCACACGATCCGGTGGGCCAGGCGCGCGAGACGTCCCATCTCGCGTGCCACGAGCGTCGGGTCGCCGCGCTCCCAGCCGTCGGAGAGGATCACGATCACGGCGCCGCGGGCCATGCCGCGGCGGCCGTGCCGGTCGTTGAACTCCCTGAGCGCGTCGCCGATCCGCGTCCCGCTCGACCAGTCCGGCGCGGCGGCGGCGGCGCGTTGGATCGCGCGTTCCGGGTTGCGGGAGGCCAGCGCGCGGGTGAGGCGGGTCAGCCGCGTGGCGAACACGAACGCTTCGGCGTTCGGGCCGCTGCCCGCGGCGCAGGTCAGGAACTGCAGGTACGCGCGCGCGTAGGGCTCCATCGAGCCGGAGATGTCGCACAGGAGCACGAGCCTGCGGCGGACGATGCGCCGGTGGCGGCGCGCGAGACGGATGGGATCGCCGCCGGTGCGCAGGCTGGCGCGCAGCGTCCGCCGCATGTCGACGTGCTCCCCGTGGTGGCCCTTCTCGTAGCGGCGCGTGCGCCGCAGCGGGGTCGCGAGCTGCAGGCGCGACA
The DNA here is from genome assembly GCA_035623575.1 of Gaiellaceae bacterium. Classification (GTDB taxonomy): domain Bacteria; phylum Actinomycetota; class Thermoleophilia; order Gaiellales; family Gaiellaceae; genus Palsa-739. The sequence continues at coordinate 18,523 of DASPTD010000016.1, forward strand.
TCAGCCGGTACAGCTGCGCGAGCTCGTGCGGCTCGAGCGCGTCGAAGCTCTTGCGCCCGAGCAGCTCCTCGTCGGTCGCCATCGCCAGCGGCACCTCGACCTCGGCTGCGTCGTCCTCCTCGCGCTCGCCGGGCGGCGTCGACGACACACTCGCGAGCGGCTCCTGGGCGCCCGAGTCCCGCGGCTGCGCCCTGTGTTCGGAAACCGGCCGGTCGTCCGCGGGCGCGACGGCGGTCCGCGAGTCCTCGGGCTCGAAGTCCTCGCTCTCCGTCCGGTCGCCGAAGACGGAGAAGAACACCGCGTCGAAGGCCGGGACCTGCGCCGGGTCGGACACGAGCGCGGCGCGCGCGGTCCAGTACAGCCGCCGGCGGGTGATCGGCCGCACGAGCGTGAGCGCCCGTGCGAAGTCGGCCGAGCGCCCGGGGGTGATGGGCACGCCGCGGTCGTGCAGGCGCCGGCTCAACGCCCCCACGAGCGGCGGCAGGTCGAGCGTGATCGTCTCGACTCCGAACGCGTCAGTCACCGCTGCGCACGAGCTGCTCGAGGCCGGCCGCGCGGATCACCTCCTGGTCCTCGCTGTACTTGAGCACCGAGCCGAGGGTGCGGTCCACCGTCGCGGCATCCAGGTGCTCGACGCCGAGCACGCTCAGCGCCGCGAGCCAGTCGATCGCCTCGGCCACGCCCGGCGGCTTCTGCACGTCGCTGTGGCGCATGCGCGAGACGGCGTTCGCCACCTGCACCGCCAGCGTCCCCGAGGCGCCCTTGACCCGTCGGCGTACGATCTCGACCTCGCGCTGCGGGGTCGGGTAGGCGATCCAGTGGTAGAGGCAGCGGCGCTTGACCGCGTCGTGGAGGTCGCGGGTCCGGTTCGAGGTCAGCACGATGATCGGCGGATGCGTGGCCCGGATCGTGCCGATCTCCGGGATCGTCACGCTCGCGTCCGCGAGCAGCTCGAGCAGGAACGCCTCGAAGTCGTCGTCGGCGCGGTCGATCTCGTCGATCAGGAGCACCGCGGGCCGCGGGCCGGGGTGCTCGAGCGCGCGCAGCAGCGGGCGGCGGATGAGGTAGTCCGGGCCGAACAGCTCCTCCTCGCCGAGCGTCGAGCCCCTGGAGTCGGCGAGGCGGATGCTCAGCAGCTGGCGCGGGTAGTTCCACTCGTACAGCGCCTCCGCCGCGTCGATCCCCTCGTAGCACTGGAGCCGGATCAGCGGCGTGTCGAGCACGACCGCGAGCGACTTGGCGGCCTCGGTCTTGCCGACGCCCGCCTCGCCCTCGAGCAGCAGGGGCTGCGGCAGGCGCAGGCTCAGGAACATCGACGTCGCGAGGCCCTCGTCGACGAGGTAGTCGACGTCGGCGAGCCGCCGGGCGAGCGTCTCGATATCGGGGACGAGCCGGCGGATCTCGCCGGCCGCCTCGCCGGTGACCTCGCCCGCGGTCACGCCGCCT
>DASPTD010000046.1:0-3551 GCA_035623575.1 Gaiellaceae bacterium
CCGTCGGCGCCGAGCTGCATGCAGAGCGCCGCGTCGGCGGGAGTGGCGATCCCACCCGCGGTGAACGTGACGACCGGCAGGCGGCCGTTCTCGGCGACCCAGCGGACGAGCTCGTACGGAGCCTGGAGCTTCTTGGCCTCCGCGTACAGCTCCTCCTCGGCGAGCGACGTGAGCTTGCGCATGTGGCCGAACACGGCGCGCATGTGCGTGACCGCGTTGACGATGTCGCCGGTGCCGGCCTCGCCCTTCGTGCGAATCATCGCGGCGCCCTCGGTGAGCCGGCGCAGCGCCTCGCCGAGGTTGGTCGCCCCGCAGACGAACGGCACGGTGAAGCGCCACTTGTCGACATGGTTCTCGAGGTCGGCGGGCGTCAGCACCTCCGACTCGTCGATGTAGTCGACCTCGAGCGCCTCGAGGACCTGGGCCTCGGCGAAGTGGCCGATGCGGCATTTCGCCATGACGGGGATCGTCACGGCCTCCTGGATCTCCCGGATCATCTCCGGGTCCGACATGCGGGCCACGCCGCCCTGCACGCGGATGTCGGCGGGGACGCGCTCCAGCGCCATCACGGCGACGGCTCCTGCGGCCTCGGCGATCTTCGCCTGGCCGGCGTTGACCACGTCCATGATCACCCCGCCCTTGAGCATCTCGGCGAGGCCGCTCTTCACGCGCATCGTCCCGAACTCGGCCATGAGGAGAGTGTAGCGAGGCCGTTACGGCGCGAGGCAGCCGAGAACGGTGCTCAGCAGAACCTGACTCGGGGATGTAGTCCAGACGAGCACGGCGTTCCGCTGCGACTCCATGATGTCGGCCATGTGGCGCCGGTAGAACGGCGTCGCGTTCGCGCGGAAGGTCTCCTTCGTCGAGGCGGCGTCCGCCGCATCCTGCGCGAACGCGATCGTGACGACGTTTCCGCCGGGCGCCGTCGCGCGGATGCCGCCGTTCTCGGCCACGCCGGCGATGAGGCCGACCTTGAGCGGGTCGGTGGTGGCGTTCGTGAAGCCCTTGCCGGTGAGGCACTTCACCGTCCCCTTCGCCGTGTACGGGCGGTTGGCGGCGGCGCCGCAGCCGGCGAGCACGGCGAGGGTGGCGCCGAGCAGGAGCGTCGTCACGAGCCTCCGGCCGGACATCGCCCCGACTGTAGCCGCACGGTCCGACGGCCGGATGGGAGAATCGCGCCGTGGAGCCGTGGTCGCGCGACCTCGCCGGACGGTTCGACGAGCACGAGCTCGTCAGCGAGGCGCTGCACGGGAATCCGCTCGGGGATCCGGCGGCGCGGCCGCTGTGGGTGTACGTGCCGCCCGCCTACGACTCCGAGCCCGGCCGCCGCTTCCCGTCGCTCTACCTGATCCAGGGTCACACCGGCCAGCTGGACATGTGGAGGAACCGCTCCCCGTTCCGTCTCACGACCCCGGAGCTCGTCGACCGGCTGTTCGCAGCCGAGGGCTGCCCGCCGGCCCTGGTCGTCTTCGTCGACGCCTGGACGTCCTACGGCGGCTCCCAGTTCCTCGACTCGCCCGGCGTCGGCAGCTACCACACGTATCTCTGCGACGAGATCGTCCCGTTCGTCGATGCCCGCTACCGAACCCTCGCGCAGCCCGCACATCGCGGCATCGCCGGAAAGTCGAGCGGCGGCTACGGCGCGATGGTCACGCCCATGCTGCGCCCCGACCTGTTCGGCGGGCTCGCGACGCACGCCGGCGACGCGCTCTTCGAGCTCTGCTACCTCCCCGACTTCCGCGAGGCCGTGCGTGCGCTGCGCGACTCATACGACGGCTCGTTCGAGAAGTTCTGGGAGGACTTCCGAGCGCGCCCGGCACTCACGAAGCCCACCGACTACGCACTGCTCAACACCTGGGCGATGGCGGCGTGCTACTCGGCGAACGCCGACGGGTCGATCGACCTGCCCTTCGAGCCGGAGACCGGGCGGCTTCGTCCCGACGTGTGGGAGCGCTGGCTCGCGTGGGATCCCGTGCGGATGGCCGAGAGGTACGCGGATGCGCTGCGCGGCCTGCGGGCCGTCTACATCGACGCGGGGAAGCGCGACCAGTACTTTCTCGACCTCGGCGCCGCGGGATTCCGGCAGGCGCTCGAGCGGATCGGCGTCACCGATGTCTTCTTCGAGCTGTTCGACGCGACGCACAGCGGCATCGAGTACCGGTATCCGGTCGCGCTCCGCTACCTCGCCGAGCGGCTTCAGCCGACATAGGTCGCGTTCCTCGGACGAGGATCGTGGCCGCGCTCGAGACCGCCCTCGACCTGCAGCAGCACCTGCCGCCGGTGCTCGGCGGTCGTGAGCCAGCGGTGCCGCTCGCGATGCCCGCCCCAGGTCACCGCCTCGATCGTCCATGTGTCGGACCGCCGCGCGCGCAGCGCGGCGGCGACGAGATCGATCGGGTAGCGACGGAGCTTGCCGCGCGGCGGCCGTGTGAACCGGAACGCGTATATCTCCCACTCGCGCCCGTCGGGGCCGGTGGCACGGGCAGACGGCCGGAAGACGCCCACGAGTACATTGTCGCGTCGTGAGGGGGCTCACGGGCAAACGAGTCGTCGTCACCGGCGGCACGAGCGGCATCGGCGAGGCGACGAGCCGCCGCTTCGCGTCGGAGGGGGCGCGCGTCGTCGCGCTCGCCGTCGGCGAGCGGGAGGTGGAGACCGCGCACGAGCGGATCGACGGGCTCGAGGCCGCGCTGCTCTGCGATGTCGCCGACGGGGAGCAGGTGGCGCGCGCCTTCGGACGCGTGGACGAGCTGCTCGGCGGCGTCGACGTCCTCGTCGCGAACGCCGGCATCTCGATCCGCAAGCCGTTCCTCGAGATCCGGTCGGAGGACTGGCGGCGCGTGCTCGACGTCAACCTCACCGGGGTCTTCCACTGCGCGCAGCAGGCGGCGCGGCGGATGGACGCCGGCAACGGCGGCGTCATCCTCGTGACGGCCTCGACGAACGGCCTCACGGGTCACCCCTTCTACGCCGATTACAACGCGTCGAAAGCGGGCGTGATCCTGCTCGCGCGGACGCTGGCCCGCGAGCTCGCGCCGAGGATCCGCGTCAACGCGGTCTGTCCCGGCTACGTGCTCACGCCGATGCAGGAGGCCGAGTACACGCCGGCGATGCTGGCCGAGGTCGACGCGTCGATTCCGCTCGGCCGCCACGCGCGGCCCGAGGAGATGGCCGCGCTGTTCGCCTTCCTCGCGAGCGACGACGCGGCCTATTTCACCGGCGCCGTGATCTCGGTCGACGGCGGCGAAACTGCCTGAAGTGCTGCGCACTTCAGGCAGTGTGGTTCGCTCCAGCCGTCGGCGTTCATAAGGGCCGAGGTTGAACCTGCGGCGCCGGCTCGGCCGGCGTCTGCTCTGCGGAGCACAACCTAAGAAGCGGTCGGGGTGCGCAGCACTCCAACCGGACAAGAAACGCCGGTGCCGCCCAGCCCGCAGTAGCCGTTCGGGTTCTTGGCGAGGTACTGCTGGTGGTAGTCCTCCGCGTAGTAGAACGGGCCGGCCTCGGCCAGCTCCGTCGTGATCTCCCCGTACCCGGCGCGTGTGAGCTCTTGC
>DASPTD010000058.1:0-79263 GCA_035623575.1 Gaiellaceae bacterium
TGCGAGCCGGTGTCGCCGGTGAGGCCGGTGTCGCCCTGCGGGCCCTGCGAGCCGGTGTCGCCCTGCGGGCCCTGCGAACCGGTCGCGCCGGCCGGACCGATCGGGCCCTGAGGACCCTGGGGGCCGGCGTTGCCCTGCGGGCCCTGGCTGCCGGCTGCGCCGGTGTCGCCCTGGGGGCCCTGGGCGCCGCTCGCGCCGGTTGCGCCTGCGTTGCCCTGGGCGCCGGTCGCGCCGGTTGCGCCTGCGTTGCCCTGGGCGCCGGTCGCGCCGGCAGGCCCCTGTGCGCCGCTGGCGCCGGCGGGGCCCTGCGGGCCCTGCGGGCCCTGCGGGCCCTGCGCGCCGTTTGCGCCGGTCGCGCCGGCAGGTCCCTGTGCGCCGGTCGAGCCCCGTGCACCCGTCGCGCCGGTTGCGCCCGGGCTGCCTGCGCTGCCCTGCGCGCCGGTCGCACCTGTCGCGCCGGCAGGACCGGCAGGACCGGTCGCGCCGGTGCCGCCGCTGCCACCGGCGGTCCACGTGAGCTGCTGCTCGCCGCTGGTGCAACTATGAGGGCTGCCGTGCAGCCACGAGAGAGTCGGGGTCGTGGAGATGATCCGAATGTCGCCCTTGTTCGCGCCGTTGAGAACGACGCAGGCCGTGACCTTCGTGGCCGTGATCGGCGGCTGAGCAAGGGCGCTCGCCACGACGAAGAGCGCGGCGCCAAGCACCGCGAGAAAGACGAACCGATGGTGCAACCCCCTCATGACCCCTACCTCCAAAGTTGACCGGCCCGGCCGCGCGTGTCGAGGTGCGTCCACGACGTGCTGCGTCACGATCCGACGGGTCATGTCCTCGTGTCCTGCCGGTTCGGTCTGCATCGTGTCCTTGCCTCTCTCCCGAGTACGCGCGTTCTCGTAAGACCGTGCGCGCGCGGGTTGCGCCGCACGGGTCGCTTACAGTCGTAGGTCAAGAGGCTGGAAGCGGTATCGGCGGAGAGGCTAGGTTTGGCCCCGTCCTGCGGCTGGCCCGATCGCCGTTTTCGGCTTGATCAAGCCCTAGCCACCGGAACGGCCGGCGAGGAGGGCCGCCTTACCGGTCGGACCAGCGCAGGCTGCCGCCGGCGCGGATGCCGCGGCGCTCCGACTCGCCGGCGGCGAGCTCGAGCACCATCGACGCCCGCCACCGCCAGGCCATCCGCCAGGGGCGAAGCCCGGGCACCACGCGCAGCACGGTGAGATTCCGGTCGAGGAACACGACGTCGATCGGGAAGCGCATGAACCACGTGTGCACAGACGACGCGGGCCGGAGCAGGATCCCTTCCTCCGGCGCGAGACTGCTCCGCCCGAGCAGTCCGCGCATGCGGGCGAACATCGAGTGGGCGTCCATGCAACGCTCGCACGCGACCGAGCCGTCCTTCATCAGAAGCGTCTTCTCCTGCTGTACCCGTCCGGCCACCGATGCGCGACTCTAGCGCGTCGGTCGGCGATTCTTGCGGTGGGGGACGGATGACGCGCCGGAGCGGTCGGCTAGAATGCGGCCCGCATTCCGGGGCGGTTAGCTCAGTTGGGAGAGCACCAGCTCGACAAGCTGGGGGTCACTGGTTCGAGCCCAGTACCGCCCATAACCCCTTGCAGCACACAGCAAACCTGATGTGACGGTCAGGACTTCGGAGGCGCCTCGAGCATGTCTCCGCGTTCCGTGCAGTTCCGCGTTGGGCGCCGCCGACACGAGACGTACCCGGCGCTGGACCCGTCACCCGTGATGCGGCCCATCGTTCCGCACCATCCCGGCTACGCCGGTGGCTGGTCGCAACTGGCGGCGGCGCGACGCTCGCGGCGTCGGGCCATCTTCACGATCAGGTTGTCGGCGATCCCAGGTCGGCTCCACGGGCAGCGGGCGATGCAGATCGCGCAGCCCTTCGTCTCCGCGAAGTACGGGATGCAGCGGTCGAAGTCGACGTACCACTTCTCGTCGCCGCGGACGAGCTGCTTTTGCTCGGCGATCGCGTCCGGCGGGCATGCGTCCGTGCAGACCCGGCAGTTCTGGCAGAAGTCGTCGGCGCCGAACACGTCCGGTGCGTCCGCGATCAGTGGCATGTCGGTCGAGACGGCGGAGAGGCGGAACGACGCGCCGTGCGTGCGGCTGATGATCGAGCCGTGCTTGCCGAGCTCGCCGAGGCCGGCAGCGATCGCAGCCGGAATCATCAGCAGCGCGTCGGCGCGGGGACCTGGGAACGACTCTGCCGGCCAGCCTTGCTCTCGTATGAAGTTGCGCAGCGTGTTCGCGGAGCGTGCCGCGCGTGTGTACTGTCGGCCGACCTCGAGGCCGGCGTTGAGTCGTCCGGGCACTGCGGGTGCCTTGGAGATCTCGTCGTAGTCGTGCGCGAAGCCGAGCACGACGAGCCACTCCTCCGCGATCTCGAACCCGTCGAACACCCAGAGCGGGTCGAGGCGGGCGATCCCGACGAGGTCGGCCTCGTGCGCGAGCGCGAACGTCTTCACCGCCTCCGTCCACTCGGCCGGGCTGCGCTCGACCCGCTCGGCTGCGACCGGGATCGGGTCGGGCCCGCGCGGGAGCAGTTGGAGCGTCACCGGGTCGCGGTTGAAGGCCGCGGCGACCTCCGGCGGGTCGTAGAACTGGCTCACGACGTAGGCCTGCAGCTCGCCGTGCGTCTGGAGCGACTGCTCGTGCCAGAAGAACGGCGACGGCGGCCGCCGCTCCTCCTCACCGACCCCGTTGACCGTGTTCCCGGAGATCTCCGGGAAGTGGGCGAGGATCTCGGCCGGTGGCTCCCAACGCTCCTTGGTGCGTGACATGCGCCGCTTATACCACGCGCCGGTGCAGGGGAATTGCGTCACCGCGGGCGGCGCTTTAGGCTCGCGCGCGTGGTGGAGGACTGTGGCATCGTCGAGAGCGTCAGGGGGAGACGTTCGAGCTGCCGCGTTATGCGGCGGCGAGCTCGCCGCTCGTCGACTTCGAGGGGGATCTCGATTATCCGGCGATGTGGGCTGGGGAGTCTGTCGAGGTCGTGAACGACGTGCTGCCCGCCGCCGAGATCGTCCGGAGGCGCCCGTCGACCTCACGGGGGCGCCGCGGGGATGTGGTATGAGAGGGTCGTGAAGAGCGCTCCGCAGAAATCCGGATCTCCATCCGAGTTGATAGACGCGAGGATCGAGGAGCTGGACGACTGGCGGGGCGAGATGCTCTCCCGGCTCCGTGCTCTCGTCAAGCACGCCGACCCCGAGATGGTCGAGGAGTGGAAGTGGAGAGGGACTCCGGTGTGGTCTCACGACGGGATGATCTGCACGGGCGAGACCTACAAGAACGTGGTGAAGATGACCTTCGCCAGGGGCGCGTCGCTGCAAGACCCTTCGGGTCTGTTCAACTCGAGCCTCGAAGGCAACACCAGGCGCGCCATCGATTTTCACGAAGGCGACGAGATCGACGAGAAGGCTCTCGAGGCTCTCGTCCGTTCCGCCGTCACCCTGAACACGTCACGCCGCGCGTAGACGGTGACGCCGGAGGAGCTCGCCGACCTCGCGCGTCTACGCCGCGCCCGCGATCTGATCGACCGCGAGTACGCGCGTCCGCTCCCCGTCGCCGCGCTCGCCCGCGCCGCGCTGATGTCGACCGCACACTTCTCGCGGCGGTTCCGCGCAGCGTACGGCGAGACGCCCTACGCCTACCTGATGACGCGGCGAGTCGAGCGGGCGAAGGCGCTGCTGCGCCGCGGCGACCTGTCGGTCACCGAGGTCTGCGTGGCGGTCGGGTGTTCGTCGCTCGGATCGTTCAGCGCACGCTTCACCCGGCTGGTGGGCGAGACGCCGACGGCCTACCGGGCCCGTGACCACAGCGCGCTCGCGAGCGTGCCGGGCTGCGTGGCCAAGGACATCACCCGGCCGCGCTGCAAGCCGAGCAGGATCGGAGAAGCGCGCGGGGCGCCGGCTCTCTAGCCTTGCGGGCATGAATCTCACTCTTTCCACGTGCTTCGTGCTCGTCCATGACCCCGACCGCGCACTGGCCTTCTACCGCGACACACTCGGCCTCGAACTGCGCAACGACGTCGCCCGCGAGGACTTCCGCTGGATCACCGTCGGCGCTGCATCCCAGCCGGGCGTCGCGATCGTCCTCACGAACTACCTGAACGGCAGCCCCGCCGACGGCGACGCGCTCGCCGCCCTCGTCGCGAAGGGTGCCCTGAACGGCGTCCACTTCCGCACCGACGACCTCGACGCCACCTTCGAGACCGTGCATGCCTCGGGCGCCGAGATCGTGCAGGAGCCGACCGAGCAGCCGTGGGGCACGCGGGACTTCGCGGTGCGCGACCCGTCCGGCAACCTGGTGCGCATCGACCAGCCGCCTGCCGCGTAACGCCGAACTTCCGGTGTGGCGGCCGCACGGGCAGCCGCCACACCGCGGGAGGGAGCTATCCGACGATCGGGAAGACGTTGAGCGTCATCCCGTTGTACGAGCCGTAATCGCTCGCCATTGCGTCGGCCCACGCCTGGCCGAAGACGTCGCCGTCGCTGTCCGTGTACGTCTTGGGCGTGCCGGCCGTGTCTCCGAGCAGCCCCGCGTTGCAGACCAGGTGGTAGCCACCGACGTTGGTCCCGTACGGGACGTTGCCCGCGACCGCATCCGGAGTGAAGTAGTGATCCGACGTGCTGGTCAGCCAATGCCATGCCGAACCGAACGTGTACACGGCCGGATCGACCTCGAAGAGCGAGTAGCACAGGAACGTGCTCGACGAGTCGCTCGGCGGCTGGACGGGAGGAGGAGGAGGCGTGGGGTCGCCACCGCCGCCGCCATCGCCACGGTGACAGTCGCCCTGGTCGCCGCCCTGGTCGCCCTGACCAGCGTGATCGCCCTGGTTGCATTGACACTGGCCGCCGTTGTCACCTTCGCCGTTGCCCTGGTGGTCGCCCTGGTCGCCGCACTGACCGCCCTGGCCGCCACCGTGACAGTCGCCCTGGTCGCCCTGACCCTGGCCGAAGTAATCGCCCTGGTTGCATTGACACTGGCCGCCGTTGTCACCTTCGCCGTTGCTCTGGTGATCGCCCTGCTCGCCGCACTGACCGCCCTGGCTGCCGCCCCAGTTGCCGTTGCCACCGTGGTAGACACCCTTCGGGTGATGATGCGACTTCGGCGTCGCCGACGCAGAAACGGCGATCAGAAAGAACGCCGCGACCGCGATCGTAAAGATGCCAAGCATCTTCCGCATGAACTTCCTTCCTGTCGTGGGGCGCCGGGCACCCACGCGTCCAGGGCCAAGCTCGGACCCCCACTGGACGCGGTGTGCGCGAACGCCCGACACCGCTTGTTCTGCGTCGGATCATTTGGTCGTGTGCACGCGCCGTCGCTAGCCGCCGGTCTGGTCTTGCTTGCCCGATGGTCTCGCTCGACCTCTTGCGCCGTCGGACCCTCACGACGTCGGCCATCGACGCCGACCTGACGGCATCACGGCCGAGGGATTGCAAGCCGGGCCTCGCGTGCCGACTCTGGGATCATGAGGGTGGGGTGGGGCCTCCGCGCTGCACTCGTCGGCGGGTTGGTGGTCGCCGCGATCGATGCCGTCCCCGCAGGCGCGACCGTCCCGGGTGCAGCCTCGAAGATGCGTGCGGCGATGCTGCAGGAGCGACGCGCTCTGCACGCCCTGCCGCAGGCGGGGGTTTCGCGTCACGGGATCTACGCGCCGCCGCTCGCACACGCGAGCGCGGCGGTGTCCGATCTCCTCGCCGTCCAGGCCGCGTTCGCAACCGCGGCCCGGGACACGGGTCTCTTCCCGCACGCCGCCGCCATGCAGCGGCTCCTCGACTCCGCGATCGCGGGCAGCAGCGAGGCCGCGCAAGGGCTCAGTCATGCAATCTGGCTCATCGATCACGGCGCTTCCGCCGGCAGCACGGTCGCGGCTCAGGCCCGAAGCGAGCTCCGTCAGGCGCTCAGGGCTAGTGCCGCGCTCGCGAAGCTCCTCGACGAGTGAGCGCGGGTGTGAGGCTGGAGAAAAGGGAACGGCCCCGATAGGGGTCGGGGCCGTTCAAGAGGGTTCGCGTGCGGCTTGGCGAGCTTCCGACCAGGAACTCTGCGACGGGTCCCGGCCTTACTTCCCCGAACCCTGTTGACTCCAGTATCCGCCCGTTCGGCTATTCGGCCCACCCCCGAAAGAGTGAAGCGGAGAAACGGGAACGGGCAATCGGCGCTCGTCGGGGCACGACTACGGAGCAGCCCTCGGCGGTCTCCCCGATGCCCGCCCGGACGCCCCGGGGGAGTATCAGGTCGAGATGAGTCGACCCACCGTGCGGGCGGCCTGCGAGGGAGCGACTCCGTGAAGGAGATGCTGCTCGTGGGCCGGGGCGGCGAGGGGGTCGTGCTCGCATCGCAGATCCTCGCGGACACGTTCGCTCGCGCCGGGCTGTGGGTCCAGAGCTTTCCCGAGTTCACGGCGGAGAGACGCGGTGCGCCTATCTCGGCGTTTCTGAGATGGGACGAGGCGTCCCGCATCCATCGTCGCTACAAGCTGCAGGATTGCGACGTTCTCGTCGTCGTGTCGCCGTCGGCCCCGTCGCCGCAGCTCATGCGTGCCGTCAGGCCCGGCGGGCTGATCGTCCTGAACCGCAAGACGCGGTTTCCGCACAGGGGTATGTTCGACGTCGCGCGCGTTCCGGCCTCGCGTATCGCCCAACGCAACGGCATCGCCTCGTCGGAAGGTCGGCCGATGGGCAACGTGGCCGTCCTCGGAGCATGCGTGAGGCTTCTCGTCCCGCATGGCCTCGCGTTCCTCGAGCAGGCCGTCGCGTCCCGCCTCGGCGCCGTGGCCGAGGCGAACATCCTCGCCGCCAGGGAGGGCTACGCGCTGTGCACGAGACAGCACACGCTCGCGAGCGATGCGCCGGTCGAGGCCGCGCCGCACCCCCGGCCGGCGTCGGAGCAGCGACGGCGCCCACCTCTCTTCGCGGCGAGCACGACCGACTCCCGCCGCAACCAGACCGGCACGTGGTCACTCGACCGGCCCGTGCTCACCGACGAGTGCACCGCGTGCGCCCTGTGCGCGCTCTTCTGTCCGGAGGGCGCGATCGCGAGAGACGACGGCTCGATGGTGATCGACTACCTGTACTGCAAGGGGTGCGGCATCTGCGAGGTCGTGTGCCCCGTCCGGAATGCGATCGCGATGGAGGAGGTGAGAGCGTGAACCAGACGCTGCCGCGCGGACGCATGGTGCTGACGGCAAACGAGGCTGCGGCCTACGCAGTGATGCTCGCGCGCGCGAGAGCAATCGGCTGCTACCCGATCACGCCGCAGACGCTCATCGTCGAGCGGCTCGCCGAGCTCGTCGCCGGGCGGGACGACATCGAATACACGAGTCTCGAGAGCGAGCATTCGATGTTCGGATACGTCATCGCGGCCGCGCGGGCCGGCGTGCGGACGTTCACTGCGACGTCGTCGCAAGGGTTGCTGTACGCGCACGAGCAGCTGCACCGGGCATCGCGCGAGCGTGTCCCGCTCGTCATCGTCGACGTCAACCGCGCCCTCTTCGCTCCCTGGAGCATCGAGCCGGATCTGTCCGACAGCATGAGCCAGAGAGACACCGGCTGGATACAGCTCTACTGCGCCTCGGCGCAGGAGGTTCTCGACAGCGTTCTCTGCGCCTACCGGATCGCCGAGACGGCCCTGCTTCCGGTGATGGTCTGCGCCGAGGGCTTCCTGCTCTCGCACACCTCGGAAGTCGTCGACGTCCCGGACCAGGACGCAGTCGATGCATTCATCCCGGAGCTGCTCCCACCGGACGACTGGGTGCTCGACCCGAGCAGACCCCGTTCGTTCTCTTCGATGCCGGCGCCGGACGACTACTACGCGTTCCAGCGAAACGTCGCGGAGGCCATGGACCGGGCCGGAGCCGTCATCGAGGCGGTCTCGTCGGAATTCACGTCGCACTTCCGGCGCGTGAAGGTCGGCGCGCTCGAGACGACCGGCAATCCCGGCGCGGACACGGCGCTGGTCACGATCGGGACGATCGGCGACACGGCGCAGGAGCTTCTCGGCGGCGCCGACGACCTGTTGGTCGTCCGCGTCCACACGTACCGGCCGTTCCCGGCGGCGGAGCTCTCGGCGGCCCTGGCGGGAGCGTCGTATGTCTCGGTGATCGACCGCGCGCCTGCCTTCGGCTCCCTCGGGCCGCTCGGCTGCGACGTGCTGTCTCTCGAGCTCGAGCATGTGAAGGCCGCGACGAACTTCGTCTGCGGACTGGGCGGCACGGATGTCACTCCCGGCACGCTGCGCTGGGCCCTGCGCCGGACCCGATCGGGCAGCGCGCCGGGAGCCGTCTACGTTCCCGAGGGCGTGTAGGCATGCCCGCGTGGCTGGAGGAGATCCTGTCGGAGGAGAAGCTCCTCCTTCCCGGGCACAGCGCCTGCGCCGGCTGCGGGCCCGCGATCAACGTCCGGCACGTGCTCGGAGCCCTTGCCGCCGCGGCGCCCGAGTCGAAGATCGTGCTCGTGATACCGGCCTCGTGCTGGACGATCATCGCCGGCATCTGGCCCGTCAACGCCTTCGGAGTCTCCGTCCACCTGACCCCGTTCGCCTCTGCGGCGGCGGAGGCGTCCGGAATCAAGGCCGCGTTGCGGCTGCGCGGCCTCGGCGACACGAACGTGGTCGTCTGGGGCGGAGACGGCTCGACGTGCGACATCGGCTTCTCCGGCGTCTCCGCGGCTGCAGAGAGAAACGAAGACATCATCTACGTCCTCAACGACAACGAGGCGTACATGAACACCGGCGTGCAGAAGTCCGGCGCCACTCCGGAGGGCGCCTGGACGACGACGACGCCGGTGAGCGCCCCGAAGGCGGGGCAGAAGAAGGACATCGACCGGATCATGGCGGCACACGGGATCCCATACGTCGCGACGCTCGCTCTGGGATCTGCGCCGATGCTGCGGGACTTCAGGGCGAAGGTGACCAGAGCCGCCGAGGTGCAGGGCTTCCGGTTCCTGCACATGCTGGGTGGATGCCCGCCGGGCTGGAGATACCCGACGGCTCAGTCCACCGAGGTGGCGCGGCTGGCCGTCGAGTCGCGGTACTTCCCGCTGCTCGAATGCGATCACGGAGAATGGAGGATCACGTTCCAGCCGAGACACCCGCTGCCGGTGAGCGACTTCCTCGAGACGCAGGGACGCTTCGACCACCTTTCGCCGAAGCAGGTCGCCTCCATCCAGTCTCACGTGGACGAGCGGTGGAACCTGTTGGCGGGCCTCGAGTCCCGCGGGTGAGGATGGAGCGGGCGTCGAGGCGCGGGTCGCGGACACATGCGGAGCGGCTTGCGGCCCGCGACGGCTACTTCGCCCCGGACAGCGTCATCCGTCGGCTGGGCAACTCGCCGTTGACGCCGCTCCTGGGCGGGGGCGCCGCGGTGCTGCTCCAGGTCGCCCACCCGCTCGTCGCCTGCGGTGTGGTCGAGCACTCCGGCTACGACCGCGACCTCTGGCGCCGGCTGGTCCGGACGGTCCGCGCCCTCTACCTGATCGCCTTCGGAGACAAGGCCGAGGCGGAGCAGGCCGGAGCCGCCGTCCGCCGAGCCCACGAGCGCGTCCGCGGCACGACGCCGACCAGGCTCGGCCCCTTCCCGGCCGGGACGCCCTACTCGGCGTCGGACGCCGACCTGATGCTGTGGGTGCACGCGACCCTCGTGCACAGCTCGCTTGCCGCCTACCAGCAGTTCGTCCAGCCGCTGACCGCTGCCGAGACGGAGCGATACCACCGGGAGATGAACGTCGTCGCCGAGCTGTTCGGGACCCCCGCACGCGTCCTGCCTCGCTCCTACCGCGAGTTCCGGGAGTACGTCGACGCGCAGCTCGCGAGCGGCACGATCACCGTCACGCCCCCCGCGCGCGAGGTCGCCTCGGTCATCCTCGCGGCGCCGCTGCCGGTGCCGCTGCGGATTCTCGCGCCCGCGCACCGGCTCGCGACGACACAGATCCTGCCGCCACGACTGCGCGACGAATACGAGCTGCGCTGGACGGCACTGCACGAGCTCGCGCTGCCGCTCGCCGCCCGCACGCTCCGCTACGGCACGCTTCCCGTCCTTGCCGTCGCCGCGCGGATCCGGGCGCCCGCGGACGCGTTCGCCGCGTAGACCCGCCTACGCGTCCATCGGCGGGCCGACGGCGGGCTTCGCCCGTCCAGGACGCGCGACGACGATCCGGGGCGCCAGCGCGGCGACGAGCGCGAGGCTTGCGGCGAAGAGGAACACGGCCACCTCGCCGTTGCCGAGCGCGTGGCCGTTTAGGAGCGCCGGCCCGCGGAACAGGAACAGGAGCCACCCGCCGAAGGCGAGGACGCCGGTTGCGACGTCCCGCGGCGACGTCCCCGGTCGCGCCGTCGCCGCGACGGCGATGCGCACGCCGGCTCCGAGCGCGGCGACGAACACGAGCAGCCCGATCGCCTGCCAGCCGACGAAGTCGAGCACGGTCCGTGTGAACACGCGCTTCGCGAAGGTGTGGTACCAGCTGACGTCGGGCGCGTTGACCGGGCTCGTCATGGTGATGACGACCATCTGCACGGCCGACGCCACCGCGAGCGCGAGCGTCGTCACGGGAAGGCGCCTGTAGGCCGCCGCGATGCCAAGGGCGAGGAACGGGAGCATCGGCATGAGGAACCTCGGTCCCGGCGTGCCGCCTCCCAGAGCCCCGTTCGTCGCCGTATCGCCTCCGTTGTAGGCGGAGATCACGAGGAAGGTTCCGGCTGCGACCGCGCCGATGAGGCGTGCCTCGGCCTTGTGCCCGCTCCGGTGGATGAACACCACTCCGACGGCTCCGAGTATCAGCACCGGCATGAGGGTGAGGAGGCCGATCGGGGCGAAGAGGAGCTCCGCGGCGGCGTGAAGGCTGGGCAGGGTGACGCCGTAGAGGCCGGCCCTGTTCGCGTGGCTGACGCCGGGCAGGCTGACGTTCGCGTACGGGAACGTGAAGGGCGACCCGAAGGCCCACTCGTTGAACAGGAGCGTCGGCAGCCCGCCGAGCAGCGCGCCCGCGCCGTAGGCCGCGACGCGCCGGACGCGCTGCTGCCGGGCCAGCACGTACAGCCCGACGATCGCCCCGGGAACGGCGTCGGGGAAGTCGGTGGTGGCGGCGAGGCCGGCGAGCAGCCCGGCCGCGAGCACGAGCGACTGACGCGCAGGCCCGCGGCGCTCGCGCCAGAGCACCGCGAACGCGGCGAACACGAGCATGCAGGAGAGGCTGTGCGAGAAGAACAGCGTCGCGAACGGGAGGACCATCGACCCGACTCCGAGCGTGACGGCCGCGGCCGTCCCGTATCCGGGCTCGAGCCGGTCGGAGACGAAGTAGACGAGCAGGAGCAGGATCACGGCGGGTAGGACCGCCCCCCAGATCGTCAGGTACCAGAGCTGCCTCGCTTCGGCCACCGGCCTGCCCGCGACGGGCTTCGCGCCTCCCGCCGCCTTTACGAGGAGGTAGGCCGGCAACGTCGCGAAGGCCAGTCCGGGCGACTTCGCGCTGTAGTAGTGGCCGTTGATGATGGAGATGTCACGGGTGGCGCCGACCTCGTGGCGTGTCGCGTCGATCGTCGGTGTTCCGTCGGCCAGGGCCCTGATGAGCGCGTAATGGGCGTCCGTGTTCCAGCCGCCGCCCGGGGCCAGCATGAGGTAGGCGACGGTGAGCGCCGCGATCGCCTGCAGGGTGAGGGTCCGCCCTGGTCGCGCCCGCTGCCGACCGACCGCCTCGCGCGAGATCCCTTCCGAGGCGACCACCCACCGATCATAGGAGGGCGGGCCGCGCCGCCACGCCCTCGTTTCGTCGCGGGCAACACCCCTCGTTCGTCCGGTGACGCCCGCCGTGCCGTCGATCCATGCTCAGGGCCGCGGGGCTCGGGTCGAAGGCACACTAACGAGCGGATTCGGTCCCGGTGCCAGATGCCGACCGCTGACCGACTGACCCTCGATGGAGGCTCGACCGCTGCGGCCGTCGGGCCTCCATGCGTGCCCGCGACGGCGATCGCTACGCGGGCAGGCGCTGGAGCGCGACCGGCTTCCACCAGAGCCAGAGGAGGGAGCCGTCGGGCATCCGGAAGGTCTTGACCTTGCGGAAGCCGAGCGACGTGGCCGCGGCCTCGACACGTGTGTGGTCGAACTCCTGCGGCCGGACCGGCCCGTCGCTGGAGGTGATCTCGACGAAGTTGGCCGGGTGGGAGGCGAGCGCGGCACGGTATTGCGCGACGGTCTCACCGGGTATCCCCGGTCCGATCCAGAGCGCGAAGACGTTCGCGTGGTACCAGAGAGCGTCGGCGAGCGAGATCCACGTCTGGTTCGTGTACTGGTGACTGGTCGCGGTGAGGACGTAGGCGCGCTCGTCATGCTTCTTCGCGTACCCGGTCATCCAGCCGGTCATCTCGCGGTCGAAGGGCAGCCAGCGACGGTGGAGGGCAGGCAGCGGCGTGTCGGGTGAGGGGACGGGGTAGCCCGATTGGAACGCGTAGAGCTGGGTGAGGCCGCGCCCGTCGGTGACGGAGACGGTGCCGAGCGACGGCACCGACGTCGACCGCACCGTGGCGAGGGGGCCGCCCGATCCGCTCTTCATGACGAGGTTGCCGATGCTGACGAGTGCAAGCGCGGAGGCGAGTGCCACCTGCAGCGGCCGTGCCCGCAGCCGCGCGACCGCGACGACGGCGAGGATCACGAGGGCGGGAAGGAACGGGAGCGCGAAAGCCGTGCCTTCGTTCGTCGACGACGTCAGCGCGAGATAGCCCTCGCCGACCGACACGGTCAGCGCGAACACCGGGCCGCCGAGCATGTCGAGTCTCAGCACGGCGCCGGGCCGCCGTCGTCTGCGGACGAGAAGGACCGCGAGCGCGGCGAGGAAGCATGCCGCGAGCGCCGCGCCGAGCGGAAGGTAGGTCTGGTTGAGGATGAGGCCCAACTCCTTCGACCAGAAGTTCCACGAGAGGACGGGGTACGCCTCGCCGTATTGGCCCTTTGCGCTTCCGTACCCGGTCGAGCGAAGGTAGTCGAGGACACCTCTCCAGTTGTGGAGGAACCACGACGCTGCGACGAACGTCGCGATGCCCGCCCCGGCGAGCAGGCGCAGAGCGCGCTGTCTCCGCTCCTCCCGGATCGCAAAGAGCTGGCCCAGCGCGACGAGTGCGATCGCCGGGAGAAACGACACCGTCATCGTTCGCGACAGGAGCATGAAGCCGACGAATACGGAGGCCGCCCAGACCCAGCGAGGACGGCGAAGCCTGTCGGAGCGGAGCAACGCCCAGAGCGTGGCGGTGAAAAAGAGCGCCGCCGGCACGGCGAAGACGAACTCCCGGCTGTAATCCGAGACGACCGGCATCGCGGCGACGACGAGCGTGGCGAGCAGCGCCCACGATTCCGAGACCACCTGCCGTGCGAGCGCAAAGGTCGCAAGCCCGAGCAACACCGCCAGGATCGGCATCAGCAGCAGGCTCTGGAAGACCCCGAGGCCGAACACCGCGTTGATCGGCACGTCCATGAGCGAGACGAGCGGCGCCTCGACGCCCTGCTTCTCGTACTCCCAGAGCAGCTTGAGCGGGCCGCCGGCGACGAGGGCATGCGCATCGTTGAGCCCGCGCGCCATGTAACCGGACTCGTCCCAGTCGGTGCCGTAGCCGAAGCGGAAGCGGGCGAGCCAGAGAATCGCGAGCCCGAAGGAGGCCGCGAGGACGACGGCCAGCCCCGTCCGCGGCCACGTCCAGGCCCGAAGGGCCTCCCGGGCCCCGGTCAATCTGCTACCGGACGCAGCCGTAGACGACGCGCGGCTCGCCGTCGGCATCCGCCGCAGTGAGGACGGGGTCGTAGGCGGCTGCGCGCACGAACATCGTCTCGACGAAGCGCGCCTGACCGGCACCGACCTCGAGCGCGAGCCAGCCGCCGGCCTTCAGGTATTCGGGCGCGTCTCGGATCACCCGCTGCAGAATCGAGATCCCGAGCGGTCCGGCGTCGAACGCCTCACGCGGCTCGTGCTCGAGCAGTGTCGCGCGGTCGCGACTGAGCCTCCCGGTCGAGATGTACGGCGGGTTGCACACGACGACGTCGACCGTGCGCTCGAGATCGAGTCCCGCGACCGCCTCGAACAGGTCGCCCTCGCAGACGTGCACACGCGCGCCGAGTCCCAACCGTTCGGCGTTGCGCCTGGTCAGCACCGCGGCCGCAGTCGCGACATCCGCTGCGAAGACCTCGCACTGCGGGACGGCCGCAGCGATCGCGCAGGCAAGGTTGCCGGCGCCGCAGCCGATGTCGACAGCGCGCGCCGTGCCGGTCGCGTCGGCGACCTCGCGCACGAGCGTCACGCCGACGTTTGCGAGCAGCTCGGTCTCTTCACGCGGTGCGAGCACACCTTGCTCGACGAGGAGCTCGAGGCCCATGAACGTCGTGCGGCCCGTGAGAAGAGCAAGGGGCGACCCGCTGATTCGCCGTGCGGCGAGCACGAGCGTCGTGTCGCGGTCGCCGCCGGCCGCCTCGATGATTGCACCGGCCTCGCTGTGCGAATCGCGAACGCCGGCAGCCTCGAGCGCCGAGGCGACCTCGACGGTGAGCGACGGCGCGCTCACGACGCGCGCTCGATCAGCCCGTGCATGGTGGGCGTGAGATCAACTCGGAGAGTCGGCGGCAATGCGTTCCGTGGGTCGTGTCGGGCGGCTGAGGCGAGCCTAACAGAGGACCCGAGCTCCACCCAACGGCAGGGGTCTCCGAGCGGAAGCACGTTCAGATCGTTGATCGCAAGTTGCGTTTCGGGGCCTCGCGGCCCTCGACCGGGGCGCGCCCGTATGCCACCATCCCTGGTCACATGGGGGAGGCTTGGAGGTGGCGAGTTGCCGCGCTACTTCGCGGCGGCGCGGGTGTGGGGGTTGCGATCCTCCTCGTCGGCTGTGGTGCGACTGCGGCTACGTCGGCGCCGTCGCATCAGATGCGTCGCGCCGCTCCGGTCGCCGTCTCGAAGCGGGGGCGCGCGCGCGTCTCGTGCGCGACGGCCGGCTCGCTCGCGCCGACGGGCGGGCGCTCGTACGCCGTCACCGTCCGCACGCTCGCGGTCGTCCGTGCCCAACCCGGGCGTGGGCGCGTGCTGGGGCGCTTCCCGAAGATCGACCTGAACGGCTACCCGACCACGCTCGGCGTCGTCGGCGCACGCGTCGGCCCGCGCTGCGCGGTTGCCTGGTACCGGGTGCAGGTGCCGACCTTCCCGAACGGGCGTACGGGCTGGGTCGCAGCCGGGTCGGTGGCCGCGTTCGCCGTCCGGTCGCGGATCGTCGTCGAGCTCTCCACTCGACGGCTCGTCGCCTTCAGGGCCGGGAAGCCCGTGTTCCGGGCGCGCGTCACGGTCGGCGCACCCGAGACGCCGACGCCGACGGGGCGCTACTTCGTCGACGAGCGGTTTGTGCTGGACGACCCGAACGGCCCGTTCGGGGTGGCCGCGCTCGGCATCTCGGGGCATTCCGACGTCCTGCGCGACTGGGTGCAGGGCGGACCGATCGCGCTGCACGGCACCGACGAGCCCGGTGCGATCGGAAGGGCCGTCTCGCACGGCTGCATCCGGCTCGCGAACGACGACATGCGCAGGCTGTTCGCGCTCACCCCGGCCGGAACCCCGGTCGACATCCGCGCGTAGCGGTCGCGGCGGTCTCCGCCTGCGTCGCGCCGGTTGTCAACGTCCGGCCGACCTGTCATCACTCGTCCCATGGATGCTCATCCGGTGCAGCTCGTCGTCGAGGACGACCTCGCTCGGAGCAGGCTCACCGTCTTCCTCCGGCTCCTGCTCGCGATTCCGCATCTGATCTGGCTCTTCCTCTGGACGCTGCTCACGATCCTGCTGGCGGTCGTCACCTGGGCCGCGACGCTCGTCCGCGGACGCCCGCCCGCGGGGCTGCACCGCTTCATGTGCTCGTACGTCCGCTACCAGGTCCATCTGAGCTCGTATCTCGCCCTCGCTGCGAATCCGTACCCGCCGTTCAACGGCGAAGAGGGCACGTACACGATCGACGTGAGGCTCCCGGAGCCGGCGGCGCAGGCCCGCTGGAAGACGCTCGTGCGCATCTTCCTCGCCCTGCCTGCGCTGCTGCTCTCGTCCGCCTTCGGCGGCTCGGGCGGCGTTCGCTTCCTGTACGGCAGCCACCGTTCGAGCAGCCTCGGCGGCGGCGGCGCGCTCGTCGGAGCGTGCGCGATCCTCGGCTGGTTCGCGAGCCTCGTCCGCGGGCGCATGCCGAAGGGGCTGCGCGACGCCGGCGCGTACGGCATCGGCTACAGCGCGCAGGTGGCGGCCTACCTGCTGTTCGTCACCGACCGCTACCCGAACGCCGATCCGACGGCGATGCTCGCCGGCGTCGAGCGCCCGCCCGAGCACGTGGTCCGGCTCGTCGGCGACGCGCACGACCTGCACCGGTCGCGCGTCACCGTCTTCTTCCGCATCCTGCTCGCGCTGCCGCACATCATCTGGCTGACGCTCTGGGGCGTCGCGGCCGTGTTCGCTGCGATCGCGAACTGGTTCGTGACGCTCGTGCGCGGGACGCCTGCCGCGTCGCTGCACCGCTTCCTGTCGGGGTTCGTGCGCTACCGCCTGCACGTCTACGCGTTCGCCTCTCTCGCGGCGAACCCGTTCCCCGCGTTCGGCGGCCGCGCCGGCACGTACCCGCTCGACCTCGAGCTCCCGGCGCCTGCGCGCCAGAACCGCTGGAAGACCGGCTTCCGGATCGTGCTCGTGCTCCCGGCGGCGATCGTGAACGGAGCGCTCGGCTGGGGACTCGTCGTCGCCGGCTTCCTCACCTGGTTCGCCGCGCTCGCGAGGGGCAGCGCGCCGTGGGGTCTGCGGAACCTGATGGCGTACGCGCTCCGCTACGACGCGCAGGTGAACGCCTACGGGTTGCTCCTGACGGACGTGTATCCGCATGCGAGTCCGCTCGAAGGTGCCGCCGAGCAGCTCGCCGCGTTCGACGAGCCGTGACCGCGAGAGCAGCGGGCCGCCTCGCGCTGCTCGTGGTCCTCGCGGCAGTGTGGTCGGCGGCCGCGTACTTCCTCTGGGGCTCGCAGGTGCCGTCGTCGCTTCGGCTGCCGCACGTCGACGTGCGGCAGCTCTTTCCCGCCGCCCAGCTGCGCGCCGCCTCCTCGTTCGGCCGCTTCACGACGCTGGACTGGGCGCTCGCCGAGCTGACGCAGCTCGTCGTGTTCAGCCTGTACGCGTGGCGGGGCGGACGGTTCGCGCGCGAGTCGGCGGCCGGGCCGATCGGGACGGGGATGCTGCTCGGGATGATCGGCTTCGCGCTCGTCTGGATCTCGCAGCTGCCGTTCGGCGTCCTCAGCCTCTGGTGGGAGCGTCGCCATCACCTCACCCGCGTCGGCTACCTCGCGTCCGCCTTCGGCAACTGGCTCGCGCTCGGGAGCCAGTTCGTGCTCCTCTGCCTCGCGCTCCTGATCGTGATGGGGTTCGCGCGCCTCGTCGGCGGCTGGTGGTGGCTGCCGGCCGCTCCGGTGTTTGTCGGGCTCGTCGCCCTGTCCGCATTCGTGACCCCGTACCTGCTCACCACGCACCCGCTGCACGATGCGCGGCTTGTGGCGCAGGCGCGTGTCCTCGAGAAGACCGAGCACGTCCAGCACACGCCGATCGTCGTCGAGCCCGTCCACGACGTGACTGCGCTGCCGAACGCGGAGGCCACCGGTCTCGGCCCCAGCCGGCGCGTCGTCCTCTGGGACACGCTGCTCGACGGACGCTTCACGGAGCCGGAGCTGCGCGTTGTCGTCGCGCACGAGCTCGGGCATCTCGAGCGTCGGCATCTGTGGAAGGACATCGGCTGGTACGCGCTCCTCGCGTTTCCGGGAGCATTCGTCGTCGCTCGCCTCACCCGGCGTCGCGGCGGCATGGGCAGGCCCGAGGCGGTTCCCCTCGCCCTGCTCGCGATCGTCGTGCTCGACCTGCTCGCGCTCCCGCTGCAGAACGCGATCTCGCGACACATGGAGGCCGAGGCCGACTGGGAAGCGCTCCAGGCGACGCGTGACCCCGCCGCCGCGACGGCGCTCTTCGAGCGCTTCGTCCCGACGACGCTCGACGAGCCGAACCCGTCGACATGGGAGTACCTCCTGCTCGAGAACCATCCGACGATCGAGCAGCGGATCGCGATGGCCGAGGCGTGGAGCCGCTACGCCACTTCAGCGGCCCAGTCGCCGTAGAGCGACGTGTAGAGGCCGCGGCGGGCGAGCAGCTCCTCGTGCGAGCCCTGCTCGACAACCCGGCCGTGCTCGAGCACGACGATCAGGTCGGCGTCGCGGATGGTCGAGAGGCGGTGCGCGATGATGAATGCGGTGCGATCGGCGAGGAGCACGCGCAGCGCCTGCTCGATCTTCCGTTCCGTGCCGATGTCGACGGACGACGTCGCTTCGTCGAGGATGAGGATGCGCGGATCCGCGAGCAGCGCACGTGCGAACGCGACGAGCTGACGCTGGCCGAGCGAGAGGCGCGAGCCCCGCTCGCCGAGCTCTGTTTCGTAGCCGTTCTCCAGGCGCAGCACGAACTCGTGCGCACCGACGGTCTGTGCTGCGCGAACGATCTCGCCCTCTGTCGCATCCGTCTTCCCGAACGCGATGTTCTGGGCAACGGTCCCGGCGAAGAGGAAGCCCTCCTGCGGCACGACGCCGAGCTGTGTCCGCAGCGACTGCTGCGTGACCTCGCTCAGATCGAAGCCGTCGACGGTGATCCGTCCGGCAGTCGGGTCGTAGAAGCGAGCGAGCAGCTTCGCGATCGTCGACTTGCCCGCGCCCGTGTGGCCGACGAGCGCGACCGTCGTACCCGCGGCCACGTCGAGGTCGAGGCCGTGCAGAACCTCGCCGCCGCGCCCGTAGGCGAAGCGGACGCCCTCGAAGCGCACGTGACCCGCGATCGGCGGCAGCTCCTGCGCCGCCGGCCGGTCGACCACCTCGGGCTCCTCGTCGAGCAGACCGATGATCTTGTCGAGGGCCGCGGTGGCCGAGAGGAACGTGCTGTAGAGCTGCGAGAGCTGTTGCACCGGGTCGAAGAAGTTCTGCACGTAGAGCATGAAGGCGAAGAGCGTGCCGAGCGTCAGCGAGCCGTTGAAGTAGAGATGGCCGCCGTAGCCGAGGACGACGGCCAGTGCGGCCGACGAGAGCAGGTCGACGACCGGGAAGTAGATGCCGCTCAGAACGACCGTCTGCATGTTCGACTCGCGATAGCGCTGGGCAACATGCCGGAAGTTCGCGTAGGCGGCCTGCTCGCGGGTGAATGCCTGCACGACGCGCATGCCCGCGATGTCCTCGGCGAGCGTCGCCGTGACCAGTCCGAGCCGCTCGCGCACGGCCGCGTAGGCACGCGCCGTGCGCGAACGGAACAGCGCCGTCGCAAGGCTCATCAGCGGCAGCACTGCGCATGTCGCGAGCGCGAGGCGCCAGTCGAGCACGAACAGGATCACACCGGTTCCGAGCAGCGTGAGCGTGCTTTGCGTGAGCGTCGTGACGCCGTCCGTGACGAGCTGGTCGATCGCCTCGACGTCGTTCGTGAGCCGGCTGATGATCACGCCCGCGCGGTTGCGCTCGTAGAAGCCGAGCGAGAGGCGCTGCAGATGCCCGAACAGCCGCAAGCGCAGATCGGCGAGGATCCGCTCGCCGATCCAGCCGGTGAAGTACGTCTCGACGTATGTCATGCCCCAGTTCGCGAGCCCGGCCGCGACGAAGATGCCGACGACGAGGTAGAGGCGGCCGCCGTCGTGCCCGGCGACTGCGTCGTCGAGCGCGTACTTCGCGAGGTAGGGCGGAGCGAGCGCCGTCGCGGTCGCCGTGAGCAGGGAGACGACCGAGAACGCGGTGCGGCCGCGGTAGGGCGTCGTCAGCCGCCAGAGCAGACCGAGGCGGCGGCGGGTCTTCCCCCAGGACCAGTCGTCGACCTGCGCGCCCCGCTGCTGCATGAGCGAGCTCCCCGGCTGGTGCACCTTCATGCGACGTCCTTGACGGCGCCGCGCGCCTCGACGGCATCGGTGAACCGCCGCTCGAGCAGCCCGTGCTCGTAGATCTCGCGGTAGACGGCGCTCGACTCGAGCAGCGTGTCGTGCGTTCCGCGCGCGGCGATTCGCCCGTCGTCGAGGACGACGATCTCGTCGGCGAGCGCGATCGTGGAGAGGCGATGCGCGATGATGAACGTCGTCCGCCCCCGCATCGCCTTGCGCAGGCCGGTGCGGATGTGCGCCTCCGTCGTCGCGTCGACCGACGCGGTCGCGTCGTCGAGGATGAGGATGCGCGGGTCGACCGCGAGCGCACGTGCGATGGCGATCCGCTGGCGCTGGCCGCCGGAGAGGGTGATGCCGCGCTCGCCGATCACCGTGTCGTACCCCTGCGGCAGTTGCTCGACGAACTCGTGCGCCCGCGCGGCGCGGGCAACGCGCTCGACCTCCTCCTGCGACAGGTCGCCGCGCCCGAAGGCGATGTTCTCGCGTACGCTGGCGGAGAACAGGAAGGGGTCCTGCGAGATGACGCCGATCGCGCGGCGGAGCGAGGAGAGCGACACCTCGCGCACGTCGAGCCCGTCGATGGTCACCCGGCCGGCGGTCACGTCGTAGAAGCGGGGCACGAGCGCCGTCAACGTCGTCTTGCCGGAGCCCGTGTGGCCGATCAGCGCGAGCGTCCGTCCGGCGGGAACGTCGAGGTCGATGTCACGGAGCACCGGCCGCCCCTCGAGGTACCCGAACGTGACGCCCTCGAAGCGGATCGCGCCGTCGCCGTCGGGGAGCTCGACCGCGCCCCTCCGGTCCGACACCTCCTCCGGCTCGTCGAGGACCTGGAAGATGCGCTCGCCGGCGGCGGTCGCGCGCTGCGCCTGGCCGATCCACATCCCGAGCGAGCGCAGCGGCGTCACGAGCATCGCCAGATACAGGTTGAAGGCGACGAAGCTGCCCGGCGTGAGCGAATGGTCGGTGACCATGCGTGCGCCGGCGAGCAGCACGCCCGCCTGGGCGAGCAGCGGCACGAACGAGATCAGCGGCACGTAGGTCGCGCGCTGGCGGTTCGCTTTCAGCGTCTGCTCGAACACGAGCTCCGAGCGCCGCTGGAACTTCTCTTCCTCGGATGGCTCCTGCGCGAACGCCTTGACGACGTGGACGCCGACGATGTTCTCCTCGGCGACGGTCGCCACGTCCGCAAGCCGTTGCTGCACGTCGCGCAGCGTCGGGTGCGCGACGTGGCTGTAGCGGTAGGCCAAGACGATGAGCGGCGGCGTGATCGCGAGCGCGATCAGCGCGAGCTTCCACTCGAAGAAGAAGAGGACGACGGTCACCGACATGACGGTCAGGACGTTCTGGAAGAAGAAGATCAGCCCGTAGCCGAGGAAGAAGCGCACGCCCTGGAGGTCGACGGTCGCGCGCGACATCAGCTGGCCCGTCTGGTGGCGGTCGTAGAAGCCGAACGACAGCCGTACGAGGTGCGCGTACAGGCCGCTGCGCATGTCCATCTCGACGTCGAGCGCCTGGCGGCCCGAGATGATCCTGCGCCCGAGCATCAGCCCGGCGCGGACGACGCCGAGCGCGACGATCACGACCACGGAGACCCAGAGCCGGCGCGTGTCGTGGCGTAGCAGCGCCTCGTCGATGACGCTGCGGCCCGTCACCCAGATGAGGGCGACCTGCGCGGCCTGCGAGCCGACGGCGAGCACGACCGAGACCGAGAGCCCCGTGCGATAGGGGCGGAGGAAGCCGAGCAGCCGGCCGAAGGTGGAGCGATAGCGGGGCGGCACCGAAGAAATCTAGCCGCGGCGCCCGTTCCCGCCGTAGGCTGCGGCTGTGCTCGAGCTCGAGGAAGGCGTCCGGCTGGCGGCCGCCGAGTATCGCCGCTTCCGCGAGGCCGTCGGCTGGGTGCCGCCGCCCGTGCACGACGCGGAGCTGCAGGCCGCGCTCGACGGGACGTGGAACGTCGTCGCGCGCGAGGAGGGCGAGCTCGTCGGGATCGGCCGCCTGCTCGACGACGGTGCGCTCTACGCGACGATCTGGGACATGATCGTCCTCCCCGGACAGCAGCGTCACGGCGTCGGCCGCGCGATTCTCGAGCGGCTGCTCGCCCGCGCGTCCCGTCGCACGATCGTCGCGCTCGTGGCGACGCCCTCCGGCCGGCCGCTCTACGAGGAGTACGGCTTCCGCACGGAGGACAGCGGCAGCGTCGGGATGCTGCTCCGCCCCTAGAGCTCGTCCCGGAGCAGCGCGAGCGAGCGCCCCAGCCGCTCGCGGTTCGCGGGAACGTTGAGCCAGCCGCTCGCGCCGGACGGATGCGGGAGCGGGACGACGACCGCGCCGCGGCGCTCGAAGCGCTCACCGACGCACGGCGTCAGCTCGGCCCGGCCGAGCATGGCGCGCAGCGCGATGCCGCCGACGGTGACGATCAGCCGGGGCCTGAGCAGCGCGAGCTCCCGGTCGCGCCAGAACGCGCAGAGCTCCCGCTCGCGGGGTGTCGGCGTGCGGTCGCCGCGCCCCGACGGTGCGCGGCCGGGGTAGCAGCGGGTCACCGACGCGCAGTAGAAGGTCGCGTAGAACGCCGTCTCGTCGAGCTCGAGCCAGCGGCGCAGCGTCCGGCCGGCGCGCCCGCGCCAGGGCAGTCGCTCCTCGCCCTCGACGACGCCGGGCGCCTGCCCGAACAGGTACGCGCGCTGCCCCGCGTACGGCGCCCGCACGGGCAGGGACTCGAGCGGGAAGCCCGCCTCGGCGCACGCCCGGCAACGGGCCGTGTCCCGCTGGAGCGACGCGAGCGAGCGGTACGACGGCCGGCCGGCGGTCATGAGTGGTATCTTTTTTGAAGTATGGCCCGCCTCTTCGCGTTCCCGAACCCGGTCAACGAGACCTCGGCGCGGCTCGTGGCGGGATCGGTCGCGCTGCTCGCCGTGCTCACGGTCGCATTCCAGCAGGGCCGGCTGCTGCCGGTGCTCGCGTACGGCTTCGTCGCACGCGCGCTGACCGGGCCGACGCTGAGCCCGCTCGGCCTGCTGGCGACGCGGGTGGTCACGCCCCGCCTGCACGTGCGTCACCGCTACTCGCCCGGCCCGGCGAAGCGGTTCGCGCAGGCGGTCGGCGCGGCGTTCACCGTGACGGCGACGCTGCTGTGGTTCGCCGTCGGCGCGCACACCGCCGCGCTTGCGCTCGTCGCGGTGCTCGCGGTATTCGCGTCGCTCGAGGCGGCGTTCGGCCTCTGCGTGGGCTGCCGGGTGTTCTACCTCGGGATGCGGCTGGGACTCGTGCCGCCGCAGGTGTGTGCGGAGTGCGCACGCGTGCTCGCTGCCGAGACGTAGGCTCCGGCCATGCACCTGCCGCTCGAAGCGGTCCCGAACTTCTCGGAGGGGCGGGACGCGGCCGTGCTCGCCGCGATCGGTGCGGCGCTGTCGGAGCACGCCGATCTGCTCGACGTCCACGCCGACGCGGATCATCACCGCTCGGTGTTCACGCTCGTCGGAGACGAGGAGCAGCTCACCGAGGCGCTGCTCGCTGCGATCGCCTGCGCGCGCGAGCGGATCGACCTCCGCCGCCACGAGGGTGCGCACCCGCGGATCGGCGCCGTTGACGTGGTTCCGCTCGTGCCGCTGCGCGGGGCGGACGCGGAGCGCGCCCGTGCAGCGGCGATCGAGCTCGCGCGCCGTGTCGGCGACGAGCTCGGACTGCCGGTGTTCCTCTATGCGGAGCTCGCACCCGGGCGCGGCCCCGCGTTCTACCGGCGCGGCGGCCCGGAGGAGCTGCAGCGGCGCATCGACGCGGGCGAGCTCGTACCCGACTTCGGGCCGCGACGCCTCGACCCCGCGGCCGGCGGCGTGATCGTCGGCGCGCGGCCGCCGCTGATCGCCTTCAACGTCAATCTCGCCGGAGCGGACGTCGAGGCGGCGCGCGCGATCGCGCGCGCCGTCCGCGAGCGAGACGGAGGCTTTCCCGGCGTTCGCGCGCTCGGGCTCGGGCTGCAGCGCGCGGGCCACGCGCAGGTGAGCATGAACGTGGAGGACTGGCAGGCGGCACCGCTGCACGAGCTCGTGGCGGCGATCGAGCGGGAGGCAGCCGCGCGCGGCGTGGAGATCGCGGGCTCCGAGCTCGTCGGGCTGATGCCGGGGGGTGCGGCGGCCGCAGCGGCCGGGGCGCTCCTGCGCATTCCGGGCTTCGACGCCTCGCGTGTGCTCGAGCTACGTGTGCTCGACCGTCCGTAGCTGAGCCGTCTCGGCCGACCGCACGGCGATCGCCGCGAGCACCGTGAGGAAGGCCGCGACGACGAACAGCGACGGCGCCCCGAGGTACCCGTAGACGAGGCCGCCTCCGAACAGGCCCACCACGGGCGCGAACCCCATCGAGACCGCCTTGGCGGCGGCCTGTCCCGTGGCGCGGAGGCTCACGGGGACGAGCTCGTCGACGATCACGACCATCGCCACCGAGGTCAGACCGAACCCCACGCCGCCGACGACCCGCATCGCGGCGAGCGCGGCCGGGTCGGCGACGACGGCCCAGACCGCGTACACGATCACGGAGAACGCCGCTCCGGCGGCGAAGACGTGCGCGGGTCGCAGCCGCTGCGCGAGCCTCGTGGTCGCGATCATGCTCGGCACCTCGGCGGCGGCCTGGAGGCCGGCGGCGAGACCGACGAAGACGGCGCCGCCGCCGAGGGCGGCGATCCGGACGGCGGCGAAGTTGTACGCGGCGCTGTACGGCGCGAAGGACAGGAAGAGCGCGAAGAGGAACAGCACGAACGCGGGGGTCGCGACGACGGCGCGCAACGACCGGGTGGCGGCGTCGGCCGCGAGCGGGCGCGGCCAGCGTCCGCGGAACACGAGCATCACGAGCAGCGCGTTCAGTGCTGTGCAGGCCGCGTACAGCGGCGCCATCAGGCGGATGCCGCCCACCTCGATCACCGCGCCCCAGGCGATCGCACCCACGGCGAACGACGCGCTCATCCACAGCCGGACGCTGCCGTACGCGTCGCGGCGGTGAGGTCCGAGCCGGTCGAGCGCCAGCGCGTCGGCGAGGGCGCTGTTCGGGGAGCGGAAGAACCAGGCGACCGAGCCGGTCAGCGAGAGCGCCGCCTCGCCGTGCGCGAACGCGAGCAGCAGCGCGCCGGCGACGGTGCCGGTGAGGCAGAGCGCGAGCGTGCGCTCGCGCCCGATCACGCGATCGGCGAGATAGCCCCAGACCGGCCCCGAGGCGAAGCCGACCGCCGACATCAGCGCGAGCGCCGCGCCGATCCCCTGCGGGTCGAGACCGCGATCGTCGAGCAGCAAGGGGATGAACGGGACGAACGCCGACTCGGACACTCCGAGCAGCAGGAAGAGGGCGCGCACGCGGAGGAGGGAGGCGTCGCCTCTGGACACTCGTCCTCGACACTAGCCGGGGCGCCGGAAGAGCCGCGTGAGTGCCCTTCCAGTGATGCGGACCAGAAGTGGGCCTTCATTGCCGGAAGGGGCACTAGACTCGTCGGGTGGCCCAGCGTACGGCGATCGGCCTCACCGGCGACGACCTGACGGTCGGCGAGGTGTGGGAGGTCGCCGTCGACCGCGCGCCGGTCGCGCTCACCGAAGCCGCGCGCGGCAAGATGCGCGCCGCCCGCGAGCTGGTCGAGCGCGCCGCGCACGGCTCGAGCGAGCACACGTACGGCGTCAACACCGGCTTCGGTCGCTTCGTCTCGAAGACGATCCCCGAGGAGCTGACCGAAGAGCTGCAGCTGCGGCTGCTCCGCTCGCACGCATGCGGCGTCGGCGAGCCCTACCCCGCCGAGGTCGTGCGCGCAGCGATGCTGCTGCGCGCGAACACGCTCGCCAAGGGCAACTCCGGCGCGCGGATCGAGACGGTCGAGCTGCTGCTCGCCTGCCTCGACCGGGGCGTGGTTCCGGTCGTGCCGAGCCGCGGCTCGGTCGGCGCCTCCGGCGATCTGGCGCCGCTCGCGCACCTCGCGCTGCCGCTCGTCGGGGAGGGGGAGGCATTCGTCGAGGGCGAGCGCCTGCCGGGGTTCGAGGCGCTCACGCGCGTCGGGCTCGAGCCGATCAGGCCGGCGGCGAAGGAGGGGCTCTCCCTCATCAACGGGACCCAGTTCATGACCGCCTTCGCGGCGCTCGGGCTCGTGCGGGCGCGGCGGCTCGCGCGCGCCGCCGATCTCGCCTGCGCGCAGTCGCTCGAGGCGTTGCAGGGGTCGCGCACCTCGTTCCTGCCGCAGATCCACGCGCTGCGCCCGCTGCGCGGCCAGGGCGACGCCGCGGCGAATGTCCTCCGGCTGCTCGACGGCTCCTCGATCATCGAGGCGCACCGCTGGTGCGACAAGGTCCAGGACGCGTACTCGCTGCGCTGCGCGCCGCAGGTGCACGGGGCGTCGCGCGACCTGCTCGACTACGTCGCCTACACCGTCTCGGTCGAGCTGAACGCCGCGACCGACAACCCGCTCGTGCTCGTCGAAGACGACGCACTCGTCTCGAACGGAAACTTCCACGGCCAGCCGCTCGCGTTCGCGCTCGACGCGCTCGCGCTGGCGGTATCGGAGCTGGCGAGCATCTCCGAGCGGCGCGTCGAGCGGCTCGTGAATCCGAACCTCTCCGACGGGCTGCCGGCCTTCCTCACGTCGGACGGCGGGCTCAACAGCGGCTTCATGATCCCGCAGTACGTCGCCGCGTCGCTCGTCTCCGAGAACAAGGTGCTCTGTCATCCTGCGTCGGTGGACTCGATCCCGACGAGCGCGGGGCAGGAGGATCATGTGTCGATGGGAAACGCGGCCGGGCTGAAGGCCTGGCAGGTGCTCGCGAACTGCGAGAGCGCGGTCGCGATCGAGCTGCTCGCGGGCGCGCAGGCCGTGGAGTTCCACGCGCCGCTCGAGCCGGGCGCCGGGGTGCGCGCGACGCGTGCCGCGGTGCGCGAGCTCTCGCCGCGCCTGCGCGACGACCGGACGCTCGCGCCGGACATCGAGGCGGTGGCGGCCGCGATCCGCGACGGGTCGCTCGTCGGCGCCGTGCAGACGGAAGTGGGGGAGCTGCGATGAGCGTGACCGAGACGAAGGCGGCGCGGGTGGAGGCGCTGTGCGGCGACCTCTCGTCGATCCGCGCGCCGCGCGGAACCGAGCTGAACGCGCGGCAGTGGTCGACCGAGGCGCCGCTGCGGATGCTGCTGAACAACCTCGACCGGGAGGTGGCCGAGAAGCCGGAGGAGCTGATCGTGTACGGCGGCTCCGGCCGCGCAGCGCGGAGCCACGAGGCGCTGCGCTCGATCGTCGGCGTGCTGCTCGAGCTCGGCGCGGACGAGACGCTGCTCGTCCAGTCCGGAAAGCCCGTCGGCGTGTTCACGACGACCGAGAGCTCGCCGCGCGTGCTGATCGCGAACTCGCTGCTCGTGCCGAAGTGGGCGACCTGGGACGAGTTCCGCCGGCTCGAGGCGGAGGGCCTGACGATGTTCGGCCAGATGACCGCCGGCTCGTGGATCTACATCGGCACGCAGGGGATCCTGCAGGGCACCTACCAGACCTTCGCGGCGGCCGGCGAGAAGCACTTCGGCTCGCCCGACCTGCGCGGACGGACGATCCTCACCGCCGGGCTCGGCGGCATGGGCGGCGCGCAGCCGCTGGCTGCGACGATGGCCGGCGCCGCCATCCTCTGCGTCGAGGTCGATCCGCACCGGATCGAGCGCCGCCTCGAGACGCGCTATCTCGACGAGGCGGCCGGCTCGCTCGACGACGCGCTCGCGCGGGTGCGCGCGGCCGCGGCGGAGCGGCGGCCGCTCTCGGTCGGGCTGCTCGGGAACGCCGCCGACGTCGTGCCCGAGCTCGCCGCGCGCGGGGAGCACTTCGACCTCGTCACCGACCAGACGGCCGCGCACGACCCGCTCAACGGCTACGTCCCGCAGGGATTCTCGGTCGAGGAGGCGGCGGCGCTGCGGGCCGCCGACCCGGAGGAGTACCTGCGCCTCGCCGGCGGCTCGATCGTGCGCCACGTGGAGGGGCTGCTCGAGTTCGTCCGCCGCGGCGCGTATGTTTTCGATTATGGCAACAACCTGCGAGGTGAGGCCCGCGACGGCGGCGTAGCGGAAGCCTTCTCATACCCGGGCTTCGTCCCGGCCTATATCCGGCCGCTGTTCTGTCGCGGCGTCGGCCCGTTTCGCTGGGCGGTGCTGTCCGGGGACCCGGCCGACATCGCGGCGATCGACGCGACGATCCGGGCGCTGTTCCCGGACGATCCGCTGCTGCAGCGATGGCTCGAGCTCGCACCGGAGCGGGTCGCGTTCCAGGGGCTGCCCGCCCGGATCTGCTGGCTCGGCTACGGCGACCGCGCGAAGGCGGGGCTCGCGATGAACGAGCTCGTGCGGAGCGGTGCCGTCAAGGCGCCCGTCGTCATCGGCCGCGACCATCTCGACGCCGGCTCGGTCGCGTCTCCGTACCGGGAGACCGAGGCGATGCGCGACGGCTCCGACGCGATCGCAGACTGGCCGATCCTCAACGCCCTCGTCAACGTCGCGGCGGGAGCGACGTGGGTGAGCGTCCATCACGGCGGCGGCGTCGGGATCGGCAACGCGATCCACGCCGGCATGGTCGTCGTCGCGGACGGCAGCGACGACGCGGCTGAACGGCTCGAGCGCGTGCTCACCACCGATCCGGGGACCGGAGTCATGCGCCACGCCGACGCCGGCTATCCGGAGGCCCTCGAGACGGCGCGGGAGCGGGGCCTGCGCCTGCCCTCGGCCGGCCCGTAGCCGCGGCGAGCTCACAGGAGATTCACAGCGGCAGCAGAGGGGCGTCTTAGGTCCGCCCGGTGGAATGGGGCCATGGACGTCGAGAGCGCAACCTGCACCGGCCCGCTCCCGTGTGCCCGCTTCGCGGCGCTCGGCACGACCGCCGAGGTGACGACGGTCGACGCGGACGCGCTGCCGGAGGCGCTCGAGCTGCTCGCGCGCGAGCTGCGGGCGATCGACGCGGCCTGCAGCCGCTTCCGCGAGGACTCGGAGGTGACGCGGCTGGCGCGAAGCGGCGGCCGCTGGGTCGCCGCGAGCCCGCTGCTTCGCGAGGCGCTGGCCGCCGGCATCGAGGCGGCCGCCGCCACGCACGGCGACGTCGATCCGACGGTCGGCGGCTCCTTGCAGGCCCTCGGCTGGGACGCCGACTTCTCCGTCGTCGTGTCGCGCACCGAGCCCGCCCCGTTCAGGCTCGTCCCGGCCGCGGGCTGGCGCCGGATCGAGATCGACGACGACGGCGGCCGCGTGCGCGTCCCCGCCGGAGTCGCGGTCGACCTCGGCGCAACGGCAAAGGCGCTCGCGGCCGACCGCGCGGCCCGGGCAGCGCACGCCGCGACCGGAGTCGGCGTGCTCGTGAACCTCGGCGGCGATCTCGCCGTCGCAGGCGCCGCGCCGACCGACGGCTGGGCGATAAGAGTCACCGACGACCACCGCGCCACGTCCGACGCGGACGGCCAGACGGTCGCGATCGCGTCCGGCGGCCTGGCCACGTCGAGCACGGCCGTCCGGCGCTGGCGCGCGGGGGCGGGCTCGGCCCACCACATCGTCGACCCGCGCACCGGGCGGCCCGCCGCCGAGGTGTGGCGCACGGTGAGCGTCCACGCCGCCAGCTGCGTCGCCGCGAACACCGCCTCCACCGCGGCGATCGTACGCGGCGCCGGCGCGCCGCACTGGCTCCACGGCCTCGGCCTCGCCGCGCGGCTCGTGCGCCCTGACGGGCGCGTCGTCCACACCGGAGACTGGCCCCGCGGGAAGACGCCATGGGCAGCCTGACGGCGGCACCTGTCTGGTACCTCATGCGCGGCAGCGGCGTCGTCACGCTGCTCCTGCTCACCGCCGTCGTCATGCTCGGCGTCGCCACGACGAGCCGCTGGCGCCCGGGCCGGCTGCCTCGGTTCGTGACGCTGGGGCTGCACCGCTCGATCTCGCTGCTCGCGGTGGTCTTCCTCGCGGTTCACATCGTCGCCGCCCTCGCCGACCCGTACGCGCAGGTGCGCGTGCTGCAGGTCGTGCTGCCGCTGCCGCTCGGTCCCTATCCACTCTGGCTCGGGCTCGGCGCTCTCTCGCTCGACTTCCTCGTCGCCGTGATCGTGACGAGCCTGCTGCGGCACCGCCTCGGCCGGCGCACCTGGAAGAGCGTCCACTGGCTCGCCTACGCATCGTGGCCGCTCGCCTTCGCGCACGGCCTCGGCATGGGCAGCGACGCGCGCACGGCGTGGTTTCTCGCGCTCGCCTCCGCATCTCTCGCTGCAGTCGTGCTCGCCGCGGCATGGCGGTTGCTCGGCTCCCGCCGCGAGCACGACAAGTACCTCGGCGCACCGCTCGAGAGCGGCGGCACTGCATGAGCAGCCTCGCGCAGCGCGTCGGCGAGCAGGGCGAGCCCGCGCCCGTGCTCCCGCGCCTCCTCGACGGCGCACCCGGCGCGCCCGTGAGCCTCGCGGCGCACCTCGAGCGGCACGGCC
This sequence comes from Gaiellaceae bacterium, assembly GCA_035623575.1. GTDB lineage: Bacteria > Actinomycetota > Thermoleophilia > Gaiellales > Gaiellaceae > Palsa-739. The sequence continues at coordinate 30,375 of DASPTD010000058.1, forward strand.
CGCTGCCGGAGATCGCACGCGACCACGGACAGGAGACGCTGCTCCGCGAGCTCGAGGCAAGCGGGCTGACCGGTCGCGGCGGCGCGGGCTTCCCGGCAGCGACGAAGCTTCGCGCCGTGGCACGCGGCCACGCTCCCGTCGTCGTCGCCAACGGCACCGAGGGCGAGCCGGCGAGCGCAAAGGACAAGACGCTCATCGCGTGCAACCCGCACCTCGTGGTCGACGGGGCGGTCGCGGCCGCGTACGCGGTCGGCTCCCGCGAGGCGATCCTCGCCGTCGGCCGGGCCGATCGCAGGTCGCAGGCGCGGCTCGAGCACGCGCTCGGCGAGCGCGCCCACCTGCACGAGCCGGTCGAGCTGCGCGTCGTCGCAGCTCCGGACAGGTTCGTCTCCGGCGAGGAGAGCGCGCTCGTCCACTGGCTCAACGGCGGCCCGGCGAAGCCGACGACCCGGCCGCCGCGATCGTTCGAGCGAGGTGTTCGCGGGCGCCCGACGCTCGTCCAGAACGTCGAGACGCTCGCGAACATCGCGCTGATCGCCCGGCGCGGCGCAGCCTGGTTCCGAACGGCCGGCACCGCGGCCGAGCCCGGTACGGCCCTCGTCACGGTCCGCGGTGCCGTGCGCGCCCCGGGTGTCGCCGAGGTCGAGCTCGGCCCCCCGCTCCGCGACGTGCTCCACCGCTTCGGCGGGCTCACCTCGCTACCGCGGGCGCTGCTCGTGGGCGGCTACTTCGGCACCTGGATCGACGCCCGCGAGGCGCTCGAGCTGCCGCTCACGGAGGCGGCGCTGGGTGCGCACGGCGCCGCGCTGGGCGCGCGCACGATCGTCGTCCTGCCGCAAGACCGGTGCGGGCTCGTCGAGACCGCGCGCGTCGCCCGCTACCTGGCGGCGGAGAGCGCCGGTCAGTGCGGCTCCTGCCTCTTCGGCCTCGCCGCGATCGCCGCGGCCGTGCAGTCGATCGCAACCGGCGCCGCCGACGCGCCGCACGCCCACGAGCGGCTCCACCGCCTCGCGGCGCAGGTCGCGGGCCGCGGCGCCTGCGCCCACCCGACGGGGGCGACCCGCTTCGTCGAGAGCGCGCTGCGCGTGTTCGCGGACGAGGCCGCCCGTCACCTCCGAGGCCGCTGCTGCACCGAGTCCCGCCGACCGCTGCTGCCGGCGCCCACCGGCGGCCCACGTGAATGGAGATGAGAGAGATGGCGAACGTCCTTCGCGTCGATCCGATCGCCTGCGACGGCTACGGCCAGTGCGCCGAGCTGCTGCCGGAGCTGATCGACCTCGACGAGTGGGGATACCCGATCGTGTCGGGCACGTCGCTCCGGCCGGAGCTCGAGCCGGCGGCACGGCGCGCGGTCACCATGTGCCCGCGGCTCGCACTCACGGTGGTGGACGTCCGATGAGCTCCGAGCTGCGCCGCCGCGTGCGCGACCGCGACCGGAACCTCGGGCGCGTGCGCCGCCTCACCGGGGCCGTCGCCGCCGCGTCGGTCGGAGCGTGTGCGGCCGTGGCCGGGCTCGCCGTCGGCTCGGCGAGGGTCCCGCTCCACAGCGCCAGAGCGGCGACGACGACCACCCGGGCGACGACGACGACCGCGGTGCCGTCGACCGCGCCCGCGGACAGCACGTCGACGGCATTGAGCGCCGCCTCCTCGGCGCCGGTGTCGAGCTCGTCGACGCCGGTGGCCACGTCGGGTGGCTCGTGACGCAGTAGCCTCAACGTGTGCCGACGCGCCTGCTCGTCCGCGACCTCGCACAGCTCGCGACGCCCGCGGGGCGTCACGCGCCGCTGCGCGGCGCCGCGCTCGGCACGGTCGACGTGGTCGAGGACGCGTACGTCCTCTGCAGTGGCGACACGATCGAGGCGGTCGGGCGGATGCGCGACCTTCCCGCGCTCGACGGCGACGTGGCCGAGCTCGACGGCTCCGGCTGCTGCGCGATTCCAGGGCTCGTCGACTGCCACACGCATGCCGTCTTCGGCGGCGACCGCGTCGAGGAATTCTCGCTCCGCGCGGCGGGGGCTGGCTACGAGGAGCTGCACGCGCGCGGCGGCGGCATCCTCTCCACCGTCGCCGCGACCCGGGCGGCCGGGGAGGACGGGCTGCGGCGGGCGGTCGAGCGCCATCGCCGCTGGATGAACCGCCACGGCACGACGACCTTCGAGGCGAAGTCCGGCTACGGCCTCGACCGGGACACGGAGCTCGCCTCGCTGCGCGCGATCCGCGCCGCGGGCGGCATCCCGACCTGGCTCGGCGCGCACGCCGTGCCGCCGGAGTTCGCCGACGCCGATGCGTACCTCGACTTCGCGCTCACCGAGGTGCTCCCCGAGGCCGCTCGCCTCGCCGAGGCCGCCGACGTCTTCGTCGAGCGCGGCGCCTTCGACACCGCGCAGGCGCGCCGCTACCTCGAGGCGTGCCGCGACGCGGGGCTCGTGCTGCGCGTGCACGGCGACCAGTTCAGCGAGCAGGGCGCAGTCCCGCTCGCGATCGAGCTCGGTGCGCGTTCCGTCGACCATCTGGAAGCGACGGGCGAGGAGGGCGTTCGAGCGCTCGCGGCCAGCCCCGTCGTCGGGGTCGTGCTGCCCGCGAGCGCGCTCTTCCTCGGCCGGCCCATGCCTCCGGCCCGCGCGCTCGTCGACGCCGGGGCGGCTCTCGCGCTCGCAACCGACTTCAACCCGGGCAGCGCCTTCTGCGAGAGCCTGCCCCTCTCCTGCTCGCTCGCGGCGACACAGCTGAAGCTCTCGCCGGCGGAAGCGCTCGCCGCGTGCACCGTCAACGCGGCGTTCGTGGTCGGCCGCGCCGACCGGCTCGGCCGGCTCGCGCCCGGCTGTCGCGCAGACCTCGTCCTGCTCGCCGCCCCCGACTGGCGGTATCTCGCCTACCATCTCGCCGGCGAGATCGTCGACCGGGTCGTGCTCGCAGGGGAGCTACGCTAGTCTGCGATGCCCTCGAGGAAGCAGAAGCGGCGCGAGGCGAAGAGCAAGCGGCACGAGTACGAGTTCGTCTACCTCGACTCCGAGGGGAACGAGCTCGACGAGCCGCCCGACGAGCTCGTGGCGTCGTCGCGCGCAAAGGCGTCGAGCAACGGCTCGAGGGCAGCCCCCGCAAAGCAGCCGGCGCAGCAGGCGCGCGGCCGCCGCGAGCCGCAGCCGCCGTCCTGGCAGCGCGCGGCCAAGCGGGCTCTCGTCCTCGGCGCGGTCGTCTTCGCGCTCTTCGCCCTCACGAACAAGAAGGCGGGATACACGGGAGCGCTCCCGCTCGCGCTCATCTACACCGTGCTCTTCGTCCCGTTCACGTACTTCGTCGACCGCTTCGCGTACAACCGGTACCAGGCGCGGAAGGAACACGGTCCGTCCGCGCCGCAGCGGCAGCCGAAGAAGCGCTGAGCCGCGGCAGCGCGCCGTGTGATCGCGGGCCAGAAGCGGGCGTGTATTGCCTGAAGGGGCACTAGACTCGCGCGGATGAGCATCGTCGTCGACCGCTACGGCCTGGGGCCGCTCCAGACCAACTGCTACGTCGTGCGGGCCGCCCGCGGCGCGGCCGAGGCGGCGGTGATCGACCCGGGCGGAGACGCGGCCGACCTCCGGCTCGAGCTCGCCCGCAGCGGGGCCGCCTGCGCCGCGATCCTCATCACGCACGGGCACTTCGACCATCTCGGCGGCGTCGCAGACCTCGCCGAGGGCACGGGTGCGCCCGTCACCATGCCGGCCGGCGAGCGCGACCTCCTCGAGCGCTACGCGGACTTCGCGCCGCTCGGCGCCCCCGGTCGGGCGTACGTCCCGGACATCCTCGTCGAGGGAGGCGAGACGTTCGAGGCGGCCGGCATCGCCTTCGAGTGCGTCGCGATCCCAGGACACTCGCCCGCGCACGTCGCCTACCACGCGGACGGCTGCCTGTTCAGCGGCGACCTGCTCTTCGCCGGCTCCGTCGGCCGGGTCGACATCCCCGGCGCCGACTGGGACACCCTGCTCGCCTCCGTCCGTACGCTCGCCGACCGCTATCCGCACGAGACGGTCGTCTACCCGGGGCACGGGCCGGCGACGACGCTCGGCGACGAGCTCGCCCGCAACCCGTTCCTCGCGGAGCTGCGCGCCTCGTGACGAAGATCGAGGCGCCGCGCGGCACCCACGACGTCCTCCCGTCCGACCAGCCGCTCTGGCAGCAGGTGACAGCGGAGATGGAGCGCTTGTGCGCACTCTACGGGTACCGCCGCATCCAGACGCCCGTGTTCGAGGACACGGAGCTGTTCGCCCGCACCTCCGGCGCGGGCTCCGACATCGTCCAGAAGGAGATGTACACGTTCGAGGACCGCAGCGGCCGCTCGCTCACGCTGCGCCCCGAGGGCACGGCGCCGATCTGCCGCGCATATGTCGAGCACGGCATGAAGCAGGAGCCGCAGCCGGTGAAGCTCTACACGCTCGCGACGATGTATCGCTACGCGACGCCGCAGCGCGGCCGCTACCGCGAGCACGCGCAGCTCTCGCTCGAGTGCATCGGCTCCGCCGACCCCGCGGTCGACGGCGAGGTGATCCAGTACTACGACACGCTGCTGCGCAACCTCGGCGTGACGCGCTACGAGCTCCAGCTCAACTCGATCGGCGACCGCGCGTGCCGACCGCGCTATGTCGAGAGGCTGAACGCGTGGCTCGACGCGAACGCCGATGTGCTCGACGACGACGCGAGGCAGAAGCGCGCGACCAACCCGCTGCGCGTCTTCGACGTGAAGAGCGAGCGCGTGCGCGAGGCCCTCGAGGACGCGCCGAAGATCGGCGACTCGCTCTGCGACGCCTGCGCCGAGCACTTCGGACAGGTGCGCGCCCACCTCGACACGTACGGTGTCGCGTACACGGTCACGCCGACCCTCGTCCGCGGGCTCGACTACTACACGCGCACCACCTTCGAGTTCATCGGACCGGACGAGAGCGCCCAGGCCTCGACGATCTGCGGCGGCGGCCGCTACGACTACCTCGTCGAGGAGATCGGCGGAGCCCCGACGCCGGGCATCGGCTTCGGCGCGGGGATCGAGCGACTCGTCCTCTCGCTCGAGCTCGAGGGGATCGCGGCCCAGCAGCCGAAGCTCGCCGTCTTCGTCGCCGTCGAGCCCGGGCAGAACGGGCTGACCGTCGTGCAGGAGCTGCGCGCGGCGGGGATCGCCGCCGACACCGACTACGCCGGCCGCTCGCTCAAGGGGCAGCTCGGCTACGGCCAGAAGCACGCGGAGGCGACGCTCGTGCTCGGAGCGGGCGGCTGGACGCTGCGCCGCGGCGGCGAGCTCGACGTGCCCATCCGGGACGTCGACCATCTTAGGGAGCTGTTGTGAGCTGGCGTGACGTCACCTGCGGCGCGCTCCGCGCCGCCGACGCCGGTCGCCGCGTCACGCTCGCCGGCTGGGCCGACACGCGCAGAGATCACGGCGGCCTCGTCTTCGTCGACCTGCGCGACCACTCGGGGATCACGCAGCTCGTGATCAACCCCGAGCGGGCGCCCGCCGCCGCCGAGGTCGCGCACGATGTTCGCAACGAGTTCGTGCTCCAGGCCGAGGGGGAGGTGGCGAGGCGGGCCTCCGACGCCGTCAACCCGAACCTGCCGACCGGCGAGATCGAGCTCCAGGTCGACACGCTGCGGGTCGTCTCCCGCTCGGAGCCGCTGCCCTTCCAGGTCGACGAGGAAGGCGTCGACGAGACGCTTCGCATCCGCTACCGCTGGCTCGACCTGCGCACCGAGCGGATGCAGCGAAACCTCCGTCTCTCGCACAAGGTGATCGGTGCGATCCGGCGCACGATGGACGAGCTCGGCTTCGTCGACGTCTGGACGCCGAGCATGACGAAGGGCACGCCCGAGGGCGCCCGGGACTTCCTCGTTCCGGTGCGTCTCCAGCCGGGCCGCTTCTTCGCGCTCGCGCAGTCGCCGCAGCTGTTCAAGCAGCTGACGCAGATCGGCGGGCTCGACCGCTACTACCAGATCGCCACCTGCTGGCGGGACGAGGATCTCCGCGCTGACCGCCAGTTCGAGTTCCGGCAGCTCGACGTCGAGATGTCGTTCATCGAGCGCGAGGACGTCCTCGACGTGCTCGAGCAGGCCGTCGTCGCGTCGTTCGCCGCGCTCGGACGCGAGCCGCCGCCGCGACCCTTCCGGCGGCTGTCCTGGCAGGAGGCCGACGACCGGTACGGCTCGGACAAGCCCGACCTCCGCTTCGGGCTCGAGATCCGCGACGCGACCGAGGTCACGCGCGGCTCCGAGCTCGGCGTCTTCGCGGGCGCCGAAGCGGTGCGCTTTCTCGTCGCCCCGCGCGCGTTCTCGCGCGCCGAGCTCGCCCGGCTGGAGGAGATCGCGAAGGAGTGGGGCGCGAAGGGGCTCGCCTACCTCGTCACCGACGAAGCAGGCGAGGTGCGCTCGCCGATCGCGAAGTTCCTCTCCACGGAGGAGCTCGCGGCGTTCGCGGCCGAGCCTGGCAGCACCGTCCTCTTCGCCGCAGGCGAGCCGGCGACCGTCTCACGCGTCCTCGGCGGCCTGCGCACGCACCTCGGCCGCGAGCTCGAGCTCGCGGACACGTCGCGGGACGAGCTCCTCTGGATCCTCGACTTCCCGCTGTTCGAGCTCGACGACGACACCGGCCGCTGGACGTTCGTCCATCACCCGTTCACGGGCGTGAAGCCCGGCCAGGAGCACCTGATCGAGGCGAACCCCGGCGCCTGCATCAGCGAGGCATACGACCTCGTCTGGAACGGGACGGAGCTCGGCTCGGGGTCGATCCGGATCCACGACCAGGAGGTCCAGCGCGCGGTCTTCCGCTCGATGGGGATGGGCGAGGAGGAGGCGCGCGCGAAGTTCGGCTTCCTGCTCGAGGCGCTGCAGATGGGCGCGCCGCCCCACGGTGGCTTCGCGATGGGGATCGAGCGGTTCGTCATGCTGATGGCCGGCGAGTCCGACATCCGCCAGGTGACGGCGTTTCCGAAGGTCGCGAGCGGTTCCGACCCGCTCACCGGGGCGCCGACGCCCTACCCGGAGGCGGCCCTGCGCGACCTCGGAATCCGATCCATCGCTCCCGACGCTCAAGCGTAGGTGTCGTCGGGCCGATGGAGAAGTCATACTTGACACCGCACGCCCTGCGCGTCTAGCCGCAAACAGGAGGCCGGAAACACCATGGCAACCGAAGGCCCGGGGAAGGCGGCGGTCCCGCCGCTGACATCGCTGCCGAGCCTCGAGGACATCCCCCGCGTCGGGGACGGCCTCGACGCCGATCGCGTCCGGGAGGCGTTCGACGCCTTCCGCCGCCACGTCGCCCAGCTGCAGGCGCAGCTGCGGGTGCTGCAGGCGGCCGGCCGCAGCACGGCCGTCGAGCCGACCGGCCACGCCGTCCGGATGGACGCGCTCCACCTGATTCGCGCGGCCGCCGAGTTCGCCGACACGATCGAGCGTGACGCGCAGACCGCGTCCGCGACGCAGCTCGGCCGCACGGAGGAGGAGGTCAGCCGCCGCCAGCACGAGCTCCAGGAGCGCGAGCACGAGATCGAGCGGTACCGGCTGGAGAGCGAGCGCCAGCGCACCGAGATCATGAGCGCGGCGAAGAACGAGTCGCGCGAGCTGCTCGCGAAGGCGCACGCCGACGCGACCCGGGAGCTCCAGGAGGCCGAGGCCCGCGGCAACCGCCTGCTCGAGCAGTCGCGGCACCAGGCGACCGAGCTCACGAACGCCGCTCGCGCCGAGGTCGAGCAGACGCTCGAGTGGGCGCGCGCCCAGGCGGCCGCCGTGCTCGCCCGCGCACAGCACGGCGCCGAGCAGCTGCTCGCCGCCGCCGGGCTCGGGCCGGAGGCGATCAGCCAGGTCGCAGGGGCGATCCTGCAGGCTGCCCAGGCCGCGGCCGAGCCGACGAGGCCGCATGCGCCCGCGGCAGCCCCTCTCGCCGTCCCGCCCGCGCCGGAGCCGCCGGTGTCCGAGGCTCCGCCCGTCTCGTCCGCGCCGTCCGAGGGCGACGGCAACGCGGACTCGGGCGTGGACGAGGAGCAGTCCGAGCCCGAGCCGTAGGTCTTCCCGGTGCGGCGCGTCTTCGGGCCCAGGTTCGCCGTCGAGGCCGCGTTCGTCGTCGCGGTGCCGGTGGTCGCGCTCCTGCTCGGCCTCGGCGCGACCGACACCATCGCGGCGAGCGCACTCGGCTATCTCCTCGTCCTGGTCGTCGAGGTGACCCTCTGGCGGGAGGGCGCACCGCTGCTCGAGGCCGTGCGGGCCCGGCGCGCAGCGCGCGGAGCACAGAAGCAGTCAGCGGCCGCCTGGCCGACCCCCGCGGCGCCGACGGTCGAGCCTGCGCCGGTGCCGGAGCCGGAGGCCGCGCCCGAGCCCGTCGTATCGCGGCAGCCCGAACACGTCCACGTGCTGCCCGCTGCTCCGCCGCCCGCGCCGTAGCCCGAGCCGGAGCCCGAGCCGGAGCTGGAGCCCGAGCCCGCGGCCGCCGAGCGGCCGCCGCTCGTCGCCGTTCCCGCGCTCGAGCCGGAGCCGGAACCCGAGCCGGAGCCCGAGCGGCAGCCGGAGCCGGTCGCGGCCGTCGCCACGGTCGTCCCGATCGTCGTCGCCGCGGGCCCGCAGCGGTGGAACCTCTGGGACCTCGAGCGCAGGACGCGCGAGCAGGCGGGCGGCGACCTCGCACGCGACGAGGAGCGCACCTTCCTGCTCATGTACCTGCGCGAGTTCGCCGGCCCGGACGGCCTGCTGCCCGTGGACTTCGACGGGCTCGTCCGCGACAGCTTCGGCGATCTCGTGGGCGTCTAGTGCCGTTGGTCTCGTCCACCGGCGCGCGCGTCGGCGTCCTCGCGGGAGTCGCCCTGCTCGCGCTCGCGCTCGCCCTCGTCTTCTCGCCGCTGTTCCGGCACAAGGCGAAACCGGCGTCAGCGCCGTGGTACACGGCGCTCGCCGCGCCGTATGCACCGTCGGGGGGCAGTGCGAAGACCGCCTGCGGACGCGTGATCGGCGCAGCGACGATCGGGGTCGCGCATCCCGTTCTCCCCTGCGGCGCCAAGCTCGAGATCTCGTTCGGCGGCAAGCACGTCGTCGCGCGCGTGATCGACCGGGCCCCCAGCGTGCCGGGACACACGTTCGACCTCACGCGTGCGCTCGCCCGGCTGCTCGGCGTCCACGGGACGCAGAGAATCGAGTGGCGGTTCGCGGGCTGAGTTCCGCCCGCGCTACAGTGCGTCACTCGACCCTGTGCGTGGGTCCGGGCCTCAATGTAGAACCAACGCCTACATCAAGGGAGCTCGTGTCCCGGGGGACGCCGCTTCGGCGGTCGAGGCCGGGCCGGCACCCACCTGCGAGAGCAGGTTCGCATGGCTCGGACGTATCGGCAGGGTGGAGCTGGGGCGGGGCCGCGAGGCCCCGCCCGTCGTTTACCGTGGATGCGTGCTCGAGGCGTTCGGAGACTCCACCCGGGGAGGCGACTGGGCCGCCGTGCGGTTGCTCGTCGACGGCGAGCTGATCGTCGAAGCCGACGCGCCCGGGCTCGCGCGGCCGCTCGCCGGGCTGACACTGCTCGAGGCGGCGGCGGTCGGCGGTGAGACGCTCGCCGTCGACGCGCTCGCGAACGCGCTCGGACCCGTCTTCCGCGCCGGCCCGCGCCCGGGCCGGACGGCCGTCGCGATGAGCGGCGGCGTCGACAGCGCCGTCGCGCTCCTGCGTGCAGCGCCGAACGCGGTCGGCGTCACGCTCCGCCTCTGGCTCGATCCGGACGGCCCCGACAGCGAGCGGGCCTGCTGCTCCCCCGCGGCCGTTCTCGCCGCACGCGAGACGTGCCACCGGCTCGGTCTGCCGCACGTGACGCTCGACCTGCGTGAGGAGTTTCGCCGTGCCGTCGTCGCCCCGTTCGTGCGCGGCTACGCGCGCGGCGAGACGCCGAATCCGTGCATCCGCTGCAACGGCGGCTTCCGCTTCGCCGAGCTGCTCGCGTTCGCGCATCGCGCCGGCTGCGACCGGCTTGCGACGGGTCATTACGCGCGAATCGTCATGCACCGTGGCCGCCGCCTGCTCGCCCGCGGAGCGGACCCGGCGAAGGACCAGTCGTACATGCTCGCCCGACTCGAGCCGGCCCGGCTCGGCCGGGTCTGGTTCCCGCTCGGCGGGCAGGGCAAGGAGGAGACACGGGCGGAGGCGGAGCGTGCCGGGCTCGCGGTGGCGCGCCGCGTCGAGAGCCAGGAGGCGTGCTTCCTCGCCGGCGGCGACTACCGCGCCTTCCTCGGGCGGCACGGGCTCGCGTCGCGCAAGGGCGCGATCGTCGACGAGGACGGGAACGAGCTCGGCGCCCACGACGGCTTCTGGCGGTTCACGCCGGGCCAGCGCAGGGGGATCGGCGTGGCCGCCGGCCTCCCGCTCTACGTCCTCGGCGCCGATGCCCGTGCGAACACCGTCGTCGTCGGTCGCCACGAGGCGCTCGCGCGCCGCCGGGTCTCGGCGAGCGGGCGGCTCTACGTGGGCGTCGACCGCGCCGAGGCGAAGCTGCGCTACCGCTCGCCGTCGGTGCCCGCGCGCGTGCTGCGCGCCCCGCACGGCTTCGAGCTCGAGCTCGACGAGCCCGCATACGGCGTCGCACGCGGCCAGGCCGCCGTCCTGTACGAAGGCGACGCAGTCGTGGGATGCGGCGTCGTCTCCGCCGCGGCGCACTAGTATCCCCTCGGCATGCTCGCCGCTGCCTTCAACTGGGGAGACGCCTGGCGGGCCGCACTCGCGGTCTTTCTGCTCGCCGTGGGCCTCTCCCTCGCGTACCTCCTCGTGCGCCTCGGGGAGACCGTCGGTCGTCTCTCGTCCTTCATCTCCGGCGCCGAGCAGGAGATCCTGCCCGTCATCAACAAGGTCGGCGGCAGCGTCGACCGCGTCAACGGCCAGCTCGACAAGGTCGACCGCATCACCGACAGCGCGGTGGACGCCGCGGACAGCGTCGACACCGCGATCCGCGCGGTGAGCGTCGCGGTGACGAAGCCGGTGCAGAAGGTCTCCGGCCTCGCCGCCGGCGTCAGCTTCGGCGCGGCCGACTTCAAGACGAAGCGCGACTGGCGGCACGCGGTGCAGGCGGGCAAGGAGGCGGCCGCGCGCCGCGAGGAGGAGCTCGCCGACGAGCTCCGTGACGTAGGTCCCGGGGTGTAACGGCCCGCCCGATCGTGCCGCGAAGGGCCGGAGCGAACGCGCAGCGTTCGTGGAGGCCGGATGCACGCGCACGGGGACGGCGAAGCCGCCACCGTGTGCGCTTCCGAGACCAGTCGCCCACGTCAGAAAAGAGCACGGCGGCTTCGCTGCCGTGCGCTCTGCGGAGCACAACCTTGCCGAACTCAGGCTTCAGCGCACCGCGCTGAAGCCTAAGTTGAGAAGGCGGGTCGCGTCGCTGTACATGTCGCTCGAGTCGAGGACGACCGCGATCAGCGTGACGCCGTCACGTGTCGCCGACACGACGAGGCACGGCCCGGACTTGTGTGTGTATCCGGTCTTGACGCCGTTGGCGCCCGGGTACTCGGTCAGCATCCGGTTGTTGTTGATGTAGATCTTCGCGTACGTCGGCGGCGACCACGACACGTGCTCGACCTTCGTGCGCACGATCCGCGCGAAGCGTTGGTTGCGGAGGGCGACCCGCGTCAGCGCTGCAAGATCCCACGCGCTCGAGTAGTTGTCCCGGTCGACGACCCCGCTGGGCGAGACGAAGTGCGTGTCGTGGAGGTCGAGCCGCTGCGCCTCGGCGTTCATCTCATGGACGAACGTCCACTTGTCACCGCCTGCCGCGATTGCGAGCGCGAGCGCGTCGTCGTTCCCCGAGTAGAGCAGCATCGAGTAGAAGATCTTCCATGCCTGCACGCGCTCGCCGGCCCGCAGGCCCTCTCGGACGAGCGGGACGCGCGGGACCGACGGGTCGACGGTGACGATGTCGTGCGGCTTGAGCTTCCTCAGCGCGAGCAGCGCGGTCATGATCTTCGTCGTCGAGGCCACGGGCCTGCGTTCGTGCGCCTTCAGCTCCCAGAGCACGCGCCCGTTGTCGTCGTCGACGAGGATGGCTGACGAGGCGAGGAGCGCGGGTACGAAGCGGTGGGTCAGAAGCGAGCCGCCGCTCAGGAGCCGCTCGGGCGACGGGGGGCGCGCCTTGCGCGGGACGACGACCGGCCCGCGCGCGGCGACGGCGACGGAGGCGGACGGCCGTTGTGCCCCGACCCAGGCGCCGGCGGCTCCGGCCAGCACCACCGCCGCTGCGACCGGCGTGAGCCGACGCAGCCGGTAGCGGTAGCGGCGCCGGCCGGCGCGTGAACGGCGTGCGGCCTCCACGCCGCGATCCTACGCCGACCGGCTGCTGTCCCCTGCCGGGCACGGTCCAGGTGCATACCTACAATGGCCGCCGTGCGCACGTCGGCCGAGATCCGGGAAGGTTTCCTCTCCTTCTTCGAGGAGAAGGGCCATCTGCGCCGCCCGTCGGCGTCGCTGATCCCACGCGCGGACGACCGCTCGACGTTGCTCGTGACGGCCGGCATGCAGCCGCAGATGCCGTTCTTCCTCGGACGCGAGCAGCCGCCGGCGCCGATGACGACGCTGTCGCAGAAGTGCTTCCGCACCGTCGACATCGACGACGTCGGCCTCGACACCTATCACCTGACCTTCTTCGAGATGCTCGGCAACTTCTCGTTCGGGCAGTACTTCAAGGAAGGCGCGATCGCGTACGCAACGGAGTTCGTCCGCGACCGGCTCGGGCTCGAATGGGACCGGCTCTGGGTCAGCGTCCACGCAGGCGACCCGGAGCTGAAGCTCGGGCCCGACGAGGTCGCGATCGACCTCTGGCAGAAGATCGGCATGCCGCCGGAGCGGATCGTGCCGCTCCCGTCCTCGGAGAACTTCTGGTCGGTCGGAGGCCCCGGCCCGTGCGGCCCCGACTCGGAGATCTATTACGACTGGGGCGAGGCCGCCGGCTGCGGCGAGGCGGACTGCAGGCCGGGCTGCACGCGCTGCGAGCGCTTCCTCGAGTTCTGGAACCTCGTTTTCATGGCCTACGAGCTGCATCCCGACGGCACGCTCACGGATCTGCCGAAGCAGAACATCGACACCGGTCTCGGCCTGGAGCGCACGGCACGCATCGTCCAGGAGGTCGCGTCGGTCTACGACACCGACGGCTACCAGCTCATCATGGAGTGGATAGCGGCCGAATCCGGTGTCGCGTACGGCGAGACCCCCGACGCGACGAAGGCTCACCGCGTGCTCGCCGACCATGGGCGCGGCATGACCTTCATCGTCGCGGAAGGGGTGACGCCGTCGAACGAGGGGCGCGGCTACGTCCTGCGCCGCATCATCCGGCGGGCGGCGCAGCACGGGCTGCGCATCGGCATGCAGGCGCCGTTCCTGCCGGGGCTCGCGGACACGGTGATCGAGCAGATGGGTGAGGCATATCCCGAGCTCGTCGACCATCGGCGCGAGATCCACCAGACCCTCGCCGCCGAGGAGGAGCGTTTCGGCGAGACGCTCGAGCGCGGCATGAAGCTGTTCGAGGAGGCCGCCGCACGGGGCGCGATCTCCGGCGAGGACGCGTTCACGCTCGCGGCGACATACGGCTTTCCGATCGAGCTGACGGAGGAGCTTGCCCGCGAGCGGGGCGAGCCCGTCGACGTCGACGAGTACACGCGCCTGATGGAAGGGCACCGCGAGATCTCGCGGGCGGGAATCGCCGGCGGCAATGCGCAGCGCGCGGCCGACTTCGCGTCCGCCGCCGGGTTCCGCACCGAGTTCGTCGGCTACGAGAGGACCGAGGTGCTGACGCAGATCGGCGCGCTCGAGCCGCTCGACGACGGGCTCTTCCTCGCGAAGCTGCGCGAGTCGCCCTTCTATCCGAGCGGCGGCGGCCAGGTCACCGACGCAGGGTGGGTCGAGAAGGACGGCGGCGCGCGCGCCGAGTTGCGCGAGGCGTATCGCTTCGAAGGCGATCAGGCGGTTCTGCTCGAAGGCTCCGGATTCGCTGCCGGCGACCGCGTGAAGGCCGTCGTTCCCTGGGCTGTGCGCTTCCCGACCATGGCGAACCACACCGGGACCCATCTGTTGCACGAGTGCCTGCGCGAGGTGCTCGGCGAGCACGTCAAGCAGGCGGGCTCGGCCGTGCGGCCGGACAAGCTCCGCTTCGACTTCACGCACCCGCAGGCGCTCACCGCGGCGGAGCGCGCGGAGGTGGAGAAGCGCGTCAACGAGCGGGTGTTCGCCAACCTGCCCGTCCGCATCTACGAGACGCCGATCGACGAGGCGCGCAGGCTCGGCGCGATGATGCTCTTCGGCGAGAAGTACGGCGAGATCGTGCGCGTCGTCGACATCGGCGGCTGGTCGGTCGAGCTGTGCGGCGGCACGCACGTGCGCTCGACGGCCGAGATCGGCCCGTTCGCGATCCTGAACGAGAGCTCCGTCGGCTCCGGCGCACGGCGCATCGAGGCCGTGACCTCCGGCGAGGCCTTCGCGTATCTCCACGAGCGCGCCCGTGAGGCCGACGAGCTGCGCGGCGAGCTCGAGCGCGCGCGCAAGCAGGGGAAGAAGACGCTACGGCCCGCCGCTGTCGGGTGGACCGAGCTCGATCGCGCAGGCGGGATGCTCTTCGTCGAAGCCCCGGGTCTGCAGCCGGGGCCGCTTCGCGACCTCGCGGATCGCGTTCTCCAGCAAGAGAGCCACGCCGGAGGCACGGTCGCGTTCTCGTCCGTCGACGATCACGTCAACTTCGTCGTGAAGATGCGTGAGCCGCTCGAGGAGGGATGGGACGCCGTCAGCGTCGCGGCGCCGGTCGCGGAAGCCTTGGGCGGGCGTGGCGGCGGGCGACCGAACCTGGCACAGGGCGGCGGCGGCCGCGTTGAGGCCATCGGCGAGGCGATCGCCGCTGCGAAGCGGGTCATCGAGTGAAGGTGATCGCGCTCGACTTCGGCACCGCGCGCACCGGCGTCGCGATCTCCGACCCGACCGGTGTGGTCGCGCGACCGCTCTGCGTCGTGGAGCGGGCGGCCAGCGACGCAGGGCTCGCCGAGCTCGCGCGGCTGGTGCGCGAGCAGGAGGCCGGGCGGGTCGTGGTCGGCCACCCGCTGACGCTGCGCGGCGACCGCGGCGCGCAGGCGCGCGCGGCCGAGCGCTTCGCGGAGACGCTTCGGGCCGCCGTCGACGTCCCCGTGGTGCTCTTCGACGAGCGCTTCACGACCGATCTCGCGCAGCAGACGCCGTCGACGACGTCGGAGGACGCGCGTGCGGCGGCGCATCTCCTCTCCGGCTATCTCGCGTGGTCGAGCGGCGCCCCGGCATGATGCCGCCGAAGCCGGGGCCGCCGCCGCGGGTGGTGCCGCGACGGCGCGTCGTCGCGCGGCGCCTCGTCGCGGTCGGGGTCGTGGTCATCGCGGGGCTCGCGATCTTCCTGATCGTCAGGATCGCCGGTCGGGGCGGAGGAGCGGCCCCCACCGCACCGACGACGACGGCGGCGCCGAAGCCGTTTCGCGTCGTCTTCCCCGAAGGGTTCACGCGCGCGGAGATGGCGGAGCGCGTCCAGGCGGTTGCGCGGATCGCGCACCGTGAGCGCGGCGTGCATCCGAAGCTGTCGAGCAAGACGTACCTCGCCGCGTCCGGGCCGCGGGTGGTTCCCGGCTTCGGCTCGAAGCACCGCCGGCTCGAGGGGTTCCTCTTCCCGGCGACGTACGACTTCCTCACACGCACGACGTCGGAGCAGCTCGTGCGCGCGCAGCTCGAGGCGTTCCACGAGAACTGGGCGAGGGTGAACCTCTCGTACGCGCGGCGGCAGAACCTCACGCCGTACGACGTGCTGATCATCGCCTCGCTCGTCGAGAAGGAGGCACTCGCGCCGGACGAGCGGCCGAAGATCGCGCGGGTGATCTACAACCGCCTGCACGCGCACATGAACCTCGGCATCGACGCGACGACCCGCTACGGCCTGAACGTCCCCGGCACGAAGTCGCTGACCGAGGCGGAGCTGAACAGCACCAACCCGTACAACACCCGCAACCCGCGCATCCTCGGGCTGCCGCCGACGCCGATCGCGAACCCCGGGCTCGCCTCGATGCAGGCGGCCGCGCATCCGGCGCCGGGCGACTGGCTCTACTTCGTCCGCAAGCCGGACAGGGTGCACCACTACTTCACCGCGAGCTATCAGGATTTCGTGCGGCACGAGCGCCTGTACGGGTACCCGTGAGCATCGGCGCCTCGACGAAGCTCGTCGCGCTGCTCGGGCACCCCGTGGCGCACTCGCTGTCGCCGCAGATGCAGAACGCGGCCTTTCTCGCGTGCTGGCTCGACTGGGCGTACGTCGCGCTCGACGTCCCACCCGAGCTGCTCGAGGAGGCGCTGCGAGGACTCGTCGCGGGCGGCTTCGCCGGCGCGAACGTCACGATTCCGCACAAGCGCGCCGCCGCGAAGCTCTGCGACGAGGCAGAAGGCGACGCCGTCAACACGCTCGTCTTCACCGACCGGCGCGTGCTCGGCTTCAACACGGACAAGGAGATCGTGGCCGGCATCCGATCGGAGCGCGTCTGCCTGATCGGGGCCGGGGGCGCGGCGGCGGCGATCCTTCCGGGGCTCCGCGGCGAGGTACGGCAGTTCTCCCGCAGCGGCGCCTGGCCTCCCGATGCCGAGGGCTGCGACCTCGTCGTCAACGCGACTCCGGTGCGCAACGAGCTGCTCGTCCGGCCGCAGGCGGGGCAGGTCGTCGTCGACCTCGCCTACGGGGACGGGGAGACGGCGCTCGTCTCAGCCGCCCGTGCCGCCGGCTGCGAGGTCGTGGACGGCCTCGAGGCGCTCGTCCGCCAGGGTGCGGCGAGCTTCGAGCTCTGGACGGGGCTCACTGCGCCCGTCCCCGCGATGCGCGCGGCTCTAGGCTTGTCGCCGTGACGCTCGAGCTGGCAACCGCGGGCGAGTCGCACGGGCCTGCGCTCGTCGCGATCGTGGCAGGCCTTCCCGCCGGCCTCGTGCTCGACCGGGCCGCGATCGACGCCGACCTGCGCCGGCGCCAGCAGGGGTACGGCCGCTCGCCGCGCCAGCAGATCGAGACCGACGAGGTCGAGGTGCTCGCCGGGCTGCGCCACGGGCGCACGCTCGGCTCGCCGCTCGCGCTCGCCGTCCGCAACCGGGACCACAGGAACTGGACATGGGGGATGAGCCCATGGCCGCCGGAGGGCGAGCCGGAAGGCAAGGGCACGACGGAGGTGACGCTGCCGAGGCCCGGCCACGCGGATTTGGCGGGGGTGCAGAAGTTCGGGCTCGCGGACGTTCGCGACGCGCTCGAGCGTGCCTCGGCCCGCCATACGGCCGTGCACGTCGCGGCGGGCGCCGTGGCGAAGGCGCTGCTCGCTGCGATCCGGATCGAGGTCGCCGGCGTCGCGCTTCCCGAAGCGGGCGCCGACCCGGCCGCGGTCGACGCCGCGCGCGCCGACCGCGACACGCTCGGTGGCCTGATCGAGGTGCGGGCGCGCGGCGTGCCGCCGGGGCTCGGCTCGTACGCGCGCAGGGAGGACCGGCTCGACGCGCGGCTCGCCGCCGGGCTGATGGGGATCCAGGCGGTGAAGGGGGTCGAGATCGGCGACGGGTTCGCGCTCGCGCGGCTGCGAGGCTCCGTCGCCCACGACGAGATCGTCCGCGACGAGCATGGGCTCCGCCGCGGGACGAACCGTGCCGGCGGCGTGGAGGCGGGCGTCTCGAACGGCGAGGAGATCGTCGTGCGTGCGGCGATGAAGCCGCTGCCGACGCTGATGAAGCCGCTTGCGTCCGTGGATCTCTCGACGGGGTCGCCCGCGCAGGCGCTCGTCGAGCGCAGCGACGTCTCCGCGGTGGAGGCGCTCGCGGTCGTCGCGGAG
The DNA here is from genome assembly GCA_035623575.1 of Gaiellaceae bacterium. GTDB lineage: Bacteria > Actinomycetota > Thermoleophilia > Gaiellales > Gaiellaceae > Palsa-739. The sequence continues at coordinate 48,191 of DASPTD010000058.1, forward strand.
GCGGCGGTGGCGTGGGAGCTCGCCCGCGCGGCCCGCGAGAAGTTCGGCGGCGACTCGATCGGCGATTTCGTCGCCGCTTGGCAGGCCTACCTCGGGCGCATCGAATGGAAGCGCCGCTGACGCGGCACATCGCGCTCGTCGGCTTCATGGCGGCGGGCAAGTCGACGCTCGGCGCTCGGGCAGCCGAGCTGACCGGCTTCGCGTTCCACGACCTCGACGAGTCGATGGAGCAGGCGGTCGGGGACATCGGCACCTTCTTCCGGGAGCACGGCGAGCCGGCGTTCCGTGAGCTGGAGGAGGCGGAGACGCTGTGGTCGCTCGTCGAGTCGCCGCCGAGCGTGATCGCGCTGGGCGGCGGCGCGGTCGGCTCGCCCGCCGTCCGCGAGGGCCTGCGCATGCGGGCGATCACCGTCTGGGTCGACGTCGACGTCGACGTCTGCTGGGAGCGGGCGCACGGCTCCCACCGTCCCCTCGCACAGGACGAGGCCGAGTTCCGCCGCCTGTACGAGGAGCGGCGGCCGCTGTACGCCGCCGTCGCCGACGCGGTCGCCCGCGACGCGGAGGACGTCGTCCTCGCGGCAGCCGGCGTCCACGTCGAGCGGGGCGCTCTGGGCCGGCTCGGCGAGCTCGTCCCGGGTGACGGGCCGGTCGCGCTCGTCTCCGACCCGCGCGTCGCCGGCATCCACGGCATGGACGCGCAGCTCGCCCTCGGCGCGCGGCTCGCGCAGACGCACGAGCTTCCGCCCGGCGAGGAGGCGAAGACGCTCGCGGCGCTCGACCGGCTCTGGCAGGACCTGCGCCTCGACCGGCGAGGGACGATCGTCGCCCTCGGCGGCGGCTGCACCACCGACGCCGCCGGCTTCGCCGCCGCGACCTACCTGCGCGGCATCCCGTGGGCGTCGGTGCCGACGAGCCTCGTCGCGCAGGTCGACGCGGCGATCGGGGGCAAGACGGCCGTCGACCTGCCGCAGGGGAAGAACCTCGTCGGAGCCTTTCACTGGCCCGGGCGCACCGTGATCGACCCGTCGCTGCTCGAGACCCTGCCCGAGGCGCAACGCCGCGAGGGGATGAGCGAGGTCGTGAAGACCGGCCTGCTCGCAGCCGAGCCGCTGTGGGAGCTGCCCGAGCACGAGCTCGTCCGCCGCTGCGCCGCGTTCAAGGCGGCGGTCTGCCTGCGCGACCCGCTCGACCGGGGCCGGCGCGCGGTGCTCAACCTCGGCCACACGTTCGCGCATGCGCTCGAGACGGCGGCCGGCTACGAGCATGTGACGCACGGGCAGGCCGTCGCGCTCGGCCTGCTCGCGGCGCTTCGCCTGTCCGGGCGCGACATCGGCCAGGTGGAGGAGATCCTGCGCCCGCAGCCCGTCCGCGTCGACCGCGAGCGTGCCTGGGAAGCGATGCAGCGCGACAAGAAAGCGGTCGGCGGCGAGCTGCGCCTCGTCCTGCTCGGCGACGACGGCCCGCGCTGGGACGTGAGCGTTCCGGAGGCGGACGTGCGCGCGGCGCTCGACGAGCTGATTGCAGGATAGAGTCGAGCGCCGTGCGCGTGATCGTCCTCAACGGCGTCAACCTGAACATCCTCGGGCGCCGTGATCCGTCGCTGTACGGCGGCCTCTCGATCGCCGAGCTGGAGAGCCGGATCTACGAGTGGGGCCACGAGCTCGAGCTCACCGTGCAGTGCCGGCAGACGAACAGCGAGGGCGAGTTCGTCAAGTGGTGCCACGACGCGTACGACAACACCGACGGCATGATCGTGAACCCGGCGGCGTGGACGCATTACGCCTGGTCGATTCACGACGCGCTCGAGCTCTTGACGATCCCGATCGTCGAGGTGCACCTCTCGAACGTCGACGAGCGCGAGGAGTGGCGGCGCACCTCGGTGATCCGGGACCTCGTCGCGGCGCGCTTCGTCGGGCACGGGCCGGACGGCTACCGCCTCGCACTCGAATACCTAAAGGAGCACGCATGACGGACCGCATCGCCCGACTGCGCGAGCAGCTCGAGGAGCCGCTGCTCGTCACGAACCCGACCAACGTCGCCTACCTCGTCGGCTTCAACAGCTCCAACACGGTGCTGCTCGTCGAGGAGGAGCGCGTGCGGCTCTTCACCGACTTCCGCTACATCCAGGCCGCGCGCGCGGTCGCCGGCGTCGAGGTGGTGCAGACGCGGCGCGCGGTGCTCGGCGAGCTCGCCGAGACGCTCTCGGGCCGGATCGCCTGCGAGTCGTCGCACCTGACCTACGACCTCTTCCAGACGCTGGAGCGGGGCGGGCTCGACCTCGTGCCGCGCAGCGCCGTCGTCGAGCGTCTGCGCGCGGTGAAGGACGAGACCGAGCTGGCGACGATCCGCCGGGCCTGCGCGATCACCGACCGCGTCTTCGAGCGGCTCGCGGCCGAGGTCCCGTTCATCGGCCGCACCGAGCGCGACGTCTCGTGGGATCTCACGCGCCTCTTCCACGAGGAGGGCGGCGAGGGTCTCGCCTTCGAGTCGATCGTCGGCGCCGGGCCGACCGGCTCGCGTCCGCATGCGCGCGCGAGCGACCGGACGATCGGCGTGGGCGAGCTCGTCGTGATCGACGCGGGCTGCACGATCGACGGCTACGCCTCGGACTGCACGCGCACCTTCGCGACCGGGCCGATCGACGGCGAGGCCGCAGCCGCATACGGCGTCGTCCGGGCCGCACACGCGGCGGCGCTCGGCGCGATTCGCGCCGGCCTGCCGGGGCTGGAGGCGGATGCCGTGGCCCGCCGCGTCGTCGACGACAGCCCGTTCGCGGGCATGTTCGGCCACGGGCTCGGCCACGGGCTCGGCCTCGATGTGCACGAGCTGCCGCGCATGTCCACGGAGACGAGCGACGTCCTCGAGCCGGGGAACGTCGTCACGGTCGAGCCGGGCGTCTACCTCGACGGCCGCTTCGGCATCCGGATCGAGGACGACGTCGTCGTCACGCGGGACGGGATCGAGAACCTCACGGGCTTGGGGAAGGACCTCGTCGAGGTCGGGTAGGTAGTCACTACACTCAGCCGCCGATGGCAGATACGGTCGACACGAACAGCTTCAAGAACGGCATGCACATCGAGCTCGACGGCAAGGTCTGGCGGATCGTCGAGTTCCAGCACGTGAAGCCCGGGAAGGGCGGTGCCTTCGTCCGCACGAAGCTGAAGGCGCTCGACTCGGGCGCCGTCGTCGACCGCACCTTCCGCGCCGGCGAGAAGTTCCCGCGCGTGCACACCGAGACGAAGAACGTCCAGTACCTCTACGAGGACGGCTCCGAGGTGCACTTCATGGACGCCGAGACGTACGAGCAGTTCAGCGTGCCCCACGCCGACCTCGAGGAGGAGCTCCCGTTCATGCAGCCGAACTCCACCGTCCAGGTGCTCGAGGTGAACGGCAAGCCCTCGAGCGTGCAGCTGCCTGCCTCGGTCGAGCTCACCGTCGTCGACACGGAGCCGGGCGTGAAGGGCGACACCGTCTCGAACGTGACGAAGCCGGCGACGCTCGAGACGGGAGCCGTGGTCAACGTGCCGCTGTTCGTGAACGTGGGCGACAGGCTCAAGGTCGACCCGCGTGAGCGGCGATACATCTCGCGCGCCTGATGCGGCGGTAAGGTCCGGGCGTGCCGAAGCTCGCCGACACGACGATCCGCCTGCTCGGCCAGGAGCCCCTCGCCGGCCGCGTGCCGACCGCCGAACAGCTCCGTCTCGCGGAGATCCTCGACAAGGCCGGGTTCGCGTACCTCGAGGTGTCCGGCGGCGGCGTCTTCGACGCGGCGGTGAAGCGCGGCATCGAGAGCCCGTGGGAGCGGATCCGCGCCCTCAAGGCGCGGGTGAGCTCTCCGCTCGGGCTCGCGCTGCGGGGGCGCTTCCTCGTCGGCTCGCGTCCCGTGGATGCGGACTTCGCGCAGCGCTTCATCGCCTCCGCAGCGGAGAACGGGATCGACGTCTTCCGCTTGCACGACCCGCTCAACGACGTCTCCAACCTGCGCGAGGCCGCTGAGGCGGTCACCGCGGCGGAACGGGACTTCGAGGCGGGCCTCGTCTACAGCCCGGGCCCGACCGGCGAGATCGACACGCTGATCGAGCGGGCGTCGCTGCTGCGCGAGCTCGGCGCCGTCCGCGTCCTCCTGCACGATCCGACAGGCTCGCTCCAGCCGCACCGGGCGGAGGAGCTCGTCGGTGCGCTCGCCGAGGCGAGCGGGCTGCCGATCGGGATCTACCTGCAGGGCGCCGGCGGCAGCGCGCTCGCGGCGACGCTCGCCGCCGCCCGGGCGGGCGCCGAGCTGATCGCCTGCGCGATCTACCCGCTCGCGCTGACCCTGCACCGGGTGTCGGGCGAGGCGCTCGCCGAGGCCCTCGCGGGGATCGGGCTCGATCCCGGCGTCGACGCGGCGAGGCTCTGGGAGGCGTCGGACCTCGTCGCCGAGCACGTCGGCGACGAGCCGGTCGCGCCGCTGGTTCCGCGCGTGGCGGTCCGGGCCGCGCGGCACGACGTCCCCGCCGGTCTCGTCGCCGGCGTCGATGCGACGCTGCGCGTGCAGGGCGCCGGCGACCGGCTCGAGGAGGTGCTCGATGAGCTCGACCGGATCCGGGCCGAGTGCGGCTGGCCGCCGCTGGCGGCGCCCATCGGCCAGGTGCTCGCCTCGCAGGCGCTCCTCAACGTCCTCTCCGCCAGCCGCTACCTCACCGTCGTCGACGAGCTGCGCGCGCTCGTCTCCGGCCGCTTCGGGGTGCCACCGGGCCCGATCGACCCTGCCGTCGCGCGCGCGCTCGCGCTCACCGCCGACCCGGAGAGCGAGGAGGACGCTGCGCCGCCGCTCAGCGAGGTGCGCGAGCAGGCCGAGGGCATCGCGGCGAGCGAGGAGGAGCTGCTTCTGCTCGGCCTGTTCGGCGAGGGTGCGGAGCGGCTGCTCCTCGGGATCCGCGGCCGCACCCGCCGCAGGCAGGACGACCTCGCCGGGGTCGACAAGCAGCGGGCCGAGCGCATCCAGGAGATCGTCAAGATCGTCCAGGAGTCGGGCATCGGGGAGGTCACGATCGAGGAGGACGGCATGCGCGTCTCGGTGCGCTCGGTCGCCGAGGCGCCTCCCGAGACCGCTCTGCCCGAGGCTCCGCTCGCGCTGCCGGAGCCCTCGGCCGCGCCGGTCGCACCTCCCCTGAACGGCATGGTGCGCGTCGAGTCGCCGATGGTCGGGACCTTCTACCGCTCCCCGGAGCCGGGTGCGGCCGTCTTCGTCGAGGAGGGAGACGTCGTCGCGGCCGGCCAGACGCTGTGCATCCTCGAGGCGATGAAGCTCATGAACGAGGTGAAGGCCGAGCTCGAGGCGGTCGTACGCCGCATCCACGTCGAGAACGGCCAGCCCGTCGAGTTCGGTCAGGTGCTGTTCGACCTGGAGCCGCTGGCGGGGCGACCGCTCGACGCTGTTTGACGGGCGGAGGCGGGGGCGTGATCGAGGTCTCGCCGGGTCCTTGGCGAGAGGACTGTGAGTCTCGGGCAGATCGCCCTCACCCCGCCAGAGGCTGCCAGCAGATCGGCGTACGCTTCTGGCGTGAGAGCAGTAGCCGTAGCTGTGGGGCTGGGGATCGCGGCAATACCCGCCGCGGGTGCGGCAGCTTCAACGCCACAGACGATCTGGAACTTCTCTAACGCGACACGCGAGGTTGTCTGCCAGGCGGCCGTCCAAGGCGTGAACGGTGGGACGCGCCAGGACGTCGTCGAGTGTGACGACTTGCGACGTTCGGTGGGTCGCAGGACTATCCGAGATCCGCCCTGCTGTACGTCGCCAAAAAGGCGTCATCTTCCGTGCAGACAACGCCGGAGACCCGGAGGATTCACGGAAGCACCCAATCCCCTACGGGCGCGTTTGGCATCGGGGATACTTCACATGTAAGTCCGTGAGACCGGACGGCTTGACCTGTACCTCGTCGCTCACACGACATGGGTTCCTATTGAGCAAGAAAGTCCAGCGCGCCTGGTGAGACCCCGGACGCGGACTCTCGGCGAGACGACCTCGGTGTAGCTCGCTCGGTCGCTCGGGCGTCATTCGCGCGCTCACTGGCGCAGTCGAGGGCTCAGTCGCCGCTACGGCACGTCGGTCAGGAAGCGGATCGAGGCGGCCTACCCGTGCGAACGTTGCGCTTCCAGGCGCGCCTGCGCCTGCTCGGCCAGCTCGCGCGTCCGCCGGGCGTTTGCCAGAACGCGCTCGTGACGGGTATCCCGCTCTGCGCGTTCAGCCTTTGTCAGCTTCTTCTTCGCCATCGTCCTCTCCCAAGAGTCTCTCGATCTTCGTGAGCGTGACCGCGATGTCGCTCACGTTGAAGAGTAGGGCAACGACCTCCGCACGCTCGATCACAGGCTCCTGCACGAATACAGCTTGCGCTACGAGAAGCTGTGCCGCAATTGACGGATTCGGCGGCGTCCTCGGTGGGCGAAGCCTCGCCGGACATTCCCGGAACCGGGCAGCGGAAGCACGTCCAGGGCGGCTCCGTCGCCCGCGTCACACAGGCGTGTCCGTAGACTCTGCGCGTGTTCAACCGCGTGCTCGTAGCCAACCGCGGCGAGATTGCGGTACGCGTGATCCGCGCGCTGCACGAGCTCGGCGTCGAGGCGGTCGCCGTCTACTCGACGGCGGACGAGAACGGTCTCCATGTCCGGCTCGCCGACCGGGCGGTGCGGATCGGACCGGCGCCCGCCGCCGAGAGCTACCTCAACATCCCCGCGGTCGTCACCGCGGCGACGACGACCGGCTGCGACGCCGTCCACCCCGGCTACGGCTTCCTGGCCGAAAACGGCGCGTTCGTGGACGCGTGCGAGGACAACGACCTCGTCTTCATCGGGCCGCCGGCGGACGTGATGGCGCGGATGGGCGACAAGGCGCAGGCGAAGGCGGAGATGCGGGCCGCCGGCGTGCCGCTCGTCCCCGGTGTCGACGTAACTGCGACGCCGGCCGCCGCGCGTGCGGCAGCGGACGAGCTCGGCTACCCGGTGCTGCTGAAGGCGGCCGCCGGCGGCGGTGGACGCGGCATGCGGCTCGTCTCGGCGCCGGACGAGCTCGAGGAGGCGTACGCACGCGCGGCGGCGGAGGCGCTCGCGGCGTTCTCGGACGGGACGCTCTACGTCGAGAAGGCGGTCTCGCCTGCGCGGCACGTCGAGGTTCAGGTGCTGTGCGACGGTGACGGCGGCGTGCTCACGTGCGGCGAGCGCGAGTGCTCGATCCAGCGCCGGCACCAGAAGCTGGTGGAGGAGTCGCCGTCCCCCGCGCTCGACGCGGCGCAGCGCGAGGCGATGGAGGCGGCCGCGGAGCGCGCGTGCCGCCACATCGGCTACCGGAACGCGGGCACGTTCGAGTTCCTCGTCGGGCCGGACGGCGCGTTCGCGTTCATCGAGCTGAACGCGCGCCTCCAGGTCGAGCATCCCGTCACCGAGCTCGTCACCTCCCTGGACATCGTGCGGGAGCAGGTGCGGATCGCCGCCGGCGAGCGGCTCCCGCTCATCGGACGAGCGCCGCGGGCCGGGCACGCGATCGAGATCCGGATCAACGCCGAGGACCCGACCCGGGGCTTCGCCCCGTCGCCGGGGCGGATCGAGCAGTTCCGGGCCCCGCTCGGGCCCGGCGTGCGCGTCGACACCTTCGTCGAGGACGGCACGACCATACCGCCGCACTACGACTCGCTGATCGCGAAGGTGATCGTCTGCGACGAGACGCGCGAGGCGGCGGTCACGCGGGCACGGCGCGCGCTGCGCGAGCTCGACGTGCGCGGCGTGCCGACGACGCGGGACGCGGCGCTCGACATCCTCGACAGCGACGAGTTCCGCAGCGGCGAGTACTCGACCTCGTTCCTCGAGGAGGCGGGCTCGCGCCTGCCGGCGCTGGCCGCGACATGACGTACGTCGTGCGCGAGGAGGGCGGCACGATCACCGTCACCGACGGGACGCTGGCTCAGATCGTCGTCCAGGCCGCGGAAGGCGTCGAGGGAACACGCGTGCGCCGGGCCCGGCGCACGCTCACGCTGGAGATCGAGGACACGCAGGCGCGTGTCGGGCTCGAGCTCGCGGTCGCCTACGGGAAGGTGCTCCCGGAGGTGGCGCACGAGGTGCAGGTGCAGGTGGCCGCGGCCCTCGCTGCCATCTGCGGGCTCGACGTGCGCGCGGTGGACGTGACGGTCGGGGAGCTCGACCGCCGGTGAACCCGGTCAGCCGCCGTGAGGCGCGCCGCGCCGCCGTCTTCGTCCTCTACCAATGGGACGTGACCGGGACGCCGCTCGGCTCGCTCTACGAAGGCGACGTCGACGCGTACACGCGGCGGGTCGTCGAGGCGGTGGCCGCTCACGCGCCCGAGCTGGACGGCCGCATCACGGCTGCGTCGGACGAGTGGACCGCCGACCGGCTCGGGGCCGTCGAGCGCAACGTGCTTCGCGTGGCGATCGAAGAGCTCGACGAGGGCGATGTGCCGCTCGAGGTGGTGCTCGACGAGGCCGTCACGCTTGCGAAGCGGTACGCGTCCGACGACGCTGGGAGACTCGTGAACGGCATCCTTGGCAGGATCGTCCGGGAGGAGGCAGCGTCGGCATGACGACCGAGGACTCGTTGAGTAGGGCGGAGGAGCTGCTCGCGCGACTGGAGGCGGCGCGCGGCGAGCTCGACCGGCTCGCGCAGGAGGAGGGCGCGTCGCCCGACCGGGCGCTCGAGATCCTCAACGAGCTGTCCGAGCTGGCGAAGGCCGTCGAGGAGGAGCTCGAGCGCGCGAAGCGCGCCGCCGAGGCGGATGCCGCACAGTCCTGAGGAGCTGCGCGCGCTCGTCGAGGAGGGGCTCGAGGCGCTCAGGCTGTGGCCCGAGCTCCACGGGCAGGCCGAGTCGGTGCGCTACTCGATCACCGTCGGCGGCAAGCGCGTCCGGCCGGTGATCTGCCTCGCGACGGCGGAGGCGGCGGGCGCCGCGCCGGAAGCCGCGTTGCCCGCGGCGTGTGCGCTCGAGCTGGTGCACACGTTCTCACTCGTGCACGACGACCTGCCGGCGCTCGACGACGACGAGGAGCGGCGCGGGCAGCCCTCGACGTGGAAGCAGTACGGCGAGGCCGTCGGCATCCTCGCCGGGGACGCCCTGCTCGCGGAGGCCTTTCGCCTCGCGACGTCCTACGACTCGCCGCAGGTCGCGCGGGAGCTCGCGGCGGCGACGCTCGGGATGATCGGCGGCCAGTACCTCGACATCACGGGCACCGCCCCGGACGAGGCGACCCTGCACTCACTGAAGACGGGCTGCCTGTTCGCCGCGTCGGTCGGGCTCGGGCTCTGGGCCGCCCGCGTGCCCGCCGCGGAGCAGGGGCCGTGGCGCGCGTTCGGTGCCGAGCTGGGGCTCCTGTTCCAGATCGTCGACGACATCCTCGACGGCGACGGCTATGTGCTCGGCCACGGTCCGGACGGTGCGCGCCGACTCGCCGACGAGGCGGCGGAGCGGGCGCGGGCGCGGCTCGCGGAAGTCGCCGCCGACACCTCCGTGCTGCGCGAGCTCGTCGACGGCCTCGCCGTCCGCACGGCGTAGCCGGACCCGAGTGCCTGGCACCGTGCCTGGCACCGTTCCCGCCCGTGCCGCCCGTACAGCGGAGCCGAGCGGTCGTCACCTCGTTGAACAGGGGGTCGCGCGCGCCCGTCACGTCGCATCCGCGTGACACTCTCGTTTGGGTGCCTGGCACCGTGCCTGGCACCAGAGGGATAGTGGGGGCATGACGAAGAAGCGTCTCGACGTCCTGCTCGTCGAGCGCGGGCTCGCGGAGTCGCGCGCGCAGGCGCAGGCGCTCGTGATGGCGGGGCTCGTGTCCGGCTACGACAAGCCGGGCCAGCAGGTGGACGAGGGCGTCGCGCTGAGCGTCGAGCGCGGGCCCGCCTACGTCTCGCGCGGCGGCGAGAAGCTCGCGCATGCGCTCGACCTGCTCGGCGTCGACCCGGCCGGGCTCGACTGCCTCGACGTGGGCGCGTCGACCGGCGGCTTCACCGACGTCCTGCTCCAGCGCGGGGCCGCGCGTGTGATCGCGGTCGACGTCGGCTACGGGCAGCTCCACCCGCGTCTACGGGACGATCCCCGCGTCGTCGTGCTCGAGCGGACGAACGCGCGCACGCTGACCGAGCTCCCGTTCGCGCCGCGGCTCGTCGTCTGCGACGTCTCGTTCATCTCCGTCCGCCTCGCGCTCCCGCCGGTGCTCCGCCTCGCCGCGCGCGGCTGGCAGGCGCTCGTGCTCGTGAAGCCGCAGTTCGAGGCCGGCCGGGTCGACGTCGGCAAGGGCGGCGTCGTGCGCGACCGCGCCGTCCGCGCCCGCGTCCTCCACCAGGTTGCCGAGGCGGCGCTCGGCTGGGGAGCGCGCGTCGCCGGCGTCGTAGACTCCGGTCTCCCGGGGGCGAAGGGCAACCGGGAGTTCTTTCTCCACCTCGAGCAGGCCGAGGACCCGACACTTCCCGATGACCTCGACGAGCGGATCCACAGAGCGGTCGCGACCGGTTAGCACCGTCGCGGTGATCTCTCACGGCCGCGTCGACGTCCACGTCGCGGTGCGGCGCGTGCGGGCCGTCGCCGAAGAGGCGGGAGTGACCGTGCTCGACGAGGACGCCGACCCGCGCGGCGCGGACCTCGCGGTCGCGCTCGGCGGCGACGGGACGATGCTGCGCACGCTCGCCCGCCTGCTCGGTAGCGACGTGCCCGTGATCGGCGTCAACTTCGGCAGGGTCGGCTTCCTCGCAGCGATCGAGCCGGACGGTCTCGAGCGCGACCTCCGTCGCGTGCTCGCGGGCGAGTACGTCGTGCTCGAGCTGCCGACCCTCGAGGTGCAGCTCGACGGCGAGACCCATGCCGCGGTCAACGACGTGGTGGCGACGAGCGCCACACTCGGCCGGATGGTCGAGCTCGCCTGGGCGGTCGGCGGCGAGGAGCTCGGCACGATCCCGTGCGACGGGTTGATCTGCGCGACGCCGTCGGGATCGACCGCGTACAACCTCTCCAACGGTGGCCCCGTCCTTGTCCGTGGGCTGGAGGCGATGGCGGTCACCTTCATCGCGCCGCACTCCCTCCACGCTCGGCCGCTCGTCGTCCCGCGCGGGCCCGACCTGACCCTCGTGAACCGGACGCCGGACGTCGACGTCGCGGTGCTCGTGGACGGCCGGCGCGTGACCGAGGTGCCGCCCGGCGGCCAGGTGTCCGTGCGGCTGGCCTCGCAGCGCAGCCTGCTCGCGACGCTCCCGGAGACGACGTTCTTCGGCCGCTACCGCGAGACGTTCACCTCCCATCCCTGAACCGTCCGCGACGGCCAATGGTCGCGGTCCTGCGGCCTCTCTACACTCGATCCGGTGCTGCGACGGCTGCGCATCGAGAACCTCGTCCTCATCCGCGAGGCCGAGCTCGAGCTCTCGCCCGGGCTGAACGCGATCACCGGGGAGACCGGCGCCGGCAAGACGATCCTCGCGCAGGCCGTCGGGCTCCTGCTCGGCACGAAGGGCGACGACGCGTTCGTCGGCCCGGCGGGCGAGGAGGCCTATGTCGAGGCGGAGCTCGACCTGCCCGCGCAGGACGAAGAGAGCGAGGGGCTGTTCGAGCTGAGGCCCGAGGACGAGGAGGCGCTGCTGGTCTCCCGGCGCGTGTTCGCCGACGGGCGCACACGCGCGTACGCCTGGGGCCGTGCCGCAGCGCGCGAGGACGTCGGCGCCGCGGTCGAGCGCGTCGTCGCGATGTCCGGCCAGTTCGAGCAGCGGCGGCTGGCCAGGCCCGCGTACCAGCTCGAGGTGCTCGACCGCTTCTGCGGCGAGGAGCAGCTGCGCCGGCGTGCCGAGACCCGCACGGCCTGGCGGGAGCTGCTCGCCGCCCGGCGGCGGCACGAGGAGCTGACGGAGAACGCGGCGCTCGCCCGGGCGCGGCTCGCCGAGCTGCGCGCCCTCGTCGAGGACGCGGAGGGGATGGAGCCCGGCGACGAGGAGCGGCTGCGGGGAGAGCGCGAGCGCGTCCGCCACGTCGCCGAGCTGGTGGAGGCAGCCGCCGCCGCCGCCCACGCGCTCGCGCCGGAGGACGGCGAGGGCGCGACCGGCCTCGTCGCCCTCGCGGAGCGCGCGGTCGCTCCGCTCGAGGGGCTGGCGGCGGAGCTGCGCGCGGTCGGCGACGAGCTGCGCGACGCGGAGCTGCGCCTGCGCGAGACGGCCTCGGCGCTGCACTCGTTCCTCGCCTCGCTCGAGGCAGAGCCCGGCCGGCTCGAGGAGATCGAAGCGGGCCTCGAGCGGATGGCGGCGGCAAGGCGACGCTTCCACGCGGCCACATACGAGGAGCTGCTGGCGCTCGCCGAGGGAGCGCGCGCGGAGCTGGCGGCGGTCGGCGAGGGAGGCGATCCGGTCGCCGGCGCGGCCGCGGCGCTCGCGGCCGCCGAGGAGAGAGCGCGTCGGCTCGCCATGGAGCTGCGTGCCGAGCGCAACGCCGCGGCACCTGCCTTCGCCGACGCGGTCGCGGCCGAGCTGCACGACGTCGGCATGGGGGAGGGCGAGTTCGTCTGCGAGCTGCGCGAGCGGGACGAGGGTGCCACGGGCGCCGACGAGGCGGTCTTCCTCGTCCGCCCGAACGCCGGCCTGCCGTTCGCGCCCGTGGCCGAGACGGCGTCCGGCGGGGAGCTCTCCCGCATCGCGCTCGCGATCGCGGCGGTCGCGGGCGGCGAGACGCTCGTCTTCGACGAGATCGACGCCGGCATCGGCGGCGAGACCGCGAACGCCGTCGGCCGGGTGCTCCAGCGGCTCGCCGGGCGCGCGCAGGTGCTGACGATCACGCACCTGCCGCAGATTGCGGCGCTCGCAGACCGCCACTTCCGCGTCGAGAAGATCCCGGGCGATCCCACGCACACGCGGATCGAGCAGCTCGGCGACGGCGAGCGGCGCGCCGAGCTCGAGCGCATGCTCGGCGGCCAGGAGTTCCTTGCCACGGTACGCAGCTGACCGCGTCCTGCTCGCAGCGATCGACGACGTCTGGGCGTTCCTCGCCGAGCCCTACCACCTCTCCGACTGGTGGCCGGGGATCGCCGGGGTCGAGCCGGACCGGCGCGGGCTCGCTCCAGGAGCACGCTGGGCGATCCGCGCGTCGGATGTCCTGCCGGCAGGAGGGGCGATGTTCTGGCACGGCCTGCTCAAGCGGCCGGGATGGGTGGGGACGCTGCTCGTGACGGACGTCGTGCCGGGCCGGCGGATCGCCTTCGAGCTCGTGAACGAGCGGATACGGGCCGAGCTCGAGCTCGCGCAGGTCGACACCGCGCGAACCCGCGTCGGCCTCGTCGTCGAGGCCGGTTGGGGGATTCTCCGCGGCTCCTTTCCGAAGGGCGCGCTCGCACGGCTGTACGACCTCGTGCAGACGGGTGCCGAACCGGCGTGATCCGCGCCGACCTCCTCCGCTGCTACCCTGAAATCCCGTGAGCGCACGGGCCCCGAAGTACGTCTTCGTCACCGGGGGAGTGGTCTCGGCGCTCGGGAAGGGCATCGTCGCGGCGTCGCTCGGCCGGTTGCTGAAGGCGCGGGGCCTGCGTGTGCAGCTCCAGAAATTCGATCCGTACCTCAACGTCGACCCGGGGACGATGAGCCCGTTCCAGCACGGCGAGGTGTACGTGACCGAGGACGGGGCGGAGACCGACCTCGACATCGGCCATTACGAGCGCTTCGTCGACGAGAACCTGTCGCAGAACTCGTCCCACAGCGCGGGCTCGATCTGGGAGACGGTGCTGCGCAAGGAGCGCAAGGGAGAGTTCCTCGGCGCGACCGTCCAGGTGATCCCGCACATCACGAACGAGATCAAGGCGCGGGTGCGGCGCGCAGCCGAGTCGAGCCCGACGGACGTCGTCATCTCGGAGATCGGCGGCACGGTCGGCGACATCGAGTCGCTGCCGTTCCTCGAGGCGATCCGCCAGTTTCGCCGCGAAGTCGCGCCGGAGAACGTGATGTACGTGCACGTGACGCTCGTGCCGTTCATCGAGGCGGCGGGCGAGCTGAAGACGAAGCCGACGCAGCACTCGGTGAACGAGCTGAGGCGCATCGGCATCCACCCCGACGTCGTCGTCTGCCGCTCGCACGAAGAGCTGTCGCGAAGCATTCGCGACAAGATCGCGCTCTTCGCCGACGTCGACCCCGGCGCGGTGATCGCCTGCCCCGACATGCCGGACGTCTATCTCGTGCCGTCGGTGCTGAAGCAGGAGGGGCTCGACCGGCTCGTTTGCGCGAAGCTCGGGATCGAGACGACCGACGCGGATCTCGGCGAGTGGGAGGAGCTGACCCGGCGGATCGACGCGCGGCGTGAGCTCGTCGAGATCGCCCTCGTCGGCAAGTACGTGAAGCTCCAGGACGCGTACCTCTCCGTGCACGAGGCCCTGAAGCACGCCGGCCTCCTCAGCGGCTGCGCGGTGCGCGTGCGCTGGGTCGACGCCGAGAACATGTCGTACGACGAGGCGGCGGATCTGCTCGAGACCGTCGACGGGGTTCTCGTCCCCGGCGGCTTCGGGTCGCGCGGCTGGGAGGGGAAGATCCTCGCCTGCCGGGTCGCGCGCGAGCGCCGCATCCCGTATCTCGGAATCTGCCTCGGCATGCACGTCGCCGTCTCCGAGTTCGCGCGACACGTGGTGGGGCTCGACGGCGCCAACTCGACGGAGATGGACCCGGAGACGCCGTATCCGGTGATCGACCTGCTGCCCGAGCAGAAGGGGATCGAGGATCTCGGAGGCACGATGCGGCTCGGCGCGCGTGCCGTCGAGGTGGCCGACGGCACGCGCGCCCGGGAGCTCTACGGCGACGCCGTCATCTTCGAACGCCACCGGCACCGCTACGAGGTGAACAACCTCTATCGCGAGCAGCTCGTCGAGGCAGGCCTCGTCGTGTCCGGCACGTTCGAGCAAGGACGGCTCGTGGAGATCATCGAGCTGCCGGATCACCCGTGGTTCGTCGCGAGCCAGTTCCACCCGGAGTTCAAGTCGCGCCCGACCCGGCCGGCGCCGCTCTTCCGCGGCTTCGTCGCGGCGGCGCTCGCGCGCGCCCGCTCCCGTGCGGGCGAGGCCGTTGCAGCGGGCTGACGCGCACGGGGAGACCGTCTCCCTCTTCCTCGAGCTGGCCGCCCTGCCGAGCCCGCCGGGCGAGGAACGGGCCGTCGCGGACGTCGTCCTGCGCTACCTGCGCGGTCTGGGCCTGCAGCCGGTCGAGGACGATGCAGGCTCGCGCATCGGCTCGACGACGGGAAACGTCTATGCCCGCCTCGACGCGAGCGCCCCCGGAACCCCTCTCTTCTTCTGCGCCCACCTCGACACGGTGCCGCCGAGCGGCCCGATCGAGCCCGTCGTCGACGACGGCGTCGTGCACAACGCAGGCGGGACGATCCTCGGCGCGGACAACAAGTCGGCGGTGGCGGCGATTCTCGAGGCCGTGCGCCGCGTGCTCGCGGAGAACCGGCCGCACGCAGGCATCGAGCTCGTGTTCACGCCGAAGGAGGAGGTGGGCCTGATCGGGGCGGCCGCCTTCGAGCACGAGCGGCTGCACGCGCAGCTCGGCTACGTATACGACCAGGCCGCGCCGATCGGGGAGATCATCCTCGGCGCACCGTGGGCGCAGGCGCTGGAGGTGGCGTTTCACGGCCGTGCCTCGCACGCGGGCATGTTCCCCGAGGAGGGCCGCTCGGCGATCCAGGCGGCCGCGAAGGCGATCGCCGACCTGCGACTGGGCAGAGTCGACGAGGAGACGACGGCGAACGTCGGCGTCATCACCGGCGGCACCGCGACGAACATCGTCCCGGAGTGGTGCACGTTCCAGGCCGAGGCGCGCTGTCACGACGAGCGGAAGCTGGGCGAGCTCGTGCAGGAGATGCTCGACGCGTGCTCGTTCGCCGCGACGGCGGCCGAGTGCGAGGTGGAGACCGAGCTGCGCAAGAGCTACAGCGGCTATCGCTTCAAGCGGGACGAGGCCGTCGTGCGGCTGGCCGCACGCGCGCTCGAGCGCTGCGGCCGCGAGCCGAGCTACGCTGTCTCCGGCGGTGCTGCAGATGCGAACGTCTTCAACGACCGTGGCCGGCGCTGCGTGAACCTCGCGAACGGGATGACGGACATCCATACACCCGACGAGCGGATCGCGATCGCCGACCTCGAGGCGATGGTCGAGGTGACCCTCGCGCTCGTGGAGGAGGCCCGCGCCGCATGATCCTGCTCGCCGCGCTCTTCTCTGCCGCTGCGCTCGGGGCGCCGCCGCAGGTGCTGCCGGACTGCCTCGGCAAGCCGCACGTCCGCCCGACGCAGATCGTGCTCGCCTGCGCCGACGCGAACTTCGGCGTCAAGGGGCTCCGCTGGACCGGATGGGGTCAGCCCTTCGCCGCCGCGACCGGCATCGCCTACGCGAACGACTGCAAGCCGTATTGCGCGGCCGGCCACTTCCACAATTACCGAGCGGTCGTCGTCGTGTCCGGCACGCAGCGCTGCCGGAACGGGAAGACGGCGTACAAGGACGTGACGATCGCGTTCGTCGGCCCGTCCCCCTACCCGAAGGGGAAGCCTTCGGACTTCGTGTATCCGGTGCGCTGCGCCTGAGCCGAAGCGCTATTGTCCCGCCTCGTGCGGGTCGGCGTCGCCAAGGAGATCAAGACCGACGAGTACCGGGTGGCGCTGACCCCGGCCGGCGCGCGCGAGCTCGTCCAGCACGGGCACGACGTGCTCGTCGAGACCACCGCGGGCGACGGGAGCTCGTTCCCGGACGCCGACTACGAGCGTGTCGGCGCACGCGTCGTCTCCGTCGCGGACGTCTGGCAGCAGTCCGAGCTGCTGCTGAAGGTGAAGGAGCCGATCGAGACGGAGTACGCACGGCTGCGCGAAGGGCTCGTCCTGTTCACGTACCTGCACATCGCAGCCGACGAGCCGCTGACGCGTGCGCTCGCCGACAGCGGCATCGCCGCCGTCGCCTACGAGACGGTCGAGACCGACGACCGGAGGCTGCCGCTGCTCGCGCCCATGAGCGAGATCGCCGGCAGGCTCGCCGCACAGGCAGGCGCGTACTTCCTCGAGAAGCCGCTCGGTGGCCGAGGCCTGCTGCTCGGCGGCGTCCCCGGCGTCGCGCCCGGCCACGTCACGGTGATCGGCGGCGGCATCGTAGGCTACAACGCCGCGATCATCGCCCTCGGCCTCGGCGCGCAGGTGACGATCCTCGAGCGCTCGATCGACCGTATGCGCCACCTCGACGAGATCCTCTCGGGACGTGTGAGCCTCGTGATGTCGTCGAGCCTGCAGGTGGAGGAGTCCGTCGCCGAGGCGGACGTCGTGATCGGAGCCGTGCTGATCCCCGGCGCACGGGCGCCGAAGCTCGTGAGCCGCCCGATGCTCGCCGACATGAAGCAGGGCGCGGTGATGGTCGACGTGGCGATCGACCAGGGCGGCTGCTTCGAGACGTCCAGGCCGACGACGCACTCGAACCCGGTGTACGAGGTCGACGGGGTCACGCACTACTGCGTCGCGAACATGCCCGGCGGCGTTCCGATCACCTCGACGCTGGCGCTGACGAACGCGACGCTCCCGTACGTGGAGGCGATCGCCGACCACGGGCTGGAGCAGGCCGTGGCACGCGACCCCGCGCTCGCCCAGGGCGTCAACGTCCTCGACGGCAGGATCACGTACGAGGCCGTCGCCGAGGCGCACGGCCTCGTGTACACACCGCTCGAGGACCTGCTGCCGCTCGCGCCGGTCTAGCCGGGCTTCGACGGCGCCGGCGCCTTCGGCTTCTTCGCCGGCGAGAAGCGCACGACGAGCCACGTGACCCCCGCCGCCGTCGCGATCACGCAGGCGATGAAGACGACGAAGGCGAGCAGTCCCAGGGCCGTGGTCATGGCCGACCTAGAATAGCCGTATGCCCCGAGCGTGCGTGATCGTGCTGGACGCCGTCGGCGCCGGCGAGCTGCCGGACGCCGACCAGTACGGCGACTCCGGCTCGGACACGCTCGGCAACGTCGCGAAGGCGGTCGGCGGCCTCGACCTGCCGAACCTGGAGGCGCTCGGGCTCGGCAACGTCGAGCCGCTTGCGGGCTGCCCGCCCCAACCGGGGGCGCCCGCCGTCGCCGGCCGCCTGATCGAGCGCTCGAAGGGCAAGGACACGACGACCGGCCACTGGGAGCTGATGGGCGTCGTCACCGCGCAGCCCTTTCCCACGTATCCACATGGCTTCCCCCACGACGTGATCGACCCGTTCATGCATCGCACGGGGCGCGGCGTGCTCGGCAACAGGCCCGCCTCGGGTACGGACATCATCCAGGAGCTCGGCGAGGAGCATCAGAAGACGGGAAAGTGGATCGTCTACACGTCGGCGGACTCGGTGTTCCAGATCGCCGCGCACGAGGAGACGGTGCCGCTCGACGAGCTGTACGAGGCGTGCCGTGCTGCCCGCGAGCTGCTGACCGGGAAGCACGCGGTCGCGCGTGTGATCGCACGGCCGTTCATCGGGGCGCCGGGAAGCTACACGCGCACACCCAACCGGCACGACTTCTCGCTCGAGCCGCGTCGGCCGAACTACCTGACGCTGCTTCGTGAAAGCGGCATGCGCGTGTACGGCGTCGGCAAGATCGGCGACATCTTCGCGGGTTGCGACATCGACGAGTCACACCCGACGAAGTCGAACGTCGAGGGTATCCAGCAGACGGAGAAGCTCCTTCAGGAGCTCGACGAAGGCTTCGTCCTCGTCAACCTCGTCGAGACCGACATGCTCTGGGGGCACCGGAACGATCCGGTCAACTTCCACCGCTGCCTGCAGGACTTCGACCGGCGTCTGCCCGACCTGCTCGAAGCGCTGCGGCCCGGAGACCTGCTGATCCTCACGTCCGATCACGGCTGCGACCCGACGACGCCGTCGACCGACCACTCGCGCGAGCACGCGTTGCTGCTCGTGTACGTCGCCGGGCGGAACGCCGCCGGGCAGATCCACGAGGGCGAGTTCGCCGACGTCGGCGCGACGGTGAACGCATGGCTAGGAGGCAAGACGCCTCCGCGCAGCATCCCGGGGCAGCCGATCCTCACGCCGTGAAGGCGTGAAGGGCAACGCGCTCTCGCGGGGAACTCCTGGGCAACCGATACCGACCTCATGAGGCTCGACAACCCAGTCCTGGTCCGCTGGGAGTTCGCGAGCGAGGAGCGCCTGGCCAAGCGGAACGCGATCTTCCGCGCGCTCGTCGAGGGCGACAACCCGGAGGACGTCGTCATCGCGGCAGTCGCCGAGGCTCGCCCGGCGCGCCTGCTCGACGTCGGCTGCGGCCCGGGCGAGCTGACCGAGCGGTTCGCGCGGGAGCTCGGCGCGGAGGTGCACGCCGTCGACATCTCGCCGAGAATGATCGAGCTGACCCGCTCGCGCGGCATCGATGCCGTGCTCGCCGACGCCGAGGAGCTGCCGTTCGGCGACGGCGAGTTCGACTGCGTCTACGCGGGCTGGGTGCTGTACCACGTTCCGAAGCTCGAGCAGGCGATCGGCGAGTGCGCGCGCGTGCTCCGGCCGGGCGGTGTCCTGGTCGCCGCGACCCACAGCGTGGAGAACGTGGCGGAGCTGTGGGAGCTGATCGGGTGCGAAGAGCCGCGCAGCCCACTGAGCTTCAACCGCTCGAACGGCAAGGCGCTGCTCGGCGATCACTTCTCCGAGGTGGAGCAGCGCGACGTCGAGGCGCAGCTCGTGTTTCCGGATTCCGAGACGATGCGGACCTTCGTCGCGTCGACGATCGACCGGGCACACTACGCCGCCCAGGTGCCCGAGATCGACGGCCCGTTCCGGGCGACGACGCGGCACACCGTCTTCATCGCGAAGAGATGATCCGTCCGTCCGAGCTGATCCAGCGCAAGCGGGACGGCAAGGAGCTCGAGAGCGAGCAGGTCGCCGAGCTCGTGCTCGCCTACTCGCACGGCGACGTGCCTGACTACCAGATCGCCGCGTTCCTGATGGCGGTCTACTTCCAGGGCCTCTCGACCGCGGAGACGTTTGCGCTGACCGACGCGATGGTGCGCAGCGGCGAGACGATCGATCTGCACACCGCGCTCGGTCGGCGCGTCGTGGACAAGCACTCGACCGGCGGCGTCGGCGACAAGACGACGCTCGCGGTCGGGCCGGTCGTCGCCGCCTGCGGCGTGCCGTTCGGGAAGATGAGCGGCCGCGGTCTCGGTCACACGGGCGGGACGCTCGACAAGCTCGAGTCGATCCCCGGCTTCCGCGTCGAGCTGACCACGGAGGAGTTCGTCGCGCAGGTCAAGGAGACCGGTCTCGCGATCGTCGGCCAGAGTGCGGATCTCGTTCCGGCCGACAAGAAGCTCTATGCCCTGCGCGACGTGACGGCGACCGTCGACAACGTCTCGCTGATCGCGGCGAGCATCATGTCGAAGAAGATCGCGGCCGGGGCGGACGCGATCGTGCTCGATGTCAAGGTGGGCGACGGCGCCTTCATGAAGTCGCTCGCCGACGCGCAGGTCCTCGCCGAGACGATGATCGCGCTCGGCCGGCGCGCCGACCGGGACGTCGCCTGCGTGCTCACGGACATGGACCAGCCGCTCGGCCGTGCGGTCGGCAACGCGCTCGAGGTGCGGGAGGCGGTCGCGACGCTGCACGGCGAGGGGCCGGCCGACTTCACCGAGCTCGTGCTGGACGCCTGCGCGCACCTGCTCGCGCTGTCGGACCTCGGCGTCGATCGCGTCGAGGCCCGCCGGCGGGCGGAGCAGGCCGTCGCCGACGGCTCGGCCGCCGCCGCGTACGAGCGTTGGGTGCGTGCGCAGGGCGGTGACCCGGGCGAGGACGCGCTGCCGAAGGCACCATTCATCCGGGAGATCTTCGCGTCGCACGACGGCTACGTCGGTCGCCTGGCAGCGCTGCCCGTGGGGCTCGCCGCGCTCCACCTGGGCGCCGGACGGCGCGAGAAGGACGACCCGGTCGACCATGCGGTCGGCGTCGTCTGCGTGAAGAAGCGCGGCGACCGCGTTGCCGAAGGCGAGCCCCTCGCCGAGATCCACGCGCGCGACGAGGGCTCCGCGCACGAAGCCGCAACGGCCGTGCTCGCCGCCTACGAGATCTCCGACGAGCCGCCGCGCCCGCGGCCGATCGTGCTCGATACCCTCGGCTGACGTTTTCGCGGGAGGTGCTGCGCACCTCCCGCGATCTTGAGACCCGTCTCGAGCCCACTCGGCCCAGGCGGCACCACGAGGTCTCGGTGCCAGGCACCGTGCCTGGCACCGCGCCTGGCTAGATTGGCCGGTATGCCCGAGCTGCCCGAGGTCGAGACGGTTCGCACCTATCTCGAGCCCCTGCTCGCCGGGCGGCGGTTCGAGCGGGTCGAGATCTCCGATCCCAGACTCGTCCGCCCGTACGAGCCGAGGGCGGTCGCGGCCGAGCTCGAAGGCGAGCGCGTCGCAGCGGTCGAGCGCCGCGGCAAGTACCTGATCGTCCGCTTCGTGAGCGGCCTCGCCCTGCTCGTGCACCTGCGTATGACGGGCGGGTTTCCCAAGCTGCCCGCGACCCACGAACGGGCCGTCTTGACCCTCGACGACGGGACCAGGGTCTCGTACCGGGACGTGCGCCGCTTCGGGACATGGGAGGTGCACGACCGGGCGGCGGCCGCGGACTACCTCGCCGGCCGTCTCGGCCCGGAACCGCTGGGCCCGGGTTTCACGAAGGCGTTCCTCCGGGAGCGTCTCGCCGGCCGGACGGCGCCCGTGAAGGCGGCGATCCTCGACCAGCGTGCCGTCGCCGGGCTCGGGAACATCTACGCCGACGAATCTCTCTGGCGCGCGCGCCTCCATCCCCGCCGTCCCGCCGGAGACCTGGCGGCGGACGAGATCGACCGGCTCCATCGCGGCATCAGGGACGCGCTCAGGCGTGGGATCGCGGTCGAGGGCACCGATCTGGGCGACGGCGTCTATGCGAGCGGCTCGATGCAGGACGAGCTTCATGTCTACGGGCGCGGGGGCGAGCCCTGCGACCGCTGCGGGACGGCGATCGCGAAGACGCGCGTCGCCGGCCGCGGCACGTGGTTCTGCCCGCGCTGCCAGCCCGAGGTCCGTCCCCGACCCTAGACTCCAAGGGGCATGGCCGGCCGCACCTACAAGACCGAGGCCGTCGTGCTCCGGTCGATCCGCTTCGGCGAGGCCGACCGCGTCCTCCACCTGTACACGCTCGAGCGGGGCCGCATCGGGGCCGTCGCGAAGGGCGTCCGCAAGACGACCTCGCGCTTCGGCGGACGGCTCGAGCCGCTCTCGCACGTCGAGCTGATGCTCCACCAGGGCTCCGGCGAGCTGCAGACGGTCACCGGCGTCCAGCTCGTCCGGCCCCACCAGGCGGCGCGCGACGACTACTACCGGCTCTCCGCCGGGCTGATCGGCGCCGAGGCGATGCTGCGCCTCTTCAGCGAGCAGGAGGCGAACGAGCGCGCCTTCACCGCGCTGACCCGCTTCCTCGACCTGCTCGACGAGGCGCCGCACGCCGCAGAGCGGCCGGCGCTCGACCCGCTCGCGCTCTCCTTCCAGCTGAAGCTGCTCTGGCTTTCGGGATACCTGCCGCACCTCACGAGCTGCGCCGAGTGCGGTGCGGCGGACGCGATCCTCGTCGGCTACTCGCCGCGCGCGGGCGGAGCCGTCTGCGCCGCGTGCGCCGCGCGGTTCGAGGCGCTCGCGCTCAGCAGCGACGGGATCCGCGGCATCGAGGCGCTGCTCGCGAGCCCGCTCGCCGACGCGGGCTCGCTCGGCCTGGGCGAGCGCGCGACGCGCGACGCGCTGAAGGTGATCCAGGCGTCGTACGAGTACCACGGCGGCTTCCGCCTGAAGACTCTGAGCGCGTGAGCCGCGACCTCGGCGGCGGCTACGAGCTCGACGACGATCCGGCCCGGATCGACCGGGACGCCGTCCACGCGTACCTCGTCGAGTCGTACTGGGCCGAGGGCCGGTCGCGCGGGTTGCAGGACGAGCTGATCGACGCGAGTGCGCGCGTCGTCGGCCTCTACCACGACGGCCGTCAGATCGGCTTCGCGCGTGCCGTGACCTTCGACGCGGGCAGGTTCGCCTACCTGGCCGACGTCTACGTGCTCGACGAGCACCGCGGCCGCGGCCTCGGCATCGAGCTCGTCCGGGAGATGATCGAGAACGGTCCGCTCGCCCACCGCCGCTGGCTCCTGCACACGCGGGACATGCACGCGCTCTACGCGAAGTTCGGCTTCGGGCCGAACGAGCGGCTCGTCGAGCGGCAGCCTCCCGGCTGGTCTCCTCCGGGCTAGTCCCCCGGAGCCGTCCAGGGCCGCTCGAGCGCGTCCTCGAGCCAGGCCTTGACGCCCGAGAGGGGCAGCCGCTCCTGCGCGAGCGAGTCGCGGTCGCGCACGGTGACCGTCTCGTCCTCGAGCGTCTGGTCGTCGATCGTGAATGCGAACGGTGTGCCGATCTCGTCCTGCCGCCGATAGCGGCGCCCGATCTGGCCGCCGTCGTCGTACTCGACGACCTGACGGCGCCGCAGCTCCTCGAAGAGCGCGCGCGCCCGCGTGGCCATCCCGTCGTTGCGCGGGATAAGCGGCAGGATGGCCGCCTTCACCGGCGCGACGGCGGGATGGAGCCGCAGCACGGTGCGCTCGCGGTCGGCGACGACCTCCTCGTGATAGGCGTCGACGAGCAGCGCGACGAAGATCCGCTCGATGCTCACCGCCGGCTCGATCACGTGCGGCGTGTACCGCTCGCCGTCCTGGCCGACGAACTCGAGCTTCGTCCCCGAGTGCCGGGTGTGCTGCGTGAGGTCGAAGTCGCCGCGGTTCGCGACACCCTCGAGCTCGGACCAGCCGATCGGATAGAGGTACTCGATGTCCGTGGTGGCACTCGAGTAGTGGGAGCGCTCCGAGGCCTCGTGCTCCCGCTTGCGCAGGTTGCCCTCGCGCAGCCCGTACTTCAGATACCAGTTGAAGCGCTCGTCGACCCAGTAGCGGTACCACCCGTCCGCCTCGGCGGGCGGCACGAAGTACTCCATCTCCATCTGCTCGAACTCGCGGACGCGGAAGAGGAAGTTGCCGGGCGTGATCTCGTTGCGGAACGACTTGCCGACCTGCGCGATCCCGAACGGCGGCTTGCGCCGCGCGAGCTGGAGCACGTTCTTGAAATTGATGAAGATGCCCTGCGCCGTCTCGGGCCGGAGGTAGGCGGTCGAGCTCGCATCCTCCACCGCCCCCACCTGTGTCTGGAACATCAGGTTGAACTGGCGGGCCTCGGTGAGGTCGCAGTCGGAGAACTCACCGGGCCGCCTGCTCGGCTTGCGGCCGCACTGCGCGTCCTCGAGCTTGTCCGCGCGGAAGCGGAGCTTGCAGGTACGGCAGTCGACCAGCGGGTCGCTGAAGCCCGCGATGTGGCCGGAGGCCTCCCAGACGGCCGGGTTGAGGATGACCGCGGAGTCGAGCGCGACGATGTCGTCCCGCTCCTGCACCATCGCCTGGAACCAGAGCTGGCGGATGTTGTTCTTTGCCAGCACCCCGTAGTGGCCGTAGTCGTACGTCGAGCCGAGCCCGCCGTAGATCTCGGAAGAGGGGAAGACGAAGCCGCGCCGCCGGCAGAGCGACACGATCTTGTCCATCGTGGCCACGGTCATGGGGCTTTACCGTATCGGCATGGCGCGGACTCCTGCGATCGCAGCCGCGCATTAGGCTCACCTCGTGCCCAACCCGCCCGTCGAGCTCCACGTCGTCTCGGACGCCACCGGCGAGACCGCGGCGCGGCTCGTACAGGCGCTCGAGGCGCAGTTCCCCGAGCAGGAGTTCGTCGAGATCCGGCATCCGCGCGTCGAGTCCGAGGACCATCTCCAGCTCGCCGTCAACCGGATGAAGGGCCGTCCGGCCGTCGTCGTGTACACGCTCGTGAAGCCGGAGCTTCGCGAGGCGATGCGCGCGCTCTGCCGGCGGGCCAAGCTCCACTACTGCGACCTGCTCGGCCACCCGATCGACGCGGTCGCGCGGGTCTCGGGCGTCGCCGCGAGGATGACGCCGGGCTCGCGGCCGCCGCTCAACTCCGCGTACTTCAAGCGGATGGAGGCGATCGAGTTCGCCGTGCGGTTCGACGACGGCGTCGGGCTCGGTCTGCGCGATGCGGACATCGTGCTCGTCGGCGTCTCGCGAACGTCGAAGACGCCGCTCTCCATCTACCTCGGCTATCTCGGCCACAAGGTCGCCAACGTGCCGGTCGTGAAGGGGATCGAGCCCCCGAAGGAGCTGTTCGAGATCGACCGGACCGCGATCGTGGGGCTGACGATCGACCCGACCCGGCTCGCCGAGATCCGCCGCGCGCGTGTGCGCACGATGGGCGGAGGCGCGCGCAACCGCCGCTACGCCGAGCTGATGGAGATCTACGAGGAGCTCGAGCAGGCGGCGAAGCTCCATCGGCGGATCGGCTGCCCGGTGATCGACATCTCCGAGATCTCGATCGAGGAAACGGCCCAGCGCGTGCTCCGGGTCGTCGAGGACCGGAAGGCCGACGGAGCGCGCTCGTGAGACGAAAGCCCAGGGTCCCGCTGCGCTACTGGCTGCTCTGGTGGGTGATCCTCGTCCTCGCCGACATCGTCTTCTACGTCGTGCTGACGCCGATCTGGATCGGCCTCCGCACGGTCGCCTGGCTCGCCGAGTTCCGCTCGCGAAGGCGTCACTAGGGGACCGCGGGCGAGGCCGAGTACGTACTCGGCCATCGCTTCATTCGGGAAACCGCCGATGCCTACGATCGTCGGGGTGGCCATCCTCGGGGGTATGACAACATCTGCGCTCATGACCAGGTACGTGTACGACTTCGACGAGCCTTCGGACGGCGGCAGGGAGCTGCTCGGCGGCAAGGGGATCGGGCTCGCGGAGATGACCCAGCTCGGCGTTCCCGTTCCCGCCGGATTCACCATCACGACCGACGCCTGCCGGGCCTATGTCGACGGGCATCACGTTCCCGAGGGCCTCGACGAGGAGATCGAGGAGCACATCGGCCGCCTCGAGGAGAAGACGGGAAAGCAGTTCGGCGATACCGAGGAGCCGCTGCTCGTGTCGGTGCGCTCCGGCGCCGCGATCTCGATGCCGGGGATGATGGACACGATCCTCAATCTCGGGTTGAACGACGACGCGGTCGAGGGGTTGGCACGCACGACCGGCAATCCGCGCTTCGCGCGCGACTCCTATCGCCGTCTGATCCAGATGTACGGCGAGGTCGTCGACGGCATCGACGGCAACCGGTTCGAGCACGCACTTGCCGACCTCAAGCGCGAGCGCGCCGTGCAGCTGGACGTCGACCTGAGCGCCGGCGACCTCGCCGATCTCGTCCAGACCTTCAAGAACATCTACCACCAGGAGACGGACGGCGAGTTCCCTCAGGATGCGCGTGAACAGCTGCGCCGGGCGGTGCTCGCCGTGTTCGAGTCGTGGGGCAACCCGCGCGCCCAGGTCTACCGGCGCACGTACGGCATCCCCGACGATCTCGGCACCGCCGTCAACGTCGTGCAGATGGTGTTCGGCAACAAGGGCGAGCGCTCCGCGACGGGCGTCTGCTTCACCCGGGACCCGTCGACGGGCGAGCCCGGCGTCTACGGGGAGTACCTGGTCAACGCGCAGGGCGAGGACGTCGTCGCCGGCATCCGCACGCCGCAGCCGGTGGAGGAGATGGGTGAGCGCCTTCCCGAGGCGTATGAGCAGCTGCTCGAGACGATGGCGCGTCTGGAGACGCACTACCGCGACATGCAGGACATCGAGTTCACCGTCGAGGACGAGCGGCTCTACCTCCTGCAGACGCGCTCGGCGAAGCGCACGGCCGTGGCCGCGATCAAGTCGGCCGTCGACATGACGTCCGAGGGCCTGATCAGCCGCGAGGAGGCGATTGCACGGATCGACCCGGGCCAGCTCGACCAGCTCCTGCATCCGATGCTCGACCCGAACGCGGAGTTCGAGGTCGCCGCGCGCGGCCTGAATGCGTCCCCGGGTGCGGCCTGCGGGAAGATCGTGCTCGACGCCGACACGGCCGAGGAGCGCGGCAAGGCCGGGGAGTCGGTGATCCTCGTCCGGTACGAGACGACCCCGGACGACATCCACGGCCTGATCCAGGCGAAGGGCGTCCTCACGGCGCACGGCGGCATGACGTCGCACGCGGCCGTCGTCGCCCGCGGCATGGGCAAGCCGTGCGTCGCCGGCTGCGACGGGCTCTCGATCGATCTCGCCGCGAAGACCGTGCGCATCGGCAGCCACCGGCTGCGCGACGGCGACACGATCACGATCGACGGCGGCAGCGGCCGCGTCATCGTCGGCGAGGTCGCGCTCGTGCCGCCGCGGATCAACGAGGATTTCGAGACGATCCTCGGCTGGGCGGACGAGGTGCGGCGGATGAGCGTTCGCGCGAACGCGGACAACCCCGAGGATGCAGCGAAGGCACGCGAGTTCGGCGCCCAGGGGATCGGCCTCTGCCGCACCGAGCACATGTTCTTCGGCGAGGAGCGGCTCCCGGTGGTGCAGGAGATGATTCTCGCCTCCGACGAGGCCGGCCGGCGCGCCGCGCTCGACCGGCTGCTCCCGTTCCAGCAGGCGGACTTCGAGGCGATCTTCGAGGTGATGGCAGGCCTGCCGGTGACGATCCGGCTGCTCGACCCGCCGCTGCACGAGTTCCTGCCGCCGCTCGACCAGGCGACGGACGAGCGCATGCGGCAGCGGATCAAGGTGCTGCACGAAGCGAACCCGATGCTCGGTACGCGCGGCTGCCGTCTCGGAATCCAGTGGCCCGAGATCTACGAGATGCAGGTGCGCGCGATCGCAAGGGCCGCGAAGGCAGTGCAGGAGAGAAGCGGCGGCAACGCTCCGCTCGTCGAGATCATGCACCCGCTCGTCGTCTTCAAGGAGGAGCTGCGCCGGCTGCGCGAGCTCACCGAGCGCGTGATGGAGGAGGAGGCTCCGGCGATCGAGTACCTCTGCGGGACGATGATCGAGCTGCCGCGGGCCGCGCTCCGCGCGGCGGAGATCGCCGAGTACGCCGACTTCTTCTCGTTCGGGACGAACGACCTCACGCAGACGACGCTCGGCATGTCGCGCGACGACGCCGAGGGCAAGTTCCTCACCTTCTACCTCGAGGACGGCGTGATCGGGGCGAATCCGTTCGAGCTGCTCGACCAGGACGGCGTCGGTGAGCTGATGCAGATCGGCGTCGAGCGCGGCCGCAGCGTCAAGGAGCGCCTGAAGACCGGCATCTGCGGCGAGCACGGCGGCGAGCCGCGGTCGGTCGAGTTCTGCCACCGGCTCGGGCTCGACTACGTGAGCTGCTCCCCGTACCGGGTGCCGCTGGCGCGGCTCGCGTCGGCGCAGGCCGTGCTGAGGGAGACGCACCGCGCCGAGTACGTGGCCGCCGGAGGGTAGTGCCGAGGTACGAGCTCCTCGTCGACGGACGCGGGCGGGCGCGGGCGGGCTCGGAGGCCGAGGTGCGCGGGTGGATCCGCGGCTATCGCGAGGAGCATGCCGAGGACGATCCGGACGCGACCCACGTCCAGGTGCGTCTGCTGTCGCGCTGGGCGTGGCTCGGCGGCGGCTCGCTCGTGCCGAGAGAGCGGTTCTTCGACGATCCGGGCTCTGCCGCCCGATAGGGGTCAGGCGGCGGCGCTCGCCGCCCGCTCGCCGTCGCGGCGCAGCGGGACGGTGCGCCCCCGGCTGACGAAGCGCCGGTAGCGCGGATTCGGCGGCGCCGCAGGCGTCCGCTCGGCCTGCTCCGGTTGCGGTGCGGGGTAGCGGCGCTCGAGCTCGTGCAGCTCGGAGAGCAAGTGCGCCGTCTGCTGGCGCTCGCGGCCGCGGATCCGGTCCGCCTCCGGCTCCTTCACGACCTCCGCCCGCTCGTCCAGGTCGAGCGCGTGCTCGAACGTGTCGAGCGCGGCGAGGAGCGCCTTGGCGAGCTGCTTCTCCGGCAGCGGCCGCAGTCCGTCGTGGTGGCGCCGCCGCACCTCGGCGAAGGCGAGTGACTTGCACACCTCGCGTCCGCACGTGAACAGGTCGACGTCCCAGACGACGAACCCGGGGCGGTTGCAGTACCGGCAACGGTCGAGCTTGATGAAGACGTCGCGGGCCACGCTCAACTCCTCGTCCTGAGCGTGCCCAGCCGCGCCAGGCAGGGCATCGGGGCGGGCACCGATCCCGGCTCAGGAGTTCGAGGAACGTCAGGCGAGCCCGTGGACCTTCCAGTACGCGATCGCGATGCTGGCCGCGGCGATCAGGACGAGCCCCAGGGCACCCCCGAGGCCGAGCCGCCCGTAGGCGGCGTGCCCACGCCCCCAACGCGCGAACGCGAGCGTGGCGAGGATGCCGCCGATCAGGCCGCCGACGTGGCCGCCCCAGGAGATGCCCGGGATCGCAAACGAGAGCGCGAGGTTGATCACGATCAGCGTCATCGCGTTGCCGCCGAGCCGGCCGGTCGCCTGCCACTCGAGGATCAGCATCGCGCCGAGGACGCCGAAGATGGCGCCGGAGGCGCCGACCGTGACGCCCTGGGTCTGCAGGAGCGCGCCGGCCGAGCCCGCGAGCCCCGCGACGAAGTAGAGGGCGAGGAAGCGAACGCGGCCGAGATACTGCTCCACCGGGGCTCCGAACCACCACAGCGCGAGCATGTTGAACCCGATGTGGAGGAGGCTCGCGTGCAGGAACATCGTCGTGACGAGCCGCCACCAGTCGCCGTGCGCGACCTCCGGGCCGAACAGCCACAACTTCGCGTAGAGGCTGCCGCCGGGATTGTTGATCCCCGCGCCCTGCACGGCGCCGATCAGGTAGATCGCGACGTTCACGGCGATCAGCGACTTCGTGACGAGCGCCTCGGTCCGGCCGAGCGGCATGTGCGGCGCCCGCACGACGACCCGGCCGCCGAGCGCGCGGTGGGGAGGACGGGCGCCGGCGTGGTCGGGGCAGCGGAGCCCGACCGGCGCGACGGTCATGCAATCGGTGCAGATCGGCCGTCCGCACTCCGAGCACGAGAGCCCGGTCTCACGGTCGGGGTGGCGGTAGCAGGTGGGGAGGTGCGTCTGCGTCGCAGACATGGGGACTAGGGTAACGACCGTGCGTGTCCACGTCGCTTTCACCCCCGGCGAGCACACACCTGCCCCGGTGGGGATCGTGGTCGACGTCCTGCGCGCCACCTCGACCATGACGCAGGCGCTCGCGGCGGGTTATCGGCGCGTCCTCTGCTGCGCCGAGATCGAGGAGGCACGCGCCCTGGCTGCGGCGCAGGGCTCCGCCAGGCTCGCGGGCGAGCGGCGCCTGGAGCACATCCCGGGCTTCGACTTCGGCAACTCTCCGCGCGAGGTCGCGGGCGAGCCGGCGGCCGAGACGCTCGTCCTCACGACCACGAACGGCACGAGGCTGCTCGTCTCCGCCGCGGCCCGCTTCGAGCGCGTCTACGTCGGCTCGCTGCTGAATCTCGAGGCGGTCGCCGCCGCGGCGAGCGACGGCGGGGAGGACGTCGCCGTGCTGTGCGCAGGCGTGCTCGGCGAGCTCGCGCTCGACGACGCCTATTGCGCGGGGCGCATCGCCGAGACGCTCGGCGGCGAGCCTGCCGACTCCGCCGCAGCGGCGATCCGTCTCGTCCGTAGCTTCGGCAGCGCGCTCGAGGGCCTCGGCGCGAGCCAGAGCGCCCGCAACCTCCGCGGCCACGGGCTCGAGGCGGACATCGAGTGGTGCGCGCAGGAGAGCGTGCTCGGCGTCGCTCCGCGCTTCGCGCGCATGGCCGGGACGGCGGCCGAGGTCACGCTGTAGGCGCTCGACCCATGGTATTCGCCTTGTTACGTTCGAATACCCCGATTTGGGTAAAAGCCCAGTCCCTTTCGGACGGCCCGGCTCTCCAACCGGGCCGTTCCCCCTGGGTGCGCCCCCGGTTGACGGGAACTATCCCTTGACAGGAGAGGCGAGACCTGCGAGAATAGGCGGTAGACGAAGACAAAGCGAGCGCGCCACTGGTTGCACCCAATGACGCGCTCTTGCCAACAAGGAGCGACGAATGCCCCCCGTTGACCGCCGAAACCCTATCCGCGCCGCGTCCTCTGAATCGACCTGCAACGTCCTGGAGTTCTTCCGAGAGTTCCCGGACGATGAGACCTGCCTG
>DASPTD010000036.1:0-63994 GCA_035623575.1 Gaiellaceae bacterium
CTCGACCGCGAGCGCCGGCGCGCGCCGGAGACGGTCGCGGGCCTGCTCGACGCGGCGCGACTCGCGTTCGACCGCGAGCCGGGGCGCCGCGCGGAGCCGGTCGCGCATGTGCCCGAGCGCCTGCGCGTCCCGCGCGAGCGCGAGCCTGACGGTGCGCGCGAGAGAGGCCCGGGCGCGGTCGAGCGACGACACGACAGCCGAGAGCTCGGGGACGACGAGCTTCCCCGCCGCGGTCGGCGTCGACGCGCGCAGGTCGGCGGCGAGGTCGCACAGCGGCGTGTCCTGCTCGTGGCCGACGGCGGAGACGACCGGCACCGGAGAGGCGGCGACCGCCCGGACGAGCCGCTCGTCGCTGAACGGGAGCAGATCCTCGAAGCTGCCGCCGCCGCGCGTGAGCACGATCACGTCGATGCCCGCCTCTTCGCAGAGCGCCTGCAGTGCCGCGACGATCTCGAGCGGGGCGCGCGGACCCTGCACGTATGTCTCCGCCACGACCACGTTTGCGGGTGGGAAGCGGCTCTGGATCGTCGTGATCACGTCGCGCTTCGCGGCGGCGTCGTTGCCGGTCACGAGCCCGATCCGGCGCGGCAGCAACGGCAGCGGCCGTTTGCGATCGGCCGCGAACAGCCCCTCCGCGGCGAGCTTCGCCTTCAGCCGCTCGAGGGCGGCGAGATGCGCGCCGACGCCGAAGCGCTCGATGGTCAGCGCGCGCAGGCGGAAGTCGCCTCGCTGCGCGAACAGCTCCGGCCTGCCGTACACGTGCACGCGCTCGCCGTCGGAGAGCTCGAGGCGCAACCCGTCGAACTGGCCCCGCGGCATCGTCACGCCGACGGAGGAGCCTTCGACCGGATCCTTGAGCGTGAGGAAGACGCTCGCCCAGCGCGCGTGGCGGCGGAGCTCGGTCACCTCGCCTTCGACCCAGACCGTCGGCAGGCGTCCGAGCCACTGCGCGACGCCGCGGTTGAACGCACCGACGGAGTACACGGTGCGATCGTCGTACGGGAGCGGCTCGACCCTGCTCACGCCGCCAGCGTACTTTGCGAGACCGGCTAGAGCAGGATCTCGGCCGCGGTGGCGTGCGTGCAGCCGTTGCGAACGAGATGGACCGCGACGTGCAGGTCGGCCTCGCTCGCCGCGAGGCGCTCCGCGAGCGGCAACGGATACCCGGCCTCGATCAGCACGTGCAGACGCCAGCTCTCGACCTTCGAGCGCTCGTTCGTCTCCGGCTCCGCGATCTCGGTCATCTCATTCATGGCTCCGTACGTTCGTGGTCCTTTGGACGAACCCTGCCGTCCTTTGTTGGCGGGCCGCCGGCTCGGCTCAGGAACGGCCCTGCACCGCGCCGGCGGCCTCGACCCGCCGTACCAGCTCTTGGAGCCGCGCCTCGAGCACGGCCCGCTCGGCCTCTGTGTCCGCGCCGAGCTCTTCGAGCCGTCTTCGGAGGTCCGTCTCGAGGCCGGCGATGCGGTCGTCGAGTCCGGCCATCCACTCGTCGCGCTGGCGCTCGAGGCTCTTGGCCGCCTCCGCCAACCGCCGTTCCAGCCGCTGAGCCCCGGCGTCGCCGACGTGTGCAAGCCGCTCTGCGAGCACCGCTTCGGCCTCGCGTGCGAAGACCTCGACCGCACGATCGAGCTCTCGTGAAAGCCGCCGCGCGGCGTCCTCGCGGCTCGCTTTCACGAGCTCTGCAAACTGCTGCGTCGCTCCTTCCGAGTACGACGAGGTCGCACGCTCGACGATGCGCTCCACCTGCTCGATCTGGCGGCGCTGCACGTCCTCGAAGCCGGCGCGGATGCGCTGCGCCGACTCGGCCTCCTCACGCTCGATGCGCTCCAGCAACTCACGCTCGCGGCGGCGCATCCGTTCGTCGAGCTCGTGCAGCGCCCGGCGCCGTTCGGCGGCATGCGACTCGATCTCGGCGCGCGCCGCTCCGAGCACCTCCTCGATCGCCTTGTCGAGCTCGGCGCGTATACGCACGAGCGCGGCCCGCTGGTTCTCGCTTTCCGCCGCGAGCCGGTCGCCGTCGGCCGTGAGTCGCTGCCCCACGTCGGCGACGAGCTGGGTCTGCCGCCGCGCCAGCTCGGCGATATGGGCCTTCGTCGTCTCGGCGGCGCGATCGAGATCCTGCGCCCAACCGGCCAGCCGCTGCTCGACCTGAGCCTGCGTCGTCGTCAGCGCCTCGGTCAACGACGTTGCAACCTCGCGCTCGCGCTCCGCGAACGCACGGCGGCGCTCGTCCGCGATGCGCCGCTCTTCCTCGACGAGCAGGGAGACGGAGTCGGCGCGGGCGCGGGCGAGCGTGCGCTCGAGCTCGGCTGCGCGCTCGGTCGCCTCCTCGTCGATGACGGCGCGCAGCCGCGCCTGCGCGGCCGCGAGGTGGGCGTCGGTCGCATCCGCGCGCACGAGTGCGCTTCGAAGGAGCAGCGAGCCGACCGCGGCAAGCGCTGCGACGGTCAGGCCGCCGGCTGCGACGCCGAGCTCGCGCGGATGACTCGCCCTGAGCGCGAAGAAGGCCCAGCCGGCGACGGCCGCACTCGAGACGAGCGACGCAACAGCGGTCGCGACCACCCGTGACACCAGGCGGAGCGCGACTCCGGCGAGCGAGAGCACCGCGGCGACGGTCGCCGCGGCGAAGAGGACGTCGAAGATGGTCGTCACCGCCATCGCTCCATCGTACGAGACCCGCGAAGTGCGCAGCACTTCTCACGGAATGCGGGCCAGCAAGAGCGCCCCGGCGAGCACGGGCATCGCCGCCGAGAGCAGCTTCAGGGCGACTTCGGGGGCGCGGGCGAGCAGGTCGGCGTCGACGGCGAGCGTCTCGCCGCCTTCGAGCGTCAGACGTCCCTCGACGGCTGCCGTGCGGCGCCGCACGAGACGTACCTGCGTCGAGAGCCGCCGCTGGGCGAGGCTCGTGAGAAAGGCGAACGCCGCAGCTGCGGCGACCTCCCCGCGAATCCGCTCGGCCGACGCGTAATACGCGGTGAGGACGGGGAACGCGCCCCAGGCGGCGGCGAACCATAGATCGGAATGGAGCACGCCGCCGAACAGCTCGAGGTTGTACGCGACGACGACCGAGGCGCCGAACACGACGAAGGCGAGCAGCCAGAGCGTCGAGTGCGCTGCCACGATCACGCCGATCGTGCACGCGCCCGCCACCGAGCACGCGGCGAGCGCGCCGAGCACACGTCCCGGGATCCTGGTACGCAGAGGGCGGCCGTTCAGCTCGTCGAGCGCGTGTGCGCCGACGCCCATGGCGAGAAGGAACGCGAGCACCGTCCAGCCGAGGAGACCCCACTTCATCGTCCGTGCGAGCGCGGCTCCGAATGCGACGTACGAGAGATGCCAGAGCGTGTACGGCGGATGGAGCAACGTCACGTAGTCGCGCCAGCCTCCCGGTCTCAAGGCGTAGAACGCCGGACGCCCGCCGCTGCTCACGCGCGCGTCCCCCAGACGACGACGCCTCCACCGAGGCTGAGCCGGCGGCAGCGGACGTCCGCGACGCCGGCCGCGCGCCACAGATCGAGCTGGGCAGCGAGCGGAAGCCGGTCGTAGAAGCCGCGGATGCTCGGGCCGAGGAACCGTCCGACCCGGCGCCAGCCGCGTGAAGCCGCTGCTCCTGCGAGGGGCAGCGCAACCCGCACGTACACCTCCCACGGCGCGCGCCACACCCCTCGCGGCACGGCGAACTCGAGCATCGCCAGCGTGCCGCCCTGCCGCACGACGCGCGTCAGCTCGCACAGCGTCGCGCCCGGATCGTCGACGTAGCGGAGGAGGTACGTGAACGTGAGCGCGTCGAACGCCGCGTCGGGGAACGGCAGCGACTCCGCACGTCCCTCGTGCAGCTCGATCCGCCCGCCGAGGCCGGCTTGCTCGACACGGGCACGGCCGGCGGCGAGCATCTCCGGGCTCTGGTCGACCCCCACGACGGTGCGCCCGGGCGCAGCCCGCGCCAGCTCGATCGCCACCGCCGCCGTCCCGGTCGCGACATCGAGCACCCGCTCTGCACCGGCCGGGATGCGCGAGACGAGAAACGCGCGCCAGCGCGGATCCTGTCCGAACGAGAGGAGCCGCGCGTACCGGTCGTACGTCGGCCCGAGCGGTGCGAACAGCTCGCGCGCGTGCCTCGTCCTCGCGGAGAGCTCGGCCACGGGGCGAGTCTAAGAGCTTGAGCCAGGATGATGCTCGTCGCCCCGCCGCCGAGCGCGGCCAGACGGCACAGCCGTCGTCCTGGCTCGAGCTCTAGGCTGCCGTCATGGCGCTGAGCGACGACCTCGAGCGCATCGCAGCCGTCGCGGCCGCGCTCGCCGCGCCGGAGGAGCACCTGACCGGCGTCCTCGCCGCAGAGCCCGACGGTGCGGGCCGCATCTACCTCTGTGCGTTCGAGTCCGCCACCGGGCAGGCATGGCTTGCCCTCGACGGCGAGGCACGGCCGGTCGAGAGCCGGCGCCGGGTGCGCGAGGCCGTGTCGCTCGCAGCCCTCTGCGAGGTCGCGGAAGAGCTCGCCGGCGGCGGCAACCTGGCCGGGCTGCGCGACCGCCTCGCGGAGCTGCGCGCCGTCGAGGCGCCTGAGGGGATCGAGGAGGCGGAAGCGGCGGCGGAGGCGCTCGAGTCGACGTTGCAGCCGGAGCCGCGGCTCGCGACCGCGGCGTACGTCGACGCGCTCGGCGCCGCCTCGCGCAGGCTCGAGCGGGCCTTCTCGGACGACGTCGGCTCCCCGTTCGCCGCCGCGATGCAGCAGGCGCTACCCGCGGTCGAGGAGCTCGCGGCGCAGGTCGAGGCGGGGTACAGCCTTCCGCTCTGCTGAACCCGGCGGCTACACTCGGGCCATGGAAGGCGGTGGACTCGGATTCCCGTTCGGGGGCGACCCCGACGAGCTCATGCGCGGTCTGCGCGAGTTCGCGGAGCAGCAGGCCGAGCACGTCCAGGAGGCGCAGCGGGAGCAGTTCGCGACCCTGACGCTGAACACCGCGGTGGAGCTGACGGCCGCCGCGCTCGCCCAGGTGCAGACGACCGGCGGCGTCGACGAGCAGACGATCGCCCTGCGCGACGCGATGCGCGTGTTGTTCCCCGAGGCGGTGGCGCTCGTGAGCGCCGCCCGTCAGGGCTTCATGCGCGAACGTTGACGCTCCTCGACACAGGCATTGCCCGTCTCCTTCCGGCGGTGCCCAAGCCGGTCGTGCAGCTCTTCTCGGCCCGCTACATCGCGGGCGCGACGCTCGAGGACGCCGTTCGCGCCGTCGAGAAGCTCAACGGCGAGGGGATGCTGGCGACGATCGACGTGCTCGGCGAGGAGATCACGCATGCGGACGAGGCGCGTGCAATCGCCCAGGCCTACCGCGACGTGTTCGAGGAGATCCAGCAGCGCCGGCTCGACGCCAACGTCAGCGTGAAGCTGACCGCGCTCGGGCTCGGGCTCTCCTACGGCCTCTGTCGCGAGAACCTCGTGGACGTCGTCCGGCACGCAGCCTCCCACGGCAACTTCGTGCGCATCGACATGGAGGACTCGTCGACGACGGACGAGACGCTACGGCTCTACCGCGAGCTGCGCGAATCCGGGCACGACAATCTCGGCGTCGTCCTCCAGGCGCGCCTGCGCCGCACGCTCGACGACGTGCGCTCGCTCGCGGACCTCAAGCCGAACGTCCGTCTGTGCAAGGGCATCTACGTCGAGCCGCCGTCGCTCGCCTTCACCGACGCCGACGCCGTGCGTGCCAACTTCGTCCGCTCGCTCGACGCGCTGCTCGACGCGGGAGCCTACGTCGGGGTCGCGACGCACGACGAATGGCTGATCGGCGAGGCGCTCCGACGGGTGGAGGAGCGTGGGCTCGGGCGCGACGCCTACGAGCTCCAGATGCTGCTCGGCGTGCGGGAGTCGCGGGCGAGCGAGCTCGTCGCCGCGGGACATCGCCTCCGCGTCTACGTCCCGTTCGGGAAGCACTGGTACGGCTATTCGCTGCGGCGGCTGCAGGAGAATCCGGCCATGGCGGGCACGATCGTCCGCGCCACGCTTGCGCGTGCCGCGCGAAGTGCGCAGCACTTCGCGCGGTCTGGTTAGTGCTCCGCAGAGCGCCCGGCGGCAAAGCCGCCCGGGCTCTTGCGCCGAGGGGCGGCGGAGCCGGGTAGCGCGCGCGGTGGTGCCTCCGGCATCCCCGCGCGCGTGGATCCGGCCTTCGCGAACGCTCCGCGTTCGCTCCGGCACTGGACCGCTTGCCTGGAGAAGGTTGAAACCGCCGCCCGGCGGCCGACCTCTCGTGGACGGGGATGGCGCAGCCACCACCGGCCGCGCTCGCAGCAGCCGCCGCCCGACCCCTCGAGAGGACGCCGGCTTTGCCGGCCTCCGCTGCGCGGAGCACAACACGAGCCGTGAGAAGTGCGCAGCACTTCTCACGGCTTACGGCGGGCGTACAGCATGAACGTCCCGGGAATCCGCTTGTCGTGACGGCGCCACGAGGAATCACCGGGATATTCCTCCAGCGCCTCCACCACGAGCCCTGCGCGCGCCAGCGCCGTCACGACCTGGCCGAGGCGCCACGTGCCGAAGTAGTCGCGGTGCCAGCGGAGCAGGCCGTCGACGCACTCGGCGACGGGATGCTCCTCGAACATCAGCAGCTCGCCGAGCGGGTGCAGCGCCGCCACGATGCCGGTCGCCCACGCGTCGAGATCGTCGAGGCCTGCGAGCACGCCCTCGGCCGAGTACACGAGGTCGAAGCGGCCACGGCGCAGCTTCGCCGGCAGCGACTGCACATCGGCCTCGATCCAGAGGATCTTCGGCCAGCGTTCGCGTGCGGCGTCGAGCGCCTCCTCGGAGAAGTCGACTCCCGTGACGACTGCCCCGAGCTCCGCAAGCTCCGCGCTCGCCTCGCCGGTCGCGCATTGGAGGTGCAGCACCCGTTTCTTCGCCAGGTCACCGAGCGTCTTGCGCACGATCGCCGGCAGGCCGGCACGGCCCGTGCTCGCCTCGGCGCGGCGGCGGTGCACCTCGTCCCACGCACGGCGGTTCTGGTCGGTCGGCTCCATCACGCGAGCAGCGAGAAGCCGCCGTCGACGATCAACGTCTGACCGCACACCATCGCCGCGTCGTCCGAGCAGAGGAAGGAGACGGCGGCGGCGACGTCGTCCGGATCCACGAGCCGTCCGGCGGGCGTGCGCTCGACCGAGCGGAGCATCTCGTCCTTGTTCGGGAAGTGCTCGAGCGCGCCGGTCTCGACGACGCCGGCCGAGACCGCGTTTGCACGAATGCCGCGCGGCGCGAGCTCGACCGCGAGGTAGCGGACGACCGACTCGAGCGCCGCCTTCGACGTGCCGATCAGGACGTAGTTGTCGAGCACGCGGTGCGAGCCGAGGCTCGAGATCGCGACGATCGACGAACCGGCCTCCATCGCCGGCGCGGCCGCCCGGGCGAGCGCGAGCAGTGCGCGGGCGTTCGCGTTCAACGTCCAGTCCCAGTGCTTGTCGTCGGTCTCGAGCGCCGGACGCGCCACGCCGGTCGCGGCGTTGTGCACGACCACGCGGTAAGGACCGGCGGCGGCGAGCTCCGCGACGACCCGCGCCGACGAGACGTTGCCCCGGACGAGCACGGGCTCTGCGCCGGCCGCGCGCACCTGCTCGGCGGCAGCGGCGGCCGCGCCGTCGTTGCGCATGTAGCCGAGGACGACCCGGGCGGCGCCGTCACGGACGAGGCGGAGGGCTATCGCGAGCCCGATACCCCGCGTGCCGCCGGTCACGAGGACCGACGAGCCCTGGAGGCTCATCTCCGCCGCGGCAGCGGCTCGTCGGCCGGGGCGGAGCTCGGAAGCTCCGACCAGCCGAGCCGTGAGCGCGGCTCGCGTCCGCCGTCCTGGGCCTTCGACGACGCGTGGCCGAGACGGTCGAGCAGCGCCATCTTCTCCTCGGCGTAGCGGCGAACCGGATGGTTCTCGTCGAGCCCGAGCACGAGCTCGCCCACGCGGGCGCGAAGCTGGTAGGCGAAGTGCGGAGTCGCCGGCCCTACGAGGGCGTCGACGTCGGCGAAGGTCGGCTCGGCCATCGAGACAACCCTAGCCAACAGTAGGCTCGCGGGTGTGCGGCGTGTCACTCCCGTGGACGGAATGCTGCTCGGGACGGTGCTGCTGTGGGCGCTGAACATCACCGTCACGAAGTACGTCCTCACTCACGGCTGGTCGCCGCTCTCCTACGGCACGATCCGCTACTTCGCGGCGATCTCCCTCTTCTGGGCGTTCACCTATCACCGGGAGCGGTCGTTCCGGATCGCACGGAGCGACCTCCGGCTCGTCCTCATCGCCGCGACGATGATCTTCCTCAACCAGCTCTGCTTCGTGTACGGCCTCAAGCTCGCCCACGCCTCGACCGTGGCGCTGCTGCTCGGCGCGACACCCGTGTTCATCGGTCTGATCTCGCTCGCGCTGGGGCTCGAGCAGCTCTCGCGCGCGTTCTGGATCGGCGCCGGCATCACGTTCGCCGGCGTGGCCCTGATCGCGGCCGCCGCCGGCGAGGGGCTCTCGGCCGGCCTCAAGGGCGACCTGCTGGCGATCGGGACGGCCTTCACGTGGGCGTGCTACACGGTCACGATCGCGCCGCTCATGCGGCGCTACTCGCCGTTCCGGATCAGCGCACTCGTGCTCGCGATCGGCTGGGTGCCGCTGGCGCTCGCGAGCATCCCCCAGCTCGCGTCCCAGGAGTTCTCGTTCGGTTGGAAGACTTGGCTCGGCTTCGGCTACGCGGTGATCGGGCCGCTCTTCCTGACCAACATCCTCTGGTTCACGGCGATCGACCGGGTCGGGCCGTCCCGGGCCGCGCTGTTCGGGAACCTGCAGCCGTTCTTCGCGGTGTTCTTCGCCCTGATCCTGCTCTCCGAGACCCTGCACTCGCTGGAGATCGTGGGCGGCATTCTCATCTTCGCCGGGATCCTGCTCGAGCGGATCTGGCATCAGGGCGCGGTGTCCGCGCCCCCGGTCGAGTGACGGCATAATCCATCCTGTGGCCGCTGACTTCATGCCGCTGCTCGGCTGGGACTACGTCGAGCTCTGGGTCGGCAATGCAAAGCAGGCGGCCTTCTTCTACGAGCAGGCGATGGGCTTCTCGCGCACGGCGTACGCCGGCCCGGAGACCGGCGTACGCGACCGCGCCTCGTACGTGCTCGAGCAGGGCGCCGTCCGGTTCGTCGTCACGTCCGCGCTGCGGGAGGAGCACGAGATCACGAAGCATCACGCGCGGCACGGCGACGGCGTCAAGGACATCGCTTTGGCGGTGCCCGACGCGACCGAGGCGTACCGGCAGGCGGTACAGCGTGGCGCGCGCGGCGTCGTCGAGCCGCACCGCGCCGAAGACGAGCACGGGGCCCTCGAGCTCGCCGCGATCGCGACCTACGGCGACACCATCCACACGTTCGTCAACCGGTCGAGCTACGACGGCCCCTTCAAGCCCGGCTACAGGTCGCTGTCCGCGAACGGAAGCGCGAACGCCGGCGTCGGCCTGACGAACATCGATCACATCGTCGGCAACGTCGAGCTGGGACGGATGAACGAATGGGTCGAGTACTACGAGCGTGTCTTCGGGATGACCGAGATGATCCACTTCTCCGACGAGGACATCTCGACCGAGTACTCGGCGCTGATGTCGAAGGTGATGGCAGACGGCGGGGGCAAGATCAAGTTCCCGATCAACGAGCCGGCCGAGGGGAAGCGTAAGAGCCAGATCGAGGAGTACATCGAGTTCTACGGCGGGGCCGGCGCGCAGCACATCGCGCTCGCCACCTCGAACATCGTCGGGACGGTGGAGGCGCTGAAGGAGCGGGGGATGATCTTCCTCGACACCCCGGACGCGTACTACGAGGACGCTCCGGCGCGCGTCGGCGAGATCGACGAGTCCTACGATGACCTGCGTCGCCACAAGATCCTCGCCGACCGCGACGACGACGGCTACCTGCTCCAGATCTTCACGAAGACGGCGCAGGACCGGCCGACGGTCTTCTTCGAGGTGATCGAGCGACACGGCGCCAGCGGCTTCGGTCACGGCAACTTCAAGGCGCTGTTCGAGGCGATCGAGCGAGACCAGGCGCTGCGCGGGAACCTTTAGCTGCGATGTTCGACGACGCGCGTGCTGCGAGCCGGCAGGCACGTTCGCTGCGCCGCCTCCAGCACCGGCCGTACCCGCCGCCGCAGGGTCGCTGGACGCTCGGCCAGACGTGGCAGGACACGCTGTGGGCGCACTGGCGCGTCCCGCGCGACGAGCTCCGCCCGCGCCTGCCGGACGAACTGGAGGTCGAGGAGCACGACGGCAGCGCCTGGCTCGGCCTCGTGTTCTTCCGGGTGCGCGCGCTCCGGACACGCGGCGCCCTGCCGCTGCCGGGGATTTCGTCCTTCCTCCAACTCAACGTCCGTACGTACGTCCGCGGGCCGGACGGGCTGCCGGGCGTGTGGTTCTTCTCGATCGACGCGTCGAGCCGCCTCGCGGCGCTCGGGATGCGGCGCATCTACCGCGTGCCGTGCTTCAACGCGCGGATGGTGCTCGAGCGCGACGGTGACTGGCGCGAGGCCGAGTGCGCGCGGATCGGCGAGCGCGGGAAGGTCTTCGCGGGGCGCTACCGGCCGGTGGGCACCGTCTTCCGCGCGGCGCCCGGCTCGCTCGAGTGGTTCCTCGCCGAGCGGTACCGCCTCTACACCGACAACGGCCGTACCGAGATCCACCACGACCTCTGGCCGCTCCAGGAAGCCGAGGTCGAGATCGAGCTCGCATCGCTCCTGCCCTTCGAGCCTGCCGGCGCGCCGCTCTGCCACTACGCGGCGCTCCAGGACGCCTTGATCTGGCCGCCCTGCCCTGTCTAGCCGCGCGAAGAGCTGACGCTCTTCGCGCGGGTTGAAGTTGTGCTCCGCAGAGCGCTCGCCGGCAAAGCCGGCGAGCTCTTGTCTGCCGTGGGCGAACGGTCCTGGTAGCGCGCGCGGTGGTGGCTGCGCCATCCCCGCGCGCGAGCATCCGGCCTGCGCGAACGCTTCGCGTTCGCTCCGGCCCTGGACCGCCCGCCCAGGACCAGGTTCGGAACCGCCGCCCGTCGAAGCGGTCCAGGCCGAAGGCCAACGCAGCCGCAGGCGCGTGCACCCACGCGGACGGGGACGGCAAAGCCGCCACCGGCCGCGCTACGTAACCCGATGGCCCTGGTCACAAAAGAGCCCGGCGGCTCCGCCGCCGGGCGCTCTGCGAAGCACGACATCTCGTCGGCTGAAGTGCGTAGCACTTCAGCCGACAACGCGGCGTACGCTTCGCGACGTGAGCCCGCAGCGGAGAACGGCGCTCTGGTCCGTGCTGGCCGCGTGCGCGCTGATCGCGCTGAAGCTCGGCACGGGCCTCGCCACCGGCAGCCTCGGCCTCCTCTCGGAGGCGGTCCACTCCGGCACCGACCTGATCGCGGCGCTGCTCACGTTCTTCGCCGTCGGCGTCGCCGTGCGGCCGGCCGACACGGGCCACCAGTACGGGCACGGCAAGGCCGAGCACCTCGCGGCCCTCGGCGAGGGCGCGATCCTCGTGCTCGCGAGCCTCGCGATCGTCTGGCGCGCGCTCGCGCGGCTGACGGGGAGCGCGCACGCAAGCGTCCACGCGAAATGGTGGGCGCTCGGCGTGATCGGGGTCGTGATCGTCATCGACGCGCTCCGGACGACGGCGTCGACCCGGGCCGCGCGACGCTACGAGAGCGCAGCACTGTCCTCGAACGCGCTCCACTTCGCGAGCGACCTCGCCGGCTCCGTGGCCGTCCTCGTCGGGCTCGTGCTCGTGCGCGCCGGCTACGGGAACGCCGATTCGGTCGCCGCCCTCTTCGTCGCCGTCCTCGTGCTCGTCGCGGCCGTGCGCCTGATGCGGCGCAACGTCGACGTGCTCATGGACCGCGTGCCGGCCGATGCCGAGCACGTGGCCCGCAGGGCGATCGCTTCGATCGAACCGGCGGTGGAGCTGCGCCGGCTGCGCATGCGCCAGGCCGCCGGCCGGCATTTCGCGGACGTCGTGATCGGTGTCTCGTTCGACTCGGCG
Source organism: Gaiellaceae bacterium (assembly GCA_035623575.1). Taxonomy (GTDB): domain Bacteria; phylum Actinomycetota; class Thermoleophilia; order Gaiellales; family Gaiellaceae; genus Palsa-739. The sequence goes on from DASPTD010000036.1 coordinate 12,016, forward strand.
GTCGGCCAGGGGCACGCCGCCGCAGACGCGGTCGAGCGCGCCGTCCAGGCCGCGCTGCCCGAGGCCGACGTCGTCGTCCACGTCGAGCCGCTCGACCAGGTGGACGTGCGGGAGCGCGCGCACGCGGCGGCGCTCGGCGTGCGGAGCGTGCGCGAGGTGCACAACGTGAGCGTCGTCTCGGTGGGCTCCCGGACGGAGCTGTCCCTCCATCTGAAGCTGCCCGGCGACCTCTCGCTCGGGGAGGCGCACGCGATTGCCGAGGAGGTCGAGCGCGCGATCGCCGCCGCCGTGCCCGAGGTCTCGGCGGTGCAGACCCACCTCGAGCCGCTTACCGAGGAGGCCGCGGGGACGCGGCCGCGGGCCGCCGAGGTCGCCGCCGACGCCGAGACCGTCGCCCGGATCGTGCGCGACGAGACCGGCGAGGAGCCGGAGGGCCTCCGCTTCGTGCACACCGACGACGGCCTCGTCGCCTACCTCACGCTGCGGCTCGGCGGCGGAACCCTCGCCGACGCGCACGCCGAGGCGAGCCGGATCGAGGAGCTGATCCGTCTCGAGCGTCCGGAGATCGCCGACGTGATCGTGCACACGGAGCCGCAGGAGTGATCCTCTGCATGTTCACGCCGAAGGAGCGCGAGCTCGAGCGCGGCTGGCCCGGCCGCATCGATGGCGACCACGTCGTCCAGCTCGCCGCCCAGACGTTGCAGGCGTTCTTCACGGGCGGCGGCAACGCGCGCGAACACGCCGAGTATCCGCTCGACCGGGTCGATCTGCGCGCGCCCGTGCTGCGGCCGCCGTCGGTGCGCATCTTCGACGAGCGTGGGGACTTCCGCTTCGCGAACCCTGCGGCGATCCACGGCCCGGAAGATGTCGTCCATCTCCCCGCGGGAGTCGAGGAGATCCAGCCCGTGCTGCGGGTCGCCGCGATCGTCGGCGCCGGGATCATCGGCGGCTTCACGCTGATGAACGACTGGCACGCGCCGGGCCTCGCGGGAGCGAAGGCACACGATTTCGCGATCTCGCTCGGCCCGTGGGTCGCGACCCCGGATCTCGCCGGGCGTGCGGACGTCGACTGGGCCGCCCTCCTCGACCACGCCGAGCGGAACACCCGGCTCCTGCCGGGCGACGTCGTCGCCGCCGCCGGCGTGCCGCAGAGCCCGGTCGGAGCCGGCGCCGTCGTCGAGCTGAGCCTGCCGCCGCTGGGCCTGCTCAGGAACACCGTCGCGGCGTGACGCGCGTGGCGGTGGTCGGTGCGGGTGTGATGGGCTGTGCCGCGGCGTGGGCGCTGGCCGAGCGCGGCGCCGACGTCACGGTGCTCGAGCAGTTCGACCTCGATCACGTCCGCGGCTCGAGCCATGGCCGGACGCGCATCGTGCGGCTCGCCTACCCGGCGCCGCACTGGGTTCGGCTGGCCGCGGAGGCGATGGCCGGCTGGCGCGAGCTCGAGGCCGCGTCGGGGCAGCAGCTGCTCGGGCTGTACGGGCTCGTCGAGCTCGTCCCCGGCAGCGGGGCGACCTCCGCGGCGGCGCTCGAGGCGTGCGACGTCGAGTACCGGGCCCTCGACACGGCCGGGGCCCGCGCGCTCGGAGCGGTGCTGCCGCCCGGATGGGCGGCGCTGTTCCAGCCCGATGCGGGGATCGTCCGCGCCGACCTCGCACGCCGGGCGTTCCTCGACATCGCCACGTCACGCGGGGCGCGCGTCGAGACGGGCCACCGCGTGCGGGCCGTCGACGACGTCGACGCAGACGTCGTCGTCGTCACCGCAGGCCCCTGGGCGACCCGGCTCGTCGCCGGCCTGCCGGTACGCGTGACCCGGGAGACGTTCGCGTACTACCGCCGCGAGGGGCCGCCGCCGCCCGCGATCGTCGACCTGAGCCCCGAGACGGGAGGACACGCGATGTACGCGCTCTACGACCCGGTGCACGGGCTCAAGGCGGGAGCGCACGGCTCCGGCGCCGAGGCGGATCCGGACGAGGACGGAACGCCCGACCCCGAGATCGTCGACCGCATCTCCGCGTGGGTAGGCGAGCGGCTCGCGGGCGTCGAGCCCGTGCCGGCGGCGGCGGAGACATGCTTCTACACGTCGACCGTGGACGAGGCGTTCGTGCTCGAGCGCCGGGGCTGCGTCGTCGTCTGCTCGGCGTGCTCGGGGCACGGCTTCAAGTTCGCGCCCGCCGTGGGGCGAAGGCTCGCCGATCTCGCCCTGGAGTAGGCTTCCGCCATGCCGTTCTACCAGCGCCTCGGCGAGGTTCCGCGGAAGCGCCACATCCAGTTTCGGGACGACGGCACGCTCCTCACCGAGGAGGTGATGGGGCTCGAGGGATTCACCGGCAACGAGTCGATCCTCTACCACCTCCACTCGCCGTGTCGTGTCATGAAGCTGGCCGGCTTCGAGCCGATCGAGCTCGAGGAGTGGCTGCCGGACCAGCACGGCCACCGGCATTTCAAGACGTTCGACGTCGCGCCGTCCGGCGACGAGATCACGGGACGTCGCGTGCTGATGTGGAACGGCGACGTGGAGATCTCGCTCTGCCGGCCGCAAGGGTCGATGGACTACTTCTTCCGCAACGGCGAGGGCGACGAGGTGATCTTCGTCCACGAGGGGTCGGGCACCCTCGAGACGACGTTCGGCGACGTCCCGTACAGGGAAGGCGACTACATCGTCGTGCCGCGCGGGACGACGTACCGCTTCCGCCCCGAGGGGGAGCAGCGCCATCTCGTCTTCGAGACGCCCGGCCTGATCGAGATCCCCCGCCGCTACCGGAACGAGTACGGGATGATCGTCGAGGGGGCGCCGTACTACCACCGCGACATCCATCCCCCGGCGGAGCTGCGGACGGTCCGCGAGCAGGGCGAGTTCCCGGTGAAGGTGCGGGTGCGCGGCGGCTACCAGACCTACGTCGTCGACTACCACCCGTTCGACGTCGTCGGCTGGGACGGCTATCTCTACCCGTGGACGTTCTCGATCCACGACTTCGAGCCGATCACCGGCCGCATCCACCAGCCGCCGCCGTCGCATCAGACGTTCGCCGGCCCGAACTTCGTCATCTGCTCGTTCTGCCCGCGCAAGCTCGACTTCGATCCCGAGGCCGTGCCGATCCCGTACCACCATTCGAACCTGCAGTCGGAGGAGATGATCTATTACGTCTCCGGCAGCTTCGGCTCGCGGCGCGGGGTCGAGGTCGGCTCGATCACGCTCCATCCCTCGGGGCTGCCGCACGGGCCGCAGCCGGGACTGGCGGAGGCGTCGATCGGGATGCACGAGACGCACGAGCTTGCCGTGATGTGCGACACGTTCCACCCGCTGAAGCTCACGCCGTTCGCGCGCGACCTCGACGACGGCGTCTATGCCTATTCGTGGTACCGGAACGCCGCCGACGTCGACGCGGCGGACGGCGACGCGAGCGGCGCCGGCCTCACCTCGCACTTCTAGCCCGCACCGTCGCTGATTTACAGATCCGTTACGTCTGCCAGCGGTGCGGCTTACCGGATGCATCCACCGTGCGAGCCAAGGACGACCCTCCCCTCGACGCACGGAAGGACCACGACGATGAAACGGCTCATCCCCCTCGCTCTGATCGCTCTCGCGCTCGCGGCCGTGCCGGCGGCGTTCGCGGACGACGGGAGCACCCCGCCCGCACCGGCAGGCCAGGCGACGGCGCCGACGGGCAATCCCGGTCAACGCTTCCAGATCCTGCGCCTGCGGCTCGAGCTGGCCGGGCTCCGCTTCGCGAGGCATTGCCGCGGCAACGTGGGCAACGTTCCGCAGGTGTGCCTCGACTTCGCGCAGAAGGTCGAGCAGCGGCTCCAGAAGCTCGACTCCAACATCCAGGCGCGGATCGCGAAGATCCAGCAGACGTGCGGCGCATCGACGTCGACGTCCACGACGACGACGACGTCGCCGCCGACGAAGGACCCGTGCGCGAACGCCGACAAGCGGATCGCGCGGCTCCAGCAGATCGACGCGCGGGTGAAGGCGCTCGCGCAGAAGGTGCAGGGCTGGATCGACGGAGCAGGCGGCTCTGCCGGCTCGTCCTCGTCCGGCACGAGCGACTCCACCCTCGACCAGGCGGCAGCCGGCCTCAACCAGCTGGTCCAGCAGGCCGGCGCAACCGGCTAGCGCAGGAGAGCTGCGACGGGCCACCGCTGCGGCGGCGGCCCGTCGCTAGCGTCCGGGGCGTGGCGTTCCTCTCCGTCCCGGCCCCGTTCGACTTCACCCTCACGACCGAGCGCTTTCGCGCGTTCGGGCCCGACCGGGCGAACCTCTGGCACGAGGGCGGGCTCCACCGCGTCGTCGGCGGCCGCGAGGTGCGGATCGAGGCGGCCCACGGCGGTGTCGAGGTGGAGCCGCTCGACGGCGAGAGCGAGCCCGTCGTTCGCGCGCTGCTCGGGCTCACGTTCGACCTCGACGCGTTCTCCGCGTGGGCTGCCGGGGACGACGTGCTCGCCGAGCTCGTGCCGCGGCTCGCCGGCTTCCGGCCGCCGCTGACGCCGGACCCGTTCGAGATGCTCGTCGGCTCGATCGCGTCGCAGCAGGTCTCGCTCTTCTCCGCGCGCGCGATCCGCAACCGGCTGATCGAGCACTTCGGCGAGCGCGCGGGGGAGGCCTGGGCGTTTCCCGCGCGCGCACGCCTCGCGGGCGCGCGCGAGGAGGAGCTCGTCGCGGTCGGCTTCTCGCGCCGGAAGGCGGAGTACGTCGTCGGGCTCGCCCGTTCCGAGCTCGACCTCGCGGCGCTCGCCGGCCTCCGCGACGCGGAGGTGAAGGTGCGCCTGACCGCGCTGCGCGGGCTCGGCGAATGGACGGCAGACTGGTTCCTCGCGCGTCACCTCGCCCGCCCGCACGCCTGGCCCTGGGGCGACCTCGCCCTGCGAAAGGCGGTCGCTGCCCTTTATCGTGGACTCGACGTGCGGGAGGCAGGCGCCCGCTTCCATCCGTTCGAGAACCTGACCGCCCACTACCTCCTGCTCGCACAGCGCGTCCCGTGATCCGCCCAGCGACTCCCGACGACCTCCCTCTCGTCCGCGAGCTGTGGCTCGAGTTCGAGGCCGAGGTCCCCGACGCCGAGTGGCGGGAGGACGACAGCGAGCAGGACATCGCCGCGCTCGACGCCCGGGTCGAGGACGGGGTCGTGCTCGTCGCAGAGCAGGACGGGCAGGCCGTCGGCGTGGCGGTCGCGGCCAAGACCGGCGCGCACGTCGGCTTCCTCGACGTGCTCTACGTGCGCCGCGCGGCACGGCGGAGCGGCGTCGCCGCAGAGCTTCTGCGCGCGACGGCTGCCCGGTTGCGCGAGCTGGGGGCCGAGGTGCTCGAGCTCGAGGTGCTCGCGTCCAACGAGGCGGCGCGTGCCATCTACGACGGCTGGGGATTCGCACCCGTCGAGCTGACGCTCGCCGCACGGCTCGACACGCTCGAGCAGCGCGTCGTACCGCGTCCCGCCGGCCCGACGTTCGCCTCGATCCACGTCCAGACCGACGACGGCGGCGCCGTCGAGCGCGCCGTGCACAAGGTGCTGCCGAGGCTCGGCCGATCGGCCGGCACGAACGTCACAGGCCCGCGCAACGGCTGGGTCGCCGTCCACGACGAGCTTTGCGACCGGGAGCCCCGACTGCTGCAGCGTCTCGCCCGCGAGCTCTCGTACTCGCTCGCGTCGGTCGTGCTCGCAATCGGCGTGGAGGAGGGAGCGGTCGTCCGCTACAACCTTTGGGACCGCGGCTCGAGCGTCGACGAGTACCTGTCGGTGCCCGAGTACTTCGGCGAGCTGCCGCCCGGGGACGTCGTCGCGCTCGGCGCGAACCCGACCGTCGTCGCGCGGCTCACCGGCGCCGACCCGGCCCGCGTGCGCGAGGTGGCGCGCACGGCCGCGACCCCCGCCGAGCTGCCGCCGGCGGGCGAGCTCGTCGAGGCGATCGCAGCGGTGATGGGCGTGGCCGAGGCCGGGCACGGCTGGACGGCCTCGTGATGCTCACACTCTACGATGCCGCCCGCTGCCCCTACTGCGCCCGCGTGCGCATCGTCCTCGCGGAGAAGGACGTCGAGTACGAGGCGATCGAGATCGACCTCGCCGACCGTCCGGCCTGGATGTACGAGAAGAACTCCACCGGCCGCGTGCCCGTGATCGAGGAGGACGGCTGGGTGCTGCCGGAGTCGGCGGTGATCATGGAGTATCTCGAGGAGCGCTACCCGGAGCCGGCGCTGCTCGCGGCCGATCCGGCCGACCGCGCGCTCGCGCGGCTGTGGATCTTCCGGCACGACGACTTCACGAAGCCGTACTACGCACTGCGGCGCGGCGAGGAGGGCGCCCTGCCGCGTTTCCAGGAACAGCTCGCGCGGCTCGATGCCGCGCTCGAGACGGGCCCGTGGCTCGGGGGCGCCGAGTACGGCCTCGCGGAGGCCGCGTACCTTCCCTGGCTGCTGCGGGCGCGGGACCTGCTCGGCGTTGCGCTCGATCCGTATCCGGCGCTGTCGAGGTGGCTCGAGCGGCAACTGGTGCGGCCGGCGGCCGCCGCCGAGGCCGAGGTGGTGGCGGCGCTCTGACGCCCGGCTCCGACTTTCCCCGCGTCGTCGACGCCGCCTGGCTCGCCGCGCATCTCGGCGAGGACGGCCTCGTCGTGGGCGACGTGCGCGGGCCGAACGCACACAGCCGCGGCCACATCCCGGGCTCCCGGCCGCTCGTGCTCGGCTCGCCGCCGCCGGCGGCGAACGAGGAGACCGTGCAGGAGCTTGCGAGGGAGATCGCCCTGCGGCTGCGACGCCACGGAGTCACCGGTGAGGAGCGGCTCGTGCTCGTCGATCGCGGCGACGGCGTCGGCGCGATGCCGGCCGCGCAGCTCGCCGAGCTCGCGGGCCATCCGCGCGTGGCGATCCTCCTCGGCGGCCTCGCCGCCTGGGACGGCGCGCTCGCCGACGGGCCGGTCGAGCTCGAGCCCGTGCGCGAGGCGTCGCTCGCGCCGAGCCCGCGGGCGCTGCCGACGCGGCAGGAGCTCGTGGCGCGGCTCGACGACCCGGCGCTGACGCTCCTCGACGTGCGGCGGGAGGAGGAGTACACGGGGCGCCGGGGGAGCCCGTGCGACCCGCGACAGGGACACATCCCGGGCGCGCGGAACGTCGATGTGGAGGCGTTCTTCGCCGCTCCCGGCCGTCCCCACCCGGCCGAGCGGATCCGCAAGCTCGTCGGCCTGCCGGAGGGCGCGGAGATCGTCGCGTACTGCCATTCGGGCTCCCGCTCCGCGCTCGCGACGCTCGCGCTCCGCAGCGCCGGCTACGACGCCCGCAACTACGCCGGCTCGTGGCACGAGTGGAGCCGGCACCCCGAGCTTCCGCTCGAGCGATAAGGCGAGGAACCTCCGGTTCCTCGCCTTGCTTGGGTTGCGCTCCGCAGAGAGGGCGCCGGCCGAGCCGGCGCCCTCTTGGTGTTCGGGGCACTCGTGTCGGTAGCGCGGCCGGTGGCGCTGAAGCGTCCCCGGCCGCGTGGATCCGCCTGCGGCCAACGCGCCCGCGGCGGCGTTAGCCTCCGGCTCTGGCGTTCGGCTCCGGCGGCTTCGAACCTACGAGAGTGCGACGAGGGCGACGCCGCCGGCGACGGCGAAGGCGCCGGCGAGGCGATGCGGCGTCACGCGCTCGTGGAGGAACACGGCGGCGAGGAGGGCGGCGATGACGACGCTCGTCTCTCGCACGGCGGCGACCGACGGAGCGGGAGCGAGGCGGAGCGCCCCGAGCACGAGCGCATATGCGCCGAAGGAGCCGAGAGCTGCGGCGACCGTCGCCCAGCTCGCCTGCGCGCGCAGCACGGCGGTTCCGCGGCGCACGACGAGCCACCCGCATGCGATCACTGCGTTCGGCGTCATCACCAGCTCGAGGTACGGCAGCGGCGTCGCGTGTCGCAGCCCCTCCTTGTCGACGAGCGTGTAGGTGGCGATGCAGCAGCCGATCGCGAGGCCCACCAGCAGACCCTCGGCACGCCGTGCGAGCCCGCGCACGAGCAGCACGCCCGCGACGACGAGGCATACGCCGGCGACCTCGCCGGCGGACACGCTCCGCCCGAGCACGACGGCCGTACCGAGCAGGACGAGGGCCGGCGCGGAGCCGCGCGCGATCGGGTAGACGACGGAGAGCTCGTGTCGTCGGTAGGCGGCGACGACGAGAAAGAAGTAGACCGTCTCCAGCACGGCCGAGCCGGCGACGTAGGGCCAGGCGGCGAGATGGACGCTCCACGTCAGCGCTGCGATCGGCGCGAACACCACGACCGCCAGGCCGAGCGCCGCCGCCGTCGCCGCCTCGACGTCGCGTGCGCCCCGCAGCAGCGCGTTCCAGCCGGCGTGAAGCACCGCTGCCGCGAGTGCGAGGCCGAGCGCCTCGGTCGGCACGTTACGCCGCGCGCGCGAGCACGCGTTCCGCGGCTTCGAGGAACGCGCCGCAGAGCGTGCGGCCGAGCTCGTTCCAACGGTCGATCTTGGCCGGGATCGCGGCCCGCAGCCCGTCCGGGTCTGGCGGCGGGTCGACGCTGTCGGCGACCCACCCCTCGAGCTGCGCCGTCGTCACCTCCGGATGGAACTGCACGCCCCAGCAGGCGTCGCCGAGCCTGAACGCCTGCGTGCACGCGTCGCTGCGCGCGAGCTCGACCGCGCCCGCGGGGACGCCGTACGTGTAGTAGTGCCACTGGAGCGCGTCGAATCGCTGCGGCAGCGAGCCCGAGACGGGATCCTCGATGCCGGCGGCGGTCAGCTCGACCCCGTGCCAGCCGATCTCCGGCTCCGCCAGCGGGCCGACCCAGGAGCCGGCCGCGCGCGCAAGGAGCTGCACGCCGAGGCAGATCCCCAGCACCGGCGTCCGCGCGGCGATCAGCTCCTGCAGCCAGAGCGTCTCTTCGCGGAGCCACGGATGCCAGGCGTCCTGATCGGCGTGCATCGCACCGCCGAAGACGAGCACCGCCTCGTACGTCTCGAGCGGCCGCGGCGGGGGCGTGCCCCACGAGAAGCTCCACTCGTCGAGGAGATGCCCGCCCGCCTCGATCACGGGCCCGAACAGCTCGGCCCGCGCGTCGTCGCCGTGGATGAGCGAGAGAACGTGCACCGTCAGAGTCTAGGCCGTGACCGGGTCGGAGGCTCCGGTCGCCGGGATGCGGTTCACGTCGAGCAGCCGGCGCAGCTGGCGGGCGTTCGTCGCCGCCTGAGAGACGCGCCCGAGCGGGTTCCGCGGATCCTCCGCGGACGAGTTGTTGTTGAAGAAGGCGAACGCCTTCTCCGCGCGCACGGCGAGCGCACGCAACGGCGCGACCCACTCGCCGAGCTCCTCGTCGGAGTAGAGGTAGTCGAACCGCTCCGCGGCGGTTCCGCCTCGCTTGTTCCAGGTGCCGAGGTTGCGCCCGTGAAAGCGGACGTATGCGGTGCGCGACGTCACCGCCGGAACCGTCGGGACGAGGTTCTTCGCCGACTCGGACCGCGGAGCGTCGACCGTCACGTACGTCGCCCCGATGCGCTCGAGGAAGGTCAGCGTCTCCTCGCGGTTGTCGTCGTCGAGCCAGGAGCGGTGGCGGAACTCCACCAGCATCTCGTCGGCCCCGAGCTGCGCACGCGCCCACTCGAGGTACTCGAGCGACGATTCCTTCGAGACGACATATGACGGCAGCTGGAAGAGGATGCCGCCGAGCTTACCCGCGCTGCGCAGCGGCTCGAGCGCGTCGAGAAAGCGCCGGAAGACCTCGCCGCGCAGCTCGCGCGGCGGGCGGTCGACGCGGCCGCGCTCGTCGACCGGCATCTCCGCGCGCAGGTCCTCGGGCAGGACCTCCACCTTCACCGGATGCCGCGTCATCAGACCGAAGGCCTTCACGTGCATCGTGAACCCGGGCGGGGTGCGCTCGGCCCACCCGGTGACAATCGACTCGACCGGCAGGCGGTAGTACGTGGAGTCGACCTCGACCGTGTCGAAGAACTGCGCGTACCACGCGAGCCGCTCCTTTGCGGGCAGCTTCGGCGGGTAGAAGTACTTCGAGAGCGCCGCGTCCGCCCACGAGCACGTTCCGATGCGAATGGGGGGTGTCAGGCCCTGCACGTTAATGCAGGACCTGACACCGGAACGGTCTGCATCACCGCCGGGTCGATCGAGATCGAGGTGACGTACTCGGTCGGCTCGTAGCTCGCCGTCGACACGAGCCGGCCGGTGGCCGGCTGCGTCCAGGGGAACGGGGAGTGCTGCGCCGCGACCGAGGTCGCGCCGCTGCCGGGCCGGAGAGCGGGCCTGTGCCGCCGAGTCTGCGTCGCCGTGACACCCGGCGTGTCCACACGGCTCGCGCCGGCGGACGGCACCGCCGGCAGGCAGACGGCTGCGAGCGCGACGAGCGGACGTCTCAGCGCGACACGGCCTTCGTGAGCACGGAGAGCCCGAGGGTCTCACGGCCGATCGTGATCGACGAGCCGGGCTGTACGCCTTCGAGATAGAGCACGTCGGCGCTGCTCTGCACGGTCGAGGTCGCGCCGAGGTAGACGACGAGCTTCGCGCCCGCGGGCACGAGCACGCTCTCGTTCATCAGGCGGATGGTCGCGACGCCGCTCGCTGCGTCGAGCTTGACGCCGCCCGCGGTGATCGGCGTCGCCTGGCCGGCGATCGTGAGCACGGCGACGAGCCGGTCCCAGCCCTTCGCTCCGGAGTAGCGGACGGTGACGGTCGAGTCGCCGAACGTCTCGTGCGGGCCTCCGGTCAGCCGCGCGCCGCGCACGACCCTGCCCCCGGTCGCGATCGTCGTCGTGCCCGGCAGGGTCACCGATGCCGTCTTCGTGGGCGGCAGCCCGGCGTAGGTCGTCGTCTTCCCGTCCCAGGGATCGTGCGCGAGCTGCACGGTCGCCTGCATGTCGATCCCGTTCGTCCGGCCCAGGAGGAAGCGGTCGAACCACTTCACGGCGAGACCCCAGTACGCCGCCTGCTCGGCGACGGGATTCGGCGCGGGCGGATGGCCGAGGTCGCCGAGATAGAGCAGCTTGGGCCCCTTCAGCAGCCTGTACGCCGTCTCGGCCTGGTCGATGTCGAAGAGGAAGTCGTGCCGGCCCTGGATGAGGAGCGTCGGCACCATGAGCGACGGGAGGTGCGTGACCACCGAGCGTGCCGCCGCGAGCGTGCTCACCTGCGCGATGTTCGTGCTCGTCACGAGCGACGGCTCGGCGGCGAGCAACTCCGGGTCCCAGCGTGACGTCGGCACGTCGAGGGCGAGCTGGGTCACGAGCCCGGACTTCGAGAGACCCCGCGGCGCGAGCGCGGTCGTGAGGTTCGTCCACGTGATCACCGGGACGATCGCCTCGAACGGCACGCCGGCGGCGGCCGCGTTCCAGACGGCGCCGCCGCCGAGCGAGATGCCGTACGCGCCGATCTCCGTGTCCGAGATCTCCGGCCGTGCAGCGAACCAGTTGAAGAGGAACTGCGTGTCGGCGACGTCGGTCGGCCCGTCGAGCCCGAACAGCCCGCCCGAGGCGCCCTCACCGCGCGCGTCGCACATGAGCGACGCGTAGCCGGCGGGGGCGAGGAACCCGGTTGCGAACGGCTCCATGTCCTCGTGCGTGCCGCCGAGACCGTGGAAGAGGATGACGCCGGGCCAGCCCCCGGCCGGCGGCGTCCCGTCCGGCTCGACGAGCGCGCAGGCGAGCGGCGTGCCGTCGGCGGCCGTGATGGTCAGCTCTTGGGGGGTGGGCGTGGCTGCCGCGGAGCTCGCGCCTGCGAGCGTGCAGACGAAGGCGGCGAGAAGCGCGACCCGGCGACCCAAGACGGCCGGAAGCCTAGTGGCTTTCCCACCTCACTAGAATCGCCGCATGGACTCCCGTGCCATCGGCGTGTTCGACTCCGGGGTCGGCGGGCTCACCGTCCTCCACGAGTGCCTCGTCACGATGCCGCACGAGGATTACGTCTATCTCGGCGATCACGCGCGCCTGCCCTACGGCCCACGGCCGCTGCCGGAGATCCGCCGGTTCGCGCGCGAGATCGGCGTGTTCCTCGAGGCACAGGACGTGAAGCTGATCCTCGTCGCGTGCAACGCGGCCACCTCGGCGGCGCTGCCGCAGCTCCAGGAGGAGCTGGCCGTGCCCGTGGTGGGCGTGATCACACCGGAGGCGCACGCAGCCGTGCAGGCGACGCGCAACCGCCGGATCGGGCTGCTGGCGACGCAGGCGACCGTGGCTGCCGGCCGCTACCGCGAGCTCGTGCGGGCGCTCGACGCGGGCGTCTCGTTCCACCCGGTCGCGTGCCCGCTGCTCGTTCCGCTGATCGAGAGCGACGACCCCTACGGCGCCGCGACGGAGGAGGCGGTCCGCGAGTACGCCGGGCCGCTCAAGGAGGCAGGCGTCGACACGGTCATCCTCGGCTGCACGCACTATCCGCTCATTCGCCCGATGCTCCAGCGAGCGTTCGGGCGCGACGTGACGCTCGTCTTCTCGGCCGAGGAGACCGCGCGCGAGGTCGCCGTCACGCTCGCGCGCAAGGGAATCGAGAACGATCTGTCGCGCAGCGGCGAGGTCGGCTTTCTCACGACCGGCGATCCCGGCGCATTCAGGGAGATGGGCCGCCGCTTTCTCCAGTTCCCGATCGGCGCTGTCGAGCACGTCGCGCTCACCCGGCTCGCGGGAGCGGCGTGAACCCGCGGGCCGACGGGCGGCGCCCCGACGAGCTGCGGCCGATCGCGATCGAGCCCGACTGGCTCGAGCAGGCGCACGGCTCGGCGCTGATCTCGCAGGGGAAGACGAAGGTGCTCTGCACCGCGATGATCCAGGAGGAGGTGCCGCGCTGGCTGCGCAACCAGGGTCGCGGCTGGATCACGGCAGAGTACTCGCTGCTGCCGGCATCCACGGGCGACCGTGTCGAGCGCGAGGCCTCGCGCGGCAAGCAGCAGGGTCGCACCGTCGAGATCCAGCGCCTGATCGGACGCGCGGTTCGCGCGGTGGCCGATTTCCGTGCGCTCGGCGAGCGCACGATGTGGCTCGACTGCGACGTTCTCCAGGCGGACGGCGGCACGCGCTGCGCCGCGATCTGCGGCGCGTACGTGGCCGGAATGCGCGCGCTCGAGCGCTTCGGCCTCTCACGCACGTTCGTCGACTCGGTCGCAGCGATCTCCGTGGGCGTCGTCGACGGGGCCGCGCTGCTCGATCTCGACTACGCAGAGGATTCGAACGCCGAAACGGACATGAACGTCGTGATGACGGGCGACGGACGCTTGATCGAGGTGCAGGCGACTGCCGAGCGCGACCCGTTCACCCGGGAGCGGCTCGACGAGCTGCTCGCGCTCGCAGAGACCGGCATTGCGGAGATCGGCGGCCTGCAGGGCGAAGCGGTGGCACTTGCACTTCCTTAGCGCCGCCGCCGCCGTTCCTGCGCTGAGCTGGCCGCACGTGTTGCTGCGCCTGTCCCTCGCCGCGGCGCTCGGCGGCGCGGTCGGTGCGGAGCGCGAGCTGCGCGAGCGGCAGGCCGGGCTTCGCACCCACCTCGTCGTCTGCGTCGGCTCGGCGCTGTTCACGCTCGTCTCGGCCTACGGCTTCCGCGACTTCATCGAGGCCGGCAGTGCGTATGCGCGGATCGACCCGACGCGGATCGCGGCGCAGATCGTGACCGGCATCGGCTTCCTCGGCGCCGGCGCAATCATCCGCCAGGGTCTCTCCGTCCGCGGGCTGACGACGGCCGCGACGCTCTGGCTCGTCGCCGCGATCGGCATGGCGGTCGGCGCCGGCTACTACGACGCCGCCCTCATCGCGACCATCGGCGCGCTGCTCACCCTCGGCCCGCTGCGGATCTTCGCCTACCGCGTCATCCGCCGCTTCCGCCCCGAGATCGACCGGCTGCTCGTGGAGATCCCCGCAGGCGGCAGCCCCGCACCGGTCATCGAGACGATCGAGTTGCACGGCGGCCGCGTCGTGTCCCTCGACGTGGCGCAGGAGGGCGACCGACGCAGCGTCGCAGTCGAGGTCGAGATGCAGAAGTCTGCGGCGCCGACGATCGTCGCCAACGTCGCCGACATCGACGGCGTCCTCGAGGTGCGATGGATGGAGTGACGAGCGCGACGTTGTGCTCGCGCAACGCGCACAAGGCGAAGGAGCTCGAGCAGCTCCTGCCCGGTTGGTCGATCGAGCCTCTCGAGCGGAGCGACTGGCCCGACGAGGTGGGCGACACGTACTACGAGAACGCGCTGGCCAAGGCGCGGTTCGGCCGCGAGGTCGGCGACCCCCGCCGCTGGATGGTCGGCGAGGACTCGGGCCTCGAGGTCGAGGCGCTCGGCGGCGGTCCCGGCCTGCACTCGGCGCGATACGCGCCCGAGGGGCGGCCTGCGATCGCACGGCTGCTGCGCGAGCTCCGAGGGGTGCCGCTGCGGCGCGCGCGGTACGTGTCCGAACTGGTTACGCTCTCGCCTTCCGGCGAGGAGGCCCGCGGCACCGGGACGCTCGAGGGGCGCATCGCCGAGGAGCCGCGCGGGAGCGAGGGCTTCGGCTACGACCCGGTGTTCGTCCCGGCCGGCGAGTCCCGGACGGTGGCGGAGCTCGGCGACGCATGGAAGCTGCGCAACTCGCACCGCGCTCGCGCGGCACGCGCGCTGCTCGCGGCGCTCGGCGCCGCGCTCGTGCTCGTGGCCGCCGGCTGTGGCGGGAACGCGAAGGCGGCGCACCGAGTGCTCGTCGCGTTCTTCGCGCGGAGCGCGCAGGGACGCCGACTCGCACCGTTGTTCCCAAACGAGCCGGGCTCGGTCTCGTGCGTTCTGCATACGGGCGGCACGTCGCCGGGGACGACGCTGCAGGCGACCTGCTCCACCGACGTCTCGCTGGTGAAACCCGACCGTGCGGTGGTCACGCTGACGGAGGCCTGGAACCACGGCGCGCAAGCGCACACGTGGTTCTTCTTCATCCGTCGGAACGGCGAGGTCGACTCGGTCGTCGAGGAAGGCGTGGCCGCACCGCAGGCGCAGCGCTAAGCGGGCTTCCGCCGCTGTGCCTGCCACCAGTTGAGCTCGGCGCCGAAGACGATCACGTTCGCCATCAGGTACAGCCAGAGGAGGAGGATCGCCGGGCCGCCGAGCGCTCGCAGCGTCACGTTCACGTCGGCGTAGCGGACGAACACCGGCAGCACCTGGAACGAGGCCTCGAGCACGATCGCCGCGCCGACCGCCCCCGGGAGCGCGTCCCGCACGGTCATCTGCGTGTTCGGCAGCACGAGGTAGACGGCGAACAGGAAGAGGAAGATGCCGAGCAAGGAGACGGCGATCGAGACGGCGTAGGCAACTCCCGCGCTCGACACGAAGCCTGGTGCGTATTGCTTGAGCGCCTCGACGCCGAGCGCGCCGACGACGAGGCTCGCGAACAGCGTCACGAGCGAGCCCACCATCACGGCTGCGGCGAGGCCCTTCCCCTGCAGGAACCGGCGGTTCGGGCGCCCGTAGACGATGTTGAAGGCGGACTCGAGCGCGCTGAACAGCGACAGCGACGACCACAGCAGGCCGATGCCGCCGATGATCCCCAGCGTCGTCGCGTTGTCCTGCACCTTGTGGACGAGCGAGAGAATGCTGTCGAGCGAGCTCCCGGGAAACGCGCGGCTCAGCTCCTTCACGAAGAAGTCGGAGGCATCGGCGCGGTGTGCCAGCCCGAGCAGCGCGAGCGCGAGGAAGACGAGCGGCACGAACGAGAGCAGCGCGAAGTACGCAACCATCGCGGCGAGGTGGGTGCCGCGGTCGGCGAAGAACTTGGCCACGAGGGCCCTCTTCCTGATCCGCACGTGTGGCAGTTTGCACCGTTCGGCCGTCATTTAGGGTCGAGTTCCACTAGCCTCAGAGGAGATGGACGCCGCCCAGGCACTGGCCGACCTGACCGAGATCTCCTCGCAGATCGAGGCCGCAGTTCTTTTCGACCGGGAGGGCGCCGTCCAGGGCTCGACGCTCGCGGACGGGGTCGCCGCCCGTGCGCTCGCGACCGCGGCCGGCACGCTGCTCGAGGGCGCAGCCGGCTTCCGCGCCGGCGGCGGCGAGTTGAGGCAGCTCGAGGCGTCGACCCGCGAGGGGAGCGTCTTCGTCGTCTGCGACGGCGCGCGGCGGATCGCCGCCATCACGGGCCCCGACCCGACCGCCGGGCTCGTCTTCTACGACCTGAAGAGCTGCCTGCGCGGCGCGGCGGCGGACGAGCCGAAGCCGAGGCGCCGACGGCGTGCGCCTTTGGAGTCCGGCGGGGAGACGAGCGACGTTGAAGCGTAAGCTCCTCGGCCTGCTCGGTTTCGGGACGGGCCTCTTCGTCGGCAGCGTGCTCTACCGGCGCTCGACGGAGCGGCGGCGCGAGCGTGTCGACGTCTACTTCGACGACGGCTCGATGGTCTCGTTCGTGGACGGCTCGCCCGAGGCGGAGAAGCTGCTGGCTGCGGCCCGTGACGCGCTCGGCGCCGTGCACCGGTGACCGACGAGGCGCTCGCGGCGGCTCTCGTCGAGCACGCATACCTCGAGGGCGACTTCCTGCTTCGCTCCGGCAGGCGCTCGCGCTACTACCTCGACAAGTATCGCTTCGAGACGCGGCCCGACCTGCTGCGCCCGCTCGGCGAGCGGATCGCGGCCCTCGTCCGCGAGCACGCTCCCGAAGCGACTCGGCTCGCCGGGCCCGAGCTGGGCGCCGTCGCGCTCGCGGCCGCTGCCTCGCTCGAGTCGGGACTTCCGTTTCTCATCGTGCGCAAGGCGGCGAAGGAGTACGGGACCGCGAAGCGGCTCGAGGGACCGTACGACGCGGGCGAATGCGTCTGCCTCGTCGAGGACGTCGTGACGTCCGGCGGTGCGCTGCTCGAGTCCGTGGAGACATTGCGCGGTGCAGGTCTCGTCGTCGACACGGCGGTCTGCGTCGTCGACCGCGAGGAGGGCGGCGCGGACGCGCTCGCACGCCACGCGGTGCGGCTACGGCCGCTCTTCCGCGCAGGAGAGCTGCTCGGAAAGGCGAAAAGCCCCGCAAACCGCATGGTTGAGCCGTAACTACGACCCTGGTAGGGTCAAGTTGGCCCGTGCAACCGAACAACGACAGGAGGAGAGGCACGTGACCAAGCAGGAGTTCGTGGCGGAAGTGGCCCGGCGGAGCCAGTTGACGGCTCGCGATGCCGGCAAGGCGGTGGACGCGTTTCTCGACGCGATCACGGACACGTTGAAGAGCGGTGGCGATGTTGCCTTCACCGGGTTCGGCAAGTTCTCGACACAGCAGCGCGCCGCGCGTATGGGAGTCAATCCCCGGAATCCGGATCAGAAGGTTCACATCCCGGCCGCGCGCGTCCCGAAGTTCTCAGCCGGCAGCGGGCTGAAGTCGGCGGTCAAGGGCGGCTAGCAGCGCCCGGGCCCGTCTCCTCCGAGGATCGACGAGGGGCCGCCACGGCGGCCCCTCGCGCATTCCGGGACTCGGAGTAGATTGGGCCGGTGGCGCAGGACGTGCACGCGGCCGCGGCGTTGTCGGTCACCCACTTCGCCGACCGTCTCGCCGAGGCCGTCGAGCGGAAGCGAAGCCAGCTCGTCGTCGGCCTCGACCCGGTCGTCGATCAGCTTCCGCTCGAGCTGCGCGGCGAGGCCGTCCTCGGCCGTCCCCACGCCGCCTCGGCATGCGAGCGGTTCTGCTGCGGGATCGTCGACGCGGTCGCGCCGTACGCCGTGGCCGTGAAGCCGCAATCCGCGTTCTTCGAGGCGCTCGGCGTGGACGGGGCCCGTGCCTTCGAGCAGGTATGCGCGTATGCGCGGGCCGCGGGTCTGATCGTCATCGCCGACGCGAAGCGCGGCGACATCGGCTCGACGGCGCGCGCGTACGCCGCGGCATTCGTCGAGGCGCGCGGAGACGAGCCGCCGCTCGCGGACGCGCTGACGGTGAACTCGTATCTGGGCCGCGACGGGGTCGAGCCCTTTCTCGCCGCCTGCCGGCGTGAAGGGGCGGGGATCTTCTGCCTCGTCAAGACCTCGAACGCAGGCGGTGCCGAGGTGCAGGACGTGGCGCTCTCCGACGGGACGCGCCTCTGGCAGCACGTCGCCGGTCTCGTCCGCGAATGGGGCGAGGAGCTCGTCGGCGAGCGCGGGCTCTCCGCGGTCGGCGCGGTGGTGGGCGCGACGTTTCCGCGCGAGGTCGCCGAGGCGCGCCGCCTCCTGCCGCAGGCCGTGCTGCTCCTGCCGGGTGTCGGGGCGCAGGGCGGCAGCCCGGAGGACGTCGCGGCCGCGTTCACGAGCGGGCCGGCGAGCGCGATCGTCGCCGCCTCGCGCTCGGTCATCTACGCGTATCGCGGCGGGAGCTCCGACTGGCGCGCCGCCGCCGGCGCGGAGGCCGCCCGGCTCGCACGCGAGGTCTGGGCCGTATCCGGCTGGTAGGCGTGCGCGACGCCCTCTCGCGCCGCCGGCTCGCGCGGTACGCCGCGCCGGTGGCGTTCCTGCTCGGCGTGACGATCGCCGTGCTGCTCATCCGCTCGGGCCTCGGCGGCGGCGGGCAGCCGCCGCCATCGCTCGGGCCGGTGACGCACCCGTCCACGGCTCGGGCGGCGCCGACGACGACGGGGACGACGACGTCGACCACCGCGGGCGCGCAGTTCTACACCGTGCGCAAGGGCGACACCTTCGGCTCGATCGCAGCGGCGGAAGGCACGACGGTCGCGCAGCTCGAGCAGCTCAACCCGGGCGTCTCCTCGAACGCGCTCCAGGTCGGGCAGAAGCTGAGAGTCAAGTAGCGTTCGGCGCGATGCGCCGGCTCCTCGTCGCCGTCGTGGCTGCGCTCGCCCTGGCCGGCACCGCGCGCGCGGGGGCTCCGCAGCCCGATGCGCGCGCATTCTACGTCGTCAACGCCTCGAACGGCGACGTGCTCGCAGCGCACGACGCGGAGGAGCGGCTTCCGATCGCGAGCATCACGAAGCTGATGACGGTGCTCGTCGCGCTGAAGCACCTCGACCTCGACCAGGTGGTCACGGTGCCGGCGCAGGCGGCGCGCGTCGGCGGGTCGCGGATCCCGCTGCACGCGGGGCAGAGGATCACGGTGAGCGATCTGCTCAAGGGAGCGCTGATCCAGAGTGCGAACGACGCTGCGGACTCGCTCGCGGCCGCGGCCGCGGACGGCGATCTTCCGCTCTTCATCTCGTGGATGAACGCTCGGGCGCAGCAGCTCGGCCTGCACGACACGCACTTCGTGCGGCCGGATGGGCTCGACGCGCCCGGTCACGTCTCGAGCGCGCGCGACGTCGCGCTGCTCGCGCGCGTGGCGATGCACGTGCCCGTCGTTCGCTCGATCGTGCGCGAGCGCAGCGACGTGATCGAGGACGGACGCTTCACCGTCCACACCTGGAACGACCTCCTCGGCGTGTTCCCGGGCCTGATCGGCGTCAAGACCGGTCACACCGACAAGGCCGGCTGGTGCGAGGTGGCGGCCGCGCGGCGGCAGGGCTACACGATCTACGCCGTGATCCTCGGCAGCCCCACGCGGGCGCGCAGGAACGCCGACCTCGAGCGGCTCCTCTCTTGGGGCGTGTCGCAGTACCGGACCCTGACGCTCGTCGCGCCGGAGCCGTACGCGTCCGCGTCGCTGCCGTACGGGTTGCCTGCCGTCCCGCTCGTCGCGTCGAAGCCGCTCGTGCGCGTCGTGCGGGTCGGCCGTCCCGTCGTCCAGCGCGTCATCGCCCCGTCTGCGGCGGCCCTGCCGGTGCGCCGGGGGCAGCGGCTGGGCCGGATCGAGATCTGGGCCGGCGGCAAGCTGCTCGGCACACGGCCGCTCGTCGCCGAGCGGTCGGTCGTGCGGCCGGGGTTGGGCGGCAGGCTACGCTGGTACGCGACCCGGACCGTTCATGACCTCTGGGGCATCTTCTCGTGATCGTCACCGTCACCCTCAACGCCGCCGTCGACCGCACGCTCACCGTGCCGAACTTCCAGCTCGGCCACCGGCATCGTGCGAGCGCCAGCCTCACGCTCGCGGGCGGCAAGGGCATCAACGTCGCCCGCGCCCTCAAGCGCCTCGATGCGCCTGTGGTCGCGACCGGGCTCGCCGGCGGCAGCACCGGCGACAGGATCGTCGAGGCGCTCGCCGGCGAGGGGATCCTCAACGACTTCGTCCGCATCGCCGACGAGTCGCGCACGTCGATCGCAGTCGTGGATCCGACGACCGGCAAGCTGAGCGAGATCTACGAGTGGGGGCCGGCGGTGCGCGCGGGCGAGCTCGAGACCCTGCTCGGGAAGCTGCACTACCTCTCGCGCGTCGCCTCGTTCGTCGCCTTCTCGGGCTCGCTGCCTCGCGACGTGGAGGATGACTTCTACGCCGAGGCGATCCGCGTTCTCAACCGGCGCGGCGTCCAGTGCGTGCTCGACTGCGAAGGCGAGCCGCTCCGTCTCGGAGTCGAGGCGGAGCCGTTCCTCGTCGCGCCGAATCAGCGCGAGGCGGAGAGCCTCGTGGGCCAGGAGTTCGAGAGCGACGAGGACTTCCTGATGGCGCTCGAGGCGATCGCCAACCTCGGTGCGCGCAACGTGCTGATCACCGAGGACACCTCGTGCTTCGCGCTGTTTCGCGAGGAGCGGCAGGTGCGCAGGCTGCGCGCGTCGGTCGCCCGGCTCGAGCCGGTGGCGTCGGTCGGCGCAGGGGACGTGCTGCTCGCCGGCTTTCTCGCCGCACGCGTCGACGAGCGACCGCTCGACGAGGCGCTGCGCAGCGCCGTCGGCTGCGCCGCCGCCTCCGTGCTCGAGCTCGGTGCAGGACGCTTCGACCTCCGTGAGGCCGCGAGGCTCGCGGCCGAGGTCGAGGTGCACGAGCTCGACGCCGTCTCGGCCTAGACCTCAACCGGCGGAGGAAGGGACCGTGAGGCTGCGGATCCGGCCGCGTCCCTTGATGTTCTCGGCCCAGGCGACGCGGCTGCCCTCGATCGACAGCCCGACCGGGGTGGAGCCGGCCCGTGTCAGCGTGCTCACGCGGTGGCTCGTCGGGTTCACGCCCCGAATCGAGCGGCCGACCTCGAAGACGATCAGGCGGTCACTGGCCGAGATGACCGGGCTCGCCGTCGTCGGCACCGGCACCGAACCGCTCAGCGTGCTCGTCGCGAGGTCGTACCAGGCGAGCCGCAGTCCGAGCGGCGTTTGCTCGAGCGTCGCAAGCAGGTGCGGAGTGAGCGCGATCGCGATCGGCGTCCCCTGCGGCTCCACACGCGCGAGGAGCGTTCCCGACGCAGCGTCGCGCACGTCGATCGGCATCTCCGCGGAGGCCTCCGGCGTTCCGTGAGGCCCGACCGTCGCCGTCGACACGTAGGCGACGGCACTGCCCGACGCGGCAACCTGCATCGCCGCCGTCGTCCCGGGGACGAGCTGCGGCTGCTGGCGGCCGACGACGCGGTAGACGCCGCCGCCCACGATCTTCATCGCGCATGCTCCGGCCGCCGTCGGGTCGGAGAGACAGGTGACCTCGTTCACGTAGTCCACGGAGGTGACCGCGTAGACCAGCGTGTCTTCGTCGCCCGCGATGCCGCCGAGCCAGAGCCCCGCCCCGCTGCCCGCGTGCGCGACCTCCTGGAAGCGCCGCTCCTTGGGGTCTCGGAACCCGGCGCCGAGGACGTAGTCGAAGGGCAGCGGTGCGGCCTCGCGGAGCGTCCAGAGCGCGTTCGTGCCGGCGAGCGCGAGCCGGACCGGCGGGACGACGACCCAGCGGCAGGTGACGTTCTGGGTGGTCTTCGAAGGCAGTCCGATGTGGGTACCGTCGCCGAGATCGAGCATGGTGACCTGGTTGCACGCTCCGGTGCTCGGCGTGAACCAGGCGAGCAGGCGTCCGTCCTGGGCGAACGCGCTGATCGACTGGTGCGGCTTGTTCTCCCAGAGGGTCTGCGGGCGCGGTCCGGCGGCAGCCGTGTGCACGACGGCGGCCGCGAACCCCAGCGCGGCGAGCAGCATGCGCATCGACGCCACGGTAGCCCGCGGGTGTTAGGAGGGTGTGTAGGCGTGGCCGCGTCCGCGGGCGGTGGTAGCATCGATGCTTCTTGAAAGTCCTCGCGCGGCACCGCGATTCCGAGCCCAGGCGACCGCACGGCGCCTGGGCTTCGTGCATGAAGAGAGGGTCGAGATGAGCGTCGAGCTTCGCCCGGACGAGCTGCAGCGCCTGCTGGAGCTGGACCGGAAGTTCGCCAAGGAGGGTCTCACCTTCGACGACGTCCTCCTCGTGCCGGCGGAGTCGCACGTGCTGCCGAACGACGTCTCGACGAGGACGAGGCTGACCCGCTCGATCGAGCTGAGCATCCCGATCGTCTCCGCCGCGATGGACACCGTGACCGAGGCTCGCCTCGCGATCGCGCTCGCGCGCGAGGGTGGGATCGGCGTCGTCCACCGCAACCTGTCGATCGAGGATCAGGTGGCCGAGGTCGACAAGGTGAAGCGCTCGGAGTCGGGAATGATCGTCGAGCCGGTGACGCTGCAGCCCGACGCGCTCGTCCGCGACGCGCTCGAGCTGATGGCGCACTACAAGGTGTCGGGCATTCCGATCACGGACCCCCGCGGGATCCTCGTCGGGATCCTCACGAACCGCGACCTCCGCTTCGAAGACGACGTCGCTCAACCCGTCTCGGCGTTGATGACCGCGCGCGGCCTCATCACCGCGCCGGTCGGGACGACGCTCGTCGAGGCCGAGGAGATCCTCCACCGGCACAAGATCGAGAAGCTGCCGGTGGTCGACGCCGACGGGAAGCTGCGCGGCCTCATCACCGTCAAGGACATCCAGAAGAAGATCCAGCACCCGCAGGCGGCGAAGGACGAGCGCGGCCGTCTCCGCGTGGCGGCCGCCGTCGGCGTCGGACCTGACGCGCTCGAGCGCGCGCAGGCCCTCGTCGGCGCCGGCGCCGACGCGCTCGTCGTCGACACCGCACACGGGCACTCCCGCGGCGTGCTCGAGACGGTGCGGAAGATCAAGGACGCGGTGACGGTCGACGTCGTCGCGGGGAACATCGCGACCGGTGATGCTGCGCGTGCACTGATCGACGCAGGCGCTGACGCCGTGAAGACCGGGGTGGGCCCCGGGTCCATCTGCACGACGCGAGTCGTCGCCGGGGTCGGAGTGCCGCAGGTGACCGCGATCTTCGACTGCGCCGAGGTTGCCCTCGCCGAGGGCGTGCCGGTGATCGGCGACGGCGGCCTGACGTCGTCGGGCGACGTGGCAAAGGCGCTGGCGGCGGGCGCGGACACGGTGATGCTCGGCTCCCTGCTCGCCGGCGTGGAGGAGGCGCCCGGCGAGGTGATCCTCTACCAGGGCGAGCGGTTCAAGGAGTACAGGGGCATGGGCTCGCTCGGCGCGATGAAGGCGCGCTCGTACTCGAAGGACCGCTACTTCCAGGGTGACGTCGAGGACGTCGACAAGCTCGTCCCGGAGGGGATCGAGGGGCGGACGGGGTACAAGGGCCCGCTCGAGCACGTCGTGCACCAGCTTGTCGGCGGGCTGCGGCAGGCGATGGGCTACTGCGGAGCTGCGACGCTCGAGGAGATGAAGGGAGCCCGTTTCGTGCGCATCACCGCGGCGGGGCTGCGCGAGTCGCATCCGCACGACGTGACGATCACCAAGGAGGCGCCGAACTATCGCCGCTGAGGGCGCGCAGGTCGTCGAGTTCCCCGGGCCGGAGGATCGCCCGGTGCTCGTCATCGATCTGGGCGGGCAGTACTCGCAGCTGATCGCGCGCCGCGTGCGCGAATGCCGCGTCTATTCCGAGCTTGTCGGACACTCGATCTCGCCCGAGGCGGTGCGCGCGCGCAAGCCCTATGCGCTGATCTTGACCGGCGGGCCCTCGTCGGTCTACGCCGAGAACGCGCCGCGCATCGATCCGCGGATCTTCGAGCTCGGAATCCCGACGCTCGGCATCTGCTACGGCATGCAGCTGATGGCGCAGGACCTCGGCGGCCGCGTCGACCGGACGGGCGCCTCCGAATTCGGTCGCACCGCGCTCCTCACTTCGCGCGGAGCGCTGTTCGCAGGTCTCTCGGGGGAGGAGATCGTCTGGATGAGCCATCGAGACGCTGTCGTGGCGCCGCCCGAGGGAGGAAACGTCACGGCCAGCTCCGAGTCGACGCCGATCGCCGCCTTCGAGGCGCCGGAGCGCGGCCTCTACGGCGTCCAGTTCCATCCCGAGGTCGTGCACACCGCGCACGGGATGGAGGTGCTGAAGAACTTCCTCTTCGAGGTCGCGGACGCACCACCCGCATGGACGCCGGCGGCGGTGATCGAGGAGCAGGTGGAGCGGATCCGCGCGCAGGTCGGATCGGAACGCGTGCTCTGCGCCCTGTCGGGGGGGGTCGACTCGGCGGTCGCGGCGCTGCTCGTGCACAAGGCGGTCGGGGATCAGCTCACGTGCGTCTTCGTCGACCATGGGCTGCTGCGCAAGGACGAGGCGGAACAGGTTGTCGAGACCTTCGGCGAGCACTTCCACGTGCCGCTGGTGCACGTGCAGGCGCAGAAGCGCTTCCTCGACCTGCTCGCCGGCGTCGAGGATCCTGAGCAGAAGCGGAAGATCATCGGCCGCGAGTTCATCCGCGTCTTCGAGGAGGAGGCGCGCCGGCTGGGAGACCTCAGGTGGCTCGTGCAGGGGACGCTGTACAGCGACGTGATCGAGTCGGGCGGGACGGAGGGCGTCGCCGCGACGATCAAGTCGCACCACAACGTCGGCGGACTGCCCGACGACATGAAGATGCGCCTCGTCGAGCCGCTTCGGCTCCTGTTCAAGGACGAGGTGCGGCGCGTCGGCGAGGAGCTCGGGATGCCGGAGCGGATGGTCTGGCGCCAGCCGTTCCCCGGGCCGGGGCTCGCGATCCGGATCATCGGCGACGTCACCGCCGAGCGGCTGCACGTCCTGCGCGAGGCGGACGCCGTCATTCAGGAGGAGGTTCGCCGCGCAGGGCTCTACCGCGAGCTCTGGCAGTCGTTCGCCGTGCTGCCGGCGATCCGCTCGGTCGGCGTCCAGGGCGACGAGCGCACGTACGGCTATCCGGTCGTGATCCGGGCCGTGACGAGCGACGACGCGATGACGGCCGACTGGGGACGGCTCCCGTACGACCTGATCGAGGCGATCTCGAGCCGGATCGTCAACGAGATCCCCGGCGTGAACCGCGTCGTCCTCGACGTGACCTCGAAGCCCCCGGCCACGATCGAATGGGAATAGACCTGGTCGACCGGCTCGCGCGCTTGCGGATCGGCTCGACCTACAACCAGTACCGCGCTTCGGAAATCCTCCGCGAGCGCCTGCGTACGTATCTCGACGCACGGAGCGACGCCGGGATTCTCCTCGTCGGTGAGGCCGCCGGCTACCGCGGCGCGCGCGTCAGCGGCATTGCGTTCACCTCGGAACGGCAGCTGACGGGTACGGGGCCGGCCGAGGCGAGCGCGACGATCGTCCACCGCGTGCTCGCTGCCCTCGGGATCGAGGACGACGTGCTGCTCTGGAACGTCGTACCGACGCACCCGGGCACCGCCACGTCCAACCGGCCGCCGACGCGCGCGGAGATCGCCGCGTCCCGCCCGTTCCTCGACCGGCTCGTCGGCGACCGCCGCGTCATTGCGGTCGGTCGCGTCGCCGCCTCGGCGCTCGCCGACGCCCCCGCGATCCGCCACCCCTCCCACGGCGGCGCGAGGGCGTTCGCGGACGGCCTTCGCCGTACGCTCGGCCTCTGAATCCGGCGGCGGGCGCCCTCTCGGCGGCCGCCGTCGGCGCCCGAGCCCGGGCCGCTGCCCGCCGAACAGGTCGACTTCGCTACAATCCCGCCCCGGCTGTCCTCGCGACCGCCGTTCCTCTCTATGAAGACGTACAGCGCCAAACCCGGAGAAGTCGCGCGCGAGTGGTATCTCGTCGACGCCGAGGGCAAGACCCTCGGTCGCCTGGCGACCCAGATCGCCGACACGCTGCGCGGCAAGCGGAAGCCGCAGTACACGCCGCACGTCGACACCGGCGACTTCGTCGTCGTCGTGAACGCGGAGAAGATCACGGTCACCGGCAACAAGCTCGACCAGAAGATGTACCACCGGCATTCCGGCTACCCGGGCGGGCTGAAGAGCCGGACGCTCCGCGAGCAGCTCGAGCGGCGGCCGACCGAGGTCGTCCGCACCGCGGTGAGGGGGATGCTCCCGAAGAACCGGCTGGCGCGGCAGCAGCTGACGAAGTTGAAGGTCTACGCTGGGCCCGAGCATCCGCACGCCTCGCAGAATCCGCGTCCCCTGAACCTGGAGCAATGATTTGAGCCAGCTCGCTCAGTACCGTGGCACCGGCAAGCGCAAGACGTCCGTCGCGCGCGTGATCCTTCGCCCCGGCGACGGCGCCACGTGGGTCAACGGCCGCACGATCGAGGAGTACTTCCCACGCTCGGTCTGGCGCACGATCGCGACCTCACCGCTGCGAACGGCGGGACTCGAGGGTCAGTACGACCTGCGTGTGCGCGTCCACGGCGGCGGGCTCAGCGGCCAGGCGGGCGCCGTCCGCCACGGAGTCGCCCGCGCGCTCGTCGAGGCGAACCCCGAGCTGCGGGTGCCGCTCAAGCGCGAGGGCTATCTGACGCGCGACGCGCGCCAGGTCGAGCGCAAGAAGGCCGGTCTGCACAAGGCCCGTAAGGCCCCTCAGTTCTCGAAGCGCTAGCGCCCTTCCTAATCAGGTCCTAACGGATGCCGATTAGGGTCCCCGCGGCCATGGCACGGAGCTATTTCGGCACGGACGGCGTCCGCGGAATCGTCGGAGAGTTCATCACGGCCGAGCTGTTCGAGAAGCTCGGCAAGGCGTCGGCGCTCTGGTCGGGCGGCGGCCGCGTCTTCGTCGGTCGCGACACCCGTGCCTCCGGCGTCGAGCTCGAGGAGGCGTTCGCGCGCGGCGTCGTCTCCGCCGGCGGGGCGGCCGTGCTCGCGGGAGTGGTGCCGACCCCCGCAGTCGCGCTGCTCCGACTCGACCTCGGCGTCGTCATCTCGGCATCGCACAACCCGCCCGAGTACAACGGCGTCAAGTTCTTCGACCGCAACGGCCGCAAGCTCACCGACGCAGCCGAGGAGGAGATCGAGGCGCTGCTCGACGCGCCCGCAGTCGGCGGGGGCGAGATCGACCGCGTCGGCATCGCCGTCGACAGCTACCTCGAGCACGTGCTCGAGCGCTTCGGCTCCGACCTCCGGGGCATGCGGATCGCGGTCGACTGCGCGAACGGCGCGTACGCGGGAATCGCGCCGCAGGCGTTCGAGGCGCTCGGCGCCTACGTCGAGACGGTCGGCGACCGGCCGGACGGGAACAACATCAACGTCGGCTGTGGCGCCACCGATCTCTCTGCCCTGCAACAGCTCGTCACGCGCGGTCGCTTCGATCTCGGAGTCGCGTTCGACGGCGACGGCGACAGGATGCTCGCGGTAGACGCGAACGGGGTCGCGGTCGACGGTGACCAGATCGTCGCCGTGCTCGCGCTGCACCTCGGCGTGGACGTCGTGGCGGTCACGACGATGGCGAACCTCGGCTTCCACCGGCTGATGGAGGAGCGCGGCATCCGGGTGCTCACGACGGACGTCGGCGACCGCTATGTGCTCGAGGCGCTGTACCGCGAGGGAGGCATCCTCGGGGGCGAGCAGTCCGGGCACGTCATCTGCCTGCGCGACCACGTCACCGGCGACGGGCTCACTGCGGCGCTCCTCCTCTGCGGCGCGCTCGAGGGCCGCAGCCTCGCCGAGGCGGCCGCCGTGATGGAGCGGTACCCGCAGGTCAAGCAGAACCTGCCGCGCCGAGGCCGGGGCCCGCTGCCGCAGCCGCTGCTCGAACGGCTCGAGCAGGTGAACGTGCAGTTGAACGGCGACGCGCGTGTGCTCGTCCGTCCGTCCGGCACGGAGCCCGTCGTGCGCGTGCTCGCGGAGGCCGCGACGGCCGAGGAAGCCGAAACCCTCTGTGCTACGATCGCCTCGCTCGTGAACGCTGAGCTCGGCTGATCTCCCGCGATGGTGCGGGCGGTCGCGTAGCCGGGCTCGCTGCATTTCGAGGGATGTTCACGCGTCTCGCGAGCGGAGGAAGGAGCGGTCGAGATGTGCGGGATCATCGGATACGTCGGCACGAGAAACGCGAAGCCGCTGCTGCTCGAAGGGCTGCGGCGCCTCGAGTACCGCGGCTACGACTCCGCCGGCATCGCGCTTCGCGAGGACGACCGGCTCGACTACGTCCGTGCCGTCGGCAACCTCCAGAACCTCGTCGATGCAGCGGGGCCGAACGGGTCCGGCTCCCATCACGGGCTCGGCCATACGCGCTGGGCGACGCATGGCAGCGTGACCGAGCAGAACGCTCATCCGCTCGCAGGATGCAATGCAGCGAAGATCGCGATCGCCCTCAACGGGATCGTCGAGAACTACCGCGAGCTGAAGGACGAGCTACTCGCGGAAGGGCACACGTTCACGTCCGAGACGGATGCCGAGGTTGTCGTGCACATGCTCGAGCGCGAGCTGGACGGCGATCCGGCCGCAGCGCTCTCGCGCGTCTACGCGCGGCTCGAGGGGCACTTCTCGATCGTCGCCATTCACCACGACTACCCGGACCTGCTCGTCGGCGTGCGCGAGCAGACGCCGCTCGTCGTCGGCGTCGGCGAGGGGGAGATGTTCGTCGCCTCCTCGGTCGCCGCGTTCCTGAGCGAGACGCGGCGCGCCTACTTCCTCGAAGACGGAGAGGTCGTCGAGGTCACGCCTGCAGGAGCCCGCTTCTTCCGCGACGGCGTCGGGGTCGAGGCCCGCGCCGTCGAGGAGGTGGACTGGGACGTCGAAGTGGCGGAGAAGGGCGGTTACGAGACCTTCATGCTCAAGGAGATCCACGAGCAGCCCGAGGCCGTGCGCGAGACGATCGGCGACCGGGTGCGCGGCCACGAGCTCGTGCTCGAGGCGCTGGGGATGAGCGAGCTCGAGATCCAGAACCTGCGCCGGATCGTGATCGTCGCCGCGGGAACCTCGTACCACGCCGGCGTCGTCGGCCGTTACGTGATCGAGGAATGGGCACGCGTACCCGTGGAGCCCGACATCGCGAGCGAATGGATCTACCGGAATCCCGTGCTCTCGAAGGACACGCTCGTCGTCGGCATCTCACAGTCCGGTGAGTCGCGTGACACGGTGAACGCGGTCAAGCTCGCGCGTGAGCTCGGCGCGCACACGCTCGCCGTCACGAATCTGATGGGCACACAGATCACGCGCGAGGTCGACTCGACGATCTACACACGCTGCGGGCTCGAGGTGGGCGTCGCGGCGTCGAAGACGTTCACCGCGCAGGTCGCGCTCCTCTATCTCGTTGCGCTGAAGATGGCGCAGATCCGGCGCACCCTGCCGTCGGACGAGATCGAGTTCATCCTCGACCGCGTGCACGAGCTTCCCCGCAAGATCTCGGAGTTCCTCGAAGGTGACCATCCGATCGACGAGATCGCCGGCCGCTTCTACGACAAGCCGTTCTTCCTCTACCTCGGCCGGCACATCGGACTGCCGGTGGCACTCGAGGGCGCGCTGAAGCTGAAGGAGATCTCGTACATCCCGACCGACGCATACTCGGCCGGGGAGATGAAGCACGGGCCGATCGCGCTGCTCGAAGAGGGGACACCGGTCGTCGTCGTCGCGACGGACCAGAAGCTCATCTACGAGAAGGTCGTCTCGAACATCCAGGAGACACGGGCGCGCGGCGCGCACGTGATCGCCATCGCGACCGACGGCAACGAGGACATCCAGCACCACGCCGACGACGTCATCTACGTACCGCGCACGCCGGCGTTTCTCCAGGCGGCCCTCGCGGTCGTACCGCTGCAGCTGCTCGCGTACCGCATCGCGCGCCTGCGCGGCCTCAACGTCGACCAGCCGCGCAACCTGGCGAAAACGGTGACGGTGGAGTAGCGCGCAAACCTGCGGTTTGCGCACGGCCTGGACGCGCGTCTCACCTCCGCCTGCTTGTCGTGACCGGTTCGCCAAGGTGCCTGGCACCGTGCCTGGCACCGAGGGCTCAACCCGGCGGGCGGCGCAGCCGCTTCGTCTCGCCGCGGCGCTTCTTCTCCTCCAGGCGGCGTTCCTTCGAGGCCGCGGTCGGCGTCGTCGGGCGGCGCTGCCGGGGCACCCGCAGGGCCTCGCGCAGCGCGGCGGTCAGCCGCTCGACCGCGAGCTCCTTGTTGCGCAGCTGGCTCCGCTCGTCCTGCGCGACGGCGCGGAGCACGGGCCCCGCCTTCGCGACGACCCGCTTCCTCTGCGCCGGCGAGAGCGCGGTGGAGGCCTCGACGTCGAAGACCGCCTCGACGCGCGTCTCCGACTTCTGTGCGTGCTGGCCGCCCGGCCCGCTCGAGCGCGACGTGCGCAGCTCGATCTCGGCGAGGGGCACGGTCACGGTCCTCGTGACGCGAATAGACTCGGAACCGTCCATGGCGGCGATTCTCCTAGACGTCGACGGGGTCATGCACGTCTCGGGCGACCCGATCCCGGGCGCGGCCGAGGCGCTTCGCCGGCTTCGCCGGGACGGGCATCGCCTGCGCTTCGTGACCAACACGACGACCCGGTCACGCTCTCAGCTCGCCGAGCAGCTGCGCGGCCAGGGGGTGGAGGTCGAGGACGAGGAGGTGCAGACCGCCGCCGCGGCCGCCGTGCGGGCGCTCCGCGGCAAGCGCGTCCTCGCCCTGACGATGCACGCGCTCGTGGCTGACCTCGAGGGCCTCGAGCTCGTCGGCGAGAACGCGGACGCCGTGCTGATCGGCGGTGCGGACGAGACGCCGGAGACGAATCTCGTCTTCTCCTACATGAACCTCGCACGCGCCTTCGCCGAGCTCGAGCTGGGCGCGGAGCTCTACTGCCTCCACCGCAACCGCTGGTGGCAGACGAAGCGCGGGCCTCTGCTCGACGCCGGAGCGTTCGTCGCCGGCCTCGAGTACGCGGCACAGGTCGAGGCCGTCGTCCTCGGCAAGCCTTCCGCGTCCTACTTCGCCGCGGCCTGTGAAGCGCTCGACGCCGATCCGGAGATGACGTGGATGATCGGCGACGACCTCGAGAGCGACATCGCGGGCGCGCACGCGATCGGCATGCGCACGGTGCTCGTGCGCACGGGGAAGTTCCGGCCCGATCTGGTCGAGGCGTCGCGGATCGCGCCGGACGGGATCGTCTCCTCGATCGGACACCTGCCCGACTGGCTGGAGCGGCATCTGTGATCCGCGTCGGCACCGACCTGATCGAGATCGCCCGCATCCATCGCTCGCTCGAGCGCTACGCGCGCTTCCGCGACCGCTGCTTCACGCCGGCGGAGCGGGCGTACTGCGACTCGCGGCCGAACCCGGCCGAGAGCTACGCCGGCCGCTTCGCCGGGAAGGAAGCGGTCGGCAAGGCGCTCGGCTTCGGTGTCGCCAGGGCGTTCGCCTGGAAGGAGATCGAGATCGTCGGCCGGCCGAAGCCGTCGGTGCGCCTCTCCGGCCGGCTTGCAGCCTGGGCTGAGCGGGTGGGAGCGGGCTCGATCGACCTGTCGATGACCCACTCGCGCGAGCTCGCGCAGGCGGTCGCGGTCGTGGACGATGCCTGATCCTGACCGCGCCGGGCTCGAGCCGCTCTACAGCGCAGCCGAGATGCGAGCGGCCGAGGCGCGCTACCCGCGCTACCCGGACTCGGTGCCGGAGCTGATGGAGCGGGCCGGGGCGGCGGCCGCGCTCGCCGGCCTGGGCCGCTTCCCGGACGCCGTCCGCTGGACGATCGTGTGCGGCGGCGGCTCGAACGGCGGCGACGGGCGCGTCATGGCGCGCCACCTCGAGGCCGCCGGCCGCGAGACGCGGATCGTCGACGCGAAGGCGGGCGAGACGGAGCTCGAAGCGGGGGACGTCATCGTCGATGCGCTCTTCGGCACCGGCTTCAGCGGCGAGCCGCGCGCGGAGGCCGCGGCGCTGATCGCTCGCATGAACGCCGCCGCCGCTCCCGTGCTCGCCGTCGACCTGCCCTCGGGCATCGACGCGTCGACGGGCGAGGTCGCCGGTGCGGCGGTCGACGCTGCGGCGACGGTCACGTTCCACGGCCGCAAGGTCGGCCTCGTCGTCGCGCCGGGGCGCTTCCACGCCGGCGAGGTCGAGGTCGCCGACATCGGGCTCGAGCCCGTCGAGACCGAGCACAGGCTCGTCGGCGCCGAGCTGCTGCGCGCGGTGCCGCGGCGAGGCGAGGCCGACAACAAGTACACCGCCGGGCACGTGCTCGTCGTCGGCGGCTCGCGCGGCCTGACGGGAGCGCCGTCGCTCGCCGCGATGGCCGCGATGCGGGCGGACGCCGGCTACGTCACCGTCGCCGCGCCGGAGTCGACGCTGCCCGTCCTCGAGCAGCGGTTGCTCGAGGCGGTGAAGCGGCCGCTCCCCGAGCAGCACGGAGTCGCTGCAGACGGTGCGGTCGACGTCGTGCTCGAGCTCGCGCGGAAGGCGTCGGCGGTCGCGCTCGGGCCGGGCCTGGGACGAGGCCGTGGCCCGCACGAGCTCGTGCGGCGCCTGCTCGCCGAGCTCGAGCTCCCGGTCGTCGTCGACGCGGACGCCCTCTACGAGCTCGAGCCCCCGGTGCCAGGCACCGTGCCTGGCACCGGGGGTGGGTGGCCGGGGCCGCGGGTGCTCACGCCGCACGAGGGCGAGCTGGCACGCCTGCTCGGGCGGGAGTCGAAGGAGATCGCCGCGCGCCGGCTCGCCTCTGTCCGCGAGGCCGCGGAACGCTACCGCTGCGTCGTCCTGCTCAAGGGCGCCGACTCGCTGATCGCGGCGCCGGGACGCGGCGTGCTCGTCTCTGCCCTCGGGCTGCCGTCGCTCGCAACCGCGGGCACCGGCGACGTGCTGACCGGGATCGTCGCGGCCTTTCTCGCAAAGGGGATGGAGGCGCAGCTCGCGACCGCTTGCGCGGCCGCCGCACACGAGCTCGCCGCCGTCGCGGCGCCGCAGCGAACCGGGCTCGTCGCGAGCGACCTGATCGAAGCGCTGCCCGGCGTCCTCGACTCATGTATCGCTCCGAGCTGACGGTCAACCTCGGCGCGCTGCGGCGCAATGTGCGCACCCTCCTGCGTGCGCTGGGCGGCCGCGAGCTCTGGGCGGTGGTGAAGGCCGACGCGTACGGCCACGGCGCGGCCGACGCGGCGGGCGCAGCGCTCGGCGAGGGCGCCGCCGTCCTCTGCGTCGCCACCGTGCCCGAGGCGCTCGCGCTGCGCCGTGAGTTTCCCATCGCGCGCATCCTCGTCATGGGACCGGCCGGCAACCGCGAGGTCGGCCAGGCGCGCGACGCGCGGCTCGAGCTCGCCGTCTCCTCCGGGGAGATACCCGCGGGCGTCCGCGTCCACCTGAAGCTCGACACCGGCATGGGACGCTGGGGCCTCTCCGAGCTGCCCGTGCCGCCGGTCGAGGTCGTCGGCCTGATGAGCCATCTCGCCACCGCCGACACCGACGCGGCGTACACGGAGTGGCAGATCGAGCGTTTCCGTGTCGCGACAGCGCCGTACTCCCACCTCACACGGCACATCGCGAACAGCGCCGGCGCGCTCCGCTACCCGTCGTCGCACTTCGACGCGGCGCGCTGCGGGATTGCGCTCTACGGCCTGTCGCCGTTCGGCACCGACCCATCGGAGGACGGGCTCGAGCCGGTGCTCGCCTGGACGAGCCACATCGCGGAGGCCCGCCTGCTGCGCGCCGGCCAGAGCACCGGCTACGGGCGCCGGTACGTCGCAGAGCGCGACACCTGGATCGGCATCGTCCCCGTCGGCTACGCCGACGGTTTCCGCCGCGATCTCACCGGGACGCGGGTGCGCGTCGCGGGCGAGCTGCGCCCCGTCGTGGGCACCGTGTCGATGGACGCGATGGCGGTCGAGCTGGACCGTGAGCTTCCGGTGGGCGCACCGGTCGTGCTGATCGGGCACGGGGTTCTCGCCGAGGAGCACGCGCGCGTCGCCGGCACGATCACGTACGAGCTCCTGTCCCGCCTCAACAGCGACACCACGAGAGCACGCCGTGTCATCGTCGACGCCTGACCGTTTCCCACGAACGGCTGAGCGGATGGCCGTCCGCCAGGACGCGCGCGCGGCCGAGCTCGCGGAGCGCGTCGGCAGCTTCGTCCTCCCTCGCGGCGACGAGCGGGCCCTCGACGTCGGCACCGGCGCCGGCGCGCTCGCCCTCGCACTCGCCCCGCTCGTGCGGGAGGTCGTCGGCGTCGACCGGGTGCCGGAGCTGCTCGCGCTCGCGCGCGAGCGTGCCCGAGGGCTCGCCGGCGTCACCTTCGTGGAGGGGGACGCCGAGAGCCTGCCGTTCGAGGACGGTTCGTTCGACCTGGTCGGGACGCTGCGGACGCTCCACCACGTGCCCCGGCCCGAGCTCGTCGTCGCGGAGCTCGTCCGCGTCACGCGCCCGAGTGGACGGATTCTCGTGGTCGACCAGATCGCGCCCGTCGATCCGCTCCAGGCGCTCGCCGTCGACCGGTTCGAGCGGGCCCGAGATCCCGGCCATGCGAGGCTGCTCCCGGAGATCGACCTCCGCCAGCTGTTCGAGGCCAACGAGCTCGTCCTGCTTCGCGACCATCACGACGTCGAGCGACGGGAGCTGACGGCCTATCTCGACCTCGCGGGGTGCGAAGGCGAGGCCCGGGAGCGTGCGCTCGCCCTCGCGCCGGACGGCTCCGACGTATACCTGGCTGTCCTGGGCTGGTATCTCTTACGGCAACGGTAGTGCCTGGGCGCAAGACACACTCCGAGGAGCGCTCCCGCCGTCGTCGCCTCGGGGCGGTCGTGGCCGGGCTGCTCCTCCTCGTCCTCGTGCCGCTCGGCGGCGGCGCGCTGGGTGCGACGAGCAGCGGCGCGAACGGCGACATCGCGTTCGTCCGGAGCGGGAACCTCTTCCTCGTCAGCAACCCGGGTACTCCCCTCGTCACCGGCGCGACCGATCCGTCGTGGTCGCCCGACGGCACGAAGCTCGCCTTCTCGCTCGGGGGCGCGATCGAGACCTGCACCGTCAGCACCTGCACGCCGGCGGCGCTCGGAAGCGTCACGGGCACGGAGCCGGCATGGTCACCCGACGGCACGAAGATCGCGTACGTCAACTCGGGGAACATCCATATCGTCACGTTCCCCGGCGCGGTCGACTCGACGCTCGTCGCCGGCACCGATCCGAGCTGGTCGCCGGACGGCGCGAAGCTCGCGTTCACGAGCGGCGGCACCGTTGTCACGTGCACGATCTCGTCGTGTGCGGGAACGCTGACCACGCTTGTCGGAAGCGGCAGCCAGCCCGCGTGGTCCCCCGACTCGTCGACGATCGCCTATCAGGCGGTCGCGAGCGGGCACACCCACATCTTCGTCGTCCCCTCCGGCGGCGGTTCGGCGACGCAGGTGACGCCGATCACCGGGAACAACGACGACGAGACGGCGCCGAACTGGTCGCCTGACAGCTCGAGCATCGTCTACGCGGATGCGACGAACGGGATCCAGGAGGTCACGAAGGCGGGCAGCAGCTGGCAGACACCCGTCACCCGCGACAACAACGCCGCCGATCTGACGCCCGACGTGCAGACGGTCGCTCCGATCGCCGTCGCCGCACCGTCGATCACCGGGGGCGCGGCCCCGCAGACCGGCCAGCTCCTCTCGACCACGAACGGAACGTGGAGCGGCGCGACCGGCGCATTCACGTATGTGTGGCAGCGTTGCGATGCGAGCGGCAACAACTGCTCGAGCATCGGCGGCGCGACCTCCTCGACGTATGCCGTCGCCTCGGCGGACGTGGGGAGCACCCTGCGCACCGTGGTCACCGCGTCGAACGTCGCCGGCTCGACGCCCTCGTCGGCGTCCGCGGCCACCGGCGTCGTCTCCCTCGCAGGCTCCGTCAATCCGCCGGTGAACACCGTCGCGCCGGTGATAAGCCTGCCGTCCGGAGAGACGACGCCCATGCTCGGAGATCTCCTCTTCGCGTCGGCGGGGACCTGGACGGGTTCGTTCCCGATGACGTTCGCGTACTCGTGGACGATGTGCGACCCTTCCGATCCGCTCGACGGGCCGTGCGTCTCGATCCCGGGCGCGACGCTGAGCTTCTTCACGGTCCCGCCGGCGTTGTACGGCATGCGGATCCGCGTGAGGGTGACGGCGACCAACGCCGCCGGGGTCGTGTCGCAGAGCTCGGCGGCGACCGGGATCGTGGGGGCGCAGGCGCCGAGTCTGTCGGTGACGCCGCCCATCCTCGGCCAGAACGTCGTCGGCCAGGCGCTCTCGGTCGGCACCGGCACGTGGCTCGGCTCGACTCCGCTGACGTACACGTACCAGTGGCGGCGCTGCAACGCCGTCGGCGACCTGGCGTCGTGCGTGCCGATCCCCCTCGCGATCAAGAGCACGTACGTCCCGACGACGGCCGACATCGGGTTCTCGCTGCGGGTGTACATCACCGCGACGAACCCGGCCGGCACTTCCACCGGGGTCACGAACCACACCTTCCCGGTCGTCGACCGGCAGCATTTCGCGCCCAGCGCGCTCACCGTGCCCTCGATCTCCGGGACGGTCGCGCTCGGTCAGCCGCTCGCCGCCTTCGTCGGCTCCTTCAGCGGCGACACGCCGATCTCCACGAAATTCGTGTGGCAACGCTGTGACGCGATCGGCAGCTCGTGCCGCCGCATCGCCGGCGCGACGAAGGCGAGGTACACGCCGGTGAAGGCCGACCTCGGCTCCACCCTGCGCATCGTCGTCACGGCGAAGAACGCGTACGGCACGATCGAGACACCCTCCGACGTCACGCCGCCCGTGACCGCACCGTGGCCCCATATTCGCGGCAAGCGCATCGTCGGCACGCCCGGGGACGACTACCTCGTCGGCACGGCCCAGGACGACGTCATCTACGGGCTCGCCGGCAACGACACGATCCAGGGAAACGGCGGCTACGACACGATCTACGGCGGCGCCGGCAACGATGTGATCTCGGTCACCGGCCCCGGCTCCAGCCGCGTCTACGCCGGGCCCGGCTCCGACACGATCTACGCCGCCGACGGCGCCAAGGACTTCATCGACTGCGGGCCCGGGCACGACCGCGTGTACGCCGACCTGTTCGACGTCACGAAGAACTGCGAGGTCGTGACGACGAGCAGCGCCTCGTCCTCCGTCCGGCGCTAGCCGCCGTCAGCCCGTGCTGTCGAGCTGCGCGAACGCCGCGCGGAGCTGCGCCCGCTCGGTCTCGAGCTCGGTGAAGGAGAGCATCAGCCTGCGCTCGCCCTCGGCCGTGAGGCGCAGGTGGGCGACACGGGCGTCTGTCCGCGACTGCTCGCGCTCGACGAGTCCGGCTTCCTCGGCGCGGCGCACGAGCTCGGTGACGGTGCTCTGCGCGAGCTGGAGGCGCTCGGAGAGCTCGGTCACGGTCGATTGCTCGCTGCCGCCCGGGGCGCCCTTGATCATCAGCAGCAGCAGATACCGCTGCGGAGTCAGGCCTGACTGCCGTGCGACGCGCTCGCTGCGGCGCAGGAACTGGCGCAGGGCCGCGCGCAGCTCTGCGACCGCCATGACGTCGTTGACCCCGAGGATCGGCATGGTCATCGGCCTCCGATCTTACCCGGTCGCCCGCGGGTGGCCAACACCCGCGCGAAGAGGTTCGGAAGCAACGCTTGAAGCGGGGCGGCCGGGGCGTAGAAGCGCGGGACGGTCGTCTCGCCCCGGTTCCGCTCGAGCGAGGCGAGCACGTGCTGCGAGATCGCCTCCGGGCCGACCACGAGGCGGCGCAGCGGCGCCGGCAGTCCGGACTGCGGAAACCCCTCCGTCTCGACGAAGCCGGGCTTCACCGTGTGGACGCGGATGCCACGGTTGCGCAACTCCGCGGCGGCCGTACGCGAGAACGCGAGCTGGGCGTGCTTCGACGCCGAATAGGGGCCGGACGGCGGGAACGCGACCACCCCGGCGACGGAGACGATGTTCACGACGTCCGCGGGCGCGGCTGCCTTCAACCCCGGCAGGAACGCGCGCAGGCACCACACGTTGCCGAGGTAGTTCGTGCGCATCACCCGCTCGATCGCCTCGGGGTCTCCGTCGAGGAAGCTCGCGCGCGCCGGGATGCCGGCGTTGTTCACGAGCAGGTGAATCAGCGGATGACGCTCGAGGACGCGTGCCGCTACCGCTTCGACGGCGGTCCGGTCGGAGACGTCGCAAAGCTCGTACTCGCCGCCGGTCTCGGCTGCGAGAGAGCGGAGCCTGTCTTCCCGCCGTGCGAGCAGCACGCAAAGCCAGCCGCGCTCCGCGAGCCCGCGGGCGAGCTCGGCACCGATGCCCGACGAGGCGCCTGTGACGACCGCGATGCGCTTCCCTACGGGCGACACACGCTCACGATACGCCGCTCGGAGACCGAGCGCCCGCTCGTATCCACCGCGACCGCCTCGAGCGTGTGCCGGCCGCGCCGGAGCGTCGTCGTGCCCAGCTTCGTGCCCCAGAGGCCGGCCGTGGGCCGGTGGACGACCGCCTTCAGCTTCCCGTCCACGGTGAAGCGCACGGCTGTGATGCGACGGGTCGAGCCGGCTGCGACCAGCAGCCGCTGGCCGGTCGCGAGACAGGCGCCGGCGGCGGGAACGAGCCAGTCGACCGCGGTGCCGGCGACGACGTGCAGCTCGGTGGAGGCCGTCCGGGTGTTCGGCATGATCTGCGGCCCTTGCGTGTCGATGTTCTTCGCCTCCTGGAAGTCGGAGGAGACCATGCGCAGCCGTACCGCGCCCGGCTCGAGCGCCGGCGCGGTCGACGGCAACGGTATGACGGCGATTCCGGTGAGCGGGTCGTACGACGTCGCGCCGACGAGGACTCCTCGATAGCCGATCGTCACGGAGAGCGGGTCGACGCCGGACTGCGAGTCCAGCGTCCGCAGCACGATCGTCGGCCGCCCGGCGGCGACGCGTGTCGTGAGCAGCTTGACCGTCGGCGGCGTGACGTCGTTCACCCAGGAGTGCAGCACGTAATGCCCCGCCTCGCTTGCGCCCGTGAACTGCCTGCGGCCCGAGTCGACCGAGACGTAGAAGGTCTGCTTCCGCGGGTATTCGACGCCCGCCGCGCCCACCGTGACGAGGTAGTCGTACGTGAGCGCGTTGACGTCGACCGGCGTGCCGGCGAAGCCCTGCACCGTGTTCTCGTCCTGCGCGCCGAGATACCACGGGGCGACGACCGCGCCGCGGCTCTCGTCGAACACCGAGACGCCGGCGTTCACGACCGGCCTGTCGATCGTCGTGGCGTAGACGGTCTCGGCGCCGTCTTCGAGCATGGGCGGCGTGTCCGGCGCGTTGCCGAACGGTGCTACCGGGTAGCGGTACGCGTCGACGCGGTCGACGCCGTTACGCGTGTCGCCCGACTGCGTCTTCGCGAGTTGCAGCACCGGTGCGCTCGCCAGGGCAGGCCGGTCGACGAGGAAGAAGTACGGGATGCGCCGCGTGACGGCGCCGTTCCGCAGCACGACGAAGCCGTAGTCCTCGCCGGGCGCGGCGTCGGCGGCGGCCGCAGCCACGACGGGAAGGTCGACCTCCCCGCCCGGCGGAATGCTGACCGTGCCGGTCACGTCGAGCGACGCGCCGAGCGTGGCCGCCTGGGGCTGGAGTCCGACCTGCCAGGTGCCGGCGCCGTCACCGGCGTCGGTGACGCGGACGAGCAGCGTCCGACTCGCCGCACCGTGGAGCACGTTCACGTCCTCGAACGAAAGGGAGGCGGGATCGGTGAAGACCTTCGGGTCGGCCGCGGCCGGCAGCGAGACGAGCCCGCCTCCCTCGAGCGTGACCGGCGCCTCCTGTGTGCGGGCGGTGTCCGCCCACGCCGGGCCGGCGGTCGAGACGAGCGCCGACTTCACCTCCGCGGGCGTCCAGGTGGGGTGTAGCTCGAGCAGCAGCGCCGCCGAGGCGGCGACGTGAGGCGTCGCCATCGACGTGCCGTCGAAGACGGCGAAGCGCGACGCGCTCGTGTTCGGCAGCGTCGCGGAGAGGATCTGCCCGCCGGGCGCGCTCACGTCCGGCTTCAGGTCGTGGCCGAACGCCGTCGGGCCCGCGGACGAGAAGCTCGTGATCACGCCGCTGCGGCCGGTCTCCAGCTCGAGCGGGCTGTCGCCGACGCGGATCGTCGTGCGGCCGCCGTGCGCGGCCATGTAGGCGCGCAGGTCGTCGCCGTCGAGGTTCGCGATCATTCCTCCGGGCACCGCCATCCGCACCGGGATGCCGTTCGCCTCGCCCTGGCGGTTGTCGGAGAGGATGAGTCCGATCGCGCCGGCCGCACGGGCCTGCTCGGCCTTCTCCGTGAACGGGCAGAGACCGCGCTCCGCGAGCGCGACCGTGCCGGTGAGGGAGCCGGCCGGCAGCGTTCCGTGCGGCGAGGCGAGGTTGCCGGCCGGCCCGCAGAGGTGCCGGTCGACCGGCTTCCCGTCGGTGCCGACGATCGAGCCGACGTCGACGAGGGTCTGGTCGGCCGACCCCCAGACCGACGGCGCGGGGATCGCGTCGGCGCCGATGAACGGAATCCCCTCGAGCATGCTCGGCGCGCCGGGAGCGGTCACGTCGAGTGCCGGCGCGAAGACGTGGGTGTTCGACACGGCGGCCACGGAGATGGCGTCCGGCGCGGTGCCCGGCGAGCCGACCGAGCCCGTGCCGAAGTCGTCGCGGTCGTTGCCTGCGGCGATCACGGGGACGACGCCGGCGGCGGCGACGTTGTGGATCGCCTCGATGAGCGCGTCGTTCGCGGGGTCGATCTGCGGGCCGCCGCCCGAGAAGTTGATCACGTCCATGCCGTCCTCGACGGCCGCTTCGAAGGCCGCGACGATCTCCGGAGTGTTCGCGACGTGACCGAGCGGCGTCGGCACGGTGAAGACCCGGTAGTTGCCGAGCCACGCCCGCGGCGCCACGCCGCTCAGCCCTGTCACCTGCGGATGGTCGGCCCCGGCCGGCGCCGTCGTGCCCGCGTCGCCGGCCGCGATGCCGGCGACGTGCGTGCCGTGGAACGACGAGTCCGGGTCGAGAGGAAGCCGGCCCGCACTGCCGGCGTTCGGACCGGGAAAGACCCGGGCTACGATCACCTTCGGCGTCGTGTACGCCGTTTCGCCCTTCGGAAACCCGGGCGGATACGAAAAGCCCGCCGGATCGAAGAACGGATTCGTCTGGTCGATGCCGTCGTCGACGATGGCGATCTTCATACCCGTGCCGTCCGCGCCGGTCATCTGCCGGAGCACGTCGGCTCCGATGACCGACGGCGAGCGGTCGAGCGCGAGCGTGTACGCGATGCTCGGATAGACCCGTGTGATGGAGGCCTGGCGCACGAGCGCGGGAAGCTTCGCCGCGGGGAGCGAGATCGTGAGCGCGTCGAGGATCACGCCGAAGCGGCGTCCGATTCGCGCCTGCGGAATCGCTCGGAGCAGCGCCGCAGCCACGCGGGCCTGTTCCTCGTCGATACGACGGAGGTACGCGCGGGACGCGGAGGACTCGACGTCGAGCTTGCGGCGGGCGCCCTCGATCGAGAGGGCGCGGCCGAAGTGGGCCGCGAGCGGGGGCAGCGGCAGGTCGGCGATCACGCGCACCCGGCCGGACGGGCGCGACGGCGGGATGACCCCGGCCCGCAGGCGCGGCAGCGTCCGCTCGCTCAGCGTCCGCTGCACCGGCACGGGCTGGGCCGCGGCAGGCCGGACGGTGACGAGCGCCGCACAGCAGGCGAGAAGCGGGAGGACGCGGCGCAACGAGGCTGAGGCTAGCGGACGGTCGCGGCCGTCGGGATAGGATCGCGCGGATGACCGGGGTGTTCACAGGCAAGCGCGCGCTCGTGCTCGGGGTCGCAAACAAGCGCTCGATCGCGTGGGCGATCGCCCGGCAGCTCGCCGAGGGCGGCGCCCGCCTCGCCTTCACCTACCAGGGCGAGCGGATCGAGCAGAGCGTCCGCGAGCTCGCGGCCACCGTCGACACCGCGCTCGTCACCGGGTGCGACGTCCGCTCGGACGAGGACCTGGAGCGCGTCTTCGCGGAGGCGAGCGAGGCGTTCGGCGGCGGCCTCGACGTCCTCGTCCATTCGGTCGCGTTCGCGGCGGCCGAGGATCTCGAGGGCCGGTTCACCGACACGCCGCGCGACCGCTTCTGGCTCGCGCTCGACGTCAGCGCCTACTCGCTCGTCGCCTGCGCGAGGGCGGCCGAGCCGCTGATGGAGAACGCGGGAGGCGGCTCGATCGTGACGATGACGTATCTCGGTGGCGAGCGCGCGGTGCCGCACTACAACGTGATGGGGGTCGCGAAGGCGACGCTCGACGCGTCTGTGCGGTATCTGGCGTGGGATCTCGGCCGGAAGAACATCCGGGTGAACGCGATCTCCGCCGGTCCCGTGCGAACGCTCGCCGCGCGCTCGATCGCCGGCTTCCCGACGATGGAGGCGATCGTCGAGGAGCGCGCGCCGCTGCACCGTCACGTCTCGGCCGAGGACGTCGGCGCCGCGGCCGCCTACCTGCTCAGCGACGCCGCGAGGAACGTCACGGGCACGACGCTGTACGTCGACAGCGGCTACCACGCGATGGGCATGTAAGTGCTGCTTGCCAGGTCGCGGTGCGACCCGGCAAAGCGTGGACGGTCGCCTACGAGAACGGCTTGGTAACCATGTCCGCGATCACGAGCAGGAGCACCGCGACGTCGACGCGGGCGATCAGGAGGACTTTCCGGATCGCCGCCTGCGTCTCGGGCGCGGTCGCTCCCTTCTCCTCGACAAGGCCGGTGATCCGCTTTGCCATCGGCGAGAGCACGGCGACGCCGGTCGTGAACGTCGAGACGTAGCCGAGCAGGCCGACGACGACCCAGAACTTCCCCCAGCCCCAGTCGGTGTGGATCATCATCGCGATCCCCATCAGGAACACGACGGCG
Source organism: Gaiellaceae bacterium (assembly GCA_035623575.1). Lineage (GTDB taxonomy): Bacteria > Actinomycetota > Thermoleophilia > Gaiellales > Gaiellaceae > Palsa-739. Next base: position 54,751 of record DASPTD010000036.1, read on the forward strand.
CCGGCGGGCGCGAAGATCCGCTCGCCGGCGAACGCCGCCTGCCGCGCGATCGTCGCCAGCTCCTCGGCGTCACGGGCCCGATCGGCGCGGAGCGCGAGCACGGTGATGAGCGCGCCGCCGCCGACCCACACGACCGCGAGCGTGACGTGGACGAGGCGGAAGAATGCGTACCAGTGCGGATACCAGGCGGACTCGAAGGCGAAGAGGAGCGCGACGATCAGGACGCCGAGACCGATGATCGGCGTGAGCGGAACGGACGCGGCGCTGCGGGAGGGCGTTTGCATGCGCGGCAGTAAACGCGACGCGCCGGACAACTACAAGGCGCGTGCCGCCGCCAGAAGCTCGTCGAAGTCCGGCATCCCGGTGCTCTCGTAGCGCCAGGCGCCGCGGACGAGGCCGTCCCGGTCGATCAGGAACGCCGAGCGCTCCGAGACGTCCCGCAGGCCGCGGTAGTCGTGGGCAACCCGGAACCCGTGGGTCGCCTCGCCGTTCCAGTCCGAGAGGAGCGGGAAGTCGAGGTCGAGCGCCTGCGTCCAGGCCGCGTGCGTCCAGGGGGAGTCGCGCGAGATCGCGTAGGGCTGCACACCGGCGGCCCGGAACTCCTCGCTCCTGTCACGCAGGAGCTCCAGCTCGTTCGTTCAGGTCGACGACCAGTCGAACAGATAGAAGAGCAGCAGGATCGCGCCGTCCCCGACGATCTCGTGCAGCGTCGCGCTCTCCTGCGGCGTCGTCCATACGCGCGCGTCCGGGATGCGGGCGCCGACGTCGAGCATGCTCAGGCGGGCTCGGCCATCGCGCCGACCTCGGTCAGGGCGGCGATCTCGCGCACGACCTCCACGATGTCGCGGTTGGCGTTGAAGACGCGAAGCTGGCGGTCGGCGCCGTTGCCGCGCCGCAGGATCTCGTCCACGCCGGCGAGCTCCGCCTCGGAGCCGAGCTCGCGCGCGTGCGGCTCGGCGAGCTTCAGCGTGCGGCGGATGACCTGCGCCACCGGGATCCGGTTGCGCCGCCCCGTGACCAGGTCCATCACCGGCGCCTCCAGCCCGTACCGCGCCGCGAGCCACTTGTTCTCCGTCGTCAGGATCCGGTGGAACGAGGGAATCTCCTCGCCCGCGTCGTAGCGTTCGGAATAGTGCTTCACGAGCGCCTGGCAGAGAGCCGTGATCGCGATGACGTCCTCGAGCTGCGTCACCGCGTCGCAGATGCGGATCTCGATCGTCCCGAGCCGCGGGTGCAGCCGGATGTCCCACCAGATGTGCGTGTAGTCCGCGATGCAGCCCGTGCGCTCGAGCTGACCGATGACCTCCGCGTAGTCGGCGTAGCTCACGAAGCGCGGCGGCGGGCCGGAGCGCGGGAAGGCGGCGAACACCATGTGCCGCGACGAGCGCAGGCCCGTCGGCTCGCCGCGCCAGAAGGGCGAGCTCGCGGAGAGCGCGACGAGCTCGGCGAGGTGCCCGATCAGCCCGTTCACCACCTGGATCGCCTTCTCGGGGTCGTCGACGGCGACATGCACGTGCAGGCCGAAGATCAGCTCGCGCCGTGCGATGTACTGCATCTGGTCGACGAGCGCGCGGTAGCGGTCCTTGGCGGTGATCCGCTGGCGCTCGAAGAGCGAGTAGGGATGCGTCCCAGCTGAGCCGACGCGCATGCCCTGCCGGCCGGCGACGTCGGTGACGTAGCCGCGCAGGAGTCGCAGCTGCGCCGCGACGTCCGCAGGCGTGTGGCAGACGGGTGTGGCGACCTCGAGCACCGACTGCATCAGCTCCGCGTTGATGCGCGGCTCGAGCTCGTGACCGGTGACGGCGGCGAGAACGGTGTCGATGTGCTGCACGAGGTCGAACGTCTCCGGGTCGAGGAGCATGTACTCCTCCTCGACCCCGAGCGTGTACGGGTCGCTCTCACCGAAGGCGTGCTCGAGCACGCTGCCGCCTTCGGCGTACCGGCTCCCCTTGCCGGTGATCGAAGGCGGGTAGATCTGCTTCATTCGGGCAGCACCGCGTCGACCTCGATCTCGACGAGCCAGCGCGGGTCGATCAGGCCGACGACGACGCCCGTGCAGGCCGGCCGCGCGGCTGCGAACGCCTCGCCGTGCGCGCGCAGGATGTCGCCTGCGTAGGACGCGTCGGTCATCAGCAGCCGCGTGCGCACGACGTGCTCGAGGCCGCCGCCGGCCTCGCGCAGCGCCGCCTCGACGATCTCGAGGCAGCGGCGCGCCTGCCCGTACGCGTCGGGCGGCGGGTCGGCGTCGCCGGGCATGATCGGCGCGGTGCCCGCGACGAAGACACGGCCGCCGACGGCGACGGCGCGGCTGTAGCCCCCCCGCTCCTCCCAGGCTGATCCCGACGAGACGATGCGGCGCTCCACCTCCCTAGTATCTCCCGCCGTGGAAGCGCTGCGAGCGATCGACGGGTGGGGCGCCCGCACGGCCGCCGCCGGTGTCGTGCAGGCCGGCCGCGAGCCGGCCGTGCACGGCCCCCGCACGGTGGAGCTGCGCTGGGCCTCGGTGACGAAGCTGCTCACCGGGCTGGTGCTGCTCGTCGCGGTCGAAGAGGGCACCGTCGACCTCGACGAGCCGGCGGGCCCGCCGGGTTCGACGCTGAGGCACCTGCTCGCGCACGCGTCGGGGCTGCCGCTCGAGGCCGGGCCGCCGCTGCTCCCGCCCGGTCGGCGGCGGATCTACTCGAACGCCGGCATCGAGGCGGCGGCCGCGCTCGTCGAGACGCGCGCCCGGATCCCGTTCGCCGAGTACTTCCACGGCGCGCTCGTCGAGCCGCTCGGCCTCGCCGGCTCGCTGCACAGCTCGCCGGCCTGGGGGTACCGCGGCCCGCTCGACGATCTGCTCGCGCTCGGCCGCGAGCTGCTCGCGCCGACGCTCGTCGCGCCCGAGACGCTGGCCGAGGCGACGTCCGTCCAGTTTCCGGGCCTCCCCGGCGTGCTCCCGGGCTGGGGCCGGATGGAGCCGAACGACTGGGGCCTCGCCTTCGAGCTGCGCGACGCGAAGGCGCCGCACTGGACCGGCTCTCGCAACTCGCCGAGGACGTTCGGCCACTTCGGTGCGGCCGGCACCTTCCTCTGGGTCGATCCGGCCGCGGGCGTCGCCTGCGGCGTGCTGACCGACCGCGAGTTCGGCGAGTGGGCGAAGGACGCGTGGCCCGCCTTCGGCGACGCCGTCCTCGCCGAACCCGAATACGGCAAGTAACAACTTGTCACTTGCCGGGTGGGGGATCGTCGTCGGCGAACAGGGGACGGAGGATCTCGTCGAACGTCTCGCGGTCGCAGCTCGCGACGACGGCCGGCGTGATCGCGGACACCGTCGCGGTGCGCGGCATGCCCATCGTCAGCGAGACCTCGCCGAAGTAGTCGCCGGGCCGCAGCACCCGGCGTTCGCCGAGGTCGCGCTGGTTGACCGCGAGCATGCCCGCGAAGAGGAGGTAGAAGCGGTCGCCGGGCTCGCCCTCGCGGACGAGCACCGTTCCCGGCGCCACCTCCTCGCGCTCCATCGCCTTTGCGAGCCGCGCGAGAACCTGGCCGGGCAGCCCCGCGAGCAGCTCCACCCGGGCGAGCTCGTGCTGCGTGGCGGAGGAGCGTGGCATCGTTCCCCCATGGTGACTGATTGACCGCGCTCGACGGCTGGAGGTTCTGCCCGCGCTGCGCCGCGGCGATCCGGCGGGAGCCGGGCCGCGCCGTCTGCGACGCCTGCGGCTTCGTCGCGTACGCCAGCTCGGCCCCCACAGCGAGCGCCGTGCTCGTCGACGCGGCGGGTCGCGTGCTGCTCGGGCGGCGCGCCGTCGAGCCCGAGCTCGGCAAGTGGGACCTGCCCGGCGGCTTCCTGGGGGAGGGAGAGGAGCCCCTCACCGGCCTGCGCCGCGAGCTCCGCGAGGAGACGGGGCTCGACGTCGAGCCGCTCTCCTTCCTCGGCGCCTGGGTCGACAGCTACGGCGACGGCGCGGATGCCGAGGCCACGCTCAACCTCTACTGGCTCGTTCGGGCGGACGGGGTGCCGCGTGCGGCGGACGACGTGGCGGAGCTTCACTGGTTCGCCCCGGACGCGCTGCCCCCGCCGGGTGAGCTCGCGTTCCGGGTCAACGCGGTGGTGCTGGCGGCGTGGCAGAGGGCGGCGGCGCCCCCTGCCGGCGAAGCCGCCTAGTCCAGGCCGAGCTGCCGCTCCAGCATCCCCTTCGGCATGGCGCCGATGGCGGAGGCCTTCGGCTCGCCGCCCTCGAAGAGGATCATGTTCGGGATCGACTGGATCCCGTAGCGGATCGCGAGGTCCTGGTTCTCGTCGATGTTGACCTTGACGAGCTTCAGGTTGCGTTCGTCGGCGATCCGCTCGAGAACGGGGGAGACGGCGTGGCAGGGGCCGCACCATTCGGCCCAGAAGTCGACGAGCACGGGCTCGCCGCTCTGGAGCACCTCCGTCTCGAAGGTGGCGTCCGTCACGTCTGTTGCCATTCAACGTTCCTTTCGTTTGCCTCTGAGGAGAGAACGCTCGGCCGTACACTTCGCTTCCCGATGGCCGAGCAAGTCTTCCAGCCGCTGCCGACGGTACCCGACCACCCCTCCCTCGAGGAAGAGGTGCTCGCGGGCTGGGAGCGGGAGGGGATCTTCGCCCGGCTACGGGAGCGAAACCGCGGCGGCCCGATCTTCTCGTTCATCGACGGGCCGGTGACGGCGAACAAGACCCTGGCCGTGCACACGGCGTGGGGGCGGACGCTGAAGGACGTCTTCCAGCGCTACAAGGCGTTGCGGGGCTTTGACCAGCGCTACCAGAACGGCTTCGACTGCCAGGGCCTCTGGATCGAGGTCGGCGTCGAGCACGAGCTCGGCTTCAACTCGAAGCGGGAGATCGAGCAGTACGGGCTCGAGAACTTCGCACGGAAATGCCGCGACGCAGTCGTCCGGTCGTCCCGGGAGCTGACGCAGGGCTCGAAGCGGCTCGGCATGTGGATGGACTGGGGGAACGACTACTTCACGTTCAGCGACGCGAACATCGAGTACGTCTGGCGCTTCCTGAGGACGACCCACGAGCGCGGCTGGCTCACCAAGGGACACCGCTCGACGGAGTGGTGCCCGCGCTGCGGCACGTCCCTCTCGCAGCACGAGCTGTCACAGTCGGGCGTCTATCAGGAGCGGCTGGATCCGTCGCTCTACGTCCGCCTGCCGCTTCTCGACCGCCACGGCGAGTCGCTCGTCGTCTGGACGACGACGCCGTGGACGCTGCCGGCGAACGTCGCAGCCGCGGTCAAGCCGGACGCCGCGTACGGCCGGCGCCCGAACGGCGAATGGGTCGCCGTCGCCCGGTACCCGGACGAGGACTTCGAGGAGGCGCTCCCCGGATCGGCGCTCGTCGGCCGACGCTATTCCGGGCCGTTCGACACGCTGCCACCCGGTGCGGCGGTCGAGCACCGCGTGATCCCGTGGGACGAGGTGACGCTCGACCAGGGCACGGGGATCGTCCACATCGCACCCGGCTGCGGCGGCGAGGACTTCGAGCTCTCGCAGGTGCACGACCTGCCGGTGCTGATGCCGGTGGACGAATCGGGCCGCTTCTACGACGAGTACGGATGGCTGCACGGCCTCTCGACGGTCGAGGCGACGGATCAGATCGTCGGCAACCTCGGCGAGCGCGGCCTGCTCGTGGAGGCGACGACGTACGCGCACGCGTACCCGCACTGCTGGCGCTGCGACACGCCGCTCATCTTCCGCATCGCGGACGACTGGCTGATCGCCGTCGAGGAGCTGCGGCAGCCGCTGCTCGACGCGAACGCGACCGTGGCGTGGACGCCCGAGTACATGGGCAAGCGCATGGACGACTGGCTGCGCAACATGGGCGACTGGAACATCTCGCGACGGCGCTACTACGGCCTGCCGCTTCCGTTCTACCCGTGCTCGTGCGGACGGCTGAACGTGATCGGCTCGCGCGCCGAGCTCGAGGAGCGGGCGCTGGGCGGGCTCGACCAGCTCGAGGAGCTGCGCCGGCCGTGGATCGACCGCGTGCCGATCCGGTGCGAGGCGTGCGGCGAGCCGGTCGAGCGCGTGCTCGAGGTCGGCGACGTATGGCTCGACGCGGGCGTCGTCCCGTTCTCGACGCTCGGCTGGCGGAATCCGGAGTGGGTGCCGCAGGGCTACGCGACCGGTGCGGCGCGCGGGCTGACGACGGCCGACCTCCCCGACCACGCGTACTGGGAGCGGTGGTTCCCCGCCGACTGGGTGACGGAGATGCGCGAGCAGATCCGGCTCTGGTTCTACTCGCAGCTTTTCATGTCCGTCGTCCTCACCGGGCGCGCGCCGTTCCGGCAGGTGCTCGGCTACGAGAAGATGCTCGACGAGACGGGCCGCGAGATGCACGGCTCGTGGGGGAACATGATCACCGCCGAGGATGCGTTCGCGCGCATGGGCGCCGACGTGATGCGCTGGCAGTACTGTGCGCAGCCGCCGAGCCAGAACCTCCTGTTCGGCTTCCACGCCGCCGACGAGATCAAGGGCAAGCTCCTGCGGCTCTGGAACTCGGTCGCGTTCTTCGTCCTCTACGCGAACATCGAGTCGTTCCGGCCGTCCTGGGCGCAGCTCGAGCCGAGTGGTGACCTGCGCCCGCTCGACCGCTGGCTCGTCGAGCGCACGCACGCGTTCGTCAAGGACGCGGAGGCGTCGTACGAGGCGTTCTACGCGAACGAGGTGATACGGCAGTTCGAGGCGTATCTCGATGATCTCTCGAACTGGTACATCCGCCGCTCGCGCCGCCGCTTCTGGGAGAGCGAGCGGGAGGCGCTCGCGACCCTCTGGTACGCCTTGGTGCAGTCGCTGCGCGTCGTCGCGCCGCTCCTGCCGTTCGTCACCGAGCACCTCTGGCGGAACCTCGTCGCGGGCGCGTGCACGGACGCGCCGGAGTCCGTGCACCTCGCGCCCTGGCCCGAGGTGGCCGCGCCCGATCGCGCGCTGCTCGACGAGATCGGCGAGGTGCGCCGCGTCGTCGAGCTCGCGCGCCGCGCACGCGGCGAGGCGGGGATGAAGAACAGGCAGCCCTTGCGCCGGCTCGTCGTCGAGGGCGCGCGGGCCGCGGCGTTGCACGGCAGCGAGATCGGCGAGGAGCTGAACGTGCACGAGGTCGAGTTCGGTGCCGTCGACTCCGAGCTGCGCGTGAAGCCGAACCTGCCGCTGCTCGGGCCCAGGCTCGGCGAGGAGCTCCGGACGGTTCGCTCCGCCCTGGCAGCCGGCGAGTTCGAGCAGCTCGACGGCGGCCGGTTCCGCGTGGCCGGGCACGAGCTCGAGCCGGACGAGGTGCTCGTCGAGCGCACGGGCCGCGACGGCTGGGCGGTCGCGTCGGCGGACGGCCTCGCGGTCGCGCTCGACCTGCGTCTCGACGACGAGCTGCTGCTCGAGGCGGAGGCGCTCGACCTGATCCGGACCGTGAACGTCATGCGCAAGGACGCCGGGCTGGAGGTGACCGACCGGATCGTGCTGACGGTGCCGGAGTCGAGCGGGGCGGCCGTGGAGCGCCACGGCGACCGGATCAGGGCGGAGGTGCTCGCGGTCGAGATCCGCCTCGGCGGCGAGCTCGCCGTGGGGAAGGCGGGCTAGCTGCTAGCGCAAGGCGGCCGCGAGCCGCGCCAGTCCCTCGTCGAGCGCGGCGTCCGGTGTCGCGAGCGACAGGCGCGCCCAGCCGTGGCCGTGCTCCCCGAAACCCTCGCCGGGCGCGACGGCGACGCGATGGTCCTCGAGCAGGTGCTCGCACGTCGCGCGTTCCGGGAGCCGGAACCACACGAAGAACGTGCCCTCGCCGCGCGCGTCGAGCCCGTCGAGCGCCGCAACGGCGCGGTCGCGGCGGGCCTGGTAGAGCGCGCGACGCTCTTCCACCGTCTCCTGCGGCCCGGTCAGGGCAGCGAGCCCCGCGAGCTGGACCGGTGCGAAGATGCCGGCGAAGACGTGGCTCTGCAGCTCGTCGATCCGCGCGACGAGCTCGGCGTTCCCGACCGCGAAGCCGAGCCGCCAGCCGGCCATCCCGTACGACTTCGACATCGAGAACAGCTCGAGCCCGACCTCGCGCGCGCCCTCCTGCGCAAGGAAGCTCTGCGGCCGGCGGCCGTCGAAGACGAGGTCGCCGTACGCGAAGTCGTGCAGCACCCACGCGCCCGCGTGCAGCGCCCACTCGACCGCCTCGGCGAACACGCCTGCCGGCGCGCACGCCGCCGCCGGGTTGGACGGATAGTTGAGATACAGCGCGTCCGCGGTCGCCGGCGCCGCGTCCCAGTCCGGTCGGCCGTCGGCGAGCAGCGGCAGCGGCACGTGCGCCGCGGCCGTGAGCGCGACGGCGGACCGATAGTCGGGGTAGCCGGGATCCGGCAGCACGACCGTGCCGCCGCGCTCGACCGCGACCTGCGCGAACTCGACGAGGCCTGTCTTCGACCCCGGCAACACGGCCACCTCGCGCTTCGGGTCGACGTCGACGCCGTAGACGCCCCGGTAGCGGGCCGCGATCGCCGACTTCAACTCGAGCACGCCGCTGAACGGGGCGTAGCCGTGGACGTCCGGCAGCCGCGCGTTGTCGACGAGCGCCTCGATCACGTGCGGCGGAGGCGGCACGTCCGGGTTGCCGCGGCCGAGGTCGACGAGCGGCGCACCTCCCTGCGCGGCCGCGGCGGCGACACGGGCGAGCAGCGCCGCGAAGTACTGCTCGGGCAGGCGCTCGAGCCGGTGCGGCCGCGACCTCACGGCCGCGATGCTACGCGGCGGATCGCTCGGCGCGTCGCAGCTCGACCGGCAGCCGGAACACGACGTCCTCGTACACCGACCGGAACTCGGCGATGTCGGTGACGCCGCGTGCACGGAACCACTTGCACACGCCGCGCACGAGCCGCTCCGGCGCCGACGCGCCCGACGTCACGCCGACGACGCTCACCCGGTCGAGCCACGCGTCGTCGATCTGCGAGGCGTCCTCGACGAGATGCGCGGCAGTCCCTGCGGTGCGTGCGACCTCCACGAGCCGCTGCGAGTTCGAGGAGTTGGGCGAGCCGAGCACGAGCAGGAGGTCGACCTCCGCCAGGAGCTCCTTCACAGCCCACTGGCGGTTGGAGGTCGCGTAGCAGATGTCCTCCTTCGCCGGCCCCTCGATCGCGGGGAAGCGGCGACGAAGGACCTCGACGATCTCCCGCGTCTCGTCGACCGAGAGCGTGGTCTGCGTGATGTAGGCGAGCCGCGTGCCGGAGGCGGGCGAGATGCGCTCCGCGTCGTCGACCGACTCGACGAG
>DASPTD010000065.1:0-7883 GCA_035623575.1 Gaiellaceae bacterium
CGGCGTTGCCGGTGGCGACGAGGAGCATCAGGGCGACCCGCACGCGCTGCCCTTCGACGTAGCGGAGCAGCCGCGTCACGCCGCCGACACCTCGTCGCCGAACAGCTCGGCGAACGCACCGCCCGCACGCAGCAGCTCGCGCGCCGGCCCCGACTCGACGATGCGGCCGTCGCGCAGGACGACCGCACGGTCGGCGAGCTCCACCGTCGAGAGGCGCTGCGTGGCGATGAGCACCGTCCGGCCCTCGAGGGCCGGACGCAGGCGCCGCACCAGGCGCCGCTCGGTGAGCGTGTCGACCGACGAGAGCGGGTCGTCGAGGACGATGACGCGTGCGCGGGTGACGAGAGCGCGTGCGAGGGCGACGCGCTGGCGCTGTCCACCCGAGAGGTTGACGCCGCGCTCGCCGATCGGCGTGTCGTAACCGTCGGGCAGCTCGTCCGCGAACGCGTCGACCCCGGAGGCGACGCACGCCGCGATCACCTCGTCCCAGTCCGCGTCCTCACGGCCCGCGGTGAGGTTCTCGCGCAGCGGCACCGAGAACAGCACGGGGCGCTGCGTTGCCAGCGCGACCGCCGCTCGCAGCTCCGCGATCGGCACGTCGCGGGTGTCGATGCCCCCGACGAGCACGCGGCCGCCGGTCGGGTCGTAGAACCGCGGCAGCAGGTTGAGCAGCGATGTCTTGCCCACGCCGGTCGAGCCGCAGACGGCGACGATCTCGCCCGGCTCGACGGCGAGGTCGAGACCGCGCAGCACGTCCTCCTCGCCGCCGTACGCGAAGTGCACCGCCTCGAAGCGCACCGGCAGCGGTCCCGGCGGAAGCCCCTGCGGCACGAACGGCTCCGGCAGCGCCTCGATTCCCTCGAGCCAGGCGAAGCTGCGGCCTGCCGAGGCGAGCGCGCGCTGCGCGAGGTTCGTGATCCAGCCGAGCGCCTCCAGGGGCCACACGAGCTGAAGCAGAAGCGTCTCGAAGAGGACGAACTGGCCGATCGAGAGGTGACCGCCGATCACCTGCTTGCCGCCGAAGAAGACGACGGCCGCGATCGAGAGCGCCGGCAGGTAGTACAGGCCGGGCAGGTGCCGCGCCTCGACGCCGGCCTGGCGCAGGACCGTGTCGCGCACCGCCTCCGCCTTCCCGCCGAAGCGCCCGCGCACGTCGTCCTCGCGGCCGAACGCCTGCACCATCTCGATCCCGACGACCGCCTCGTCCGCCGCCTCGGTCACGTCGCCCTTCCGCTCCTGCACCTGGCGTGAGAGCGGCGAGACGCGCCTGGCGAAGCGCAGCGCGAGCACCGTGATCGGCGGCATCGCCACTGCGGTGTAGAGCGCGAGGCGGGGGTTCACCAGCACGAGCACGATGCCGGCGGCGAGGATCATCATCATGCTCTGCACGCCCTGGACGAGTCCCCAGCCGATGAAGTAGCGGATCGGGTAGAGGTCGTTCGTCGCGCGCGACAGCACCTGGCCCGTGGCGTGGCGGTCGTAGAACGCGCGGGGATAGCGCAGGTACGCGGTGTAGAGCAGCTCACGCATGCGCGCCTCGATGCGGATGCCGATGCGGGCGGTCGCATAGCGGCGGAGGAAGTTGACGAGGAAGCGGAGCCCACCGAGCACCGCGATCGCGGCGAGATACGGCCACAGCTGCCGCTTGTGCGTGACGATCGCGTCGTCGATCGCCCGCTGCTGGAGCAGCGGGATCGCGGTCGAGATCAGCGTGTAGCAGAGCGCGAAGCCGAGCCCGACCGCGCCGAGGCGGCGCTCTTGCCACCAGAGTCGGAGCAGCCGGCGAAGCGTCGGCAGCAGGCCGAGGTCGGGCGGGTCGACGGGGTTCGCGTATCCCGGCATGGCGGAACGGCGACGACCGTCGCGCCTGCTCCCCTGGCGAGGCCCGCCGCCTTGCGACGATAGCAGCGTGATGCTTGGCGCTCGGTCGCGGAAGCGCCGACGTTACGTCGCAGGCCTGCTCTTGCTCGTCGGCGAGAGCTCCGCAAGACCTTCGCTGAAGCTCGGGCGCTCGTCGAGGGCGCGCTCGCGCGCCTCTAGCCGCTGCCGCTGCTCCTCGAGCGCGACGCGCATGCCCGCAAGCTCCTTCTCGACCTCGTGAATCGTCCGCTCGCGCTCGTCGAGGTGCTCGCGCTCGGCGGCTGCGAGCTCTCGCTCCGCCCGGGCCGCGGCGAGCTCGGCCTCGAACCCTCGCCGGAGCTCCGCGAGCCCGCGCCTGTGCGCGGCGACCGCTTCGACCGCCTGGCGCAGCATCCGCTTCAGCGGCTCTAGCTCGACGGCCACCGGTTCGCGCGCCGCATCACGAGCGGCGCCGAGGTCACGGGCGAGCCGGAGCAGCTCCCGTCGCTCGTCGTCGGACTTCGACTCGTCGGCTCCGTCCTTGGACGGCACCCAGGCGTCGAAACCCTCCTCCCACCGGTCCATCACCCACAGTCTTTCACGCCCGGGTGGGGGATGGAGACGGCCTCGGCGCCGGCCGATCAAAGGACGATGGACCGCCGGGTGCTCCTGATGGCCTTCACGCTCGGCTCGACCGCGGGCGGGTTCCTGCCGATGCTGTTCGGCCAGGGCAGCTTCTCGGCGGCCTCGATCCTCTGCTCCTTCGTCGGCGGCTTCGCCGGCATCTGGCTCGCCGGACGCATGGTGGCGTAGAGACGCCGCCGGCGGACATTCCCGCAGCACAACGGCATCCAGCACTCGGCACGCTCACGCGGACGGGCGTGTCGAACCGGCGCCGAACGCGTCGCTGGAGCGGCCGCTGCGCCGACTCAGGCAGACTCGGGCGTCGAGCCGACGAGCAGTCGCTCGCTCGCCACGAGCGCGGCGAGCACGAGCAGCGCCAGCAGCATGGCCCATTTCGTATGGGCGTCGAACCGTCGTGCGGCGAAGGCGAGCAGCGGCAGTGCCGGAAGCGCGGCCCTCGTGCTTCGCCGGTGCAGGAGCAGGAGTGCCCACGTGAGTCCGGCGACGAGCGCGACCGCTGCGATCGCGCCGTAGCTCTGGTGGACGAGGCGGTCGACCTCGAGGAGCGCCGGCGCGCCGTGCTCGACGACGATCCACGCGACGAGTGCGGCCGCTGCAGGCGGGAGGTCGCGCCGCGCGAACGACAGCGGCGTCGCGGCCGCCGCCGCCACGATCGCGACCGCGGCGAGCGCGTAGAACGGCAGGATGGCGAGCCAGCCGTGCCCGACGCCCGTGAGCGAGAGGACCGTCTCGGCAAAGTTGCCGTGGGTGATGCGCGCGATCCAGAGATGCGTGTCGTCGTTCGACAGCAGCGGCTCCGCGCTCGTCGCGATCAGCATCGCAGCGACGGAGACGAGCGCGAGAACGACTGCAGTTGCGGGGACGCGGCGGAGGACCGGCGCGAAGGCGACGCACAGGAACGGGAGCAGGGGAACGAGAAACCGCGGCCCCGGAACCCAGCCGCCGAGCGCGAGCTCGTACGTCGGGCGGAACATGTTCCACGCGAGCTCGGCGACGGACAGCGACCCGACGAGGGCGGCCTCCGCGCGCAGCCCGCGGCGCCAGAGCAGCAGCACACCGGCGCATCCGGCAGCGACGACCGGCGAGAGCACGAGCAAGCCGCGCTGGCTGAGCAACATGTCGATCGCGAACGTCGGATGCGGCGACGTGAGCGTGTAGAACAGGTTGTGGACGTGCGCCAGCTCGACGCCCCCGGCGCCGGGATTGATCGCGGTGCCCTGGTACGCGTTGCGGAAGGGCGACCCGAACGCCCAGACGTCGAACGCGAGAAGCGGAAGGACGCCGGCCAGGCCTCCGGCGGCGAATGCGGCGAGCCGTCGCAGGTGCGGTGTCGAGGCCGCCGCGTACAGTCCGAGCAGGATCGCCGGCACGACGAGCGGCAGGTCGGTCGAGATCGCCAGGCCCGCACACGCGCCGGCGGCGGCTACCCGGCGCAGCCCTGTCGGGCCGAAGAGCAGCGCGAACGAGGCAAAGGCGAGCATCGCCGCCGGCACGTGCGCGAAGAGCAGCGTCGAGAACGGGAGCACGAGCGTGCCCAGGCCGAGCACGACCGCCGTCGCCGTGCCGAGGCCGGGCTCGATGCGCTCGGTCACGCGGCGGACGAGCAGCAGCAGCGCCAGGCCCGGCAGCACGACCGCCCAGAGCCCGATCTGCCAGACGGCGCGGGGCGGCACCCCGAGCATCGCTGCGGGATACGCCTGGCCGGCGTTCGGGTTCGGCGGCACGGCGTGCACCGTGCGCAGCAGCAGGTACCAGGGCGCGGCCCAGAAGTCGAGGGCCGGCCCCTTCGACGCGTAGGTGTGGCCGCCGCGTCGCACGACGTCGCACGTCTCGTTCGCGTAGCGGTCGATGAACGGATGACCCTCTGCGAAGGATCGCGTCGCCGCGTAGTGCGCGTTCTGGCCGCAGCCGACCGACTGCAACGGCAACGCCCACGCGATGACGAGCGCGCCGAGCGCGACAGCTGCCAGCGGGCCGGCACGGCTCACGGGACCACCATAAACGGCCGGGCCGGCCGCCGAGGGTGCGGAGTCAGGCGCGCCGGAAGAAGAAGATCCGACGCCAGATGTTCATCGATTGCGCGTGCGTCCGGATGTGCGCCAGTCGTGCCAGTCGTGCTCGACCGTCGCGGCGAGATTCTCGACCGCGGCCCGGAGCGGTGCGGCGTCGAGGCGGGCCGCGTGCGCGCGTACCCGTGCGACGGCGTCCGGGCTCGAGCGCTGGTGGACGTTCGCCGTCTCGAGCCCCATCGCCCGTAGCAGGTGGCGCTCTTCGCCGCGCTCGTAGTCGCCGAGCTCGAGCTTGACGCAGTCGGGGGCGAGCCGGCGGCACTGCCAGCCCTCGGCGGCCGCGACGAACGGATCCGGGGCCCACGACGGCCCGGCCTGCGGGCGAGCCGGGCGCTCGTCGCGCTGCAGGACCCAGTCGCTCGCCGGCGGCGCTAGCTCCTTCAGCTCGCGCGCGACGAGACCGCCCTGCCAGTCGCCTACGGCCACCGCCCGCAGGCGGCCGAGCGACCCCATCCCTGCGGTCCGGCGGTGCAGCAGCGGCCGCCAGTCGCTGCCGGGCGCGAGCGCGTCCAGCCGCGCCTGCGCCTGCGCCGGCAGTGCCTGGTCGAGCGCGGGCAGTGCGTTCAGCCGCTCCCAGAAGGCGGCGGCGTCGGCTGCTCTCGCGGCCTGGAGGGCGGCGAGCCAGGCGTGCCGCTCGGCCGCGACGAACGGCCCGCCGCCGTGCTCGAGGCCGTGGTGGTAGCCGTCGAGCACGACCTCGCAGACCTCCCGCTCGTGCAGCGGCAGGCGTTCCTCGCGCACGGCGACGACGGCGCTCGTGCAGAGGCGCAGCAGGTCGTACGTGTACGGCAGCGTGGCCAGCTCGTCGAAGTCGTTGACGCCCCAGGCGAGCCTTCCCTCGACGTCGCGCCAGCAGCCGAAGTTCTCCACGTGGAGGTCGCCGACTGCGAGCAGCTCGGGCGCCTGAACCAGCTTCGGCGGCGCTTCCTCCCGGACGCGCGAGAGCCAGAGGTAGTACGTTCCGCGCAGGAACAGGTTGGCCGACTCGGCCATCCGCTCGTGCTTCAGCGCGAGGTCGTCGTCGAGGACGGTGGCGAGCTGCGCGCGCAGCCAGCGCTCGTAGCCGGCGGTCGCTTCGACGGCGTTCACGGCTGCTCGGCGGCCGGCATGGCGGCGCTCGGCGACACGGGTGCGCGTGCGCGGACGATCAGCGCGACGCCGGCGGGGCAGAGCGCGATCGTGACGAGCGCGGCGAGCAGGATCGCTCCGCTCTGGCCGGCGCTGAGCACGTGCTGCTGGAGGCCGAGCGTGACCACGCCGGCGGGCAGGCCGAGCTGCGCAGTGGCGGCGAGCGCCGCGGGCAGCGGCTGGCGGGTCACGAGCGCGCCGGCGGCGTGCACCGCGACGTTTGCCACCGTCAGCAGCCCGGTCAGCTCGAGCATCGACGGGTGGGAGAAGACCGCGCGCAGGTCGAGCTTCGCGCCGAGGGTGACGAAGAACAGCGGCACGAAGAAGCCCGCTCCGATGCCGGTCACCTGCGTCGAGAGCCGTTTCGGCCCGCCGATCAGGGCGACGAGCAGCCCGACCGAGAAGCCCGCGATCAGGATGCTCGTGCCGGCGCGTGTCGCGATCCACGCGAGCGTGAACAGCGCGAGCAGCGCGAGGCGGAGGTCGAGCGCCCAGCTGCGCCGCTTCGAGGCTCGGCGGATGCGGTGCAAGAGGCCGCGGCCGCGCACGACGTGGGCGAGAGCGAAGATCGCCGCGGCCGCGCCCGCGACGGCGAGCAGGCCGAGCACCGCGTCGCGCGCCTTCGACGGCTGGAGCACGAGCGGGAGCGACACGATCGCCGCCACGTCGGCGATGCCGACCTGCGCCATCAACGGCAGCACGCGCTCGTCGCCCAGCAGCTTCTCCTCCTCGAGCACGGGAAGCAGGATCGCGGCCGACCCGCTTGCGAGGAGCAGCGCGTAGATCGCCGCATGCCCGCCGCCGAGCGCGGCGGCGGTGGCGATCCCGGCGGGCGCGCTGAGGGCGCCGACGACGAGCGCCGCGAGGGCGCCGCGCCGCAGTCCGCGTGCGATCCCGGGCTGGCGGATGGGCACGTGCATCCCGGCGGTGAACATGAGCATCGCGAAGCCGACCTGCGAGAAGAACGCCGTCGTCGGCTCGCCGGTGTCGACCCAGCGCGTTCCCGTCTTGCCGACGACGACGCCGGCCGCGAGCTCTCCGACGACCACCGGGACGAGGCCGCGGCGTCCGAGCGCGAGCAGCGGCCCGCCGAGCCCCGCGCAGACGATCACGGCGAGGATGCCGAAGCTCATCGCACGACCCTAGCTCCGGATAGGGGAGGATGATCGGGTGACCGGTTCGGCAGCGAGCACGAAGGGCGTCCTGATCCGACGCGGCCTGAAGACCGTCGGTGCTCTCCACCGGTTCGTCTATCGTGCGACCGGCGGTCGTGTCGGCGGCCGGATCTGGGGCCTGTCGATCCTTCTCTTGACGACGACCGGACGCAAGACCGGCAGGTCGCGGACGACGCCGTTGTGCTTTCTGCCCGACGGCGGGAGCCTCGTGGTCGTCGCCTCCAACGGCGGTCTGCCCTGGTTCCCGGCCTGGTGGCTGAACCTGCGGGCGGAGCCTCGGGCCACGGTCCTGGTCGGCCGCTCCCGCAGGGCGGTCATCGCGCGGCCGGCGTCGCCCGGGGAGCGGGAACGGCTCTGGGCCGCGATCACGACGATCGCGCCCGGCTACCTCGAGTACGAGCGCCGTGCTCCCCGTGTCGTTCCGCTCGCGATCCTCCGGCCGGCAGAGGGCGGTGACGATCGTGGCGGATGACGCGACGGCGATCCGCGATCTGGTCGAGAGCTGGGCCGTGTGGCGCGACGCCGGCGACTGGGAGCGGTTCCGCACCGTCTGGCACGACGACGGCCGGATGATGGCGACCTGGTTCCAGGGGACCGCGGACGAGTTCATCCGCGTCAGCCGCGAAGGCTTCGAGCGCGGCGTCCGGATCCTCCACTTCCTCGGCGGCTCCACGGTCGAGGTCGTGGGCGACCGCGCGATCGCGCAGACGAAGATGACGATCACACAGCGAGCCCCGGTGCACGGGATCGAGTGCGACGTCGTCTGTACCGGCCGCTTCTACGACTTCCTCGAGCGCCGCGACGGCCGCTGGGGCCTCGTGCTGCGGCAGCCGATCTACGAGCTGGACCGCCTCGTCCCTGTCGATCCTGCGCTGCGCGTCGATCTCGATCGCGACGCGCTCGAGCGCTACCCGGTGGGGTATCGCCATCTCGCGTACCTGCAGGAGCAGCAGGGGTTCACCGTCAAGCGGGACATGCCCGGTCTCGTCGGCCCCGAGGTCGATGCCCTGTACGCGAGCGGCAGGAA
>DASPTD010000028.1:0-77358 GCA_035623575.1 Gaiellaceae bacterium
CTGCGAGAAGATGTCCTGCCCGTAGGCCGTCGTGCCGAGCAGGTGGTGCCACGAGGATCCGAGCGCCGGCGTGTAGATCTCCGCCGTCGGGTCGTCCGGCGCGATCTGGCCCGGGAAGATCGCGAGCACGAGGAAGAACGACAGCAGCACGACGCCCGCCAACGCCTTGCGGTTGCGCGTCAGCGCCCGCAGGACGTTCGCCGCCGCGCCCGCTCCCGCCGTCGTCTCCGGCGGATGCGCCTTCGCGGCGGGAGTGCTCGGCCCGGCGGTCTCCGCGAGCGACGGCGTCGTCACGGCAACCTCCTCAACTCACGTCCCGCGTCCGGGGATCGAGGACGGCGGTGACCGCGTCCGCGGCAAGGATCGCCGTGAGCACGGCGACGATGATCATCAGGAACAGTCCCTGCATGAGCGCGTAGTCCTGGTTTTCGACCGCCTGCAGGAACATCCAGCCGACGCCCGGGTAGTTGAAGACGAACTCGACGAGGATCGCGCCGCTTACGACGAAGCCGAGCGACATCGCGAAGCCCGTCAGGTTCGGCAGGATCGCGTTGCGGCCCGCGTAGCTCCACATCACGCGCCACGGGCTGAGGCCCTTCGCACGCGCCATCCGCACGTAGTCCTCGGCGAGCACGGAGATCATGTTGTTGCGCATCGTCAGGATCCAGCCGCCGATCGAGGTGACGAGGAGGGTCAGCGCCGGCAGGATCGAGTGCGTGAGGGCGTCGCCCACGAACGCCCAGGACCAGCCAAGCGTGGTCGTGTAGTCGTAGCCCCCGCTCACAGGCAGCCAGCCGAGCTTGATCGCGAACAGCCAGATCGAGAGGAGGGCGATCCAGAAGTACGGGAAGGCCGATGTGACGACGAAGATCGGCGGGAGCAGGCTGTCGAGGATGCCGCCACGGCGCCACGCGGCGACGAGCCCGATGAGCGTGCCGAGCACGAACGCAAGGATCGTCGTGACGCCGACGAGCGCCAGCGTCCACGGCAGGGCCTTGAGCACGTCGTGGGTGACCGCGTCGGGAAAGAAGGTCAGCGACGTCCCGAGCTTCCCCCGGAAGATGTTGCCGAGATAGGAGAAGTACGCGCTCAGCACGCTCTGGTGGGTGTTCACGCCGAACGCGATCTCGATCGCATGCAGCGCGCTCGGGTTCAGCCGCCCGCGGTAGCGGGCCATCATCGCGATCGCAGGGTTACCCGGCATGAGGCGCGGGATGAGGAAGTTCGTCGTGATCGCCGCCCACAGGGTGACGAGGAAGAAGCCGAGCCTCCGGAGAACGAACCTCACGTCCCGCGCCTCATGCGAGTTACGTCCCTAGCCCTTCGGCGCCAGGTGCAGGGCGACGACGCCCCAGTCGGGGTAGACGTACGCAGCCGGCTCTGCATACGGATCCTGCGGCGTCACCCATCCGGTCAGGCTCTTGGTGTTGTACTGGTACCAGTCGACCCCCTCGGTGATGGGGATGATGGGGACGTCGTTCACCATCGCCTGCTCGAGCTTCCAGACGATCGCCTTCTGCGCCGCGAGGCTCGTCGTGGCCGCGTACTGGTCGATGAGCGTGTCGACGGTCTTGTTGGAGTACCGCTCCCAGTTCGATGCCGCGATCTTGCCGATCGGCGCCGAGGCGTGCGAGTAGAGCTCCGCGCGGAGCTCGACGTACGGGCTCGGCCCGTACGGCTCGTTGCCGTCGTACGCGAGCTGGTAGTGACCGTTGTAGACGTCCGAGTCGTACGTCGTGCTGGAGAGGTTCTCGGGCGTGATCTCGATCCCGACCGCTTTCAGCTCCTGCGCGACGATCTGGGCGGAGGCGACCCAGTCCGAGTATCCGCCGATGTTCACCATTGTGAACGAGAGCGGCTTGCCGGCTGGGGTCTGGAAGACGCCGCCCTTCTGAGTGAATCCGGCCGCCTTCAGGATCGAGATCGCCTTCTGCGGATCGTATCCGTAGACCTTGTCGAGACCCGGCTTCAGCCAGCTCTGGAAGGTCGGGGTGACGATGGCGGTCTGGTTCGCGGGCGGCTGGTATCCGTACTCGCCGATCTGCGAGACCCGGGCGCGGTCGATCGCGTAGGCCATCGCCTTGCGCACCGCCAGATTGGACAGGATCGGGTCCTTGAGGTTCATGAAGATCGAGACGTTGACCACCGGCGGGAACCAGTAGTGGTTGTCCGGGCTCTTGGACAGATAGAAGGACTTGATGCTCGGGATGAACTGGCTGCCCCACTGCGCCTTGCCGGTCGCCAGGTCGAGGTTGGCCGGGTCGTTCGAGGTGTAGGCCGGGTAGTAGACCGTGTCGATCTTGGGCAACCCCTTCTGCCAGTACGTCCCGTTCTTCGTGTACTTGATCACCTGCGGCGAGCAGGAGGACATCTCGAAGCCGCCGCTGCCCACCGGCTTGGGGTCCTTGTACGTGACCGGGTCCTTCACCTGCGCCCAGAGGTGCTGCGGCACGATCGGCGTCCGCCCGGCGACGTAGAAGAAGTACGGCACGGCCGCCGTCTTGAAGTTGAAGACGACCTGGTCCGAGCCCTTCTGGGTCACGCTGGAGAGCACCGACCAGACCGCGTTCAGGTCGAGGGCCGGATGCTTCTTGATGAGCTGGAAGGTGAAGACGACGTCGGCGGCGGTGAGCGGCTTGCCGTCCGACCACTTCACGCCCGGCCGCATCGTGAACATGAGCGTCTTGTTGTCGTTGCTCCACGCGTATTTCGACGCGAGCCACGGCGTCGGCGCCCCGCTCTTCAGCACGTCCTGGAAGACCAGGGGCTCGTAGACGGGGCCGAAGGACAGGAACTGCACCGACGCGTTGTATGGATTGAAGTTGCACGTCCACGTCGTGCCCTGCTCGTTCGAGATCGTGACGGAGCTCCCCGGCGGGGCCGCGCGGGCGCCGCTGCGGGCGCTCGATGCTGCCGAGGCCAACGCGGCCGTCAGCAGGCCCGCGAGGAGCAAGGCGAGTATCACCCTTCTCATGACCGATTCCTCCCCGGTCGCCGTGCGACCGTGCTCTCGAAGTTGACCGATTCCGGGCGCACGTGCCCCCGGATTGTCCTGCTGTGGTCGCCCATCGTCACGCCCTCCTTTGCTTTGCGCCGGCTGTGGCCCGGCTCCTCGAGTTCCGCAGCCTCGAGCGCGAGCGAGATCGCGCCCACGAGCGCCGCGTCGAAGGGAAACGCCCCCACCACGAGCTCGGGCGGGAAGGGGACGCCCGCGTCGAGGGCGAGCCGCAGCGGCCCCTCGAGGCGCTCCCAGGACCGCACGATCCCACCGCCGACGGCGATGCGGGAGGGGTTGACGGCCACCGCGAGGTTGACGAGGTGGAAGCCGAGCTCCTCGACGAACTCGTCGAGGAGCGCCGCCAGAGACGCGTCCGTCGCCGCCCCGAGGAAGACGTCGGCGGCTGTGACCCGCGCCCCGGCCCGGCGGTTCGCAACCGCCGAGAGGCCGATGCCGCTGACGAGGTCCTCGAGCACCGGGTGGCCGCTCCGGCCCACCTCGGTTCGCCTCAGCAGGTTGTAGCCGATCTCGCCGGCCGCGCCGTTCGCTCCGGAGACGACGCGTCCGCCGCACACGATGGCGGCGGCGAGGCCCGTACCGAGGTTGAGGTAGATCGCGGGATCGTGGCCGACCAGCGCTCCGGAGCGCGCTTCCGCCGTCGCGGCCGCCTTCACGTCGGTCGCGAGCCGAACGGTCTCGCAGTCGAAGGCGGAGGACAGCTCCCGGCCGAGCGCGAGCTCTCCCCAGCCGGCGATCGCGGGCGCGAGCGCGACTCCGTGCGGCTCCGGGATGCCGAACGTCGACGCCCCGATCGCGGCCAGCGGGCGGCCCGGAGCGACGTTGCGGGCGAGGCGGCGAGCCGCCTCGAGTCCGTGGTCGAGATTCCAGCGCGCACCGAGCGCCGGCTCGGTCGCGACGGTCGCCTCCCCGAGGCGCCGGCCGCCCAGCGAGACCACGGCGGCCGCCACCTTGGTTCCCCCGAAGTCGAGGCCGAGGACGACCGGTGTGCTCACATGCTCGCCACTGCTGCCCACGCGACGCTCACTTCCACGTGTTAGGAAACTAACCTATCTTTTTCCCGACCACAAGTCTAGTGTTGTGCTCGTGAGCGTCTCCGCAGCGGACCGTGGAGCAGTCGCCGCTCGCCCGCAGGTGATCCGGGCGATGAACGAGCAGCTCCTGCTCGACCAGGTGCGCCGGTCGGGGCCGCTCTCCAGGGGCGATCTCGTCCGGCTCTCGGGGCTGTCGAAGCCGACCGTCGCCCTCGCGCTCACGAACCTCGAGCGAGACGCGCTCGTCCGGGTGGCCGGGCGCCGCACGGGGTCGCGCGGACCGGCAGCCGCGCTCTACGAGATCCGGCGAGAGGCCGGCTTCGTCCTCGGCCTCGACATCGGTCGAGAGTACGTTCGCGGCGCCCTGGCCGACCTCGCCGGCGTCGTGCGGGCGAAGCTGAGCCACCGGGAACGCTCGACGAGCGCCCGCGGCAGGGTGGGCGAGCTCGCCGCGCTCGCAGACGAGTTGACGCGGACGGCGGGTGTCCGCCGCTCCAAGGCGATCCTGCACACGGTCGTCGGCAGCCCAGGGGTCTTCGACCCGGGCAGGGGCGCGCTCACGATGGCCGGGAACCTGCCCGGCTGGGAGCGGCCCGCCGTGCTCGCAGAGCTCCGCCGCACGTTCGGGGAGACGACGGCGATCGAGAACGACGTGGACGTCGCGGCGCTGGCGGAGCGAGACCACGGGCACGGCCGCGAGGTCTCGACCTTCGCCTTCGTATCCGTCGGCACCGGTATCGGGATGGGGCTCGTCATCGACGGCAGGCTCCATCGCGGCGCACACGGCGCAGCCGGCGAGATCGCCTATCTGCCGCTCGGGCCCGGCGAGGCCGATGCGCGCGAGGTGCGGCGGCGGGGGGCGCTCGAGACCGCCGCCTCCTCGGCCGCCGTCGTCCGGTCGGCGCGGGCACGGGGCCTCGACGGGCACGTGTCCGCCCGGAGCGTCTTCGCCGCTGCCGCGGAGGGCGACGTGCGGGCGCAGGCGGTGGTGGCCGAGGAAGCGACCCTCGTGGCGAAGGCTCTCGCCTCCGTCGTCGCCGTCGTCGATCCCGAGCTGATCGTCCTCGGAGGCGGGATCGGCCGCGCACCCGGCTTTGCCGCCGACGTTGCGGCCAGGCTGCAGCGGCTGGCCCCGTTCGTGCCGGAGATCCGCGTGAGCGCGCTCGGCGAAGACGCCGTCGTGGACGGCTGCCTCGCCTCCGGGATGGAGCAGCTCTGGCAGCGCGTGCTCCGCTCGCGCACCGCGGACAGGCGGGTCTTCGCCTAGCCTAGGTTAGGATTGTTAACCGGAGTGGCCCCACGATGACGATTCCGCGACCGGCCACGCCGCCGCTGCTCAAGCGCCTGAACGAGGAGGCGGTGCTGGAGACGATCCGCGCCGGGTCGCCGATCTCGCGGGCCGAGATCTCGCGCCGCGCCGGCATCTCGAAGCCGACCGTGTCGCTCGCGCTCCAGACCCTGCTCGAGGCGGGCCTCGTCCGGGAGGCGCCGACCGGACCGCAGGGGCCGAGCTACGGCGCCATCTACTTCGAGCCGGTTGCCGAGGCCGCGCTCGTCGTGGGCATCGACCTCGGCGCGCGCTTCCTGCGCGGCGCCGTCAGCGACCTCTCCGGGGCGGTGCGCGCACGGCAGGACGTCGAGCTCGGCGGCGCCGACGCCGACGGCGCGTTGACCGCGATCGCGCAGCTGCGGGACGGACTGCTCGACGCGGCCGGCCTCTCGACCGGGCTGATCGACGAAGTCGTCGTCGGTGTGCCCGGCGTCGTCGAATCGCCGAGCGGCACCGTGCGGCTCGCCCTCAACATTCCTGGCCTCGACGGGCGCCGCTTCGGCGCCGAGCTCGGCGAGCGGCTCGGCCACGCGGTCACGGTCGAGAACGACGTCAACCTCGCCGCGCTCGGCGAAGGGCGCCGCGGTGTCGCGCGCGGCGTCGCCGACTACATCTTTCTCTCGGTCGGCACCGGCCTCGGCGCGGGGCTCGTGCTGCGGGGCGAGCTCCAGCGCGGCCATCACGGCGCCGCCGGGGAGCTCGACTACATCCGCGCAGGGCTGGAGCAGGAGCTCGACCCGTGTGCGGCCGCGCTCTCGCGGTTCGCCGAGCGCCTCGCTCGGGCCGACGGGTCGCAGACGGCGCTCGTGCCGCCCTACGACGTTCGCTCCGTGTTCGCGGCCGCGCGCTCGGGGGACGCGGTCGCCGATGCGGTGCTCGCGGAGGCGGCGCGCCGGGTCGCGGCGCACATCGCGCCGATCGCCGCCGTGACGGACGTCGGACTCGTCGTGCTGGGCGGCGGCATCGGCGCGAACGCCGAGCTGCTGCAGGGCGTCCGTCCGCTGCTGGCCGAGTGGCTGCCGTATCCGCCGCGCGTGGAGATGTCGAGCCTCGGCGACGCAGCCGTGCTCATGGGCGCGCTCGCGGTCGGTCTCCGCTCGGCGCTCGGCAACGTCTTCGTCAGCCGGCGCTCGTAGGAGGGCTCGGGAGAGGAAGCGCTCGAGCGCCTGCCCGGCGAGGCGCGCGCCGCGTCTCCGCGCTCGTCAGTCGCCGGGAGGGCGCACGACAAGCGTGTGCGGGCCGGCCGGGATCGGCGCGAACGGCAGGTCGCGCTCCAGGAGCCACTCGTCGAGCGCATGCTCGAGCTCCTCGACAACGCGGCTCTCCTCGGCGCCGGCGCAGTCGACCTCGATCGCCGACTCGCCGAGTCGTGCACCGTCGACGTGCTCGCGCACGGTCGGGAACGCGTCCCGCGCATCGCAGGTGCGGCTGAACTCGACGCGGACAGCGGTCGTCATCTCGAAGCCTCCAGGAGACGGAGGACGTCCTCGTCCTCGAGTGCAGGGAAGTCGCCGAACCACACGCCGCGCGACCCGAGGTACTCGAACTCGAACAGGCAGACGAGCAGATCGACCGCCGGCCTGACGAGCTCGAGCCCGGCAAGGCTGCCGACGGGGACCGCGGCGACGACGCGAGCCGGATGTGCGGCCCGGGCCCAGGCGACCGCGGCGAGCATCGTCGCGCCGGTCATGATCGCCTCGTCGACGAGCACGACGTCGCGCCCCTGGAGTGCGACTGCGCGCCGGTGGGGGTGCAGGCGAGACTCGTGCCGCCCGGCCTCCGCGCGGGCGCGCGCGGTCGCGACGACGAGCTGCGCCTCGCTCAGGCCCTTCCGGTCGACGACGTGGCACGCGCCGCCGGGAGCGACGGCGCCGATCGTGTACTCCGGCTCGGCGGGATGATGGATCCGCGCCACGATCGCGACGTCGAGCGGGGCGTGGAGCGGCCCGGCCACCTCGGCACCGATCTCGACGCCGCCGCGCGTCAGGCCGACCACCAGCGGCGCATGCAGCTCGACGCTCAGACCGGCGCTCAGCCGCCGTCCGGCATCCGTGCGGTCGTCGAACAGCGCGGACTCGGCGAGCCACGCCGGCATGAAGCCCGATGCCTCGGGCCCGATGATGGTCATTGCTGCTCTCCTTCGAGGTACTCGTGGATGGCGCCGGCAGCGCGGCGGCCGGCGCCCATGGCGAGGATGACGGTCGCCGCTCCCGTGGCGATGTCGCCGCCGGCGTAGACGCCCTTGCGGCTCGTCGCGCCGGTCTCCGGGTCGGTGACGACGCACCCGTGCGCATCGGTCTCGAGGCCCGATGTGGTCGCGGGGACGAGCGGGTTCGGGTTGGTGCCGAGCGCGATCACCGCGAGGTTGCACTCGAGCACGAAGTCGGAGCCGTCGATCGGGACCGGCCGCGGCCGGCCCGACTCGTCGGGCTCGCCCAGCTCCATGCGGATGCACTCCATGCCGCGCACGCGCCCGTCGTCGTCGCCCAGAAAGCGCTTCGGCAGCGTCAGCCAGTCGAAGATCGTTCCCTCCTCCGCGGCGCGCCGGTAGTCCTCGGCCCGCGCGCCCATCTCGGACTGCGTGCGCCGGTAGACGATGTGCGCCTCCTCGGCGCCGAGGCGGATCGACACGCGGGCGGCGTCCATCGCCGTGTCGCCCGCGCCGATCACGGCCGCGCGCGTCGGGTGCTGGACGGGCGTGTCGTAGTCGGGGAAGGAGTACGCGCGCATCAGGTTGACGCGCGTGAGGTACTCGTTCGCGGAGTAGACGCCCTTGAGGTTCTCGCCGGGGATGCTCATGAACTTCGGCGAGCCGGCGCCGGTGCCGACGAAGACCGCTCCGTAGCCGAGCTCGCCGAGCAGCTCGTCGATCGTGACGGTCTTCCCGATGATCACGTTCGTCTGGAACCTGACGCCCAGCGTGCGGAGCCGCTCGACGTCCTCGTCGACGATCGCCTTCGGCAGGCGGAACTCGGGGATGCCGTAGCGGAGCACGCCGCCGATCGCGTGCAGGGCCTCGAAGACGGTGACCTGGTACCCCATCTGCGCGAGGTCGCTCGCAGCGGTCAGCCCGGCCGGCCCGGAGCCGACGATCGCGACCTTCTGCGTGCGCCGCTTCACGCGCCGGCGTCCGCCGTCGTGTGGATGCGCGCGCTCCCAGTCGGCGACGAACCGCTCGAGCCGCCCGATCCCGACCGGCTCGAGGCGGGCCAGCACGGAGCATTGCGCCTCGCACTGGTGCTCGACGGGGCAGACGCGCCCGCAGATCGCGGGGAGAACGTTCTTCGTCCGGATCAGCTCGGCCGCGCCGCCGAAGTCCTCGAGCGCGACGCGGCGGATGAAGTCGCGGATCGGCACGCCGACGGGGCAGCCCTGCTCGCAGAGCGGGTCCTGGCACTGGATGCAGCGCCGCGCCTCCGCGAGCGCGCGCTCGACCGTATAGCCGACGGCGACCTCGTCCCACATCGACCGGCGCTCGATCTCGTCGAGCGTCGGCATCGGCGTCTTCGTGGGATAGAGGATCGGCATCGGCTGCTACCTCCCGGCCGCGAGCTCGACCGCGAGCCGCTCCTCGTCGACGTACATCTTCCCTCGCACGACGGCCTCGTCGAAGTCGACGAGGTGCGCGTCGAAGAACGGCCCGTCCACGCACGCGAACTTCGTCTCGCCGCCGATCGTGATCCGGCACGCGCCGCACATGCCGGTGCCGTCGAGCATGATCGGATCGAGCGAGACGAGCGTCCTGACGCCGTACCGGCGTGTCGTCTCGGCGACCGCGCGCATCATCGGCATCGGCCCGATCGCGTAGCAATGCGTGAAGCGCGCGCCATCCTCGGCGAGGAGCTCGCCGAGCAGGCCCGCGGTGAAGCCGTGGTAGCCGATCGAGCCGTCGTCGGTGCAGGCGAGGTAGTGGTCGCTCATCGGCTCGAGCAGCTCGCGCAGGATGAGCAGCTCGGCGGTCCTGGCTCCGACGATCGACGTCACCTCGACGCCGCGCAGGCGCAGCTCGCGCGCGATCGGGTACACCGCGCCGGCACCGAAGCCGCCGCCGACGAGGACGGCGTGCCCGGTCTCCGGCAGCGGCGCCGGCAGCCCGAGCGGTCCCGCGAGGTCGAGCAGCTCGTCGCCCTCGTCGAGCGCGCAGAGAAGGCCGCTCGTCTTGCCGACCTGCTGGACGACGAGCGTGATCGTGCCGGCCTCGCGGTCGAAGTTCGTGATGCTGATCGGCACGCGCTCGCCGTGCTGGTCGACGCGCACGATCACGAACTGGCCCGGCTGCGCGTGACACGCGATGAGCGGCGCGTCCACCACGAAGAGCCAGGTGACCGGGGTGAGCTCGCGTTTCTCGAGGATGAGCGCCATCACGTCTCCTAGAGCAGCGGGTGGTCGTGCATCGCCTTCAGCCGTCGCCAGCGCCGGTCGACCTCGCGCTCGATCTCGGCGAGCTCGGACTCGTAGCCCGGGCGGCACAGGTGCTTCGTCTTGCCCATCGTCGCGAGCCACTCGGCGACCGGAATCCGGCGGCCGAGCGGCTCAGGGTCGTAGCTGAGCGAGGTCTTGTGCCGCTCGATCTCGTAGAGCGGGAAGAAGCAGCAATCCACCGCCGCCTGCACGATGTCGGTGCCGACGCGGTCGGTCGTCAGCCAGTTGAGCGGGCAGGAGATGAGCACCTTCCAGTAGGCCATGCCCTCGTGCTGCGCATACCACTGGGCCTTCGCGCCCTTCGCGAGCAGATCGTCCGGGAAGCCCTCGACGCCGGTGAAGACGTATGGAATGTTCGTCGCCGCCATGATCTGCGGCATGTCCTTGTGGTGGAACGACTTGCCGTGCTCGCCGGGCCCGACGTTGCTCGTCGCGGTGCGGTGGCCGAGCGGCGTCGAATAGCTCAGCTGCGCGCCGGTGTTCATGTACCCCTGGTTGTCGTACTCGAGGATGATCAGGCCGTGGTTGCGGAGCGCCGTGCCGATCGCGGCGCCCGTGCCGATGTCCATGCCGCCGTCGCCGCTGATCATCACGAACGTGATGTCGTCGCCCGCGGGCAGCTCGCCGCGGCGCTGCCGCTCCTTGAACATCTCGACCAGTCCGCCGAGCGTTGCAGCGCCGTTCTGGAAGAGGTTGTGGACGTACGTGACGCGGTGCGACGTGTACGGGTAGCCGGTGCTCACGACCATCGCGCAGCCGGTCTGGTAGAGGACGACGACGTCGCCCTCGATGCCGCGCAGGAACTGGTCGAGCGCGGGGAAGACGCCGCAGCCGGGGCAGGCGCCGTGGCCGGGGGCGACGCGCTTCGGGCGGGCGACGAGCTGCCAGGCGGGCGGCGCCTCGACCTGGAGACGGCCGGTGGTCTCGTCGACGGAGACCTTGACGGTGCCGCTGATCGTCTCCTTCCGCGTGAGCGCGGGCAGTCCCGGGCGCACCGGGGGATGCGCGGGGTCGCCGGCGACGACGCCGTGGTAGTCGAAGGAGGGATGGACGGCGCCGCGCTCGACGGTCTCGGTTGCGAGCCGGAAGAGCGCCTCCGCGTCCTCGGTGTAGAAGTCCCTGCCGCCGAGCCCGTAGATCCGCGTGAGGCAGACCGTGGCGTTGTCGGGGTCGTCCTTGAGGGCCGACTTCACCTCGTGCGCGACGTTGCCGCCGCCGGAGCCGTACGAGTCCGCCCGCTCGCCGATCACGAGCGCGCGCACGCCGCGGAGCACGTCGCGAAGCTCGGCGGCCGGGAACGGCCGCAGGACGTTCGGGCTGACGACGCCGGCGCGGATCCCCTGCTCGCGCAGTCGGTCGGCCGCGTCCTTCGCCGTCTCGGCCGCGGAGTTGAGCAGCAGCAGCGCGACCTCGGCGTCCTCCATCCGGTAGCGCTCGACGACGTCGTAGTGGCGGCCGCTGAGCGCCTCGTACTCGGCGAACACCTCCGGCAGCGCGCGCCGTGCCGCCTCCATCGCGAGATTGAGCTGGTACTTGTTGTTGATCAGGTCGGGGTCGTTCATGTACGGCCCGATCGTCACCGGGTGCCGCGGGTCGAGCGCCGGGACGGTCTCCGCGAACGGGCCGAGGAAGCTCCGGACGACGCTCGGATCCTCGAACACCGAGACGCGTCGCTTCTGGTGGCTCGTGAAGAAGCCGTCGAACGCGACGATCGCGGGCAGGCGGACGTCGGCGCGCTCGGCGACACGGAGCGCGCAGACGTTGAGGTCGTAGACCGCCTGAGGGTCGCGCGCCATGAGGATCAGCCAGCCGGTGTTGAGCGCGAAGTAGACGTCGGAGTGGTCGCCGCGGATGTCGAGCGGCCCGCTCACCGTGCGCGTGGCGAGATCGAGCAGCATCGGAAAGCGCGTTCCGGACTGCACCGGCAGCTCCTCGAGCGCGTAGAGCAGGCCCTGGGCGCTCGTCGCGTTGAAGACGCGACCCCCGCCGACGGCGGCGCCGTAGCAGATCCCGGCGGCCCCGTGCTCGCCGTCGGCGGGGACCATCACCATCCGGTGCGCCCCCGCGGCCTTCCGTTCGTCGAGTATCTCGGCGATCTCGGTCGACGGCGTGATCGGGTAGTAGCCCATCAGGTGGAAGTCGATGTGCTCCGCGGAGAGCGCCGCCATCTCGTTGCCGGTCTTGAAGGCGGTCACCTGTGCCGGGCGGGCGTGCGTCTGCCGCTGTGTCTTCAGCGCAACAGCCATGTCAGCTCACCCCCGCGAACATCGGAACCGTGTGCGCGTCGGCCCAGCCGTCCTCCTCGCGCAACTCGACGAGCGCGCCGGTCGGGCAGACCTCCGTGCACTTGAGGCACCCCTTGCAGTACCGGTAGTCGATCCCCAGCAGCCGGACGCCGTCCGCACTCTCGTCCCAGACCATGCAGAGGTCGGGACAGACGATGTCGCAGAGGCCGCAGTGGACGCACTTCTCGAGCAGCAGCTCCGGAACGAAGCCGACGCGCGAGGTGCTCAGATCCTTGACGATGCTGTTCGCCGGCTCGAGGATCACGCCGCCGATCGGCGCCTCGAGGTAGCCGAACGAGGGAGCCTGCCGACTCGGCGGCCGCGGCTCGACCGGAGCCGTCGCCTTGAAGCGCGTGCGGCGGAGCTCGCGGAAGCCGCGATCGAACGTGCGGATGTTCGCCTCGACGACCTCCGGATGCCGCCGCCCGAACGTCGCGCGGATCGTCTCGCGCACGGCGTCGGGCTCGATGAACGGGCAGGCGCGGACGACCGCGCCGAGCATCGCGGTGTTCACGCGCGTCTTCTCCTCGACCGCGATCCCGAGTGCGTCGAGGACTCCGATCGTGCCCGAGTCGAGCTGGAGCGCCTCGCGGACCTCCTCCGCCGTGGAGCGCGTGTTGACGATCACCGTGCCCGCGGGCGCGAGGCCCGCGATCGCCGCGGGGGAGCGTCCGAAGGCCTCGTGGAAGATCGCGATCACCTGCGGCGTCTCGACCGGGCTGCTCGTACGGATCTCCCGGTCCGCCGCGGCGAAGCGCACGAACGACTTGACCGGCGTTCCCTTCTTCTCCGAGCCGTACGAAGAGAAGTGGGAGCCGTTCAGGCCCTGCCGGAGCACGCCTGCCTCGGCGAGCATCTGCCCGGCGAGGTGTGCGCCGAGGCCTCCGATCGACTCGAACCGGATGCCGAAGAAGCCATCGCGATCTGGGCGGAACCGCCCCACGCTCATGACGCAAGCCTCCTTTGACAGGAACGTCCGACCGGCGGCGCGCATGCGCATCCGGGCTGCCCCCTACCGCCCTTGGGGATTTTCCGCGGTGACGGCGTCCGATCCGCGCGCGCGCGGATGGGAAGCGGCGCGCGGCGGACGACGCTTGAGCTGCGATCGGAGAAGGAGGAGAGATGGCCACGAAGGAGCTGGAGGTCGTCGCCCCCGGCGACGTCATCGAGGTGACGGGCCGCCGCGTCGGCGACACGGCGCGGGCCGGCGAGATCCTCGAGGTGCTCGGATCGGCTGCGCGCCCGTACTACCGCGTCCGCTGGGACGACGGCCACGAGACCGTGTTCTTCCCGGGCAGCGGCACGGTCGTCCGCCACGAGCCGCCGCTGCCGCGGCCGGAGCTCGAGGCGGCCGCCGGACCGAACGTCCTCGTCGAGCACCTCCGCGAGTCGCACGTGGAGTTCGAGCTGCTGCCGCATCGCCGCACGCTGACCGCCGCAGGGGAGGCCCGCGCGCTCGGCGTTCTGCCACAGGAGACGGCGAAGACGGTGATTGCGCGTGACGAGACCGGTGCCAACATTCGCGCCGTCGTCCCCGCGTCGAGCAGGCTCGACCTCCGGAAGCTCGCGCATGCGGTGGAGGCGAAGGAGGTCGTGCTGCTCACCGAGAGCGAGCTCGCGGGCTCGTACCCGCAGTTCGAGCTCGGAGCGGTGCCGCCCTTCTCGGGGCCCGCCGGCGATCGTGTCGTGATCGACCGGAAGCTCGCGAACTGCGAGCACATCGTGCTCGAAGCGGGTGTCCACGACACGTCGCTGCGCCTGCGCACGGAGGATCTGATCGTCGTCGCGGACGGGCTGCTCGCGGACGTCGCAAAGGAGTGAGCCGAAGGGGTAGGCAGGGAAGTGTCGACTCATACCTTCGCCGAGCACGTGGGCGAAGTCGAGATCGTGCTCGAGGCCGAGAGCGAGACCGATCTTCTTCGTGAGGCGCTCGCGGCGTTTCGCGAGCTGCTCGGCGCCTGCGGGGACGGCGAGCCTGCCAGTCACGCGGTCGAGCTCCTCCCGGGAACGCCGGCCGAGCTGCTCTGGGGATGGCTCGACGAGCTCATGTATCTCGCGGAGGTCGAGGACTTCGTCCCCGAGCGCGCAACGGTGATCGACTTCGCGCACGGCGGGCTGCGGGCGATCGTCCGCGGCGTCCACGGGCATCCCCGCCACCTCGTGAAGGCGGTGACGCTGCACGACCTCGCCGCGGCGGTGGAAGGGGGAACCTGGCACGGTCGCGTCGTCCTCGACGTCTGAGCTCGTCCGTGTCGACGAGACCGTCTGGGAGCTTCCCGCCGGCGCCAGGCCCGGCATGCGCGTGCCGGCGCGCGTGTTCGCGGACGAGGTGCTGCTCGCGGCCATCGCCCGTGACCGCTCGCTCGTCCAGCTCCAGAACGTCGCGACGCTTCCCGGGATCGTCGAGGCCGCGCTCGGTATGCCCGACATGCACCAGGGCTACGGCTTTCCCGTCGGCGGGGTGGCGGCGACCGACGCGACCGACGGAGTCGTCTCCCCGGGCGGCGTCGGCTACGACATCAACTGCGGCGTCCGGCTGCTCGCGCTGCCGCTCGCCGCCGCCGAGCTCGGCGGCCGGGTCGAGGCGCTCGTCCACGAGATCTCGCGGGCGATCCCGGCCGGCGCCGGCAAGGAGGGCGGCCTGAGGCCGGGCGCCGCCGCGTTCGACCGGCTGCTCGCCTTCGGTCCGCGCGTCCTCGTCGACGAGCTCGGCATCGGAACCGAGGACGACCTGGAGCGAACCGAGTCGCGCGGCTGCCTCGACGGCGCCGACCCCGCGGCGGTCTCCGAACGAGCGCGGACGCGCGGCGCACGCCAGGTCGGCACGATCGGCTCGGGCAACCACTTCATCGAGCTCCAGCGCGTCGACCGCATCATCGACGCCGCGGCGGCAGCCTGCTTCGGGCTCGCGCAGGGCCAGGCAACCGTGCTGATCCACTCCGGGTCGCGCGGTCTCGGCCACCAGGTCTGCACGGACTACGTGCACACGATGCTCGCGGTGGCGCCGCGGTACGCGATCGTGCTGCCCGACCTGGAGCTCGCATGCGCGCCGCTCGGGTCGTCGGAAGGACGCGCCTACCTCGCCGCGATGGCGGCGGCGGCGAACTTCGCCTGGGCGAACCGGCAGGCGATGACACACCTGATCCGCCGGTCGGTGGAGCGCGTCCTCGGCGCCGAGGCGGCCGCCGGCACGCGCCAGGTCTACGACGTCGCGCACAACATCGCGAAGCTGGAGCGGCACGGCGGACGCCTCGTCTGCGTGCACCGGAAAGGCGCGACGCGCGCGTTCGCCGGCGACTCCGTGGAGATCCCGGCGGCGTATCGCGGTGTCGGGCAGCCGGTGTTCATCCCGGGGAGCATGGGCACGTCGAGCTACGTGCTGGCCGCCGAGCCCGGGGCGATGGAACGGTCGTTCGGCTCGACGTGCCACGGCGCCGGGAGAGCCCTGAGCCGAACCGCGGCCCGCCGCCGCATCGGCGGGGCCGAGCTGCGCCGACAGCTCGCGGCGCAGGGAATCGTCGTGCGCTGCCCGTCGAACTCGGGGCTCGCCGAGGAGGCGCCCTTCGCCTACAAGGACGTCGACCGCGTCGTCGCGGTCGTGGAGCGTGCCGGGCTCGCGCGTCGCGTCGCCCGGCTGCGGCCGCTCGGCGTCGTCAAGGGCTGAAGTCGCCGGCCGCGAGCTCGCGGGCGCGGTTCATCGCCGCCTGGATCGCGTTGAGGAAGGCGGCGCGGACGCCGGCCTGCTCGAGCTCGCGGATCGCGGCGATCGTCGTGCCGCCGGGCGAGGTGACGGACTCGCGCAGCTCGACCGGATGCATGCCCTGGTCGCGGAGCTGCTTCGCGGTGCCGAGCATCGTCTGCACGACGAGGCTGGTCGAGATCTCGCGGGAGACGCCGAGCAGGATGCCGGCCTCGATCATCGCCTCGGCGAGCAGCGCGAAGTAGGCGGGCCCCGAGCCGGAAAGGGCGGTGACGGCGTCCATCGCGCTCTCGGGGACGCGCACGACGCGGCCGAGGTGCTTGAGCGCCTCCTCCGCGAGGGCGAGCTGGGCCTCGCCGGCATGTGCGCCTGCGCACACGCCGGCCATGCCCTCGTGCACGGTCGACGGCGCGTTCGGCATCGCACGCACGACGGGGACGTTCTCGGCGATGCGCGCCTCGATCGTGGCGGTCGGGATCGCCGCCGCGACGGAGAGCACCGTCTGCGAGGGAGAAAGCAGGTCGCCGATCTCGCCGAGCAGCACGTCGATGTCCTGGGGCTTCACCGCCACGACGACGAGCTGGGCGCCGTCGACGGCCGCGGGGTTGTCGGTCGTCGCCTCGACGCCGTGCCGCTCGTGCAGCTCGGCGGCGCGGCTCTCGCGGCGGCTCGTGACGACGATCTCGTCGCGCCCGCGCCAGCCCGAGGTCAGCAGCCCGATGAGCAGCGCCTCGCCGATGCGGCCGCCGCCGAGGATCGCGATCTTCGCTGAGCCCGCCACGGTGCGAGTCTGCCTAATCCCGCAGCGGCGCGGGCGACAGAGGAGCGCGGCGGGCGAGCCGCGGGCGCGCCGGCGCGGTCGCCAGCCAGGCGTCGACCGCGCGGGCGCAACGGCGTCCCTCGTCGACCGCCCACACGACGAGCGACTGCCCGCGGCGGGCGTCCCCGGCTGCGAACACGCCGCACACCGACGTCGCGAACTCGGCCGCCGCAACGTTGCCGCGGGCGTCGGTCGCGACCCCGAGCCGCTCGAGCAGCGCCGGCTCCGGCCCGACGAACCCCATCGCGAGCAGCACGAGCCCGGCCGGGTGCGACTCCTCGCTGCCCGGCACCGGCTCGAACGGCGGCACACCGCTGTTCCGCATCCAGTCGATCCGCTCGACCCGCCCCGTGCCGGCGAGCGCGGTGGTCGAGATCGCGAAGCTGCGCTCGCCGCCCTCCTTCAGCGCATAGGACGTGCGCAGCTTCATCGGCCAGAGCGGCCACGGCGTCAGGTCGTCGGGGCGGGAGGCGGGCGGCTCGCCGAGCAGCTCGATCTGGGTGACCGATGCGGCGCGCTCGCGGTGGGCGCTCGCGACGCAGTCGGCGCCCGTGTCGCCGCCGCCCACGACGATCACGTGCTTGCCGGCGGCGCTGATCGACGGAGTCGCGGTGCCGGCCACCGCACGGTTGCGCTGGTACAGGTACTCCATCGCGAAGTGCACGCCGTCGAGCTCCCGCCCGGGGATGGGCAGGTCCCGGGGAACGCGCGAGCCGGTCGCGAGCACGACCGCGTCGAAGCCCGCGGTGAGCTCGGACGGGTCGAGGTCGCCGCCGACGTCGACGCCGTAGCAAAGCTCGACGCCCTCGTCGGCGAGCTGGCGGAGGCGCCGCTCGACGACGGCTTTGTCGATCTTGAAGTCCGGGACACCGAAGCGGAGCAGCCCGCCGCCGGCCTCGTCGCGCTCGAAGACGGTGACGCGGTGGCCGGCGCGGTTGAGCTCCTGCGCGCAGGCGAGGCTGGCCGGGCCGGACCCGACGATCGCCACCGTCCGGCCGGAGCGCGCCGCGGGCGGTTGCGCGACGATCCAGCCCTCGTCCCAGCCGCGCGCCGAGATCGCGAGCTCGATCTGCTTGATCGAGACGGCGTTGCCCTCGTCGATCTCGAGCACGCATGCCGCCTCGCACGGGGCGGGGCAGAGGCGCCCGGTGAACTCGGGGAAGTTGTTCGTGCGGTGCAGCTGGTCGAGCGCCTCGCGGAAGCGGTCACGGTAGACGAGGTCGTTCCAGTCGGGTATCAGGTTGCCGAGCGGGCAGCCGCTGTGGCAGAAGGGCACGCCGCATTCCATGCAGCGGGCACCCTGCTCGCGCAGCTCGGCGAGCGGAAGCGTCCTGACGAACTCGCGGTGGTCGGCGATTCGCTCTGCGGGCGGCCGCTCCGGCGTCTCCGCGCGCTTGAGCTTGAGGAAGGCACCGAGCTCGCCCATTACGCAGCCGCCTCGGCGGTCTCGGTCTCGGCGGTGAGGAAGCCCTCGCCGCCGGTGGAGAGCGGCCGGTCGCTGTGCTCGAGCGCCCGCTTGTAGTCGTGCGGCAGCACCTTCACGAAGCGCGCGAGCGAATCCACCCAGACGGCGAGCAGCCGCGCCGCGACGGGCGAGCCGGTGCGCCGCCCGTGCTCCTCTACGAGCGCGAGCAGCGTGGCCGCGTCCTCGCCCGCCACCGGATCGAGGCCGACGAGCTCGTCGTTGCAGCGGGTCGCGAACGTGCCGTCCTCGTCGAGAACGTAGGCGATGCCGCCGCTCATGCCGGCGGCGAAGTTCCGTCCCGTCCTGCCGAGCACGACCACGACGCCCCCCGTCATGTACTCGCAGCCGTGGTCGCCGACGCCCTCGACGACGGCGTGCGCGCCGGAGTTGCGGACGGCGAAGCGCTCGCCGACCACGCCGCGGAAGAACGCGCGGCCGGCCGTTGCGCCGTAGAGGATCGTGTTGCCCGCGATCACGTTCTCCTCCGCCCGGAAGCCGGCGGTGTCGGGCGGGCGCAGCGCGAGCACGCCGCCCGAGAGGCCCTTGCCGACGTAGTCGTTCGCGTCGCCGACGAGTGTGAGCTCGATCCCGGGCGCGAGCCAGGCGCCGAACGACTGGCCGGCGGCACCCGTGAGGGTGAGGCGGAGCGAGCCCTCGGGCAGGCCGGCCGCGCCGCGGGCGCGGGTGACCGCGTACGAGAGGAGCCCGCCGACCGTGCGGTCGACGTTGCGGATCGCGAACGACGCCTCGAGCGGGGCGCCGCCGTCGATCGTCTCGCGCGAGGCGTCGATCAGCGTCCAGTCGAGCGCGTCGGCGAGCGCCGGCTCCTGCGGGGAGGTGCGCCGCAACGGTGCGCCGGCGGGCGCCTCGGGCACGCGCAGCACGTTGGCCAGGTCGATCCCGCGTGCCTTCCAATCCGCGAGCGCCTCGTCTGCGTCGAGCAGATCGACGCGGCCGACGAGGTCCTCGAAGCGCGCGATCCCGAGCTGAGCCATCAGCCGCCGCGCCTCCTCGGCGACGAAGAAGAAGAAGTTGACGACGTGCTCGGGCTTGCCGGCGAAGCGCCTGCGCAGCTCGGGATCCTGCGTCGCGATCCCGACGGGGCACGTGTTGAGGTGGCAGGCGCGCATCATCACGCAGCCGGTCGCGACGAGCGGCGCCGTCGCGAAGCCCATCTCGTCCGCGCCGAGCAGCGCGGCGACGACGACGTCCCGTCCCGTCTTGAGCTGGCCGTCGGTCTGCACCCAGATGCGCGAGCGGAGGTCGTTCAGCACGAGCGTCTGCTGCGTCTCCGCGAGCCCGATCTCCCAGGGGATGCCGGCGTGCAGGATCGAGGAGACCGGCGAGGCGCCGGTGCCGCCCTCGTGGCCGGAGATGAGCACGTGGTCGGCGCCCGCCTTCGCGACGCCCGCGGCGACCGTGCCCACGCCCACCTCCGCGACGAGCTTCACCGAGATGCGCGCGTCCGGGTTGCCGCAGCGCAGGTCGTAGATCAGCTGCTTGAGGTCCTCGATCGAGTAGATGTCGTGGTGCGGCGGCGGCGAGATGAGGCCGACGCCGGGGGTCGTCAGACGCACGCTTGCGATGTAGCGGTCGACCTTGTGGCCCGGGAGCTGGCCGCCCTCGCCGGGCTTCGCGCCCTGCGCCATCTTGATCTGGAGCTCGTCCGCGTTCGCGAGGTAGTTCGCGTTGACGCCGAAGCGTCCGGAGGCGACCTGCTTGATCTTCGAGCGGCGCGAGTCGCCGTTCGGATCGGGGACGTAGCGGACGGGATCCTCGCCGCCCTCGCCCGTGTTCGAACGGCCGCCGATCCGGTTCATCGCGACCGCGAGCGTCTCGTGCGCCTCGCGCGAGATCGAGCCGAGCGACATCGCTCCCGTCGAGAACCGCTTGACGATCTCGGCGGCAGGCTCCACCTCCTCGAGCGGGATGCCGCCGTCCTCGCGGACGCGGAGCTGCATCAGCCCGCGCAGCGTCGAGCGCCGGGCCGCTTCCGCGTTGACGGTGCGCGAGTACTGCTCGTACGTCTCGAACCTGCCCGCGCGGACAGCGTGCTGGAGCAGCGCGATCGTGTCCGGGTTCCACTGGTGGTGCTCGCCGTCGCGCCGCCAGGCATAGAGGCCGAGCACCGGCAGCAGCTCGTCGCCCGAGCCCGGGTAGGCGCGCGCGTGGCGGATCAGCGCGCCCTCGGCGAGGTCGCGGAGGCCGATGCCGCCGATGCGCGACGGCGTCGACGTGAAGTACCGGTCGATCAGGTCGGGGGCGAGCCCGACCGCCTCGAAGATCTGCGCGCCGCAGTACGAGGGGATGGTCGAGATCCCCATCTTCGACATCACCTTGAGCAGGCCCTTGCCGATGCCCTTCACCGCGCGTGCCTGCGCCTGCTCGACGGTCATCCCCTCCGGCAGCCAGCCCTCCGTCACGAGCTCGGCCACCGTCTCGAGCATCAGGTACGGGTTCACCGCCGCGGCGCCGTAGCCGACGAGCACGGCGATGCTGTGGACGCTGCGCGGCTCGCCCGACTCGACGACGATCCCTGTCTGCAGGCGCGTGCCCTCGCGCACGAGATGGTGGTGCACGGCCGCCGTCGCGAGGAGCGACGGCACCGGCACGCGGGCCGGGCCCGCGGCCCGGTCGGAGAGGATGAGGATGTTCGCCCCGGCGGCGAGGGCCAGGCTCGACTCGGCGCAGATGCGGTCGAGTGCCGCCTCGAGCCCGTCGACGCCCTCGGCCGCCGGCCAGGTCGTGTCGACCGTGTGCGCCTTGAAGACGTCGGAGCTGACGTGGCGCAGCCGCTCGAGCTCGTCGTCGCGCAGGATCGGGTTCTCGATCACGAGCTGGCGCGCGTGCGCGGACGTCTCGTCGAGCAGGTTTCGCTCCGAGCCGACGCTCGCCTGGACGCTCATGACGACCGCCTCGCGGATCGAGTCGATCGGTGGGTTCGTCACCTGCGCGAACAGCTGCTTGAAGTACGAGTAGAGGAGCGGCTTGCGGCGCGAGAGGGCGGCGATCGGTGTGTCGTTGCCCATCGACCCGACCGCCTCCTCCGCGTTGCGCGCGAGCGGCGCGAGCATCACCTTCATGTCCTCCTGCGCGTAGCCGAAGAGGAGCTGGCGGCGGCGCAGCGGCTCGGCAGGCGCCGGCGGCGGCGGCGCCGAAGGGAGATCCGCGAGCCGCAGCATCTCCTCGGCGACCCATCTCGCGTACGGCTTGCGGCTCGCTATGGAGCGCTTGATCTCCTCGTCCGGGACGATCCGGTGCTGCTCGAGGTCGACGAGGAACAGCTTGCCCGGCTGCAGCCGGCCCTTGCGCACGATCTGCGCGGGCTCGTGGACGCTGTCGAGCACGCCGGTCTCCGAGGCGAGCACGACCCACCCGTCGGCCGTCTCGTGCCAGCGGCCCGGGCGCAGCCCGTTGCGGTCGAGGGTCGCGCCGATGACGCGGCCGTCGGTGAACGAGATCGCGGCCGGCCCGTCCCACGGCTCCATGAGGCAGCCGTGGTAGGCGTAGAAGCCCTCGAGCTCGTCGCTCAGGTCGGCGCGGCCGGCGTATGCCTCGGGGATCATCATCATCATCGCGTGCGGCAGCGAGCGGCCCGCGAGCACGAGCAGCTCGAGGACGTTGTCGAAGACCGCCGTGTCCGAGCCGCTGGGCCGGATCACCGGCAGCACCTTGTGCAGGTCGTCGCCGAACAGCTCCGACGCGAGCTGCGACTCGCGTGCGCGCATCCAGTTGACGTTGCCGCGGAGCGTGTTGATCTCGCCGTTGTGGGCGATCATCCGATAAGGGTGCGCGAGCTCCCAGCTCGGGAACGTGTTCGTCGAGTAGCGCGAGTGGACGAGCGCCAGCGCGCTCGCGAAGCACTCGTCCTCGAGGTCGGGGTAGAAGCGCGTGAGCTGCGGCGCCATCAGCATCCCCTTGTAGACGAGGGTGCGCGCGGAGAGGCTCGGGATGACGAGGGCCGGGCCCGCCGCCAGCTCGGCCACGCGGCGGATCACGTAGAGCTTCCGCTCGAACGCGTCCGCGTCCTCGGCCAGGCCGGACGAGGCGGCGACGACGAGCTGCCGGATCCTGGGCGCGACGGAGATCGCCGCGCGGCCCACATGGCCCGGCTCGACCGGCACGTCGCGCCAGCAGAGCAGCCGCTGCCCCTCGGCGGCGACCGTCCGCTCGACGAGCTCCTCGAGCCTGCCCCGCGCCGTCTCGTCGTCCGGCAGGAAGCACGTGCCGACGCCGTACGCACCCGGAGCGGGAAGGGCGCCGCCGAGCTCGGCCCGGAAGAACGCATCCGGGATCTGGACGAGGATGCCGGCGCCGTCGCCCGTGTCCGCGTCGGCGCCCTGTGCGCCGCGGTGCTCGAGGTTCGAGAGCGCCGTCAGCGCCTTCGCGACGGTCTCGTGGCTCGGCTCGCCGCTCAGGCGCGCGACGAAGGCGACGCCGCAGGCATCGTGCTCGAGGGCGGGGTCGTAGAGGCCGGTTTTCGAAGGACGAGGGTGGGGCAACGGTCACTGCCTCGCAGTCAGAGAGGTGACGAGGGCTCCGCCTGGTGCGGCTAGTCGGCGGTGGCGGAGGGGAGGCCGACTAGCGCAGACGCGCGCGCGCCGCGAAGACGATGAAGCTCGGCTTGCGGATGGAGGACGCGCGCGACACGAGAGTCCCCCGACCCTAGCGGCCGCACCCGCCGAGTCAAGGGTGTTCTCCGGTTTCTCCACGCGCTCCGCCTCCTCCGAATCGGCTCCAGGCCGATGAAAAAGCCCGCGGGGCTCTCGTCCCCACGGGCTTCGTCGCCCGATCGCGCCGCTGCGTCGTCGGCGTCGACCTGGGAGCCAGTCTGCCGGAGAGCGTCGGCGAGGGCAAATTTGACATCCGCCGCTCCCGCATGCATCCTGGGACGGCGATGACGACCGCGCCGACACGCGTCCCCTCGGCAAGCCGGATCCGGCTCGCAGGCGCGTTCGCGCTCACGATTATGGTCGTCATCCTCATTCTCCCCCTCTAGGGGGAGAACACGAACACGCGCCAAACAGGCGCATACGCCGACCTCGCTCCATCACATTTGCGCCCTCCGGGCGGCAAAGGAGGAAGTGTTCGTGACACGTCGCAGCAGCTCGATCTCCCAACCGACGGTGCGTACGGCATGACGGCCGCGTCGACCGTCGCGTGCCTCG
Source organism: Gaiellaceae bacterium (assembly GCA_035623575.1). Taxonomy (GTDB): domain Bacteria; phylum Actinomycetota; class Thermoleophilia; order Gaiellales; family Gaiellaceae; genus Palsa-739. The sequence continues at coordinate 23,241 of DASPTD010000028.1, forward strand.
CCGGCGCGGGCACCGCTCCGGAGTTGATGGCGGAGGCCTCGCTCGCGCTCGACGCGGTCGCACGCCTCCACGGCTTCACGCTCGAGCAGGTGCATGCGCCGTTCGGCGCGGTCGCCCACGCCCGCCTCGGCCAGTCCGTGCCGCAGAGCACCCGGTCCGCGCTGCTCGGGGCGGACGCCGTGCTCGTCGCCGGCGCCGAGGAGCCCGCCCTCGCCGACGTGATGAGCGAGCTCGACCTCCGGGCAAGAGTGACCCGCGTCCGCTTCGGCCACCACGACGACGTCGCCTTCGTCACCGCGCTCGACCAGTCGAGCGAAGCGTGGGCGATCGTGCGGGCCTTCAGGCTCGCCGAGTCCCGCACGCTCCGGCTCGCCGTCGTCGGCGACGACGAGTGGCGCGAGCTCGCGGACGGAGCCGCGGCCGCGTTCGAGCACGTACGCGTCGAGCACCTCTCGCCCCGCACCGCGCTGCCGCTGGCGGCGTTCCAGGCGAGCCGGTTCGACGTCGTCGCCGTCGCCCCGGCCTGGGCCGAGCCGATGGTGGAGATCGCGGCCGCGCCTGCGGCCGACCGGGTTGCCGCGCACGGACTGCTCGCCGAGCACGGCCCGAGCCTGTTCGTGCCGTCGCCGGACGGCGGCTTCGCGCTCGCCGGCACCGGCAGCGTCAACCCGAGCAGCATGCTGCTCGCCGCCGCGCTCGCGCTCGAGCTCGGGCTCGGTCGGCCGGGGGCCGCGGCCACGCTGGCCGGCGCCGTCTCCGCCGCGCTCGTCGACGGGCCGCGTACGCCCGACCTGCTCCGCCAGGGCGTCGGCGCGACGACACGGGAGTTCACCTCCCGCGTGCTCGCCGGCTTCCAGGTGTCGGTACGCAACGCCGAGTTCTGGCCGGCCGCATGAAGATGAACGGCGCAGACGCGGTCCTCCGCTCGCTCGAGGCAGAGGGTGTGGAGGTGATGTTCGGCCTCCCAGGAGGTGCGATCCTGCCGCTCTACGACGCGATCGCCCGCGGCACGACCGTGCGGCACGTGCTCGCGCGCCACGAGCAAGGAGCCGGCCACATGGCCGAGGGCTACGCGCGCGCCTCCGGCCGCGCCGGCGTCGCGATCGCAACGTCCGGGCCCGGCGCGACGAACCTCGTCACGCCGATCGCCGACGCGTGGATGGACTCGACCCCGCTCGTGTGCATCACCGGCCAGGTGCGCTCGAACCTGATCGGCACCGACGCCTTCCAGGAGTGCGACATCACCGGGATCACCATCCCGATCGTCAAGCACTCGTGGCTCGTCCAGGACGTGGCGGAGATCCCGCACACGATCAAGGCGGCCTTCCACATCGCGCAGACCGGCCGCTGCGGCCCGGTGCTCGTGGACATCCCGCGCGACGTGCAGGAGGCGGAGCTCGACTTCTCCTATCCCGACGACGTCGTCCTCCCGGGCTGGAAGCCCCCCCGGCGCGGGCATCCACGCCAGATCGAGGCCGCTGCCCAGGCGATCGTGGCGGCCGAGCGGCCCATCCTGTACGTCGGCGGCGGTGTCCTCAACGCGCACGCGACCGACGAGCTGCGCGCGTTCGCGGAGGCCGGCCGGCTGCCCGTCGTGACGACGCTGATGGCGAAGAGCGCCTTCCCGGAGTCGCACGAGCTCCACGCCGGCTGGCCCGGCATGCACGGGCCGAAGTGGTCGAACTGGGCGCTGAACAAGGCCGAGCTGATCGTCGCCGTCGGCTCCCGCTTCGACGACCGCGTCACCGGCAAGGTGTCCGCGTTCGCCCCGGGTGCAACCGTGATCCATCTCGACGTCGATGCGGCCGAGATCTCGAAGATCCGGCACGCGGACATCCCGGTCGTCGGTCCGCTCAAGCCGATCCTCGCCTCGCTCGCGACGGAGATGGCCGAGCACGCGAAGCCGGGGCGGACCGGCGCATGGCTGCGCCAGATCGCGGAGTGGCGGGAAGAGTTCCCGCTGCGCTACCGCCGGGAGGGCCCGCTGCTGAAGCCGCAGCGCGTGCTCGAGGCGCTCCAGGAGCTGACGGCCGGCCGCGACGACGTCGTCTGGACGACCGGCGTCGGCCAGCACCAGATGTGGGCCATGCAGTACCTGCGCCTCGACCGTCCGCGGACCTTCATCACCTCGGGCGGCCTCGGGACGATGGGCTACGGCGTCCCCGCAGCGATCGGGGCGAAGGCGGCGCGCCCGGACGCGACGGTCGTCTGCATCGACGGCGACGGCTGCTTCCAGATGACCCAGCAGGAGCTCGCGACCGGCGTCCTCGAGGAGCTGCCGATCGTCGTCGTCATCGTCAACAACGGCTACCTCGGCATGGTGCGACAGTGGCAGGACATGTTCTTCGAGGAGCGCTTCTCGCACATCCGCCTCACGCAGTCCCTGCCCGACTACGCGGGCCTCGCCCGGGCCTACGGCGCGCTCGGCTTCACCGTCGAGAGCGAGGACGAGCTCGAGTACGCGCTCGCGCAGGCGCTCGCGTCGGGCCGCACCGCCGTCGTCGACGCGCGCGTCGACCCGCGGGAGCACTGCTTCCCGATGATCCCGGCGGGTGCCGCCGCACTTGATCTCGTGGAGTTCGAGGACGACGTTTCGGAGGTGACCCTGTGACGGGTGGTGCCCTTCATGCTGCAAGCCGTTTCGGTCGGCGCCCGCTCTCTCTCCGTGAGCGCACCGACATGCGCGGGGCGCTCACGGCGACTCTGATTGAAGAAGGGGGACCACGGGGGAAACATGGTTTCCCCCGTGAAGCGAGCGCGCCGGAGGCGCGCAAAGCGAGATGAAGCACACCCTGTCTGTCCTCGTCGAGAACAAGCCGGGCGCGCTCACGCGCATCACGAGCATGTTCGCGCGCCGGGGCTTCAACATCGAGAGCCTCGCGGTCGGCCCGACCGAGCGGCACGACGTGTCGCGGATCACGCTGCGCGTCGACTGCGAGACGCTGCCGCTCGAGCAGATCGAGAAGCAGATGCACAAGCTCGTGAACGTGCTGCGCGTGTCGGAGCTCACCCCGGGCGAGTCGATCGAGCGCGAGCTCGCGCTCTTCAAGGTCGCCGCCCCACCGGGTGCGCGCGCCGAGCTGATGGCGCTCGGCGAGGTCTTCAACGCGCGAGTCGCCGACCTCGGCCCGGATGCGATCGTCTTCGAGCTGTGCTGCGCGCCGGAGGACGTCGACTCGTTCGAGGAGCTCGTACGCTCTCACGGACTGCAGGAGCTCGTCCGCACGGGCCGCATCGGTCTCGGCCGAGCGAACAAGCCCAAGCCCAACCGACCCAGGCAGCACGTCCTCGCCTGACGAAAGGAGCCGAACTCATGGCGACCATCCACCGCGACGGCAATCTGGAACTCTTGCGAGGGAAGGTCGCCGTGATCGGATACGGCAGCCAGGGCCACGCACACGCGCTGAACCTGCGCGACTCCGGCGTCGACGTGCAGGTGGGGCTGCGCGACGGCAGCGGCTCGCGCGCGGCCGCGGAGGACGCTGGTCTCGAGGTTCGCCCGATGGCGGAGGCGGTCCGCGGCGCGCAGGTCGTCGCGCTGCTCGTCCCCGACCACGTGCAGAAGGGCGTCTGGGACGCGGAGGTGGCGCCGAACCTCGAGCCGGGTGCGGCGGTGCTCTTCGCGCACGGCCTCAACATCCACTTCGGGCGGATCGTGCCGCCTGCGGACCACGACGTGATCATGGTCGCGCCGAAGGCTCCGGGCCACCGCGTGCGCGAGCTCTACGTCTCCGGCGCCGGCACCCCCGGCCTCGTCGCCGTGCAGCAGGACGCGAGCGGCAACGCGCTCGCGCTCGCGCTCGCGTACGGCGTCGGCATCGGCTGCGGCCGCGTCGGCCTGCTCGAGACCACCTTCGCCGAGGAGACGGAGAGCGACCTGTTCGGCGAGCAGGCCGTGCTCTGCGGCGGCGTCCCCGCGCTCGTGCAGGCGGGCTTCGACGTCCTCGTCGAGGCCGGCTACCAGCCGGAGATCGCGTACTACGAGTGCCTGAACGAGCTGAAGCTGATCGTCGACCTCCTCTACCAGGGCGGCTACGAGTACATGCGCTACTCGGTCTCGGACGTCGCCGAGTACGGCGACCTGTCGCGCGGAACGCGCGTCGTCGACGACCGCACGCGGGACGAGATGCGCCGCATCCTCGGGGAGATCCGCAGCGGTGCGTTCTCGAAGGAGCTGTTCGCGGACGACGACGCGGGGCGCCCGAAGTTCGCGGAGCTACGCGCGGAGGGTGCGAAGCGCGCGGCGGAGATCGAGAAGGTCGGCAAGGAGCTGCGCGAGCTAGCGGGCATCGAGGGGCTCCTGGGACAGGAAGCCCATGGCGTCAGTTGACGTCGGCGTCGCCCTCCTCGGCTACGGCACGGTCGGCTCCTCCGTAAACCGGCTGCTCGTCGAAAGCGCCGACGAGATCGAGCGCGCGACCGGACACCGGCTGCGCGTCGTCCACGCGCTCGTCCGCGACCCGGCGAAGGAGCGCCCCTTCGCGGTCGGCGACGGCGTGCTCACGACGGACTTCGCGGCGGTGCGCGACGACCCGGCCGTCGACGTCGTCGCCGAGGTGATGGGCGGCATCGAGCCCGCGGGCGAGTACGTGCGCGAGCTGCTCCGCGCCGGCAAGTCCGTCGTCTCGGCGAACAAGCAGCTCGTCGCGCGCCACGGCGCCGAGCTGTTCGCGATCGCGTCCGGCGCGGGCGTGCAGCTTCGCTTCGAGGCGTCGGTATGTGCGGCGATCCCGGTCGTCAAGGTGCTGCGCGAGTCGCTCGTCGTCTCGAACGTGCACCGCGTGCTCGGGATCGTGAACGGCACGACGAACTTCGTCCTCTCGCGCATGGAGCACGGAGGCTCGTACGCCGAGGCGCTCGCGGAGGCGCAGCAGCTCGGTTACGCGGAGGCGGACCCCACGGACGACGTGAGCGGCGCCGACGCTGCGGCCAAGATGGCGATCCTCGCCACCGTCGCCTTCGGCTCGCGCGTCGCGCTCGAGGACGTCGAGTGCCGCGGGATCGAGGAGATCGAGCAGTCTCACGTCCGGGCCGCCGACGAGCTCGGCATGGTCGTGCGCCTCGTCGGGATCGCGACGCTCATGGCCGGCAAGGTCGACGTGCGCGTGCAGCCCGCGCTCGTCGCGCGCTCGCACACGCTCGCCGCAGTCGACGGCGCGTTCAACGCGGTGATGCTGCAGGGCGATGCGATCCGCGAGATCACGCTCGAGGGGCCGGGCGCCGGAGGGATCGAGACCGCCTCGGCGGTCGTCGCCGACCTCGTCAGCGTCGTGGGCACGGCCGGAACCGGCTTCCTCCAGAACGACGCCTGCTGGCGCGAGCTCGAGCGGCTGCCGCCGAGCGAGTGGCGGGCGCCGTTCTACGTCCACCTCGACGTCGCCGACCGGCCGGGCGTGCTCGCGCACGCCGCGAGCAGGCTCGCCGCGCACGAGGTCTCGGTCGCCCAGCTCGTCCAGCACCTGCACGACGGCGAGGCGTCGCTCGAGCTCGTGCTGCACGAGGCGCCGCTCGGGGAGATCACGGCCGCGCTGAGCGAGATCGCCGCCTTCCCGGAGGTCCTGCGCGCGCCCTTTGCGCTCCCGGTGATCACGGAGGGGAGCCTGTGAGGCCGAGCCTCGCCGAGCGGTGGGCCGACCACCTGCCCCAGCTCGCCGGCGTCCCCGTCGTCACGCTCGGCGAGGGCTCGACGCCGCTGCTGCCCGCGCCGCGCCTGTCGGAGCGGCTCGGGATCGAGCTCTGGCTCAAATGGGAGGGCGCGAACCCGACCGGCTCCTTCAAGGACCGCGGCATGACCGTCGCGGTTTCTCGGGCGCGTGCGGACGGCGCGCCCGGCGTCGTCTGCGCGTCGACCGGGAACACGGCCGCCTCCGCCGCCGCCTACGCGGCGCGCGCAGGGATCGAGGCGACGATCGTCGTGGCGGAGGGCGCCGCCGCCGCCTCGAAGCTCGCCCAGGTGCGCGCCGTCGGCGCCCGCGTCGTCGAGGTGCCGGGCACGTTCTCCGACGCGTACGACGCGTCGCTCGGGCTCGCGGAGCGCGAGGGCTTCGCCCAGGTCAACTCGACGAACGAGCATCGCATCGCAGGGCAGATGACCGCCGCCTTCGAGATCGTCGAGGAGCTCGGCGGGCTGCCCGACGTGCTCACGCTGCCCTACGGCGGCGGCGGCAACACGAAGGCGTACGCCCGCGGCTTCCTTGCGCTCGCCGGCGCGCTGCCGCGCCTGCACCCGGCGCAGGCGGAGCGGCGCGCCGACACGGCCGCGTCGGCGATCCGGATCGTCGATCCGATCCACCGGCCCGAGGTCGAGGAGGCGATGGTGCGCTCCGGCGGCGCCGTCGTCACGGTGAGCGAGGAGGAGATCGCGGCAGCTTGGCACGCCGTCCGCCACGAGGAGGGTGTGTTCTGCGAACCGGCGTCGGCCGCCGGGATCGCCGCGCTCTTCGCGGGCGCGGCCCGCCCCGGCGAGCGCGTCGTCTGCGTGCTCACCGGCCACGGACTCAAGGATCCCGCTGCGGTGGAGAGGGCCGCGGCGTGAGGCTGCACGTGCGCGCGCCGGCCACCAGCGCGAACCTCGGCCCGGGCTTCGACGTCGCGGGGGTCGCGCTCGACCTCTGGAACGAGCTCGAGGTCGGAGAGGGGGGCGGCCCCGTCGACGAGGAGCACCTCGGCGTGCGCGCGTTCGCCCGCTTCGCCTCGCCGGCCGGCCGGTCGTTCGCCTTCACAGACCGGATCCCGCGCGAGCGCGGGCTCGGCTCGAGCGCGTCGATCGTCGCGCTCGGCCTCGTCGCGGGCGCGCTCGCCGCGGGCGTGGATCCGACCGCCGACGAGCTGCTCGCCGAGGGGCTGCCGCTCGAGGGGCACGCGGACAACCTCGCCGCGGCGCTCGCGGGCGGCGTCTGCCTGACCTGGGACGGCCACGTGAACCGCATCGCCGACGACCTTCCCGCCGCGGCGATCGCGGTGATCCCGGAGGAGCGCGTCCGGACCGCCGAGGCGCGCGCGGCGCTGCCCGAGGCAGTGCCGCACGCCGACGCCGTCTTCAGCTCGGTGCGCGCGACGCTGCTCGGCGCCGCGCTCGCGTCCGGCGACAGGACGCTGTTCGCCGCGAGCGCCGACGACCGCCTGCACGAGCCCTACCGCGCCGTGCACGCCCCCCAGCTCGCGGCGATCCGCGGCGACCTGCCTCCGGGTGCGCTCGGCGCGACGCTCTCCGGCTCGGGCCCGACGGTGATCGTCTGGGCCGAGAAGGAGCGCGTGGCCGAGGTCGTCGCCGCGCTCGCGGCCCGCTTTCCCACGCACGACGTCATGCATCTGCCCGTCACGACCACAGGAGCCGGCCCGCTATGACCGATCCCTATGCCCGCCCGTCCGATCCGGCGAAGCGGCACAGCGCCGCCCTCACGGACGGCGTCGACCGCGCCCCGGCCCGCTCGATGCTCAAGGGCATCGGGATCGGCGAGGAGGCGCTCGCGCGCCCACTCGTCGGGATCGCGACGACGTGGATCGAGACGATGCCGTGCAACTGGAACCAGCGGGAGCTCGCGCGCCACGTCCGGCGCGGCATCCTCGAGGCCGGCGGCACGCCGGTCGAGTTCAACACGATCGCCGTCAGCGACGGCGTCTCGATGGGGACGGAGGGGATGCGCGCCTCGCTCGTCTCGCGCGAGGTGATCGCCGACTCGATCGAGCTCGTCGTGCGCGGCCACCTTCTCGACGGCCTCGTCTGCCTCGTCGGCTGCGACAAGACGATCCCGGCCGCGGTGATGGCGCTCGCGCGACTCGACGTGCCGGGGCTCGTCCTCTACAACGGCTCGATCGCGCCGGGCCGCTTCCGCGGCCGCGACGTGACGATCCAGGACGTCTTCGAGGCCGTCGGCGCCGCGGCGGCGGGGAGCATGAGCAACGAGGACGTGCACGAGCTCGAGGACGTCGCCTGCCCCGGCGCGGGCGCCTGCGGCGGCCAGTTCACGGCGAACACGATGGCGACCGTGCTCGAGTTCCTCGGTATCAGCCCGGCCGGGCTCAACGACGTGCCGGCGGTCGACCCGGCGAAGCACCAGGCCGCCTACGAGGCCGGGCGGATCGCGATGAAGCTCGTCCGCGACGACGTTCGCCCGTCGCAGATCATCACGCGCGATGCGCTCGAGAACGCGATCGCCTCCGTCGCCGCGACCGGCGGCTCGACGAACGGCGTCCTACACCTGCTCGCGATCGCGCGCGAGCTCGGCATTCCGCTCGAGCTCGAGGACTTCGAGCGGATCGCCGAGCGGACGCCGATCGTCGCCGACATCAAGCCCGCCGGGCGGTTCGTCGCGACCGACCTGCACGCGGCCGGCGGGATCGCGCTCGTCGCGCGGGAGCTGCTGAAGGCCGGACTCGTGCACGGCGACGCACCGAACGTCGACGGCCGCTCGCTCGCGCAGGTCGCGACCGCGGTCGTCGAGACGCCGGGCCAGGAGGTCGTCGTCCCGCTCGAGCGGCCGCTGAAGGCGAGCGGCGGCCTCGCCGTCCTGCGCGGAAACCTCGCTCCCGGCGGCTGCGTCGTCAAGCTCGCCGGGCACGAGCGGCTCTTCCACCGCGGCCCCGCGCGCGTGTTCGACTCCGAGGAGGAGTGCTTCGCCGCCGTCAAGGACCGCGACGTGCTCCCCGGCGACGTCGTCGTCATCCGCTACGAGGGCCCGGCCGGCGGCCCCGGCATGCGCGAGATGCTGCACGTCACCGCTGCGCTCGTCGGCGAAGGGCTCGGCGACCAGGTGGCGCTGATCACGGACGGACGCTTCTCGGGCGCGACGCACGGATTGATGGTCGGCCACGTCGCGCCGGAAGCCGCCCGCGGCGGGCCGATCGCGGCGCTCCGCGACGGAGACGTCGTCGAGATCGACGTCACAGGCCGAGAGCTTCGCGTCGAGCTGGCCGAGGGGGAGCTGGCCGCCCGGCTGGCCGCGGTGAAGCCGCCGGCGCCCCGCTACGCGAGCGGCGTGCTCGCCCGCTACGCGGCCCATGTCTCGTCCGCCTCGGAAGGGGCGGTGCTGACGTGAGCTTTCTTTTGTATAGTACGAGCCTGGAGACGGGCGCGTCCCGCTCCACATCGAGAGAGGCAGAGGGAACCGGCCCTGTGAAGCCTCGGCAACCTGCTCGGAAGAGCGTGGTGCCAAGCCCGGCCGAGCCGCAGATGACTCGGGGGATGTCGAGCAACGGACGAGAGGAGAAGGAGTAGTGCCCGCCACCGCACTTCGCTGTCGCATCTGCGAGACGCAGTACCCGCTCGACCCGATCGGCGTCTGCACCCGCTGCTTCGGGCCGCTCGAGCCGGTCTACGACCGGGACGAGCAGCGCCGCACCGTCAGCCGCGAGTCGATCGCGGCCGGCCCGCCGTCGATCTGGCGCTATGCAGCGCTGCTGCCGGTCGCGGCGCCGGCCGAGCAGCGGCTCCCGCCCGGCCTGACGCCGCTCGTCGCCGCGCCGCGGCTCGCCGAGGCGGTAGGCGTCGGCGAGCTCTGGCTCAAGCTCGACACGGCGAACCCGACGCACTCGTTCAAGGACCGCGTCGTCGCCGTCGCGTGCGCGAAGGCGCTCGAGCTCGGCCGCACGACGCTCGCCTGCTCCTCGACCGGCAACCTCGCCAACGCGGTCGCCGCGCGCGCCGCTGCGGAGGGGATCGAGGCCGCCGTGCTCGTCCCGGCCGAGCTCGAGCCGGAGAAGCTGATCGCCACCGCCGTCTACGGCGCGACGATCTTCGCCGTCCAGGGCACGTACGACGACTGCAGCCGGCTCAGCGTCGAGCTCTCGTTCGAGCTCGACTGGGCCTTCGTCAACGTCGGCCTCCGCTCGTACTACGCGGAGGGGTCGAAGACGCTCGCCTTCGAGGTCGCGGAGCAGCTCGGCTGGGAGCTGCCCGACGCGGTGGTCGCGCCGATCGCCTCGGGTGCGATGTTCTCGAAGGTGCACCAGGGCTTCGGCGAGCTGCTCGAGCTCGGCCTCGTCGAGGGGGAGCGGCCACGGCTGATCGGCGGCCAGGCCGAGGGCTGCTCGCCCGTCGCGCTCGCCTTCGCCGAGGGCACGCGCGTCAAGCCGGTGCGCCCCGACACGATCGCGCGCTCGCTCGCGATCGGCAGCCCCGCCGACGGCGATCTCGCCGTCGCCACCGCCCTCGCCTCGCGCGGCTCGGTGCACGCCGTCGCCGAGGAGGAGATCGCGGAGAACGTCTCGCTGCTCGCCGAGACGACCGGCGTCTTCGGCGAGACGGCGCCCGGCGTCACCGTCGGCGCTCTGCGCCGCGCGGTCCAGCGCGGCGAGCTCGGCGAGGACGACCGCGTCGTCCTGCTCGTCACCGGCGACGGGCTGAAGACGCCCGGTCTCGTCGCCGACCGGCTCGACCCGGTGCTCGTCGAGCCCGACGCCGACCTGATCCTGGAGAGGCTCGGTGTCTCCGTTTAGCGAACGAGGGGGAGGTGTGTCATGAGAACCGGTCCGCGGACGGGGTTCCGCTGGACGCCGGAGACGATCGTGTACGCGATCACGCTCTGGTACCGCAAGCACAGCAGGACGCCGCTCACGCGTGAATGGGACCAGGCGGGGGAGAACCACCCGTCCCGCCAGACCGTGAGCCGCGTCTTTGGCAGCTGGAACGAGGCGATGCACGCCGCGGGCTTCACGCCCCGCCCGCGCGGCCGCCAGCCGCGTTCGCTGACGGAGGGCGCCCTCTCGGATGGGTGACATCCGTGTCGTCCTCCTGCCCGGCGACGGAGTCGGCCCGGAGGTTGCAGAGCAGGCGAGGCTCGCGCTCGCGCTGCTCGCTCCGGACGTGGAGGTCGAGGAGCGGCTGATCGGTGCGGCCGCGATTCGCGCGACCGGTGACCCCCTGCCCGCGGAGACGCTCGAGGCTTGCCGCGGCGCGACCGCCGTGCTGAAGGGGCCGGTCGGCGACCCCGAGTTCGACGCCGCCGACGTGCGCCCGGAGCAGGGCCTGCTGCGCCTGCGGAGCGCGCTCGACGCCTACGCGAACCTGCGCCCGGCCGTGCTCGGCGACGTCGACGTGCTCATCGTCCGCGAGCTCGTCGGCGGTCTCTACTTCGGCGCGAGCGGCGTGCGCGACGACGGCACCGTCTTCGACACGTGCGAGTACCACCCGAGCCAGGTCGAGCGAGTCGCCCGGCGCGCCTTCGCGCTCGCACGGACGCGCGGCGGCTTTCTCACCTCGGTGGACAAGGCGAACGTGCTCGAGACGTCGCGGATGTGGCGGCGCGTCGTCGGCTCCCTCGCCCCGGAGTACCCCGACGTGCGGGTCGAGCACATGCTCGTCGACAATGCGGCGATGCAGCTCGCAGCCAGGCCGCAGCACTTCGACGTCCTCGTCACCGAGAACATGTTCGGCGACATCCTCTCCGACCTCGCCGCGGCCGTGACCGGTGGGCTCGGCCTCGCGCCCTCGGCGAGCCTCTCGGACTCCGGCCCGGGCATCTTCGAGCCCGTCCACGGCTCCGCGCCCGACATCGCCGGCCAGGGGATCGCCAATCCCACCGCCATGCTTCGCTCGACCGCGCTGCTGCTCGAGCACGGGCTCGGGCGCTCGGACGAGGCGCGCGTGCTCGTCGAGGCGGTCGAGGCCGCCCTCGCCGACGCGCCGACGGTGGACGTGGGCGGCACGGCCACCACGGCGGAGTTCGGGCTCGCGGTAAGGGGACAACTGGCGGTTGACGGCTCGGTAGCCGCCCCGTAGCCTGAAGTGGATGCGCCGCGCCCCTGAAGCCGTGCACGATTCCGCCTTCCTCGGCTTCTTCGCGTACGCCTTTATGCGCTAGCCGGCGCTTTCGCGTTCCCGCTGCCGCCGGCTAGTCAGCACTCTCGCGGGAGATTCCGCACTCGTTCGCGAGGAGGCGAACCGTCGATGAACCAGACCAAACCACACACCGTTGCGTATCCGGGGCCACCGGGGTCGCACGCGGCCGCGGCGGCCGCGACGCTCTTCCCGCGTGAGACGCTCGTGCCGTTCGGCGGCTTCCACGCCGTCGCCGACGCCGTCGCCTGCGCCGACGTCGCCCACGGCGTCCTCCCGATCGAGAGCTCGCTCGCCGGCACGGTCGCCGAGACGCACGACCTGCTCAACGAGCATTCGCTCTCGATCGTCGCCGAGGCGGTCCTGCCGATCCATCACGTCCTCGCCGCGTCGGCCGACGTCCCGCTGGACGAGATCCGGATCGTCCGGTCGCATCCGACCGCCCTCGAGCAGTGCCGCGGGCTGCTGAAGCGGCTGCCGCAGGCCGTGGCGATGCCCGCGGCGACGACGGCGGAGGCGGCGCGGGAGGCGGCGGAGGTCGGCGATCCGACGGTCGCGGCGATCGCGGGCGCCGGGGCCGCCGCGCTGTACGGCCTCGTCGTGCTCGAGGACGACGTCGGCGACGGTCCGGCGTTCACCCGCTTCGTCTCGATCGCCCCGTACACGTGGGTCGGCGCGCGCCGGAGCGAGGCGCGCACGGCGTTCACGTTCGTGACCGATCACCGGCCGGGGGCCCTCCACCACGCGATCGGCCCGTTCGCGCGTGCGGGGCTCGACCTCGTCCGCATCGACTCGCGCCCGATTCCCGCGACCCCCTGGAGCTACCGCTTCGACGCCGTCGTCGCGGGGCATCCGCTCGACACCGCCGTGCGCACGGCGCTCGCCGAGCTCGGCGAGATGACGCGATCGCACCGTGTGCTCGGGGTCTACGAGGCGGCAGAGGAGGCGAGATGAGCGCAGTCGACGATCCGCACGTCGCCCGCGTGCGCCGCGAGATCTCCGATCTCGACAGGTCGCTCGTGGAGCTCGTGAACAAGCGGCTGAAGCTCGTCGCCCAGTTGAAGCGCTACAAGGAGGAGCACGGCATCGGCTTCGTCGACCTCGCGCGGGAGGAGTGGATGCTGCAGTACCTCCACCGCATGAACCGAGGGCCGCTCTCGGGCGAGGGGCTGTCGCGCCTCTATCACGAGCTGCTCGCGCTGATGAAGCACGAAGTGGTCGCCCAGGAGGGCGAAGGCTAGACCGCCAGCGTCGAGATGGGGGCCGCGTGCGCAGCCTCGTACGCCGCGATCGCAGCGTCCTCGCGCAGCGTGAGGGCGATCTCGTCGAGGCCGTCCAGCAGGCACTCGCGCTGGAAGTCGTCGAGCTCGAACGGGAAGCCGCCGGCGGTACGTGCCCCGAGGTCGACGGTCAGCTCCTCGCCGTCGCGGGCACGCGCCATCAGCTCGTGCACCTGCTCTGCGGGCAGCGTGACCGGGAGCAGCCCGATCTTGAGCGAGTTCTGCTTGAAGATGTCGCCGAACGACGGCGCGACCACCGCGTCGAAGCCGTAGTCCTGGAGCGCCCACGGCGCGTGCTCGCGAGACGAGCCGCAGCCGAAGTTGCGGCCGGCGAGCAGGATCCGCGTCCCCTGCGCCTGCGGCCGGTTCAGCTCGAAGTCGGGGTCCTTGCGCCAGTCGAAGAAGAGGAACTCGCCGAAACCGGTCCGCTCGATCCGCTTGAGGAACTGCTTGGGGATGATCTGGTCGGTGTCGACGTCGGGGCGGTCGAGCACCGCTGCGCGCGACGTCACCGTGCGGAACGCCCTCATACCTCACCCGCCTCCGCGAAATGACCGACAAGCGCGGTCGCTGCGGCGACGGCGGGGCTGACGAGGTGGGTGCGCCCGCCCGCCCCCTGCCGGCCTTCGAAGTTGCGGTTCGAGGTGGATGCGCAACGCTCGCCCGGAGCGAGGATGTCCGGGTTCATGCCGAGGCACATCGAGCAACCTGCGCGCCGCCATTCGAAGCCCGCGGCTGTGAAGATCCGGTCGAGGCCCTCTGCTTCGGCCTGCCTCTTCACCTGCGCTGAGCCCGGGACGACCATGGCACGCACGGAGGGATGCACGTGCCTTCCACGCACGACCGCGGCTGCGGCGCGCAGGTCCTCGATCCTCGAATTCGTGCACGAGCCGATGAAGACGCGGCCGACCTCGATCTCGCGGATCGGCGTCCCGGGCTCGAGCCCCATGTACGCGAGCGCCCGCTCGGCGGCGGCGCGATCGTCGGCGTCGTCCATCGCTGCGGGATCGGGCACGGCGCCGTCGATCGGGACGACCATGCCCGGGTTCGTACCCCACGTCACCTGCGAGCGGATCGCGGTGGCGTCGATCACGACCTCGCGGTCGAAGGTCGCGTCGGCGTCGGTCGGCAGCGCCCGCCAGCGGTCGAGCGCGGCCTCCCAGGCGGCGCCCTGCGGCGCGCCGGCGCGACCCTCGAGGTAGGCGAACGTCGTCTCGTCCGGCGCGATCATCCCTGCGCGCGCTCCGGCCTCGATCGACATGTTGCAAATCGTCAGCCGGCCCTCCATCGAGAGCCGCTCGATCACCGGCCCGGCGTACTCGACCACGTGGCCGACACCGCCGTCGACGCCGAGCTTGCCGATCGCGGCGAGGACGAGATCCTTCGCCGTCACGGCGGGCGGCATGACGCCCTCGAAGCGGATGCGCAGCGAGCGCGGCCTGCGCTGGGCGAGCGTCTGCGTCGCGAGCACGTGCTCGACCTCCGACGTGCCGATGCCGAACGCGAGCGCGCCGACGGCGCCGTGCGTGGATGTATGGGAGTCGCCGCACACGATCGTGAGCCCCGGCTGCGTGAGGCCGAGCTCCGGCCCGATCACGTGCACGATCCCCTCGCGGCCGCTGCCGGTCGCGTAGAGGGGGACACCGAACTCGGCGCAGTTGCGCGCGAGCGCGTCGAGCTGAAGCTCGGAGAGCGGGTCGGCCGGCGTGTCGTCGCCGGTGGCGACGTTGTGGTCCATCGTCGCGAGCGTCAGGTCGGGCCGGCGCACACGGCGGCCGGCGATGCGCAGGCCCTCGAACGCCTGCGGCGAGGTGACCTCGTGGACGAGGTGGAGGTCGACGTAGAGCAGGTCGGGACGGCCCTCGCCCTGACTGACGAGATGGCTCTCCCACACCTTCTCGAACAGCGTGCGCCCCATGGCTCGAGGCTAGCCCCGGGGAGGTGGGCGAGGCAACGGATTGTCCGGTTTCGCACCGGCGGCCGCCTACCCTTGCTCCATGGCGGTGCGCGAGGACGAGGCCCGGGCGGACGCTGCGCTCCGGCGCGACGTCCGCCTGCTCGGCGACCTGCTCGGACGGGTGCTCGTCGAGCAGGAGGACGAGACGCTGCTCGCGGACGTCGAGCACGTCCGGCGACTCGCGCGCGAGGCGCGCGGCGGCGCTGCGCTCGACGAGCTGCGCTCGGCGGTCGAGGAGCTGCCCCTCGCCCGCCAGGCCGGCGTGCTGCGCGCGTTCGCGCTCTACTTCCAGCTCGCGAACGTTGCCGAGCAGCATCACCGCGTACGCCGTCGGCGCGAGTACCTGCACGAGCAGCGTGTGCCGCGCGAGTCGCTCGCCGACGCGTTCGCGCAGCTCGGCGACGACGTACCGCGAAGCGTCTCGCTCGAGCTCGTCCTGACCGCGCATCCCACCGAGGCGACGCGACGCACCGTGCTCGCCGCGCACCTCCGTGTCAGCGCGCTGCTCGAGGAGCTCGACGATCCGCTGCTCTCGCCGCTGCGTCGTGCCGAGATCGAGAACGAGCTCGCCGCCGAGATCACGATGCTCTGGCAGGCCGACGAGGTTCGCTCTCGCCGCCCGCGCGTCGTCGACGAGATCCGCAACGGTCACTGGTTCTTCGAGCAGAGCCTCGTCGACGCCGCCGAGCGGCTGTTGGCCGAGTATCGGCTGCGTCTTCCCGATACAGCGCCGCCGCTTCGCTTCGGCACGTGGATCGGCGGCGACGCCGACGGCAATCCCAGTACGGGCGCGGACACGATCCGTGAGGCGCTCGCGCGTGCGAGGGGATTCCTGCTGGCGCGCTACCGCGACGAGGTGCGCGCGCTCGCCGCGGAGATCGGCGTCTCCTCCCGGCTGACTCCGATCGACCGCGACCTGCGCGACTCGATCGCCCGCGACGAGCGCGAGCTGCCGGAGTACACGGAGGCGATCGGCGACCAGAACCTCGACGAGCCCTACCGGCGCAAGCTCTCGTTCGTCTGGCGGCGGCTCGACGACGACGCATACCCGTCGGCCGCGCGCTTCGCCGAGGACCTCGACGTGCTCGACCGCAGCCTCCGCGCCAACCGCGGCGTACGGATCGCCGACGGCGGGCTCGCCGCGCTCCGCCGCCGCGTCGAGCTGTTCGGCTTCCATCTCGCGAAGCTCGACGTGCGAGTGCATGCGCGCGAGAGCGACGAGCGCATCCGCGAGCTGCTCGGCGCGGCGGGGGAGGCGCGACGCAGACACGGGAGCGCCGCGCTCGACACGGTGATCGTCTCGGGCACGGAGTCGGCCGCCGACGTGCAACGGGTGCACGCGCTGAGCGGCGAGCAGCTGTCGGTCGTTCCGCTGTTCGAGTCGGTCACCGACCTGCGCGCCGCGCCGAGCATCTACGAGGAGCTGGTCGACACGGTGGGCTGCCGCGAGGTGATGGTCGGCTACTCCGATTCGGCCAAGGACGCCGGGTACCTCGCCGCACAGTGGGAGATCCGCCGCGCGCTCGTCGCGCTCGCCGAGGTCGCGCGTGCACGCGGCGTCGAGCTGACGGTCTTCCACGGCCGCGGCGGCTCCGCGGGACGCGGCGGCGGCCCGACCTACGACGCGATCCTCGCCCAGCCGCAGGGCGTGCCGCCGGGCCGGCTCAAGCTCACCGAGCAGGGCGAGACGATCGCCTTCAAGTACGGGCTGCCGGGGCTCGCCCATCGCAATCTCGAGGCGGCGCTGGCGGCGACCCTCCTCGCAGCGGCGCCGGCGGCGACCGGCGTCCGTCCGCCGGACGGTGGCGAGGCGCTCGTCGAGCGGCTCGCGGAGCGTTCACGCGCCGTCTATCGCTGTCTCGTCGACGACGTCGGCTTCGCCGCGTTCTTCCGGTCCTTCACGCCCGTGGACGAGCTGGCGCTGCTGAACATCGGCTCGCGTCCCGCGCGGCGGCCCGGGGGTGCCGATTACCTCGGCTCGCTCCGCGCGATCCCGTGGGTCTTCGCGTGGACGCAGAACCGCTGCCTGCTGCCGTCCTGGTACGGCTGCGGCAGCGCCTTCGCCGAGGCCGGCATGGAGGAGCTGCGGGCGCTGTACCGCGCCTGGCCCTTCTTCCGCTCGCTCGTGCAGAACCTCGAGATGGCGCTCGCGAAGTCGAGCATGGAGATCGCGGCGGAGTACCTCGAGCTCACCGGCGACCGTGGCCTCTGGGGGCCGATCGCGGCCGAGCACGCGCGCACGGTCGCCGCCGTGCTCGAGATCGCGGAGGCCGACGAGCTGCTCGACCGGCAGCCCGTCATCCAGCGCTCCGTGAAGCTTCGCAATCCATACGTCGACCCGATGAACGCGATCCAGGTCGAGTTGCTGCGTCGCTACCGCGGCGGCGACGAGGAGGCGGTGCCGCCGCTTCTTCGTTCGATTGCGGGAATCGCCGCGGCCCTGAGGAATACCGGCTGATGGAGTTCCGCCGAGTCGGCGCACTGCCGCCGTATGCGTTCGCCGAGGTAGAGCGCCTCAAGCTCGAGCTGCGGCGCCAGGGCAAGGACGTGATCGATCTCGGCTTCGGCAACCCGGACGTGGCCCCGTCCGAGGTGTCGATCGAGAAGCTGCGCGAGGCGGCGCTCCTGCCGCGAAACCACCGCTACTCCTCGAGCCGCGGACTGCCGCGGCTGCGGGAGGCGATCTGCGACCGCTACCGCAGCCGTTACGGTGTCGAGCTCGACCCGGAGCGCGAGGCGACGCTCGCGCTGGGGGCGAAGGAGGGGCTCGTGCACCTTCTCTGGGTGCTGCTCGGCGCCGGCGACGTCGCGCTCGTGCCGAGCCCGAGCTATCCGATCCACCTGTTCGGGCCGGTGTTCGCCGGCGCCGCCGTTCAGCGCGTTCACGTCGGCGTCGGCGTCGACTTCCTCGCGAACGCCGACGCGGCGTGGCACGCGTCGCAGCCGCGGCCACGCGTCCTGCTCTGCTCGTTCCCGCACAACCCCACCACCGCCTGCGCCGATCTCGCGCTGATGCAGAGCCTCGTCGACTTCGCGCGCGAGCGCGAGCTCGTGCTCGTGCACGACTTCGCGTACGCCGACCTCGCCTTCGACGGCTACAGGCCGCCGTCGATCTTCGAGGCCGAGGGGGCGCAGGAGGTCGCGGTCGAGCTGTACTCGCTGACGAAGGGCTTCTCGCTCGCGGGCTGGCGGGTCGCCTTCGTGCTCGGCAGCGCCGACGTCATCGCCGCGCTCGCGCGGCTCAAGTCGTACCTCGACTACGGCGCCTTCCAGCCGCTCCAGATCGCCGCAGCCGTGACGCTGCGCGAGGCGGCCGGACGTCCTGCAGAGGTGGCGGAGGTGTATCGCGGCCGCCGCGACGCGCTCTGCGACGGGCTCGCGCGGCTGGGCTGGGAGGTCGGGCGGCCGCAGGGGACGATGTTCGTCTGGGCGCGGATCCCGGAGCGCTTCGCCGCCGAGGGAGCGCACGCGTTCGCGCTGCGGCTCCTCCGCGAGGGGCTCGTCGCCGCCAGCCCGGGCAGCGGCTTCGGCGAGGACGGCGAGGGCTTCGTCCGCTTCGCGCTCGTCGAGAACGAGCAGCGGATCGCCCAGGCCGTCCGCGGCATGCGCCGCGTGCTCAGCGCGTAGGGCCGGCGTCCTCGGTCAGGAGGGCGTCGGCGGCGGCAGCCGCAGCCGCGGCTGCCGCGGCGAGGAAGCCGGCGACCGCCTCGCGCTCGGCAGGGGAGAGGCGGCGCGTCGCGGCCGCGAGCGTCGCGTGATACCGGTCGAGCGGCGCCGCCGCCACGGCCGGCGCCCGTCCGGTCGAGCTGCAGGGCGAGCGCCTTCTGGACGTCGGCTGCGGCAACGGGGCCGCGCCGATCCGTCTCGCGACCGCCTGTGGCCTCGAGGTCACCGCCGTCGACGTCGACCCGGAGCAGATCGACGCCGCCGTCGCGGCGGGCACGGACTCCCTCGCCGCCCGCTACCTCGACCCGTCTCCCCTTCGCAGACGGCGAGTTCGACCTCGTCCACACCGAGCAAGACGACACACCACATCCGGGAGTGGCGGCGGGCCTTCGTTGAGATGGCGCGCGTCCTGGGGCCGGGAGGGCGGCTCCTCTACCGCGACTTCGTCGCGCCGCGCGGCGAGCGGTTCCCGACCCGCCGCGGGCTCGACCGCGTGGCGGCCGAGCAGGGGCTTCGGCTCGTGCGGCGCTCGAAGGCGCCTCTGCGCTACACGGCGATCTACCGCAAGCCGAGCTCGTAAGGGCCCGGCAGCTCGAGTGTCCCCTCGAGGAAGGCGCGGCCGGCGACGACGCCGTCGACGCCGGTCGCCCGCACCGCCTCGACATCGGCTGCGTCGCGGATTCCGCCCGCCGCGTACACCGTCCCCGCAAAGCGCGCGCGCACCTCGCGCAGCAGGTCGAGGTCGGGGCCCGAGGCGGTGCCGTCCCGGTCGATCGCCGTGCAGACGACGTGCGTGACTCCCGCATTCGTGCAGCGCTCGAGCGCCTCGGCCGCCGTGATCTGGCTCGACTCTCGCCAGCCGGCGGTGCGGACGATCCCGCCGGCGACGTCGATCGCGACGGCCAGCCGGCCGCCGACGGCCTCGACGAAGGCGCGGAGGGGCAGCGGGCCGAGGGCCGCAGTGCCGATGATCACGCGGGCGACGCCGGCTGCCGCGAGCGCCTCCGCATCGCCGATCGTCCGCACGCCGCCGCCGAGCTGCACCGGCACGGGTGCGGCCGCCGCGACCGCGTCGCGCGCGAGCTGGACCGGCGCGCCGCCGTCACGGGCGGCTCCGAGCGCGACGACGTGGAGGCACGGCGGCCCGGCCGCGGCGAGCCTCCGGATCAGCGCGAGCGGGTCGCCGGCGTCGAGCGTGACCCTGTCGTAGTCGCCCTGGAGCAGCCGCACGGCCCGGCCGTCCAGGACGTCCACCGCCGGGACTATTGCGAACTCCCGTGTCATCGTGGTAACATGCTAACACGATGGCAAGAGCCACGACCACTGCCGAGCCTTCACATTGGCCGACGAGCGAGCACGAGGAGCTGTTCGCGGCGATCGCGTCGCTGCGGACGAGGGACGAGACGGAGCGGTTCCTGCGGGATCTCTGCACGATCGCGGAGCTGGACGCGATGGCCCACCGCTGGCAGGTGGCGCGGCTGCTGAACGAGGGGCTCCCGTACCTGGAGGTCGCGCGCCGCGCGCACGCGTCGACGACGACGGTGACGCGCGTGGCGCAGTGGCTGCACCGCGGCGAGGGCGGCTACGCGCTGGCGCTGCGCCGGCGTCGCCGGGTCTCCTGAGGATCGCGGTCCCCTCGAAGGGCCGCCTGCGCGAGCCGGCGATCGCCCTGCTCGAGGACGCCGGGCTCGGCCCGGAGACGCCGGGCGACCGCGCGCTCGCGTTCCCCTGCCGCCACGCTCCCGTCGAGGCGCTGCTCGTGCGCGCGGACGACGTTCCCGAGTACGTGCAGGACGGCGTCGTCGACTGCGGCATCACGGGTCTCGACATCGTCCGCGAGCGCGGCGTCGACGTCACGGAGGTGCTGCGCCTCGGCTTCGGCGCGTGCACGCTCGAGGTGGCGGTGCCGGTCGAGTCCCCGTTCACCACGGCGGCGGAGCTGCGCGGCGCACGCGTGGCGACGACGTTCCCGCGGCTCGCGGCCGCACTGCTGCCGGAGCCGGTGGACCTCGTGCCGGTCGACGGGTCGGTCGAGCTCGCGCCTCGGCTGGGCCTGGCCGACGCGATCGTCGACCTCGTCTCGAGCGGGAGTACGCTGCGCACGAACGGCCTGCGCTCGCTCGGGCCGTTGCTCGAGTCCGAGGCGGTGCTGATCGCACCGCCCGAGCCGGGCGCGGAGACGCTTCAGCTCGCGGCGGTCTTCCGCAGCGTCGTCGAGGCACGCGCCGCGCGTTACCTGATGCTCAACGCGCCGGAGTCGGCGCTCGCGGAGATCTGCGCGCTCGTGCCCGGCTCGCGAGCGCCGAGCATCCTCCCGCTCGCGGAGCCCGGGATGGTGGCGGTGCACAGCGTCGTTCCCGCCGCCGACGTCTGGCGGCTGCTGCCGGCGCTCGAGGCGGCGGGCGCCTCCTCGATCCTGCTCGTGCCCGTGGAACGGATGCTGGGATGAGCGTCACGGCGACCGTGAGCGAGATCGTCGCGGACGTGCGCGAGCGGGGCGACGTGGCCCTGCGCGAGTGGGCGCTGCGCCTCGACGGCGTCGAGCCCGCGCGTGCGGAACCTGCGGACGGCCTGCCGGAGGAGGAGGTGCTCGCGCTCGCAGGACGCGTGCGCCGGTGGCACGAGCTGCAGCGGCCTGCCGACGTCTCGCTCGAGGTCGAGCCGGGCGTCATGCTCGAGCGGCGCTGGCTGCCCCTGCGCTCCGTCGGGATCTACGTGCCGCGCGGGCTCGTGTCGACGCTCGTGATGTGCGCCGTGCCTGCGCGCGCAGCGGGCGTGTCGCGCATCGTGGTCGTCACGCCGCCGGCCGGAGCGGGGCTCGTCGCCGCCGCGGCGCACCTGCTCGGCCTGGACGAGGTCTGGGCCGTCGGCGGTGCACACGCCGTCGCCGCGCTCGCGTACGGCACCGAGACGATCGCGCACGTCGACAAGATCGCCGGGCCGGGCAGCGCCGTCGTGAACGAGGCGAAGCTGCTCGTCTCACGCGACGTCGCGATCGACCTGCCGGCCGGCCCGTCCGAGGTTGCGGTCGTGCTCGGGCGCGGCGGCACCCGCCGCATCGCCGAGCTCGAGCTTGCCGCGCAGGCCGAGCACGGCTCCGACAGCGTCTGCACGCTCGTCGACGGCGACGATCTCGAGGCGGCGCTCGCCGAGGTGGAGCAGCTCGCCCCGGAGCACGTCGTGCTGCTGGGCGAGGCGGAGTCGCTCGCCGGCAGGATCCGCAACGCCGGTGCCGTCTTCGTCGGCGAGAGCTCGCCGGTCGCCGCCGGCGACTACGCGACGGGGGGAAACCACGTCCTGCCGACGGGCGGCTGGGGCCGCTCGAGCGGCGGGCTCGGGCTCGAGACGTTTCTCAAGCCCGTGACGGTGCAGCGGCTCACGCCGGCCGGGCTCGCCCGTGTCGCGCCCGTCGTCCGCGCGCTCGCCGCCGTCGAGGGCATGCCGGCTCACGCCGCGGCGGTCGAGCGATGAGCACCCTTCCCGCAGGCTTCCGCCCGTACGCCTGGGCGCCGTCGACCGAGGAGCTGGCGCGTCGTGCGGGGCTCGACCCGGTCGAGATCGTCCGCTTCGACGGCAACGTGCCGCCGCTGCCGCTGCCGAGCTCGCGGCCGGGCGCGATCGCGGGCGCGCTCGCCGAGATCAACACGTATCCGCACGGGGGCTATCCGGAGATCGACGAGGCGATCGCCGCGTATGCCGGCGTCGCTCCGGAGTGCGTCGTCCTCGGCGCCGGCGCCGACGATCTCCTGCTGCTCTGCGCCCGGGCGTTCGCGCGGCCCGGCGACACCGTTGCGATTCCGCCGGCGCCGACGTACCCGCTCTTCCAGGCGGCCGCGGAGCTGGCAGGGGCCGAGGTGGGGGACGCGAGCCCCGTGCTCACGTACTGCTGCCGGCCGGCGAACCCGATCGGCGACCTGCCGCCGCTGCCCGACGCACGGCCGCTCGTCGTCGACGAGGCGTACTTCGAGTACAGCGGCGGCGAGACAGCGGCGGGCCTGCTCGACGACGGCGTCGTCGTCGTGCGCACGTTCTCGAAGGCGTTCGGGCTCGCGGGGGCGCGCATCGGCTACCTGCTCGCCGAGCCGGAGCTCGCCGCCGAGCTCCGTGCGCGCCAGTCTCCCGCGCCGGTCTCGACGCTCTCGGTGGCGCTCGCGCTGGCCGCGTTGCGGAACCCGCCCGATGTCACGCCGGTGCTCGAGGAGCGCGAGCGGCTCGCGGCGGAGCTGCGGGGGCTCGGCTTCGAGTCGCCGCCCTCACGCACGAACTTCGTCTTCTTCGCGACCGACGACGCCGAGCGGATCGCCGACGACCTGCTCATGGCGGGCTGCGTCGTGCGCGTCACCGGCGGCGGCGTCCGCATCACCGTGCGCGACCGCGAGGACGACGATCTGCTCCTCGCCGCGTTCCGCGGCGAGGACCACGCGGGGCGAAGACGAGCTCGCTACGTTCGCGCGACAGCCGAGACGGCGATCAGGGTGAGGCTGTCGCTCGACGGAGAGAGCCGCGTTCGCGTCTCCACGGGCGCGGGCCTCTACGACCACCTCTTCGAGCAGCTCGCCTTCCACGCCGGTCTCGACCTCGTCGTCGAGGGCAGCGGCGACTGGGAGACCGGCCCGCACCACACGGCCGAGGACACCGCGATCGCGATCGGCGGGGCGCTCGACCGCGCGCTCGGCGACCGGCGCGGCATCGCGCGCTACGGCTCGGCCGACGTGCCGATGGACGACGCGCTCGCGCGTGCCGCAGTTGACCTCGGCGGTCGGCGTGGCGCCGAGATCGACCTCGAGCACGACCCGGGCCTCGCCCGGCACGCGCTCGAGAGCCTTGCCGGCGCCGCTCGGATGACGCTTCACGTCGAGGCGGGCGGCCGCGATCCCCATCACGTCGCCGAGGCGGCGTTCAAGTCGGTCGGGCGCGCGCTGCGCTCGGCGGTCACGCGCGAGGGCGGCGAGCTGCCGACGACGAAGGGCCTCCTTTGACGGTGGCGATCTGCGCGTACGGCGCGGGCAACGTCCGTTCGGTAGAGCTCGCGTTCCGGCGGCTCGGGGCGCGAACGGAGCTCGCGGAGGAGCCGCGGTCGGTGCTCGACGCCGACCTCGCCGTGCTGCCGGGCGTCGGCGCCGCGCGCTCGGCGATGGACGGCCTACGCCTGCGCGGGCTCGATCACGCGCTGCGTGAGCGCGCCGCCGCCGGCGGGCCGATCCTCGGCGTCTGCCTCGGCCTTCAGCTCGCGCTCGACGAGAGCGAGGAGGACGGAGGGGTCGCCGGGCTCGGGCTCGTGGCCGGCCGCGCGGTTCGCCTGCGCGAGGGGCGCGTGCCCCGCATCGGCTGGGCGCCCGTCGAGCCGAACGGCGAGACGTACTGGTTCGCGCACTCGTACGCCGCCGAGACGGACGCGGCGGTTGCGACGAGCGAGGGCATCGTCGCAGTCGTCGAGTCCGGCTCGTTCCTCGGCGTCCAGTTCCACCCGGAGAAGAGCGGCGAGGCCGGTGCGCGGTTTCTGGAGCGATGCCTCTCCCGCGCCTGATCCCGTGCCTCGACGTCGCCGGCGGGCGCGTCGTCAAGGGCGTCCGCTTCCGGGAGCTGCGCGACGTCGGCGACCCCGTCGAGCTGGGCGCCGCGTACTCGGACGCGGGCGCCGATGAGCTCGTCTTCCTCGACGTCAGCGCGACGCTCGAGCGGCGCGGCTCCGCGGTCGAGGTCGCGTCCCGCGTCGCGGAGCGCGTCTCGATCCCGTTCACGGTCGGCGGCGGCATCCGCTCGGTCGCGGACGCAAGCGCGGTGCTCGAGGCGGGCGCCGACAAGATCTCCGTCAACTCGGCCGTGCTGACCCGGCCCGCGCTGATCGCCGAGCTCGCGCGCACCCTCGGGGCACAGGCGGTCGTCGTCGCGATCGACACGGAGGGCGGGCGCGTGCACTCGCACTCGGCGACGCGCGACGCCGAGCGCGACACCGTCGCGTGGGCACGCGAGTGCGAGGAGCGCGGCGCGGGCGAGCTGCTCGTCACCGCGATCGACCGTGACGGCACGCAGAGCGGCTACGACCTCGAGCTGCTCGGCGCGCTGCGCGACGCGGTGTCGCTGCCGGTGATCGCCTCGGGCGGCGCCGGCAGCGCCGCGCACGTCGCCGCGGCGCTCGAGGTCTCGCAGGCGGCGTTGCTGGCCTCGATCCTGCACGAGCAGCCGGCGCGGCTGCGCTCGCTCCGCGACGAGCTGCGTTCCCTCGGCGTCCCGCTCCGCGATGCTGCCTGAGCTGCGGGCGGCGATCGTGCAGGACGCGTCCGACGGGCGCGTGCTCATGCTCGCGTGGATGGACGAGGAGGCGCTGCGCCGGACGCGGGAGAGCGGCGAGGCGTGGTTCTGGAGCCGCTCGCGGCAGGAGCTCTGGCACAAGGGCGAGACCTCGGGGAACACGCTCGCGGTCGAGGAGATCCGCGACGACTGCGACGGGGACGCGTTGCTGCTGCGCGTGCGGCCGGCCGGCCCCGCGTGCCACACCGGGTCGCGGTCGTGCTTCGCGCCTGCACTCTGGCGCACCGTCGTCGGGCGCGTGCGCGAGCGGCCCCAGGGCTCGTACACCGCCTCGCTCGCCGAGGCCGGCATCGGGCGCTGCGCGCAGAAGCTCGGCGAGGAGGCCGTCGAGGCCGCGCTGTCCGCCGTCGCCGGCGACGGCCGGCTCGCCGAGGAGGCGGCCGACCTGATCTACCACCTGTACGTCCTGCTCGCGGTCGCCGGCGTCGACGTGAGCGACGTCGAGGACGAGCTCGCGCGCCGGGCGCGCTAGCCTTCACCCGGCAGGCAGAGATGGCAGAGCCGTACACCCACACCACCTGGCACGTGAAGCCGGGGAGCGAGGACGAGTTCGTCGCGCGCTGGGACGAGTGGGTCGACTGGAGCCACCGGCAGGGACTCGCGGCTCCGGCCCTCCTGCTCCGTGACGCGGAGGATCCGAGCACGTTCGTGAGCTTCGGCCCCTGGGCGAGCCTGTCCGCGGTGAAGAACTGGCGGGCGCTCGCCGGCTACCAGGAGCGGGTCGCGCGGCTCAGCGAGGCGGTCGAGAGCTTCGAGCCGCGCACGCTCGAGGTCGTCGGCCGGCGTTAGCCCCAGACCTCGTCCGCCACCTCGACGACGAGGCGCAGCTTCGCCACCTGCTCGTCGTAGCTGAGCTCGTTGCCGTCGACCGTCGACGAGAAGCCGCACTGCGGGGAGAGGCAGAGCTGCTCGACGTCCACGAAGCGAGAAGCCTCCTCGATGCGGCGCTTCAGGTCGTCCTTTGCCTCGAGCTCGCCGTGCTTCGTCGTCACGAGCCCGAGCACGATCTGCCTTCCCTTCGGCACGAAGCGGAGCGGCTCGAAGCCGCCCGACCGCTCGTCGTCCCATTCCATGAAGAAGCCGTCGACGTCGAGCTCGTTGAAGAGCGCCTCCGCGACGAAGTCGTAGCTGCCCGACGCGACCCACGACGAGCGGAAGTTGCCGCGGCACATGTGCGTCGTCACGGCCATCCCCTCGGGTCGGCCGGCGAGCGCCTCGTTGATGTGGCGGATGTACTCGACGTGCTGGCGGTCGTGGTCGCCGCCGATCGACGCGACGTAGTCGCGCTGGTGCGGGTCGTTCATGTACGCGAGGCTCGTGTCGTCGAACTGGAGATACATGCAGCCGAGCTCACCCAGCCGGCCCACCTCGTCGGCATACGCGGCGGTCAGGTCCGCCCAGAACGAATCGAGGTCCGGGTAGACGCCCGGGTCGATCGCGGCTCTGCCGCTGCGGAAATGGACCATGCTCGGCGACGGGATCGTCAGCTTCGGGACGCTCGCCGTCACCGTCTCCCGAAGAAAGGCGAAGTCGTCGCCGAAGATGGTGTGCGAGACGCCGAGCTTGCCGTTGACGTGCATCGCCGCCGGCGTGAACTCGATCTCGCCCTGCTCGTTGTAGAACTTGACGGCGATATGACCGGCTTCCTTCGTGATCCCGTCGAGCTGGTAGATGAAGTCCATGTGCCAGGAGGCACGCCGGAACTCGCCGTCGGTCGCGGCGCGTAGCCCGGCGCTCTCCTGCATCGTCACGGCCTCGCGGATCGCGTCGTCCTCGATCGCGCGCAGCTCGGCGGCGTCTATCCGGCCGGCGGCGTGGTCCTCCCGCGCCTGCAGCAGGCGCCGCGGCCGCAAGAGGCTGCCCACGTGGTCGGCGCGGAACGGAGGCGTGCTGCGCAGTGCCATGACGAGAGCCGTGTATACCGGATGGGAGATGATCCCCGCGTGACGACCGACCCGGCCGACCTCGGCGTCCTCGACGCGGCGGAGCTGCTCGCGGCGCGGGCTCTCTCGTCCCGGGAGCTCGTCGAGGCGTGCCTCGCGCGCATCCGGGAGAGCGACGGCGTGCACAGCCGCGACGGGGACCCCGCGTCCGTCAACGCCTGGGTGAGGGTCTACGAGGAGGACGCGCTCGCCGCCGCCCTCCGGGCGGAGGCGCGCCGCTCGAGCGGCGACGCCCCGACCCTGTGCGGTGTGCCGGTCGGCCTCAAGGATCTGTACGCGGTGGCGGGAAAGCCGCTCACCGCCTCGAGCCGCCTGCTCGACGAGGTGCCGGCGCGCGACAGCGACGCCTGGGCGCGGCTCGCGGGCGCCGGCATGGTCCTGCTCGGGCACCTGCACACGCACGAGTTCGCGGTCGGCGGCACGACCGACCAGGTCGGCAACCCGTGGGCGCTCGACCGGTCCGCCGGCGGCTCGAGCGGCGGCTCGGCCGCGGCGCTCGCCGCGCGCATGACGCCGGCCGCCACCGGCACGGACACCGCCGGCTCGCTGCGGATCCCGTCCGCGCTCTCCGGCACCTCGACGCTGAAGCCGTCCCGCGGCCTCGTCCCGCTTCGCGGCGTCGTGCCGCTCGCGCCGACCCTCGACCACGCGGGCCCGATGGCGCGGACGCTCGCCGACTGCGCGCCGCTGCTCGCCGCGCTGCTCGGCCTGCCCGGGCCGCCGCCGGGGGCTCGAGGGCTCGCGGAGCTTCGGCTCGCGGTCTCGCCGCGGGTCGGGCTCGTCGAGCTCGACGCGGACGTCGCGGCCGGCTTCGACGGAGCGCTTGCCGCCTGCCGCCGGCTCGGGGCGGAGCTCGTCGAGCCGCCGCCGCCCGAGGCGCCGCTCGACGTCGGCGACGACTTCATCGCGGTCGTGCTCGCCGAGCTGCTCCCGTACCACCGCCGCTTCGACGCGCGGCGCGAGCTCTACCGGCCGTCGCTGCGCGAGTGGGTGGAGAACGCCGAGGCGCAGGCGCTCTCTGCGGAGGCGTACCTCGCCGCGCAGGCGCGCCGGGCCGAGGCCACGTTCGCCTGGACCGACTGGCTCGCCGCGAACCGGATCGACGCCGTGCTCGAGCCGACCGTTCCGGTCGTCGCACCGGTGCGCGGCGACGGCTACGACCACGCCTTCACCGACGCGGCGCTGATCTCGCTCACGCACACCTGGGACTGGACCGGCTTTCCGGTCGCGGCGCTGCCTGCGGGCGTGGGCGCGCAGAGCGGCCTCCCCGTCGGCGTCTCGCTCGTCGGCCCGCCCGGTCGCGACTTCGACGTGCTCGCCGCGGGCGTCGAGCTCCAGGCCGAGCTCGGCCCGGTTACGGTACCGCGATGAGCGACGGATTCCGCAGCCCCTTCGACATCGGGACGCCGGAGGGCGCAGACGGCTGGGAGGAGATGTACCCGTACTACCTCCTCTTCGACCCGGCCCGCCGCGCCGAGGAGGAGCAGCGGTTCTGGTTCTACAACGGCATGCACTTCCCCGAGCCGATGCCCGCGTTCGACATGATCACGGCCGAGTCGTGCTACCTCTCGATCGGGCTGTACCAGGGCCGCGTCTTCTCGATCCCGACCGTGCTCGGCATCGAGCACCGCGTCGTCAACGGCTACGTCTACATCACCTCGAACGAGGTGACCGACCCCGAAACGATCGCGCGCCGGCTCGAGACGTTCCTGCCGCGGATCGGCTTCTACTACGAGAACTGGGACACGCTCGTCCATCGTTGGCAGGCGGAGGTCGACAAGCGGATCGCGGAGCTGTCGGCGCTCGAGATACCGCGCCTGCGGGAGCTCGAGGACGAGCAGGAGCTGATCCACGAGCACAGGCTCGGCTCGAACTACCGCCTGATCGCGGCGTACGACCGCTGCCTGCAGCTCTACAACGAGCTCAACCAGCTCCACTTCGAGCTGCTGCTGCTCGCGTACGGCGCCTACCTCACCTTCTTCCAGTTCTGCCAGAGCGCCTTCCCCGACCTGGGCCTGCAGGTGCTTTCGCAGATGATCGCCGGCTACGAGACGACGATGATGCGCCCGGACGACGAGCTGAAGGGGCTCGCCGCGAAGGCGCTCGAGCTCGGGGTCGACGGCGCGTTCGCCGGCGCGCGCGCGCCGGAGGACGTGCTCGCCGATCTGCGTGACACCGAGGGCGGACGCGCGTGGATCGAGGATCTCGAGTCGCGCAAGCACCCGTGGTTCTTCATGTCGACGGGCGACGGCTTCTACCATCACCACCGCGCGTGGGCGGACGACCTGCGCCTGCCCTTCGCGGCGATCGGCGGCTACGTCGCGCAGCTGCGCGACGGCGCCGAGCTCGCGCGCCCGAAGGCGCAGCTGCTCGCCGAGCGCGACCGGATCGCGGCGGAGTGTCGCGAGCTGCTCCCGGGCGACGACGAGCGGCGGCAGTTCGACGAGATGCTCGGCCTCTGCCGGCACGTCTTCCCGCACGCCGAGGGTCACAAGTTCTTCATCGAGCACTGGGGCACGTCGCTCTTCTTCAACAAGCTCCGCGAGATCGGCGCGGTGATGGCCGAGCACGGGCTCTTCGGCGACGCCGAGGACGTCTTCCACCTCAACATCCACGAGGTGCACGAGGCGCTCTCGGACCTCGGCCTGGCCTGGGCCGCCGGCACGGCAGCTCGGGGCACGCTCTACTGGCCGCCGCGGATCGCCCGCCGCAAGGAGATCCTCGCGCGGCTCGCGGAGTGGACGCCGCCGCCCGCGCTCGGCGCCGTCCCCGAGGTGATCAACGATCCGACGGTGCAGCTGCTGTGGGGGGTCACCGCCGACCGGCTGCGCGCGTGGGCGGGCGGCGGCGAGGCCGGCGTGCACGGATACGCGGCATCCCCGGGCGTCGTCGAGGGAGTTGCCCGCGTCGTGCGAGACGTCAACGAGATCGGCGCCGTGCAGCAGGGCGAGGTGCTCGTCTGCTCCGTGACGGCCCCGAGCTGGGCGCCGGTGTTCCCGAAGATCTCCGCAGCCGTATCCGACATCGGCGGGATGATGTCGCACGCCGCGATCATCGCCCGCGAATACGGACTGCCGGCCGTCGTCGGCACCGGCCATGCGACGAAGCAGATCAAGACCGGCGACCGCGTCCGCGTCGACGGCGACAACGGGACCGTCACGATCCTCGACTGACGGTGCACGTCGTCCCGTTCCGCGCGCTCGACCTCGACGACGTCGCACTCGTCGGCGGCAAGAACGCGCATCTCGGAGACCTGATGCAGGCGGGCTTTCCCGTTCCGCCGGGGTTTGCCGTGACGACTGCGGCGTTCGACGCCGTCGTGCAGCGGCGCGTCGACGCGCTGCTGGCCGGGATCGACCCGGAGGACGTGGCGGCGCTCGAGCAGAAGTCGGAGCACGTGCGGGCGTTCGTCGAGTCGCTGGACGTGCCCGCGGAGATCGCCGCCGCGGTCGCGGTCGGCTACCGCCGGCTCGGCGAGGAGCTCGGGCTTCGGGATCCTGCCGTCGCCGTGCGCTCGAGCGCGCTCGCCGAGGACGCTGCCGACGCGAGCTTCGCGGGCATGCAGAGCACGTACCTCTGGCTCCGCGGCGCAACCGACGTCCTGGCGGGCGTCCGGCGCTGCTGGGCGAGCTACTTCAACGCGGAGGCGCTCGCGTACCGCGCGCGGCACGGGGGAGCGGCCGGGATGAGCGTCGCCGTGCAGACCATGGTGGACGCGCGTGTCGCGGGCGTCATGTTCACGCTCAATCCCGTCACGGGCGATCCCTCGTCGATCGCGATCGACGCGAGCTACGGCCTCGGCGTGACGGTGGTCGGCGGCGAGGTCACTCCGGACTCCTATCTCTACTCGAAGGTGACACGCCAGCTCGTGCGCAGCGAGATCGGGGCCAAGGCGGTCGAGTGCGTGGCCGACGAAGGCGGCGGCACGCTCGTTCGCGAGGTCGAGGACGATCGCCGTGCGCGCCTGTGTCTCGAACCGGTAGAGGTCGAGCATCTCGCCGATCTCGGTCGAAGCGTCGAGCTGCACTACGGACGGGCGCAGGACATCGAGTGGGCGATCGACCGTCGGCTCGACGAGATCTTCCTCCTCCAGGCACGGCCCGAGACGGTATGGACGCAGCGGCGGAAGGCCGCCGCCGCGCAGAGCGCGTTCGCCGCGATCGTGGCGACCTTCACCGGCGGCAAACCGGCGGCGTGAGCGGCCCGGATCTGACGCCGGAGGACGTGCAGGAGATCCTCCGGCTCGTCGACGAGGCGGGCGTCGAGGAGCTCGACCTCGAGACGCCGCGGTTCACCGTCCGCTTTCGCCGCGGTGAGCCTCCGTCGCAGCTGCGGGTCGAGACGCCCGCGCACGCCGACGGCCTCGTCGACGTGACCGCGCCGATGATCGGGACGTTCTACCGCGCGCCGGCGCCGGGTGAGGCGCCGTTCGTGGACGTCGGCAGCGCCGTCGAGCCCGAGACGTTCGTCTGCATCATCGAGGTGATGAAGCTCATGAGCGCCGTCGCCGCCGGCGTGCGCGGGACGGTGGCCGAGGTCTGTCGCGCGAACGGCGAGGCGGTCGAGTTCGGCGACGTGCTCTTCCGCGTGCGGCCGGCGTGATCGAGCTCGTCGACACGACGGTTCGCGACGGCCACCAGAGCCTCTGGAGCGCGAACGCGCTGACGACGCCGATGATCGCCGACATCGCGCGGACGATGGACCGCGTCGGTTTTCACGCGGTCGACTTCACGAGCAGCACGCACATGGCGATGACGGTGCGCTGGCACCGTGAGGACCCGTGGGAGCGGATCCGCGTGATCCGCGAGCTGATGCCGGACACGCCGCTCGGCTTCATCACTCCCGGGATGCGTTTCATCTCGTGGGAGCGCGCGCCGCGCGAGGTCATGGAGCTCGCGCTGCGCTGCGTGATCCGCAACGGCGTGCGGCGCATCTGGGTCGCGGAGCCGATGAACGACGTCGTAACCGGGCTGGACATCGCGGAGATCGCAAAGCGCGAAGGGGCTGCCGAGGTGCTGCTCGGGCTCGTGTTCAGCATCAGTCCCGTCCACACCGACGAGTACTACGCGGAGCGTGCGCAGGCCGTCGCCGCGAGCCCGCACGTCGACGTGCTCAACCTCAAGGATCCGGGCGGGCTACTGACCCCCGAGCGCGTGCGCTCGCTCGTCCCCGCGCTCCGGACGGCCGCGCCCGATCTGCCGCTCGAGGTGCACTCCCACGACACGCTGACCATGGCAGGCCCGACGTATCTCGAGTCCGCACGCCTCGGCGCGTCGTTCGTGTGCACCGCGGTGCGGCCGCTCGCGAACGGCTCGTCGCAGCCGTCGGCCGAGCAGACGGTCGCGAACCTCCGCGCCGAGGGCTTCGACGTCGACCTCGACGAGGACGCGCTCGCCGAGATGTCGACCTACTTCACACGGCTCGCGGCCCGGCTCGGGCGGCCCGTCGGCGTCCCGCTCGAGTACGACGTCGCCGCCTACCGGCACCAGCTGCCGGGCGGAATGACCTCGACGCTCCGGCGCCAGCTCGACGAGCTCGGGATGGTCGGCCGCTGGGACGAGCTGCTCGCGGAGCTGCCGCGCGTGCGTGAGGAGCTCGGCTGGCCGATCATGGTGACGCCCCTCTCGCAGTTCATCGGCGTGCAGGCCTTTCTCAACGTCACGACGGGCGACCGCTACGCACAGGTGCCATCCGCGATCGTCAAGTACGTGCTCGGCCGTTTCGGCCCGCCGCCTGGAGAGCTCGATCCGGACGTTGCGGCGAAGGTGCTCGCATCGCCGCAGGCGGATCAGCTCCGCGCAGAGAGACCTCGTCTGGACCTTGCAGACGCACGCGCGCGCTACGGCGATCGCGTGAGCGACGAGGAGCTGCTCCTGCTCATGACGGTGCCGGCCGAGACGGGCGACGCCGACCGGCCCCGCGCGACGCCGCCGCCGGCGCGAAGCGAGGTCGTCGAGCTCGTCCGCGAGCTCGTCGCGCGGCCGCTGCACGAGGTCGAGGTCGAGGCGCCGGGGCTCAAGCTGCGGATGCGCCGGTGAGCCTGCTCGACGGGATCGACGCCGTCGTCTTCGACGTCGACGGCACGCTCTTGCATGCGGGCGACCCGGGCGGCGTCGTCGGCGCGACGCCGATCGCGGGTGCCGCCGAGACGATCGCGCGGGTCCGCGCGACCGGCCGGCGCATCCTCTTCTTCACGAACGGCACGGGACGGCCGCCCGCGCAGTACGCCGCCGACCTGCGCGCGGTCGGCTTCGAGCTCGCCGACGACGAGTTCATGAACCCCGCCGTCGTCGCCGCGCGCTGGATCGCGCGCCGCCACCCGGGCGCATCCGTGCTCGTGCTCGGCGGACCGGGCGTCGTCGCGCCCCTGCACGCGCTCGGGATAGACACGGTCGACGGCCGCGCCGACGTCGTCCTCGTCGGCTGGGACGACGCACTCACGTACGGGCAGCTCCGCGCCGCCTGCGACTCCGTGTGGGCGGGAGCCCCTCTGCTCGCCACCTCGACGGCAGCGGCGTTCTCCGTCGGCGGCGGTCGTGCGCCCGGCTGGTCGGGCGCCGTCGTCGCCGGCATCCGCCAGACGACGGGGGTGACGGCGCGGACGCTCGGGAAGCCCGCCCCCGAGGCGCTGCGCGAGATGTGCCGCGTGCTCGGGACCGTGCCACGCCGCACGCTCGTGGTCGGCGACGACCTCGGTCTCGAGATCGCGATGGCACGACGCGCGGGTGCGCGTGCTGCGCTCGTGCTGACCGGGATCTCGCGCGCAGCAGATGTCGACACGCTCCCCGCCGATCGCCGTCCCGACGCCGTCGCCGACGCGATCGCCGAGCTGCCGTTCGAGTAGCCTTGCCGAACGTGCTCGAGGCGATCGCGGTCCGCCGGTCATGATCGACGTCGACAGGGTCGTCGCCATCGACGTGCATGCGCACGCGGAGGTCTCCGTCACCGGCCTCGACGGCATGCCGCCGGAGTACCGCAAGGCGGCGGCCTCCTACTTCCACAGCGACCGGCCGCTGCCGACGGCGGCCGACGTCGCCGCCTACTACCGTGAGCGGAACCTGGCCGCCGTCGTGTTCACCGTCGACTGGGAGTCGCAGAGCGGCCGGCCGCCGATCTCGAACGAGGAGATCGCCGAGATCGCGCACGCGAACGACGACGTGCTCATCCCGTTCGCGAGCGTCGATCCCGCCCGCGGCAAGGAGGGCGTCGCCCTCGCGCGCCGGCTGATCCGGGAGCACGGCGTGAGGGGGTTCAAGTTCCACCCGAACCTGCAGGCCTTCTTCCCCGACGACCGCAGCGCCTATCCACTGTACGAGGTGATCGCGGAGGCGGGCCTGCCCGCGCTCTTCCACACCGGCCACAGCGGCATCGGCACCGGCATGCCCGGCGGCGGCGGGTTGCGACTCAAGTACTCGAACCCGATGTGCCTCGACGACGTCGCCGCCGACTTCCCCGAGCTGAAGATCGTGCTCGCGCACCCGTCGTTTCCGTGGCAGGACGAGGCGATCTCGATCTGCCTGCACAAGACGAACGTCTGGATCGACCTCTCGGGCTGGTCGCCGAAGTACTTCTCGCCGCAGCTCGTCCAGTACGCGAACACGCAGCTGCGCACGAAGGTGCTCTTCGGGTCGGACTTCCCCTTGATCACCCCCGACCGCTGGCTCGCCGACTTCGCCGAGCTGCCGCTCAAGGACGAGGTACGGCCGCTGATCCTGAAGGAGAACGCGATCGGGCTGCTCGGGTTGGGCTGAGCTACTGGGCGCGATACCCGAGATGCGCCGAGATCTCGCTCGCAGTGCGCTGCAGCGTGGGGCTGAGCCTCGCCACGAGGTCGTTCATCGAGACCATCGAGCTGTGCACGGCGAGATTGATCGCGGCCGAGGCGGCGCCGTCGCGCGAGAGGATCGGGGCGGCGATCGACCGGAGCCCGTAGGCGAGCTCCTCGTTGCTGATCGCGAGGCCTTCGGCGCGTACCCGCTTCAGCTCTGCGGAGAGCGCGGTGCGCGAGGTGATCGTGTTCGGGCCGCGGCGCGAGAGCTCGATCTCGGCCAGCGTCTCTGCCTGCTCCTCCGGCGGCAGATACGCGAGCAGCACCTTGCCCAGCGACGTGCAGTAGGCCGGCAGGCGCGAGCCGACGTGCAGGTTGAGGTCGATCTCGCGCTGCCCGGCGCGGGAGCTGCGGCAGCGCTCGACGTAGACGATGTCGAGCCGGTCGAGGATCGCCATGTTGACCGTGTAGCCCGTTTCGTCGCTCAGGGTGCGCAGATGCGGGGCGGCAACCTCGCGCAACTCCATCGAGTTGATCGCCGAGAAGCCGAGGTCGAGCACGCGCGGGCCGAGGCGGTACTTCTTCGTCTCCGTGTCCTGCTGGAGGTAGCCGAGCGCCGCCAGCGTGGCGACGTAGCGGTGCGTCGTGCTGCGGCTGAGGCCGATGTCGCGCCCCAGCTCGCTCACGCCGAGCAGCGGGCGCCCCGAGCGGAAGGAGGAGAGCACGGCCAGGCCGCGCTCGAGCGACTGCGAGTACGCGGAGCCCTCGGCGTCGGTCATGCCCGGACAATACCCGATCCGTTCCAGTATTCGGAACACCCGTTATTCAGAACAGCGTTCTTGACAGCGGACACCCGAGGGCATAGCGTCCCGGCCGTTGCCGGCGGCCACGGGCTTGGAGCCGCGCGGTCCCGGACGAAAGGACAGTGAGTATGGCCGACGCCGACGAATCGCCGATCGTCCTGCCGGACGACCCGAGCTTCGGGCCGGAGGTGCAGGTCGACTATCCCGGCTACCGCTCGACCCGCTGGCGCGCGCCGAAGCGTCCGCTCGTCTCGCTCCCCGAGGAGCTGCACGAGCTCGCCGGGCCGGTGTTCGGGCCGCAGGCGCTCGGGCCGCTCGACCACGACCTCACGCGCCAGCACGAGGGCGCGCCGCTCGGCGAGCGGATCGTCGTGCACGGCCGGGTCGTGGACGAGGACGGCCGTGCCGTCCGCGGCGCGCTGGTCGAGGTGTGGCAGGCGAACTCAGCCGGCCGCTATCACCACGTCGTCGACCAGCATCCGGCGCCGCTCGACCCCAACTTCACGGGTGCGGGCCGCTGCCTCACCGACGACGAGGGCCGCTACCGCTTCGTCACGATCAAGCCCGGCTCCTACCCGTGGGGGAACCACGAGAACGCGTGGCGGCCGGCGCACATCCACTTCTCGCTCTTCGGACACGCGTTCACGCAGCGGCTCGTGACGCAGATGTACTTCCCCGGCGATCCGCTCTTCGTCTTCGACCCGATCTTCAACTCGGTCCGCGATCCGAATTCGCGGGCGCTCCTCGTCTCCCGCTTCGACATCGACGCGACGCAGCCCGAGTGGGCGCTCGCGTACGAGTGGGACATCGTCCTCGGCCGCGGGGGCGCGGGGACGACGCCGCTCGAGGAGCAGTCGTGACGCTGCCGCGCACGCCCTCCCAGACCGTCGGCCCGTACTACGCGATCGGCCTCTGCCGACGTGCCGAGAACGAGCTCGCCCCGCGCTCGGCGCAGGGCGCCGTCCAGCTGATCGGGCAGCTGCTCGACGGCGAGGGGACGCCGATCGGGGACGGCATGATCGAGCTGTGGGACGCCGCCGGCAGACGCTGGGGGCGCAGTGGCACGGACGGCGACGGGCGCTTCTCCTTCGTCGTCACGAAGCCGGACCCGGGGCCGGACGGGGCCCCGCGCTTCGACGCGTTCGTCTTCGCACGCGGGCTGCTCCGGCACCAGTTGACGCGGATCTACTTCCCCGACGAGGCCGAGGCGAACGCGCGCGACCCGGTGCTGTCCTCGCTGGCCGAAGCCGACCGTGAGACGCTGATCGCCGTGCAGGAGAATGGCGCGATGCGCTTCGATATCCGCATGCAGGGCGACCGGGCCACCGTCTTCTTCGCCCATTGACGAGCTTCGCACCGCTCTTCGTCCCGGCCGCGCTCCGCGCCGCGGTCTCGGACGACGCGTGGCTCGCTGCGATGCTCGACGTCGAGCAGGCGCTCGCGGAGGCGGAGGCGGACGCGGGCCTCGTCCCGCCCGCGGCGGCCGCGGCGATCGCGGACGCATGCCGGCCCGATCTCTACGACGTCGCCGAGCTCTGCGAGCAGGGCCGCGTCTCCGGCAACCCCGTCGAGCCGCTCGTGCGCGCGCTGCGTGAGCACACGGGCGAGGACGCCAGGTACGTGCATCTCGGCGCGACGACCCAGGACGTGCTGGACAGCGCCTCGATGCTCGTTGCTCGCAACGTCCGCGAGCTGGTCGACGAGGAGCTGACGACGCTGGCAGACGTGTGCTCGCGGCTGGCGGAGGAGCACCGGTCGACGCCGCTGGCCGCCCGGACGCTGCTCCAGCAGGCGGTCGCAACGACCTTCGGCGGAAAGGCGGCCGGCTGGCTCGTCGCCGTCGTCGAGGCGCGGGCGAGGTTGAGGGCGGTCCGGCTGCCGGCCCAGCTCGGCGGGGCGGCGGGGACGCTCGCGCCGCTCGGCGCGCAGGGGA
Organism: Gaiellaceae bacterium; assembly: GCA_035623575.1. Taxonomy (GTDB): domain Bacteria; phylum Actinomycetota; class Thermoleophilia; order Gaiellales; family Gaiellaceae; genus Palsa-739. The sequence goes on from DASPTD010000028.1 coordinate 60,679, forward strand.
TCCACGTGCTCCGCCTCTTTGCCCGGCAGCTCCGGCTCGAGGAGCCCGTCGTGCCGTGGCATGCGCACCGGTGGCCCCTCGCGGAGCTTGCAGCGGCGCTGGACGCGGTTGCAGCGGCTGCCGCGAAGATCGGCCTCGACGTCGTCCTGCTCGCGCAGACCGAGGTCGGCGAGGTCTCCGAGGCTCCGGGCGGCGTGTCGACGGCGATGCCGCACAAGCACAACCCGATGCGGGCCGTGCGGGCGCGCGCGTGCGCCCGGCTCGCGCACGCGAGCGCCGGTGTGCTCACCGGCGGCGAGCACGAGCACGAGCGCGCCGCCGGCCACTGGCATGCGGAGTGGAGCGCGCTTTCCGACCTGCTCGCGCTGTCGGGAGGCGCCGTGGATGCCGCGCGCGAGTGCCTCGAGGGGCTTCGGGTGGACACGGCGCGCATGCGCGCGAACATGAGCGGCGACCTCGACGCCGGCGACCTGGGCTCGGCGGAGGCGTTCGTCGACCGCGCGCTCGCCTTCTACCGGGCGGCCGCGTGAGGCTCGGCTGCCGCCTCGACGGCCCCGAGGGTGCGCCGGCGCTCGCGCTCTTCGGCTCGCTCGGCAGCACGACGAACGTGTGGGAGCCGCAGCTCGCCGCGTTCGCGTCGTGCCTCCGCGTCGTGCGCTTCGACTATCCGGGGCACGGCGGCGCGCCGGTTCCCGACCGCCCCGTCACGGTCGACGGCATCGCCGCGTCCGCGCTCGCCGTCCTCGACGAGCTCGGGATCGGCCGCCTCGCCGTGTGCGGGCTGTCGCTCGGCGGCATGGTGGCGATGTTGCTGGGCGCGAGCGCGCCGGAGCGCGTCGACCGGCTCGTCCTCGCGTGCACGGGCGCGAAGATCGGCACGCCGGAGATGTGGAGCGAGCGCGCCGACCTCGTCCGCCGCAACGGGACGGCGGCCGTCGCAGCGGGCATCCGCGAGCGCTGGTTCACGCCCGCGTTTCGCGACTCGCCCGCGGCGGAGGGCGTGATCGGCGAGCTGCTCACGATTCCCGCGGAGGGCTACGCGCGCGGGTGCGAGGCGGTCGGCGCGTTCGACTTCCGCAGCGAGCTCGGCCGCATCGGGCAGCCCGTGCTCGTCCTCGCCGGCGCGGAGGATCCCGTCACGCCGCCGGATGTCCTCGACCCGCTCGTCGGCGGGATTGCGAACGCCGCGCTCGTAACGCTTCCGGACGCCGCGCACCTCGCCAACGTCGAGCAGCCCGACGCGTTCGCTGCTGCTGTGCTGTCTCATCTCGAGGAAAGGGCCGTCGCATGACCGACGACGCGTACGAGCGCGGCATGCGCATCCGCCGCGAGGTGCTCGGCGACGAGCACGTCGACCGCGCGATCGAGAGCACGACCGAGCACACGGCCGCCTTTCAGGAGCTGATCACGCGCTACGCCTGGGGGGAGATCTGGGCGCGGCCGGGCCTCGATCGCAAGACGCGGAGCGCGATCACGCTGACCGCGCTCGTCGCGCTCGGCCGCTTCGACGAGCTGGCGATGCACGTCCGGGCCGCGCGCCGGAACGGCATGACGCCCGACGAGATCGCCGAGGTGCTTCTCCACACGGCCGTCTACTGCGGCGTGCCGGCGGCGAACACCGCCTTCCACGTCCTCCAGCGCGTGCTCGACGACGACGGGGCGTGAGGACGCAGGTCGGGATCGTCGGCGCCGGGCCCGCGGGCCTGACGCTGGCGCGGCTGCTCGAGGTCGCCGGGATCGAGTCGGTCGTGCTCGAGAACCGCGACCGCGACTACGTCGAGCACAGGATCCGGGCCGGCGTGCTCGAGCAGGGGACGGTCGAGCTCCTGCGCGAGGCGGGCGTCGGCGGGCGCATGGACCGCGAGGGGATCGTCCACCACGGGATCCACCTCCAGTTCGACGGCGAGCGCCACCACGTCGCGCTGAGCGAGCTCGCGGAGGATCGCTCGATCATGATCTACGGCCAGACCGAGGTGGTGAAGGACCTGATCGCGGCCCGGCTCGAGAGCGGCCTGCCGCTGCTGTTCGAGGTGGACGACGTGAGCGTCCACGACCTCGAGACCGAGCGTCCGCGCATTCGCTTCACGCACGAGGGATCGGCGCACGAGCTCGAGTGCGACATCGTCGCCGGCTGCGACGGCTTCCACGGCGTCTGCCGCCCGAGCATCCCGGACGGCGTCCTCATGACCTTCGAGCGGGAGTACCCGTTCGGCTGGCTCGGCATCCTCGCGCGGGTCGCGCCGTCGATCGACGAGCTCGTCTACGCGCACCACACGCGCGGCTTCGCACTGCTCTCGCTGCGCTCCCCCGAGCTCTCCCGCTACTACGTGCAGTGCCGCCCGGACGAGAACCTCGCAGAGTGGTCCGACGAGCGCATCTGGGAGGAGCTGCAGCTGCGCACCGGCCTCGAGGGCTGGACGTTGCACGAGGGGCCGATTCTCGAGAAGGGCGTGACGGGGATGCGCAGCTTCGTCGCCGAGCCGATGCAGCACGGACGCCTCTATCTCGCCGGCGACGCCGCGCACATCGTGCCGCCGACGGGCGCGAAGGGCCTGAACCTGGCCGTCTCCGACGTTCGCATCCTCGCCGCTGCGCTCACCGACTGGTACGGGAGCGGCAGCACCGCGGGTCTGGACGGCTACTCGAACGCGTGCCTGCGGCGGGTGTGGCGCGCCGAGCACTTCTCCTGGTGGATGACCTCGATGCTGCACAGGCTCGGCGACGACCCGCTCGACGCGCGGCTCCAGCTCTCGCAGCTGCGCTACGTGACGAGCTCGCAGGCGGCCGCGCGCTCGCTCGCCGAGAACTACGTGGGGCTCACGACGCTCTGAGGCGGGTCAGTGCGCGTCGAAGGCGCGCAGCGCTGCCGCCTGGCTGTGGCGCGCGGCGATGCCGCGGTTGACGGCGTTCACGACGGCGCGCAGCGTCGCGGTGACGATGCTCGCGTGGATGCCGACGCCCCACACGAGCTCGCCGTCGACGTCCGCCTCGACGTACGCCGCCGCGGTCGCGTCCTCACCGGTGCTCAGCGCATGCTCGTGGTAGTCGCGCACGCTGATCGCGATCCCGAAGCGCTCGGCGAGCCCGTGCACGAGCGCCGCGAGCGGGCCGTTGCCCTCGCCGCGGACCTCGACCTGCTCCTCGCCCGACCGCACCGTCGCGGTGAGCTGCTCCGTCGCGTCGCTCGCCTCGTGCCGGTACGAGACGAGCTCGTACGGCTCGCCGACCTCGAGGTACTGCTCCCGGAAGATGTCGTAGAGCTCGTCCGCCGCGAGCTCGCCGCCCTCGGCGTCGGTGATCGCCTGCACCTTCTGCGCGAACTCGACCTGCAGCCCGCGCGGCAGGTCGAGGCCGTACCGGCTGAGCAGCAGGAAGGCGACGCCGCCCTTGCCGGACTGCGAGTTGACGCGGATGATCGCCTCGTACGAGCGGCCGACGTCCTTCGGGTCGATCGGGAGGTACGGGACGTCCCAGGTTTCCGAGCCGGAGCGCTCCCATGCGTACATGCCCTTCTTGATCGCATCCTGGTGCGAGCCGGAGAACGCCGTGTAGACGAGCTCGCCCGCCCAGGGATGACGCGGGTGCACCGGCAGCTCGTTGCACTCCTCGACGATGCGCTTCGCCTCGTCGAGCTGCGAGAAGTCGAGCCCGGGGTCGACGCCCTGCGTCAGCAGGTTGAGCGCGAGCGTGACGAGGTCGACGTTGCCGGTGCGCTCGCCGTTGCCGAACAGCGTGCCCTCGACGCGCTCGGCTCCGGCCATCAGGCCGAGCTCTGCCGTCGCCACCGCGGTGCCGCGATCGTTGTGCGGGTGCACGGAGAGGATGACCGAGTCGCGCCGAGAGAAGTGCCGCGCGAACCACTCCATGCGGTCGGCGTAGACGTTGGGCGGGAAGTGCTCGACCGTCGTCGGCAGGTTGACGATCATCTTCTCCTCCGGCGTCGGCGCCCACTCGGCGGCGACCGCCTCGCAGATCTCGTGCGCGTACTCGAGCTCGGTGTGGTGAAAGCTCTCGGGCGAGTACTGCAGCCGGACGTCGGTCGACGTCCGACCGGCCAGTTGTCTGCAGAGCGCGGTGCCGCGGACGGCCAGCTCCGTGATGCCCGCCCGGTCGAGCCGGAAGACCACGCGTCGCTGCGTGACCGACGTCGAGTTGTAGAGATGCACGATCGCGTGCCGTGCACCGTCGATCGCTTCGAACGTCCGCTCGATCAGCTCCGGCCGCGCCTGGGTCAGCACCTCGATCGTCACGTCCCCGGGGATCACGTCGTCGTCGACGAGCGAGCGGATGAAGTCGAAGTCGGTCTTCGAGGCCGCAGGGAAGCCGACCTCGATCTCCTTGAAGCCGAGCTGGACGAGCAGGTCGAAGAAGCGGCGCTTGCGCGTGCCGTCCATGGGGCTCTCGAGCGCTTGATTTCCGTCGCGCAGGTCGGTCGAGCACCAGATGGGCGCCGCCGTGAGCACGGCATTGGGCCATTGCCGGTCCGGCAGGTCTACGGTGTCGTACGGTCGGTATTTCCAGTAGGGCATCGGCACAACGGGCTCCTTCGACAGAGGGCGCACTACTCCTGATGGAGGGCGACGGATATGTGCGTATGCGTCTCCCCTACCTGGGGAGCGCAAGCAGGAGCGTGCGGCGGCCGAACCGGGCCAGGAGAGCAGTCTCGGGCGTCGCCGACATGCTTCCACGGTAGACGGATCCGGGGCCCGGCGCCAATCGAGTCGTCCGGTTTTGCGCACTACGATGATCCATCCGCGTCGCCCTCGTCCTCCTCTTGGCCGTCGGGGCGGGGCTTGCGACGGCCGCCCGGGCGGCCGCGCTCCCGCTCACGGTCGGCGCGTACTACTACGCGTGGTACGGGCCGAACGGCGGCCTGCCCTGGACGCCGGGCGCGCTGCGGCCGGGACTCGACCCGCCGGAGCTGCCGCTGCTCGGCGAGTACGACAGCCGCGATCCGGCCGTGATCGCGCAGCACTACGCGTGGGCGCAGGAGTACGGCGTCGACGTCTTCTTCTGCAGCTGGCACGGCCCGGGCGGCTACGACGACGTCACCATCCGCGACGACCTCCTGCCGTCGCCGGCGCGCGGACCGACGAAGATCGCGCTCCTCTACGAGTCGCTCCAACGCCTCGGGATCGGGTCCGACGCACGGATCCAGATCACCGACGCGTCGGTGGCGACGATGGTGAGCGACTTCGACTACATCGCGCGCACGTATTTCTTCGATCCGGGCTACTACCGCATCGACGGGCGGCCGGTCGTGATCCTCTACGCCTCGCGGATCTATCGCGGCGACGTCGCAGGGCTGATCCACGCCGTGCGGACGCACCTGATCGACACGTACGGGATCGATCCGTACCTGATCGGAGACGAGGTCGACTGGGATCTTCCGCCCGATCCGGCGCGGATCAAGCTCTACGACGCCATCACCGGCTACACGATGTACAGCCGCACGCAGCAGCCGGGCTGGCCGAGCCAGACGGAGTGGCTCGAGCGGATGGACGACCGCGTTCGGCAATTCAGGCGCGTCGCCGCCGAGGAGGGCGTGGCCTTCGTGCCCGGCGCGCTGCCGGGGTTCGACAGCCAGGCGATCAGGCCGGGAAGCGACGAGTGGGTGCTGCCGCGCTCGCTCGGGCCGTCGGATCCTCAGAACTCGCTGTTCGCGGCCACGCTGTCGCTCGCCGGCGGCCTCGTCGACCCTTCGCTGCGCCTGCTGACGGTGACGTCCTGGAACGAATGGTACGAGGACACGCAGATCGAGCCGACCGCGGACGGGCCACCCCTCACGAGCGGGCCGGACGCGCTCACGCAGGGGTACGCCTTCGCGCCCTACGGGTTCTCGTTCCTCGAGCTGCTGCAGCAGTTCAAGGCGACGTTCGAGGACGACGCGCCGGCCGCCTCCCGTGCGCTTGCGCCGCCCACGCGGCCCGCGGCCGTCTAGCGTTCGCCTCCATGGCGTCACCCCAACGTCCGCGCGTGCACGTGACCGGCCCCGTCCCGGCGCGGATCACGGCGGAGCTCGAGCGCGACTTCGACCTCGCCCGCGCGCCCGCCGGCGCCGACGGGATCCTCTCGCTGCTCGACAACACCGTCGACGACGCGTATCTCGAGCAGGCGGGACCGCAGCTCGAGGTGGTCGCCAACTACGCGGTCGGCGTCAACAACATCGACCTCGACGCGGCACGGCGCCGCGGCATCGTGATCGCGAACACGCCGGACGTCCTCACGAAGACGACCGCCGAACTGGCGGTGACGCTCACGCTCACGCTGCTGCGCAGGGTCGCGGAAGGGGACCGGATGCTCAGGCGGCGCGAGCCGTGGGGCTTCTCGCTCGAGTTCATGCTCGGCGAAAGCCTCGACGGGAAGACGCTCGGCATCGTCGGCCCCGGGCGGATCGGCCGCGAGACCGCCCGGCTCGCAGAGGCGTTCGGCGCCGAGCCGCTCTTCGCCGGCCGGGGCGATTCCCTGCCGGACCTGCTCGCTCGGTCGGACATCGTGAGCATCCACTGCCCGCTGACCGCTGAGACGCACCATCTGATCGACGGCGCGGCGCTCGGCCACATGCGCCCGACCGCAGTGCTCGTGAACACGGCCCGGGGCCCGATCGTCGACGAGGCGGCGCTCGTGGCTGCACTGCGCAGTGGCGCGATCGCCGGGGCCGCGCTCGACGTCTTCGAGTTCGAGCCGGCCGTGAGCGAGGAGCTGCTCGCGCTGGAGAACGTCGTGCTCTGCCCGCACCTCGGCAGCGCGACGCGCACGACGCGGGAGGCGATGGGGATGCTCGCGGTCGAGGCGCTGCGCGCCGTGCTGCTCCGCGGCGAGCGTCCGGCGAACACGGTCGCCTACTAGTCCTCGCCGCCCGCCTCCACGTCCTCGAACGCGTGGAGGCCGCTCCAGCGAGAGGTCGACTCGAGGCCGAAGCCGAACTGGTCGAGGATGCGCAGGACGGTATGGTCGACGATGTCGTCGATGTCGAGCGGGCGGTGGTAGAAGGCCGGCGACGGCGGCAGGATCGTCGCGCCCATGTCGGAGAGCGTCAGCATGTTGCGCAGATGCACCGAATGGAGCGGCGTCTCCCGTACGGCGAGGACGAGCCGTCGCCGCTCCTTGAGGGCGACGTCCGCGGCGCGGCAGACGAGGTTGCCCGCGAATCCCGTCGCGATCGCGGCGAGCGTCTTCGTGCTGCACGGCGCGACCGCCATCCCCATCGTCAGGAACGAGCCGCTCGAGATAGCGGCGCCCTGGTCGTTCTCCGCGTAGCTCACGTCGGCGAGGGCCCGCACCTCGGCGAGCGAGTAGCTCGTCTCGTGCTCGATCGTGACGCGGGCCCAGCGGGTCACCACGAGGTGCGTCTCGACCGGCAGCTCCCGCAGCCTCTCCAGCAGCCTGATGCCGTAGACGGCCCCCGAGGCGCCGGTGATGCCGACGACCAGCCGCGCGCTCATCGGGGGCGATGATAGCCCGCGCCGCTACAGTCGACGGTGACGTGAAGCACCTCGCCGTCCCCTTCCTCCTGCTCGGGCTGCTCGCCGGCTGCGGCGGCACGAAGACGCTCACGGTGACGCAGACGGTCACGCGGACGGTCACGAAGACGGTGACCACCAAGCCGGCTCCGGCCGCGGCGGTCGCCGCTTGCAGCGGAGCCGATCTCAGCGGCAGCTTCACCGAGGTCCCGGGTAGTCCCGGCGCCGGCCAGATCAGCTATGCACTGACGCTGACGAATGCCTCTCCGAACACCTGCTTCGTCTCGGGCATCCCGCAGCTCCAGCTGCTCGACGCGCAGGGCGGTGCGCTGCCGACGAGCGTGTCGGCGGAGCAGCCGGGCCAGGGGGCGGCCGCGAAGATCGTCCTCCAGCCGGCCGAGGCTGCGCAGTCGCAGGCCCGGTTTTCCCCCGACGTGCCCGGCCCGGGCGATTCTCAGCAGCCGGGCCCGTGCGAGCCGACCGCACACGAGCTGAAGGTCACGATCGGCGGCGGCGAGGTGACCGTGCCCATCGATCCCCCCACTCCGGTCTGCGAGCACGGGTCGCTGCGCATGACGCTGTTCGCCGCCGCGTAGCTGCTGCGGCCTACGGCGGTGCGGGCGCGCCGGTGAGCGCCGGCAGCGGCACCGTCGTCGTCAGCCCGGCGGAGTTCGTCGCCTCGAGCGCGGCGTTCCAGGTGCCGGGCGGGATCGTGAGCTCGAGCGTGCCGCTCGTTGCCTGCTGCCCGAGGTCGAGCTGCTGCGGCGGCTGGACGGCGGCCGGGTCGGTGAGGTCGAGCTTCAGCTCGAGCCAGGGCGTGCCAGGGTCGTTCGCCGTCCACGAGAGCGTGGTGCCGTCGACGCTCGCCGTCAGCGGCGGTGGAGCGGTGTCCCACGCCACCGTGACCGGCGCGAGCTGGTACGTCGACCGCCTGCCGGTGAAGTCCGTCGCCTGCACGGTGACGGTGTACGTGCCCGGCTGCACCTCCGCGCCGGGCTTCCACGTGAGCGTGTGCGTGCCACGCGAGAGGCCGCTCCAGGTCAGCACCTTGCCGGCGACGGCGAGCGTCACCGACGCGCGCTTCGAGAGCGCGAGCGGGATCTCGACGGTGTCGAGCCAGCCGTCGAGCGGCTGCGGGTAGGCGATCGCCTCCGGCGTCGGGTCGGGCTGGGACACCACGGGCGGCTCGTACGTGTAGTTGGTGAATCGCGCCGCCGCGTCCTGCCAGAACGGATCCTGCGTCTGGGTGGCGAGCTTGCCGAGCAGGGTCGTCACGAAGATCTGGTAGTCGCGCTTCGCATAGCCGCCGCCGAGCTCGTACCGCGACCAGTCGCCGGTGTCGAAGCGCCACAGGAGCCCGCGCGCCGCGACGGTCATGCGCTGCGCGAGTGACGACGCGTCGGCGTCCCCGGTCGTGCGCCCGTACTCGGCGAGCGAGAGGATCGCCTGGAGCTGGGCGTTGAGGACGATCTCGCGGTCGAAGCCGTAGAGGCGGATCCACGGCCCGCTCGAGAGCTCGAGGTCGAGCTTGCCGGGGATCGCGGCGTACGCGCGGCCTGCGGCGTCGGTGAGCGTGCCGTCTCCGAGCAGGACGCCCGCGCGCGAGAGTGCCTGCGCCGCGACCGCCTGCGCCAGCCCGGACGCCCACGGCGGCCGTGCGCGGCCCACGGGAAACGCGTACTCCCAGAGCAGGCTCCCCCGACGCGGGATCGCACGCGCGACGAGCGCGTCGGCGAGCGTGCGCGTCCCGTCGCCGTTCCTGGCCGCGGCGAGGTTGTTGAGCTGCGCGAAGTTCGCGAGCGGATGAAACTCCAGTCCCATCCCCGGGAACCAGCGGTAGATGACGCCGTCGGGCCCGGTCACGTCTGTCGCGTCGCGCGGGATCGCGTGCGTGCGCAGATACGCGACGTTCTCCTCGAGCTGCGAGAAGAGCGCGAGCGCGCGCGGCGAGGTGTACGAGTCCCACGTGGCGGAGACCTGCGCGAGCTGCGCCGCCAGCACGCGCGCGCGCAGCGGCGGCAGGAAGCGGATGCCGCGCTGCGCGAGGTAGACGTCGGCGCGGTAGCGATTCGCGTCCGGCGGCTTCAGCCACCCCGCCCGGACGGCCGCGCTGATCCCGCGCCGCGCGAGCGCGGCGGTGGCGTCGGCCGCGGCGGACGCGCCGGACGGAGCGGCCAGGCCGGCGGTTACGGCGGCAAGCAGCGCCACGCCGCCGCGGCGCCCGCTCACGTACGCGTGCGCCGCAGATGTCGCCGGTGGCCCGTCGTCAGTAGCCCGGTCACGTTCACATGGTGCCTGACCGTGCGCGTCGCCGGACCACCCACGACAAGTAACAACTTGTCACTTGCGCGTGCCGACCGCATGAGGCGGCGGATCAAACGCCAAGTGACAAGTTGTTACTTGCTCTTACCGGTAGAGCAGCATCGCGAGAGCGGCGAAGTCGTATTCATCGACGTGATCCGGGCTCCCGGTCGGGCGGTCGAGCGCCGGCGTCAGCATTAGACGCGCGCCCAGTCTCGCGAAGAGAATCCGGGCGTATCGCGGTCGGCCCTGCCACCACGGCCGGCCGGAGCTGCGGCTTCTGGTCGCCATCCAGGAGATGCTCGTCCATCGACGACCGTGCAGGCACACTCGTCACCGCTCCGATACGTCACGTTCACCAGTCGTCTATCCGGGCCACGGAAGGCTGAAGAGCTTCGTGTTCGTCAGGCCGCGCATCGCCTCGACGACGCCCTCCTTGATCCCGAGCCCGGATGCCTTCACGCCGCCGAACGGCGTCGCCTCCGTGCGGAATCCCGGCACCTCGTCGACGTTGACCGTTCCACAGCGCAGCTCGCGGATGCATCGGGTCACGGCGGCGAGGTCGTTCGAGACGACGCCGGCCGACAGGCCGTAGGCGGTGCCGTTGGCGACGTCGATCGCCTCGTCGAGGTCGCGCACCCGCAGCAGCGGGATCGCGGGGCCGAACGTCTCCTCGCGTACGAGCTCGTGACGCGCGTCGACGCGGTCGAGCACCGGAGGAACGAGCTGCGCGCCGCGGCGCTCTCCCCCGAACAGCAGCACGGCGCTGTCGGTCGAAGCAGCCGCGGCTCGTCGCTCGACGAGCTCTGCGGCCGGCTCGTCGATCAGCGTTCCGACATCGGTGCGGTCGTCGAGCGGATCGCCGACGCGCAGCTGCGCGGCCAGGGTGGCTACCGCGTCGGCGAGCGCATCGGCGACCGGCTCCTCGACGATCACGCGCTTGACGGCGGTGCACCGCTGTCCGCTGTTCCGCGTCGCACCCGCTACCGTCAGCGTCGCCGCGCGCTCGATCTCCGCGTCGCGGAGGACGAGCAGCGGGTCGTTCCCGCCGAGCTCGAGCACCGCGCGCCGGTACCCGAGCCGCGCGGCGATCTCCTTGCCGACGGCGACGCCGCCGGTGAACGAGACCACCTCGACGGCATCGTGGGCGAGCATCTCGTCGAGGATCTCCTCGCGTTCGCCGGTCACGACTGCGAGCGCGTCCTCGGGGTAGCCTGCATCGAGAATCGCGCGCGCGAGCCAGAGGGCGGCGAGCGGCGTCTTCTCCGACGGCTTGAGCACGATCGGGGCGCCGGCCGCCAGCGCCGGTGCGAGCTTGTGGGCGACCTGGTTGAGCGGGTGGTTGAAGGGCGTGATCGCCGCGACGAGCCGCACCGGTTCCCGCATCGTGTACGCGCGCCGCGCGCGGCCGTGCGCGGACACGTCGCAGGCGAAGGCCTCGCCGTCGTCGCGCAACGCGGCGTGGGCGGCGAACCGGAAGACGTCGGCGGCGCGACCGGTCTCGTGCCGGGTGTCCGCGAGGCAGAGGCCGGACTCGCGCGTGATCAGGTGCGCGAGCGGGTCGGCCTCGGCGGCGATTCGGGCTGCGACGCGCTCGAGCACCGCGGCACGCTCATGGCGGTCGAGCCTGACGCGGGCGGCCCCGGCGAGGTCGAGCGCCGCACGGACCGTGTCCCGGCCGAGCAGCGGCGCCTCGCCGACGATCTCGCCCGTGTACGGGTACGCGACCGGAAAGCGCGTGTCGCCCGTCTCCTCGCGGCCGCCGACGAGGCACGCCGGCCGAACCGTCTCCTCGGCGGCGAAGGCGGTCACGTGCCTTCTCCGAGGAGCAGGAAGTGCACGTCCGCGTTCGCCGCGCCCCGTTCGAGCAGTTCGCGCCTCGCTCCGTCCGGGCGCTCCGAGAGGAGGATCGGCACCGCCTGCTCGTGCCTGCCGCCATGGGATCGAAGCGGCCCGCGCAGAGCCGAGAGGTCATGCTCGGCGCCGTTGCGCCCGAGCGCGGTCTCCGCGTCCGCGAGGACGACGAGATCGCCGATCCGATCGGCGGGAAGCGCGAGCGCAGCCGCCGCCTCGTCGCGCGTCAGCACCTCCTCCACACCGTCGACAGTCTCGAGCACCGCCCGTGCGCTCTCCAGCTCGTCCTCCTCGACGTGGATCCAGCAGGCCGATCCGAGCGCCGCGTGGTGCACGACGTACGGATCCGTGATCGGCAGCACGACGTGCGCGCTCGTCACGCCGGCCGACTGCAGGACGTCGCCGAGGTAGCGAACGCGCGGCTTCGCGTTCATGCCGTGGTCGGCGACGAGGCCGAGCCGCCAGCCGCCGTCGAGGTAGCTGCCGACGAGCTCGTCGAGGCGCGACAGGTAGGCGTCGCTCAGCTCCTCGCCGGGAGCCGCGGCGTGCTGGACGAAGTCCGTGAGCGAGACGTAGAGGAGCTCGACCTCGAGCAGGTCGGAGAGCGCGAGCCCGAGCTCGAGCGCGTAGTGCGAGCAGTCCCAGTCGTAGATCCCCGGCACGGGGCGGTCGACGAACCTGGAGACGCGGCCGTGGCCGGAGAGCTCGAGCTCGCCTGCGCGCTCGGCCGAGACGCACGGAACGGCACCCGCACCGAGCAGGCCGCGCAGCTTGTCCTTCGTCGTCACCGCGAGCACCGACACGCCGGACTTCTCGAAGGTCGCGTGGATCGACGGTGCACGCAGCGCCGCGGCGTCGGTCAGCTGCACCTCCCGTCCGTCCGGCGCCAGGTAGTGGTTGCCGGGAACGCCGTGCACGGCGGGCGGCGCACCCGTCACGATCGACAGGTTGTTGGGATTGGTGAAGCTCGGGAGCTGCGAGCTGGCCGTCGCGTACACGCCCTGCTCGACGAGCTCGCGAAGCCGCGGCACGAGCTTCCGTTCGAATGCATCGTCGAGGTACCGCGGGTCGACGCCGTCGAGGCAGACGACGGCTGTCTTCGTGGCGGGGAAGGAGTACGAGCGGCCGTTGACCTCGACCGCCGTCACGCGCCGAGCTCCGCCAGCGCACGCTCGAGTGCGGCGACGAAGCCGTGTAGGTCGGACGGCTCGAGCTCGCCCATGCAGGCGACGCGGAAGATCTCGGCGGCGAGGGGACCCTGCCCGGCATAGATCACGAATCCGGCGGCGCGCAGCCGGTCGTGCAGGGCGGCGAACGAGACGCCGTCGGGGAGCCGGACCGAGCGGATCGAGTGCGAACGCGCCGGCGCCTCGACGATCTGCTCGAGCCCGAGCCGCGCGAACGCCGCGTCGACGATCGCGCAACGTTCCGCGTAGCGGGCGCGCCTGCCGGCGATTCCCTCCACGAGCGTGCGATCGAGGGCGACGTCGAGCGCTGCGAGGGCGGGAATCGCCGGCGTGAACGGGGGCGAGCCGGACACGTCGACGTCGAGGTACGCGCAGAGGTCGAGCGCCACCGAGGACGGCTCGACGCTCCGGGCGCGACGGGCGCCGGCCGGCGAGACGAGCACGAACGCCGCCCCCGGCAGTCCGTGCAGGCACTTGTTCGAGGTGCACGTCAGGAAGTCGATGCCGTCGTCGAGCGCGATCTCCTCGACCCCGAACGAGGAGATCGCGTCGACGACGGTCCTTACCCCTGCGGCGGCTGCCGCGCGGGCGAGCTCGGCGAGAGGATTGAGCAGCCCGGTCGTCGTCTCGTGGTGGACGACCGCGAGCGTGTCGAGCGCGTCCTCGCGCACGAGCGCGTCCGCGACGCGGGCGACGTCGATCGGCTCGGTCCAGCCGCCCTCGACGGAGATCGTCTCGATGCCCGCGCGCTGCGCGGCCTCGCGCAGGCGCTCTCCGTAGACGCCGTTGACGACGACGAGCAGGCGCTTTCCCGGGCGGACGGCCGCGCGCAGCGTCGCCTCGTTCGCCGACGTGCCGGAGCCGGAGAGGAGCGCGATCGTCCAGTCGGGCCCGGCGTCGGCGAGGGCGCGGAGCTTGCTCCGGATCCGCCCGTCGAGCTCCCGGAACTCGGGCTCGCGGTGGCAGACGTCCGTTCCTCCGGCCGCCCGCTTGACCGCCTCGCTCGTCAGCGCGGGGCCGGGGTTGAGCAGGACGAGCCGTCGCTGCGAGCCGTCCGCGCCGTAGCGCGCCGCGACGAGGGCGTCGAGCTCGTCCGCCGCGACGAGCGCGTCCGGTGCCGCGGCGCTCAGCGCCTCCGCGTCGCCGACGGCGACGACCGCACCGGCGCCGGCGGCGCGGGCGGCGGCGACGTGCAGCGGGGTGGAGCAGAGGACGCCGACCTTGCGGACGTCGGCGACGCCGGCGGAGCGCATCGCCTCGAAGATCGCGAAGGGATCGGCCAGTGCGAGCTCGAGGACACCGGCGGCGAGCGGCGGCGTGGGGGAGAAGCCGAGCCAGACCTCGACGGCCGGCCGGGTGGCGAGGTCAGTCGCGGTCGCCATCGTGCGTCTCGGGTGGGCCGCCCATCACCCGCGCCGCGTGGCGCGAGCCGCTGCTGTTCTCGAGCACGAAGGAGACCGCGTTGCCGAGGTAGCGATCGTCGGACCACTCGAGCGGGAGGCCTTCGGGCGACGTGGTGCGTCGCAGCTGACGCAGCAGCGGCGTGCCCGGCGGGACGCCGAGGAGCGCCGCGTCGTCGGCGTCCGCCGCGATCGCGGAGACGTAGTGTCGCGCCTGCGCGAAGACGACGCCGTGCTCCGCGAGGCTCGCATAGATCGAGTCCGTGTCGAGGTCGACGGCGGCGACGCGGCGACCGACGCTCTCCACGAACGTCGTCCGCTCGATCATCACCGGCGTGCCGCCGAGCATCCGGACGCGCACGAGCGAGAAGACCGGATCGCCCTCCCTCACGTCGAGCCGGCCCGCGTCTGCGGCGTCCGCGTAGCGGCGGACGAGCTCGACGACGCGTCCGGACGGCTTCTCGCCGAGCGAGCGCGCCCAGGCAGAGAAGCTCAGGAGCTCGGAGAAGCTCTGCGCCCGGGGCTCGGAGAGCACGACGCCGCGCGCGCCCTTCCGCGACGCGACCACGCCTTCCGCTCGCAGCGTGGCGAGCGCGTGGCGGACGGTGCCGCGTGACACGTCGAACTCCTCTGCGAGTTCGCGCTCGGACGGGAGCTGCGCTCCGGGCGGGTAGAGGCCGGTGCGGATCGAGCGCCGGACCGACTCCGCGATCCGGCGGTGCATGGGGGCGTCAAAGGCGACGGCAGACATGTCTAGACATGATTGAGAGCTACGACCGGAAGGAACCTTAGAGGCCGCACCGGAAGGAGGCTAACGTATCTAGACAGGTTGATCCAACCTTGAAGCCGAATGGTCATCGGCCTGTAACCCAATCGTGCACCGGACAGTCGTAGGTTGCGTGCCGTCGATCCCGTGAGGAGGACAGCAAGCATGAGAACGACCCGTGCGGTAGCACTGGCGGCGACGGCGCTCGCGTGCGCGGCGCTCGTGGTCGCGACCGGCGCCTCGGCCTCGAGGTCGAGCACCTGCCCAGGCGGCCAGGTCCGCTTCGGCGTCGAGCCCTACGACTCCGGACCCAAGTTCACCGGCGCCTACCAGGCGCTCACGAAGGCGCTCGCGACCAACCTCGGCTGCACCGTGAAGCTGATCATCACGAACAACTACACCGCCGAGGTCGAGGCGATGCGGGCCAAGAAGCTCGACGTCGCCGAGTTCGGGCCGCTCGGCTACATCTTCGCGCACAAGCTCTCGAACGCGCAGCCGGTCGCCGTGTTCGGGACGATGCAGCACAAGCCGGTCACGTACACGGCCGCGATCTGGGTGCCGAAGGACTCGCCGATCACCACCGTCGCCGGCCTCAAGGGCCATACGCTCGCGCTCTCCGACCCGGCGTCGACCTCCGGGAACCTCTACCCGCGGTACGCGCTGATCAAGGCAGGCCTGAGCCCGGACAAGGACGTCGAGATCCAGTACGCCGGCGGCCATCCGCAGTCGCTGCTCGCGCTCACGAACGGCAAGGCGGACGCGGCCGAGGTGAACAGCCAGCAGCAGGCGACGGCGGTCGCAGCCGGCCAGTTCGACACCTCGAAGTTCAGGACGCTCTGGCGCTCCGACCCGATCCCGAACGACCCGATCACCGTCCGCGGCGACCTGCCGCAGGACTTCCAGTCGGCCCTGAAGGCGGCGCTCTTCAAGCTCGCGCCTGCCCAGCTCAAGCTTGTGGACACGGAGCTCGGCGTCGACTCCGGGCCGATGATCCCGGCTACGGACTCGATGTTCAAGACGGTCCGCTCGATCGTCGCCCTCGAGCACCTCGAGATCAGCGCCATCGGCTGAGGCGCCTCGAGGCGTGAGCGTCGATCCCGCCACCTACGCGGCGACGTCGTTCCCGTTCACGACGCGTCCGGAAGGAGCAGTCCCGGCCCTGGCCGTCCGCGAGCTTCGCAAGGGCTTCGCGGGCGGCCAGACCGTCCTTCACGGGATCGACCTCGACGTCTGGCCGGGCGAGCTGTCGGTGATCCTCGGCGCGAACGGGAGCGGGAAGTCGACCCTGCTCCGCTGTGCGGTGCGGCTGATCGAGCCCGACTCGGGGAGCGTCGTCCTCTGCGGGCGCGAGCTGGTCGGCGCGCGCGGCAAGGAGCTGCGCGAGGCGCGGCGGAAGGCGGCGATGGTCTTCCAGCAGGTGCTGCTCGTGCGCCGGCGCTCGGCGGTCGAGAACGTCGCCTTCGGGGCGCTCGGCGAGCTGCGGTTGCACCGCTCGCTCTCCACCCGGCTCTTCCCGGCCGAGCTCGCGGCGCGGGCGCACGCGTCGCTCGCCCGCGTCGGCCTCGCCGACGTCGCGTGGAAGCGGGCAGACACGCTCTCCGGCGGCCAGGCACAGCGCGTCGCGATCGCGCGCGCGCTCTGCCAGCGAGCGCAGCTCGTGCTCGCCGACGAGCCCGTGGCGAGCCTCGACCCGCGCGCGGCGGAGGAGG
>DASPTD010000044.1:0-23399 GCA_035623575.1 Gaiellaceae bacterium
AAGGAGGGCATGCGCGAGCGCTTCGACCAGCTGCGCGCGATGGGCATCCGCACGATCATGGTGACCGGCGACAACCGCCTCACGGCCGCCAAGATCGCGGAGGAGTCGGGCGTCGACGACTTCCTCGCCGAGGCGACCCCGGAGGCGAAGCTGGCCCTGATCAAGGACGAGCAGGCGCGTGGCCGGATGGTGGCGATGACCGGCGACGGCACGAACGACGCACCCGCTCTCGCCCAGGCCGACGTCGGCGTGGCCATGAACACGGGCACGACCGCCGCGAAGGAAGCAGGCAACATGGTCGACCTCGACTCGAACCCGACGAAGCTGATCGAGATAGTCGAGGTCGGCAAGCAGCTCCTGATCACGCGCGGCGCGCTGACGACGTTCTCGATCGCGAACGACGTCGCGAAGTACTTTGCGATCCTGCCGGCCATGTTCGCGTTCACGTACGCGACGAAGCCGGGTCATCGCGGGCCGTTGAACCAGCTGAACATCATGCATCTCGGCGACCCGAAGAGCGCGATCGTCTCCGCGATCATCTTCAACGCGGTCATCATCCCCGCGCTCATTCCGCTCGCTCTGAAGGGCGTCCGTTACCGGGCGATCGGCGCGACGGCGCTTCTGCGCCGCAACCTCCTGATCTACGGGCTCGGCGGAGTCATCCTCCCGTTCATCGGGATCAAGCTGATCGACCTGATCGTGCACAACGTCCTCGGCGCCTAGGCAGCCGATGCCAGCGGACCTGCGGTTCGCATCCCTCCACTCGTACGAGCTCCTCCCCGACAGGGAGGAGCTCGTCACGCCTCAGCCGCTGCGCACGACCCTCCTGGCGCTGACGCCGACTCTTGCCGTCGCGGCCCTGTGGGCGAGCGGCGTCGCATCGGCCGGCGTCGCGACCGTGGCGGGCGGCGTGCTGTTGGTGCTTGCAGTGGTTCGCGGCGGGTACGCCTGGTCCGACGCTCGGCACTGCCGCGTCCTGGCCGATCGGCTCCTCCGCGCTCATGCGCGCTCGGCCGTCTCGTCGCCGCTCGCCGACTGGCGCGCGCCGCAGCTCACCTCGGAGCGCGCGCGTCAGCGTCTCATCAAACGGGTGCAGAGCCTGACTCGTGACGCGGATCTCAGCCTGCGCGCGAGTTCGTCGCCGCTCGACCAGCATGCGACCGAGCAGAGCCTCTTCCTGCTGCGTCGGCTCGAGCTTCGGCTCGACGATCTCTCACGCCCCGTCTCGCCGTACGGCGTCCTCGTCGTACGCGAGCTGGCCGACGGCGCCTCGAATCCCTTCTCCTGGCCGAGTCCTGCCGAATTGCCTGACGCCTTGAACGAGGCGCTGGCCGCACTGGACGCTCCGCGATGAGCGTTCAGGGCAGCGGCCAGATCGCCGTCTTTGCCGCTGTCCTGATCGCACTCGCGTATCCGCTCGGCCTCTGGATGGCCAGGGTCTACGGCGCCTTCCGCGCGCCGAGCCTGCTGGGGGCGGCCGAGCGCGGCTTCTACCGCCTCGTCCGCACGGACCCCGGAGAGGAGCAGGACTGGAAGAGCTACGGGCTGACGATGCTCGCCTTCAGCGCGATCTTCGCCGCGCTGCTGTATGCGGTCCAGCGGCTGCAGACCCACCTCTCGCTCAACCCGGATCACCTGCCGGCCGTGCAACCGCACATCGCCCTCAACACCGCAGCCAGCTTCGTGACGAACACGAGCTGGCAGTTCTACGGCGGCGAGACGACGATGTCCTATCTGACGCAGATGGCGGCGATCGCAGTGCAGATGTTCGTCTCCGCCGCGGTCGGGATGGCCGTTCTCGCGGCCGTGGTGCGCGGCCTCGCACGCCGGAGCCGAAACGAGCTCGGCAACTTCTGGGTCGACCTCTACCGCTCGCTCGCCTACATCCTGCTTCCGCTCTCGATCGTCATCACGGTCATCCTCATCTCGCAGGGAGTGCCGCAGACCTTCCACGGCCACGCGACGGCGACGACCCTGCAGGGCGCGACCCAGCAGATCGCCCGCGGGCCGGTTGCCTCGCAGGAGGCGATCAAGAACCTCTCGATGGACGGCGGCGGCTTCTACAACGTCAACTCCGCGGCGCCGTTCGAGAACCCGAACGGCCTGACCAACCTGATCGAGCTGCTCTCGCTTCTGCTCATCCCAGCCGCGCAGGTCTTCATGTTCGGGAGGATGGTCCTCGCCCGAAGGCATGCGCGGGCCGTGTTCGCGGCCATGCTCGTTATGCTCGTCATCGGCCTGGCGGTCGCCCTACCGGCCGAGCAGCACGGCTCGCAGGTGCTGCGGGCCTCGGGGGTGAACATCGCCGCAGGCCACGGTCAGAGCGGCGGCAACATGGCCGACAAGGAGGTCCGCTTCGGCATTGCCGACACGACGCTCTTCGCCACGGCGACGACGGCGAGCTCCGACGGCGCGGTGAACGGCGGTCTCGACGCCTTCACGCCTGTGGGCGGCGCCGTTCCGCTCGTCAACATGTTCGTCGGCGAGGTGATCTTCGGCGGCGTCGGTTCGGGGCTCTACTCGATGATCTTCATGATCGTGATCGCTGTCTTCGTCGGCGGGTTGATGGTCGGGCGGACGCCCGAGTACCTCGGCAAGAAGCTCGAGGCGCACGAGGTGAAGCTGGCCGCTCTGGGTGCGCTGATGCTGCCGAGCCTGGTGCTTGCACTCACCGCCGCGGCTGTCGTCTCCCGTGTCGGCCTTCATTCGATCTTCAACTCGGGCGCCCACGGCTTCACGGAGGCCCTGTACGCCTGGACGTCGATGGTGAACACGAACGGCAGCGCCTTCGCCGGCTACGGCGGGACGAGCTTCACCGCCACCCTCGGCACCGTTGCCATGGTGATCGGGCGCTATGCGCCGATGCTCGCGGCGCTCGCGCTTGCCGGCTCGGTCGCGAGCAAGCGCACGGTTCCCGCGTCGGCCGGCACGATCCGCACGGACGGACCGACCTTCGTGGTCTTGCTTGTCGGCGTCATCGTGCTGACGGCCGGTCTTATGCTGCTGCCCGCACTGATGCTCGGACCGATCGTCGAAGGGCTGTCGACATGACTAGGATCGGCTGATGAGGGGCCGCTACCGGATCCTGCTCGGCATGGCCGCCGGAGTCGGCAAGACCTACCGCATGCTCCAGGAGGGAAAGCAGGCGCACGCGGAAGGGAGAGACGTCGTGATCGGCTACCTGGAGCCCCACGACCGTCCCGACACGGCGGTGCTCGCCGAGGGCCTCGAGGAGGTGCCGCGGCTCCGCACCGAGCACGGCGGGCTCGAGCTCAACGAGATGGACGTCGACGCGGTGGTCCGGCGCGCCCCCGAGCTCGCGCTGATCGACGAGCTCGCCCACACGAACGCGCCCGGTATGCGGAACGAGAAGCGCTACCAGGACATCGACGAGGTGCTCGACGCGGGCGTCGACGTCATCTCCACCGTCAACGTCCAGCACCTCGAGAGCCTCAACGACGCGATCGCCGAGCTGACGGAGGTCCGCGTACGTGAGACGTTCCCCGACCGGATCCTCGAGGAGGCGGACGAGGTCGTGCTCGTCGACCTCACGCCGGAGGCGCTGCAGGAGCGCCTGCGCGCGGGGAAGATCTATCCGAAGGAGCGCGCGGACGTCGCGCTCCAGAACTTCTTCCGAATCGACAAGCTGTCGGCGCTGCGCGAGCTGGCGCTGCGCGAGGTCGCCGAGGACGTCGAGTCGCGGCGGCAGAGCCTCGTCCTCGACCCGCTCAGCCAGCAGGCCGTTGCGGAGCGCGTGCTCGCGCTCGTCACGCCCGAGCCGCGCTCGCAGCGGATCATGCGGCGTGCGTGGCGCTCGGCCGAGCGGCTCGGCGCCCAGCTCGATGTGCTCTGGGTGCGCCGGCCGGGGCGGGAGTTGTCCGACGAGGAGCAAGTGTCGCTCGCGGCGCTGCGCCGCCTGGCGATCGTCCTCGGCGCCCATTTCCTCGAGGAGGAGGGAGACGACCTGGTGGCGGCGGTGCGCCACACGGTCTTCGAGCGCGGCACGACGTACGTTCTCGTCGGCACGCCGGACGAGAGCCGGCGGCGCGAGGTGCTCCGCGGCTCGCTCGTCTCCGCGCTCGTGCGCGAGCTCCCGGGCGTCGACATCCGCGTGGTCGCGAACCGGGCCGACCGGCCGGAGCGGGTGCAGTGAGCGGCCTCGACGTCACGCTGCTCGCGGCTGTCGCGGCTCTCGCGGTCGCGCTCGCCGTCGTGCTGATCCGGAGGAGGCCGCCCAGGCGGCTCGCGATACCGAAGACCGCTCGCCGGATCCTCGTGCCGTTCTCGGGGAGCCTCGATTCGACGGTGCTCCAGGCTGCGATCCGGATCGCCCGCGCAGAGGAGGCCGTGCTCGTGCCGGCGTATCTCCTGATCGTGCCGCTGCGCTACGGGGAGGACTCGCCGCTGAGCGACCAGGTCAAGCTGGCAGTGCCGGTGCTCGAGGCCGTCGAGCACGCCGCGCTACGGGCGGGGGTCCCTGTCGACGCGCGGATCGAGAAGGGGCGCACCCTGACGCACGCCCTCCGCCGCCTGTGGGAGGTCGAGCGGTTCGACCGGATCGTTGCGCCGGCGCCCGCCGACGGGCGGGGAGGCTTCACCGAGAAGGAGCTCGCCTGGCTCCTCCTGCACGCGCCGGCGGAGACGCTCGTGCTCAAGCCGGCGCCGTCCCGGCCGCCGGCACGCCTGCACTCCGCCGCCTGAGCCTCTACGGTTGGGCCGTGAGCGAAGCGCTGCAACCGCCGCGCCGGGCGCGGCGGCTCTTCGTCGGCCGGCCGATGGCGAGCCAGCAGGTCGAGGAGGAGCTCCTCCCGATCCCGCTCGCGCTGCCGATCTTCGCGGCCGACGCGATCTCGTCCGTGGCCTACGCGACCGAGGCTGCGATGGTGGTCCTGCTCGGCGCCGGCCTCGTCGAGCTCCGCGTCGCGCTGCCGATCTCGATCGCGGTCGCGGCCCTGATGGCGATCGTGATCGCCTCGTACCGGCAGACCGTCCGCGCGTACGAGACCTCCGGCGGTGCGTACGTCGTGGCGCGGGAGAACCTCGGCACGCTCCCGAGCCTCGTCGCAGCCGCAGCGCTGCTCGTCGACTACGTCCTCACGGTCGCCGTCTCCGTGTCGAGCGGCGTGCTCGCGATCACGTCTGCCGTCAGCTCGCTCAACCACTACAACACCGAGCTCTCAATGGGCGCCGTGCTCCTGATCACGATGGTCAACCTCCGCGGCGTGCGCGAGTCGGGGTTCACCTTCGCGCTGCCGACGTATCTGTTCATCATCGCGATGTTCACCGCCGTCGGAACCGGCGTCGCGAAATGCGCAACCAGCGGCTGCCCGCGTGCTGTGGCGCCTCATCCGCTGGCCGCAGGCGCGAGTGCTCTCGGCATTTTCCTCATCCTCAAGGCGTTCGCGTCCGGTGCGAGCGCCCTCACCGGGGTCGAGGCGATCGCGAACGGCGTCAACGCCTTCAGGCATCCGCAGTCGAAGAACGCCGCGCGGACGCTCGGCGCCCTCGCGTTTATCGCGATCACGATGTTCGTGGGCGTCTCGTACCTCGCCGTGCGCACGCATGCGCGGCCGAGCTCGACCGACTCAGTCGTCTCGCAGGTCGCGCGCGCCGTTTTCCCGGCCGGAAGCGGAGCCTCGTGGATGTTCTGGGTCGTCCAGATCTGCACGTTCGCCGTGCTGATCCTCGCGGCGAACACGTCGTTCCAGGGCTTTCCGCGGCTCTCCGCGCTGCTCGCACACGATCGCTTCATCGCCCGCCAGTTCACGAACCTCGGTGACCGGCTCGTGTTCTCGAACGGCGTCGTCGTCCTCGCCGGCGTCGCTGCGTTCCTGATCTGGATCTACCACGCCAACGTCAACAACCTGATCCACCTCTACGTCGTCGGCGTGTTCACGGCGTTCACGCTCTCGCAGGCCGGGATGGTCCGCTACTGGCTGCGCACGCACGGCGACGGCTGGCGCTGGCGCGCGCCGATCAACGGGCTCGGCGCGACGGCGACGTTCGTCGTGACGGTGGTCGTCGTGTTGACGAAGTTCACCGAGGGCGCGTGGATGGTGATCGTCGCGATCCCGCTGATGATCACTGGCTTCTACGGCGTGCGGCGGCACTACGTCCGCGTCGCGCGGCGGCTGGAGGCGGGTGCCGCGGCGGTCGTGGCGGCGCCGCCGGCGCGGAACACGACGCTCGTGCTCGTCGAGTCCCTCGACCCGGCGCTCGACCGTGCTCTCTGGTTCGCGCGCGAGATCTCGCCCGGGGGCTTCCGCGCCCTGCACGTTCCGGTGTCAGGCTCCGACCCCGGAATCCGGCCGCGCTGGTTCCGCCACGCCGGCGGTGAGCCGCTGCTCGAGGTGCTCGACGGCCGCCTCGGGCTCGCCGAGGCGATGCTCGAGCAGGTCTGGCGGCTGCCGCGCGGGGAGTCGGACTTCGTGACGGTGGTCGTCCCCGAGCTGTTCGGCTCGGAGTCGTTGCTCGCGCAGGCGCAGAACGCGCGCGAGCTCGCCCTCAAGTTCCGGCTGCTGTCGGAGCCGGGCGTGATCGTCACCGACGTCCCGGTGGTACGAGGGCGGGACGGCGAATTGCCGAAGCGGCTGGTCGTGCGGGTTCTCGTCTCCGGCGTGAATGCCGCGTCGATGCGCGCCGTCAACTACGCGACGACGCTCGGGATCACCGACACGCGTGCCGTCCACTTCGCCTTCAGCTCCCGCGACGCGTACGACATCCGCTCCAACTGGTCCACGCAGGGGCCACGGATCCGGCTCGAGGTGGACGAGGCGCCCTACCGTGACATCGGCGGGCCGCTGCTGCGCTACCTGCGCGGGCTCACCGGGGAGGAGGGAACGGCCGTGCTCGTGCTGATGCCCGAGCTCGTGACCCGAGGCGTCGGTCGCGTCCTCCACAATCAGCGGGCGCTCTACATCAAGCGGCTGCTCCTCTTCGAGCCCGACGTCATCCTCGCGACCGCCCCCTACCAGCTGCTCCGATGAGGCCCCCCGATCTCGAGGCCTTCACGCGCCGCATGCGCCGCCTGGCACGGAGGACGGCCTCGGTCGGCTACCGGAGCATCGTCGTACCGCTGCTCGGCCAGGAGGAGACCGAGCATGCGCTCGACCTCGCATGCCGTCTCGCCGCAGACAGCCGCGCCCGCGTCGTCCTCGTCGCACCGCTGCTCATCGACCAGGAGCTGCCGCTCGACGCCCACTTCGACGCGGAGATCCGCGAGCTGCGCGAGCGGCTCGACCACGCCGCCGCACTCGCGGAGTCGTACGGCCTCCGGCCGCGGCGCCGGCTCGTCCGCACCCGCGCCGGCGGGCTCGGCCGTGAGCTCGCCGAGGTCGCGCGCGACCACCGGGCCGAGCTCGTCGTCGTCGGTGCGCCGGTCACATCACGCCGCGGCTTCCGCCGCCCCTTCCCGCAGGAGATCCTCCAGATCCTGCGTGACGCCCCGTGCCGGGTGATGGTCGCGACCGGACCCTACGCGGGACGGTCCAGCCTTCGCGCCCGGCCGTCCGCCGCCGGCGCGAGCCTGCGCCGTCCCTCCGCGCAGACGCCCGCGGCGTGAGGACGCTCTACACCCGCTCGGTGCTCGTCCTCGGGCTGCTGGCGGTCGCGCTGGGCGTGGCGATCGTCGTCCGCACCGCCTCTCACGGCGGCGGCGCCGGCTACCTCTTCGGCGTCCTCTTCGTCGCGCTCGGCGCCGGCCGCCTTCATCTCCTGCGGCGCCGGTAGATTCCCCGCGGCATGGCCCGCAAGCTTCCGCGTCTGCAACGGGTCCTCGACGCTCCCGCGCTCGCCTCGGTCGCGTACGGGGAGATCGCGTCGTCGATCTACTTCGCTCTCGGGATCATCGCCCTGCACGCGCTCGGGCTCACGCCGGCCGTGCTCGGCGTCGTCGGAGTGCTCTTCCTCGTCGTCGCGCTCTCGTACGCCGAGGGCACGGCGGCGATCCGCGCGACAGGAGGGGCGGCCACCTTCGTCCGTGTCGCCTTCAACGACTTCGCCGGCTTCCTCACCGGCTGGGTGCTCTTCCTCGACTACCTGATCGTGATCGCGCTGTCGGCGCTGTTCTTCCCGCACTACCTCGGGCTCGCGCTCGACATCCACGCGATCACGCACCACCCGGGCGACCTGATCGCGGCGTGCGTGTTGATCGCGCTGCTCGGCCTGTCGCGCCTTCTGCGACGCACGAGGGTCTACAGCTTCGGAATCGCGGTGCCGCTGCTCGACCTCGTCACGCAGGTGCTGCTCGTCGTGCTCGGCTTCGCGCTGCTCTTCTCGAGCAGCGCGCTCGTGCGCGGGCTGTCGCTGGGGACGTCGCCGACGTGGCACCAGCTCGCCTTCGCGCTCCCGCTCGCGATGCTGGCGTACACGGGCCTCGAGACCGTTGCGAACTACGCCGAGGAGATCCGCAGCCCCGGGCGCGACCTGCCGCGCAGCCTCTTCAGCGCGATCGGCTGCGTCGTCCTCGTCTACGTGCTGATCGCGCTCGTGGGCCTGTCCGCCTTTCCCGCACCCCACGGGACGACCGCGCTCGGCACCGAGTGGCTTCGCTCACCGATCATGGGCATCGTCGCGGCGCTCCAGGCGCACGTGCCGCACTGGTTCGGACGTGTGCTGCGGGTGTACGTCGGCCTGACCGGTGCGCTCGTGCTCCTCGCGGCCGCCACCACGTCGATCTCCGGCTTCGGACGACTTGCGTACTCGCTCGGCGAGCACGGCCAGCTTCCCAGCGCCTTCGGCCGCCTGCACCGGCGCACGCTCGTCGCGCCGGCGTCGGTCTTCGCCGCGTCGGGGATCGCCATCGGCCTCATCGTCGGGACGGCGTTCCTGAGCAACGAGGTCACCTTCCTCGCCAGCCTCTTCAGCTTCGGTGTCCTCCTCGCCTTCACCGCGGCGCAGCTTGCCGTGATCAAGCTGCGAGTGACGCAGCCCGGGCTGCGCCGGCCGTTCCGCGTCCCGCTCGGGATCCCTCTGCACGGCACGACGATCCCGCTGCCTTCCGTGCTTGGCGCGCTCGCGACGTCCGCGATCTTCGTCGCGGCGATGGCGACGCACATCGGCGCCCGCTACGGCGGGCCGGCCTGGCTGGTCTGTGGCCTCGTCGTCTACCTGCTCGTGCGCCGCAGCCGCGGCGCCGGTCTGCTCGAGCACGTCGTCGCCGCGGGAGAGCAGGAGCTGCCCGAGGCGGAGTTCTCGAAGATCCTCGTGCCGGTGAAGCTCGGCCGGATCGGAGGGGAGATGGCGGCAACCGCGGTCAGGCTCGCGCAGGAGCGCAACGCCGCGGTCGAGGCGCTGTTCGTGATCAGGGTCCCGCTCGAGCTGTCCCTCGACGCGCCGCTTCCCGACGTCGAGGAGCAGGCCGCCGCCTCGATCGAGGAGGTGCGGTCGCTCGGGGTCGAGAACGGCGTCCCGGTGGCGGGACGGATCGTGCGGGCCCGCTCGATCGGGGACGCGATCGTCGAGGCAGCGGCCGAGAGCGGCGCCGACCTGATCGTGCTCGGCTCGTCGCCGCGCTGGCGGCGGCAGTCCCGGTTCTTCTCGCCGACGGTGGAGTACGTCCTGCGGAAGGCCTCGGCCGAGGTCCTCATCGTGGCGTTCCCGCAGGGCGTGCTGGAGGAAGCCTCGGCGTGACCTGCCGCGGTAGGCTGCGGGTGGCATGAAGGCCCTCATCATCGGTTGTGGCCGGGTCGGCTCCTCGATCGCGCTCCAGCTCCAGCGGGAGGGCTGGGAGGTCGTCGTCGTCGACGAGAACGAGGACGCGCTCACGCGGCTCGGTGACCACTGGCCCGGGGCGTTCCTCGTCGGGCAGGGTATCGACACCGACCTCCTGCGCGAGGCGGGGATCGAGGAGGCGGACGCGGTCATCGCCGCCACGGACGGCGACAACACGAACATCGTGATCGGCGAGGTCGCCCAGAAGCGGTTCGACGTGAAGTGCGTCGTCGTCCGCGTGCTCGATCCCGCGCGCGCGGAGTTCTACGCGGCCAGAGGCATGCGCATCGTGTGCCCGACGAAGACGGCGATCGACGGCCTGGCCGAAACGATCCGGAGCTGCGCTGTCCCCGGCGTCAGGACGACGGCCTGATGTACGTCGTCGTCGCCGGCGGCGGCAAGGTCGGCGCGAACGTCGCGCGCTCTCTCCTGCGCCTCGGGCACGAGGTGACGCTGATCGAGCAGCGCCGCGACCGCTTCGACCGGCTCGAGGACGAGTTCGAGCACCAGGTGCAGCGCGGCGACGCGACCGAGCTGTTCGTCCTCGAGCGCGCCGGGCTCGCCCGCCCGCCGGACATCGTGCTCGCGCTGACCGGCGACGACGAGGACAACATGGTCATCTGCCAGCTCGCGAAGGAGAAGTACGGCGCCCCGAAGGTGATCGCACGAGTCAACGACCCGCGTAACCAGGCGCACTTCGACTTGCTCGGCATCTCGCCGACCGTGTGCGCGACGTCGAGCATCATGGCCCTCGTCGAGCACGAGGTTCCCGAGCACGATCTCATCCATCTCCTCGAGCTGCGCAAGGAGAACCTCGAGATCGTCGAGGTGCAGATCGACCGCGACTCGCCGTCCGCGGGCAAGCGGGTGGAGACGCTCGAGCTGCCCGAGGGATCGCGCCTGATCTCGGTGATGCGCAACGGACAGGCCGAGATCGCGGTGGGCTCGACGATGCTCGAGGCGGGAGACCAGGTGCTGGCAATCCTCGAGCCCGGCAAGGAGGACGAGCTCCGCCGGGTGCTGCTTCGAACCTGAGCAAGCTTTCGTCATCGGTGGGCGTCATACGTTCCGTGGGAGCAAGACGCCTCGTGCTCGCCGGTCTCGTCGTGCTCGGTCTCGGCGCGTGGGCCGGCGCTGCTGCCGGCCACCGGACGCCGGCGCCGCCGGGCAACGACTGGCCGCGCTTCGGCTGGTCGATCTGGCGGAGCAGCGCGCCGACGTTCCCGACCGGAATCACCGCGGCGAACGTCGGCTCCCTCCAACGCCGGCAGGTGGAGCTCGACGGCACCGTCGACTCTTCGGCGATCTACCTGCACGCGGTGCAGATCGGCGGCGCGGCGCATGACGTCTTCTTCGTGACGACGACGTACGGCAAGACAGAGGCGATCGACGCGTCGAGCGGCGCCGTGCTCTGGCGCTTCACCCCGCCCGGCTACGCCACGTGGGCGGGGAGCCCGCAGATCACGACGGCGACTCCGGTGGCCGACCCCGGCCGGCAGTGGATCTACGCGGCGTCGCCCGGCGGCCGCATCTACAAGCTCTCGGTGGCCGACGGTCACGCCGCTTGGAGCGTCTCGATCACGCGGCTGCCGACGCGGGAGAAGATCGCGGCGTCGCTCAACTACTACAAGGGGCATGTGATCGCCACGACCGGCGGCTACATCGGCGACGCGCCTCCGTATCAGGGGCACGTCGCCGTGATCGACGCCGCGAGCGGGAGGCTGCTCCACGTCTGGAACTCGCTCTGCTCGAACCGGACGGGGCTGATCGTCCCCTCGTCCTGCCCGGCGAGCGATTCCGCCATCTGGGGCCGCGCCGGCGCCGTCATCGACCCCGCGAACGGGGACATCCTCGTCGCGACCGGCAACGCGCCCTGGGACGGCAAGACGAACTGGGGCGACTCGGTGTTGCGCCTCTCCCCGGACGCGACGAAGCTGCTCGGCAACTACACGCCGACCAACACCGCGCAACTGAATGCGGACGACCTCGACCTGGGCTCGACCTCGCCCGTGCTGCTCAGCGAGAGCTATCTCGCGCAGGGCGGCAAGGACGGGAAGATCCGGCTCCTGAGCGTCGCTCGCATGCGCGGGACCGCTCCGCACAAGGACGGGGAGATCCAGGTGGTGTCGACGCCGTCCGGGACGGATCTCTTCACCGCCCCCGCCGTGTGGCACGACGGCTCGACGACGTGGATGTTCGCTGCCGACAACGGCGGCACCGCGGCGTGGCGCTTCCGCAACGCCCATCTCACGCAGGTGTGGCGCAACTCCACCGGCGGCACCAGCCCCGTCGTCGCCGGCGGGCTTCTCTACGTCTACTCGCCGGGCGGCGGCCTCAACGTCTACGCGCCGGCGACCGGCAAGCTCGTGACGACCCTTCCGTGCGGCAGCGGCCACTGGAACAGCCCGATCGTCGTCGACGGCCGCATCGCCCTCCCCGAGGGCAACGCGAACGACCATGCGACCACCGGTGTGTTCGATATCTGGTCGAAGTAGCCGCCTGAAGTGCTGCGCACTTCAGGCGGGAGAGATGTTGGTGCTCCGCAGAGCGGACGCCGGCTGAGCTGGCGTCCTCTTCTCTGACGGAAGCTGGAGGATCGGCAGCGCGGCCGGTGGTGCCTTCGGCATCCCCGCCCGCGTGTGGTCGGCCTGCGCCTAACGCCTGCGGCGTTAGCCTCCGGCCCCGTAGCCGCCGACGAGCGTCGGGTTCAAGCCTCTGACCCGCGCGAACCGCTCAAGGCCGTAGCGAACGCGGAGCGTTCGTGGAGGCCGGATGCTCGCGCGCGGGGATGGCGTAGCCACCACCGCGCGCGCTGCGGAACCAACGGCTCACATCCCGGTAAGAGGCCGCGGGCTTCGCCCGCGGCCGCTCCGCGAAGCCGAAACCAGCCCCGGGCAAAGAGCGTCAGCTCTTTGCCCGGCGGATGTGCGGTGCCTGCTGCCCGAGCGCGGCGTAGGCGAGCGCCTGCAGCGACTCGTTGAGCGAGGCGAGCTCGCGGGTCAGGCGGACGAAGTGCTCGTCGTGGTCGAGCCGCCGGTTCATCTTCGCGAGCTCGTCGCCGATCCGGTCGAGCCGCTCGAGCAGGACGTCGAAGCGGCGGTCGGAGAGGTCCTGGCGCTCCATTGCCCTTCACATTATGGCGGCCAGCTCGGCGCGGGAACGGACGACGGTCGCTCCGCCGCCGAGCTCGCGCAGCACCTCGTCGAGCGTGCCGACCGCCGTGACGCGTCGCGCCACGCCGACGTGCGCGAGTGCGACGCCCGCCAGCTCCCGTGGCGCGTCCGTGAAGACGCCGATCCGCACCCCGGCTCCCTGCAGGCGGCGCAGCTGCGCGCTCGTGTCCGCCCGCGGCCGGAAGTGGACAGGACCTCGATCGGCGGCGAAGCGCTCGAGCAGGGGCCGCCAGTCGCCGAGCCGCTCGTCCAGCAGCGCCGCTGCGGCGCTCCGGTCCTCCGGCAGGTCGAGCTCGACGCGTGCGCGCCGTGCAGCGTCCGCCAACCAGTCGTTCCAGAGCGGGCGCGTGTCCGCGAGGACGGCGTCGAGATCGAGGGCGAGAGCCTCCACCGGACACGATGCTAGACTCGCGCTCCAAACCCGGCGAGCGGTGAGGGAACTCCGGTGCAAGGCCGGGACGGTCCCGCCGCTGTAAGGGGAGACGCTTCCCCACCACGACGTCACTGGGCTCTCGGGCCTGGGAAGGCGGTGGGGGAGGGCGCCCCGAGTCAGAAGACCTGCCGCCCGCCGCGACCACCGAACCCCTCGTGGAAGGAGGATTCGTGCTTCGCCGTTCCCTCGTCCTCGTCGCGGCCCTCGCCGCAGCTCTCGCGCTCGTGCCGTTCGCAGTGGCGGCGCTCGTCCACGTGCGCGTCGAAGGCAAGACGGTCACGATCTTCGGCGCCAACGACCCGAAGGTCGTCGCGACGACGCCGCTCGACGCGCTGCAGGCGGCCGCACGCGCGGGCGAGTTCTACGTCCACGTCACGGCGTCCTCGTTCGGCAACTACGTCGATCAGATCGGCTTCTATCCCGGCGCCGGCGACGCCGGCTGGGTGTTCAAGGTCAACGGCGTCTCGCCGCCGGTCGGCGCCGACCAGGTGCAGCTCGCAGACGGCGACACGGTCGAGTGGTACTGGGCCGCCTTCGGCCCGAGCGGCGGTCCGCCGACCCTCGTGCTGACGCGGACGTCGCCGCGGTGCTACGCGGCCACCGGGCAGGACGACCAGGGCGTCGACAGGGTGCCGCCCGGGCTCGTCTACCACGTCGACGGCCGGGCGATCCCCGCACCGGCGGGACACATCTGCTTCAAGAGCGCCCACGGGTCGGTCTGGGCGACCGCGCCGGGCGCTGTCCGCTCGAACAGGCTGCCGTGATCCGCGTCGTCGCCGCGGCCGCCGTCGTCGCGCTCCTCGCCGGGTGCGGGAGCGCCGGCGGCCGCGGGCGCGCGACGCTCTGGGTGACGCGCGACGAGGGAAGGACGGTGCTGCTCGTGCGGGCGGTGCCCGCCGGCGAGACTGCGATGCAGGCGCTCGAGCGCGAGGCGACGATCTCGACCCGCTACGGTGGCCGTTACGTCCAGGCGATCGACGGCGTGTCCGGCTCGCTCTCGTCGCGCCACGACTGGTTCTATTTCGTCAACGGGATCGAGGCCGACCGCGGCGCGGCCGAGTACGTGCTCCATGCGGGAGACATCGAGTGGTGGGACTACCGGGACTGGGGACGCGTCGGGGAGAGCGTGCCCGTCGTCGTCGGCGCGTTTCCCGAGCCGTTCCTGCACGGGTACGACGGCAGGGTGCGGCCTGCCGTCGTGATCGGCGCATCGGCGCCGGCGCGCACACTCGCGAGGCTCCTGCGCGGAACCGTCGTCACACGCGCCCCGGAGGGCGCAAACGTGCTGCGGCTCGTCGGCGGCCGGCCGCGCTTCACGGCGCGGGTGCTGCCGAGCGGCGCGGTCGAGTTCACCTTCGCCGGCAACGCGAATCGGCTCGCGCTCGAGCCCAGGCTCTACCGCTACCGCTACTCCGTGCCGTGAGACCGAGCGCAGCCGCACTCGTCCTGATCGGAGTTGCGGTCGCGGCCCTGGTCGCGCACCGGCTCTGGGCGGTCGGCGTTGTCGCCCTCGTGCTGCTCGTCGTCTGCTTGCGCGCCGGCCGGCGCGCGAAGCCGTACCTCTGGGGCACGCTCTTCAGCGCCGGCCTCGTCTTCCTGCTGTCGCCGTTGCTCCAGTCGACCGGCTATCACGTGCTCTGGAGCGGGCCCGACCTGCCGGTGCTCGGCCGGCTCGACGTGACCACGGAGGAGCTCCGGATCGCGGGCGTCAACGCGCTGCGGCTCGCAGCCGTCGGGCTCGCGTTCGCGGCGTACGCGCTGCTGCTCGACCACGACCGGCTGGTCGCGGCGGCGACCGCGCGGCGCTCGGTGCTCGCGGCCGCGCTGGCGACGCGTCTGGTGCCGACGCTCGAGCGGGACGCACGGGGACTCGTCGAGGCCCTGCGCGGCCGCGGCCTGGCACCGGAGGGGCTGCGCGGCCATGCGGCGCTGCTGTCGCCGCTGCTCGCCGGCTCGCTCGAACGCGGGCTCAACCTTGCCGAGGCGATGGAGGCGCGGGGCTTCGGCCGTCCCGGCCGCACGCGCGTGCCTGCACCATCCTGGCAGCTTCGCGACTACGGCGGAGTTGCGCTCTCCATCACCGCGATCGCCGTCGCAGCGCTATGGCTCTAGCGAGCGTCGAAAGCTTGACGTACTCCTATCCCGGAGCGCCGGCGGCGCTACAGGAGGTCTCGCTTTGCATCGAGGAAGGTGAAGTGGTGCTGCTGCTCGGCGGCTCCGGCTCGGGCAAGTCGACGCTGCTGCGCGCGCTCGCGGGCCTCGTGCCCTGGTTCCACGGGGGCCGTTTCGAGGGGCGGGTGGAGGTCGTCGGCCGCGACACGCGCCGCGCCCGCCCGGCGGAGCTGGCAGGGGCGGTCGCGTCGGTCTTCCAGGATCCCGAGGACCAGATCGTGCTCGGCCGCGTCGAGGCCGAGGTGGCGTTCGGGCTCGAGAACGTCGGCACGCCGCCGGGCGAGATCGCCGGACGTGCGCGTGACGCGCTCGACGCCGTCGGCGCGGCGCACCTGGCGGAACGCCGTGTCGTCGAGCTGTCGGGCGGCGAGCTTCAGCGCGTCTGCCTCGCCTCGGCGCTTGCGCTCGAGCCGCGGCTCCTGCTGCTCGACGAGCCGACCTCGCAGCTCGACCACGACGGCGCCGAGGCCTTCCTCGGGCACGCCCTCGGCAACGGCGCCTCCGTCGTCCTCTCCGAGCAGCGTCCCGCGACCGCGCTGCGCCGGGCCGACCGCGTCGTCTTTCTCGAGCGCGGGCGGATCCTGCTCGACGCTCCGCGGGACGATGCCGTCGAGTGGCTCGACGAGCACCGCCCCGCCTGGACCCGGCAGCAAAACAACAACTCGTTACAAGAAGGAAGAGAGACCGTTTGCCGGGTCGACCGCGTCTCGTTCGCGTACGGCGGCGGACCGCGTGTGCTCGACGGCGCGTCGCTCGAGCTGCGGCGCGGCGAGATCGTCGCCCTCACCGGGCCGAACGGCTGCGGCAAGACGACGCTCGCGAAGCTCGCCGCAGGCCTGCTCGAGCCGCAGGAAGGGAGCGTGGAACGGGACGCGCGTCCGGCGTTCCTGCTCCAGGATCCCGGCCGCTACCTCGTACGCGAGCGGGTCGACGACGAGGTCGCGCTCGGCGGCGCGCGCGCTGATGCGCTGCGCGTGCTCGCCACCGTGGGGCTGGCCGGCTTCGAGGGGCGGCATCCGCGCGACCTCTCGAGCGGAGAGCGAGAGCGGCTCGCGCTCGCGACCGTGCTCGTCGCCGAGCCTGACCTGCTCGTGCTCGACGAGCCGACCCGGGGCATCGACCCGGAGCGGAAGCTCGAGCTCGCGACGCTGCTCCGTGCGCAGGCCGGACCGAGGGCGACCCTCGTCGTCACGCACGACCGATCGTTCGCCGCCGCGGTCGCCGACCGCGAGGTCTCGCTGGCCGCCGTCCCCGAGGTCGCCCTTGCGTAGCCGCGTGGCCCGCGTCCTCTTCGGGGTTGCGCTCGCCGCCGCGGCGGGGGTCGCGTTCGCCACCCACGCCTCGGCGCTGGCGCTGCTGCTCGCCGCAGCCGCGCTGCTCGCCGGTGCGGCGGCATGGCTCGACGGCGGCCCGCAGTCGGCGAAGGAGGTGACGATGATCGCGACCCTGGCCGCCGCTGCCGCTGCGGGCCGCGTCCTGTTCGCGCCCGTCCCGGACGTGCAACCGCTGACGGACATCGCCATCGTCACCGGGGTCGCGCTCGGCGCGCGCGCCGGGATCGGCGTCGGCGCGACCGCCGCGTTCGTCTCCAACTTCTTCCTCGGCCAGGGGCTCTGGACGCCCTGGCAGATGCTCGCCTGGGGCGGGTGCGGCGCCGTCGGCGCCGCGCTCGCGCCGGTTCTCCGCCGCAGGATCCCGTTCGCGGTCACGTGCTTCGTACTCGGCTACGCCTACGGCTTCGTGCTCGACCTCTGGAACTGGTACGGCTTCTACCCGCACACCTGGGCGTCGTTTCTCGCGAGGCAGGCTGCCGGGTTCCCCTTCGACACCGCGCACGCGACGGGGAACCTCGCGCTCGCGCTCGTGGCAGGCCCGGAGCTGCGACGTATGCTCGAGCGCTACGGAAACCGGCTGCGGACGGAGGTCGTATGGGCGTGAAGGCCGCCCTGGCGCTCGTCGCGACGGTGCTCTCGTTCGTCCAGGGACGCGTGCAGCCGGACGGCGGCTACGCCGAGCCGGGAGGCAACTCCACCGCCGGCCTGACCGCGACCGCGGTGCTCGCGCTGCGCGCCGCCGGCGCACCGGTTCCCGGCGCCGCTGTTTCCTTCCTCCGCGCCCACGAGGCGGGCCTGACGCCGACCGAGGTCGAGCTCGTGACGATGGCGGAGGCGGTCGCCGGCGGTGCCTCGCCCGGCCTGCTCGACGCGCTGCTCGGGCTCGAGCACCCGGCGGGCGCGATCGGCCCGGCCGTCAACTCGACCATCTGGGGCGTGCTCGCGCTCCGTCAGGCCGGACAGGCGGTGCCGGCCGCCACCGTCCGCTTCCTCGTCCGCGCACAGGCGAAGAGCGGCGGCTTCCCCTGGCTGCTCGGCGCGAAGCCCGACAACGACGACACGGCCGCGGCGGTCGAGGCGCTCGTCGCGGCGGGCGTCCACGGCCGGCCGGTCGCACGGGCGCTTGCCTTCCTGCGCGCACGGGAGCTGGCCGACGGGGGCTTCGAGCTCCAGGCGGGCTCGGGCTCCAACGTCCAGTCGACCGCCTGGTCGATCCAGGCGTTCATCGCCGCCGGGGCGGCGCCGCCCGCGGTCGCGTTCCGCTATCTCTCGCGCATGACCCGTGTCGACGGCAGCCTGCGCTACTCGGCGCGGTATGCGACGACGCCGCTCTGGGTCTCGGCCCAGGCGTTGCCTGCGCTGTCCCACGCGTCGTTTCCGCTGCGATGATCGATGTCGCCGCCGTTCTCTTCGACTGCGACGGGGTGCTCGTCGACTCGACGGCGAGCGTCGAGCGCGCCTGGCGGCGCTGGGCCGCGGGGCACGGTCTCGACGCGGACGCGATCGTCTCGGCTGCGCACGGCCGGCGCACCGAGGACACGCTGCGGGAGCTCGGTGTCCGGGGTGATCTCGCGGCCGAGGCGCAGGCGCTCGAGAGAGCCGAGATCGCGGACGCGAGCGGCGTGTCCGCGTTCCCGCAGGCGGCTGCGGTGTTGCCGAAGCTGCCGCCGGGATCGTGGGCGGTGGTGACGAGCGGGACGCGCTCGCTCGCAAGGTCACGGCTCGCAGCCGCCGGGCTGCCGCTGCCGGCCGTGCTGGTCACCGCGGACGACGTCGCCGCGGGCAAGCCGGATCCGGAGGGATACCTCGAGGCGGCGCGGCGTCTCGGCCGTCCCCCGGCGGACTGCCTCGTCCTGGAGGACGCGCCGGCGGGCGTGCAGGCTGCGCTCGCGGCCGGCATGCGCGTCGTCGGGCTGCCGACGACGCATCGAGCGGAGGAGCTGGCTGCGGCGACGCTGGTGGCGTCATGGGAGGAACTCGTGCTGAGCGCAGCGGCGGGTCGTGTCGTGCTCTCTCGAGCGAATCGGCGCGAGGCGTACGATCGCGCTCTGATGGCGAGCGCCTCCATCCTCACCATCGGCCACGAGATCGTGTCCGGGGACGTTGCGAACACGAACGCGACCTGGCTCGCGCAGCGGCTCGCGCCGCTCGGCGTCGCCGTCCGGATGGTCGCCGCGCTGCCGGACGAGATCGAGGCGATCGCCGAGTTCGTGCGCGACGAGGCGCCGCGCGTCGACTTCCTCCTCGTGACGGGTGGTCTCGGCGGCACGCCCGACGACCTGACCCGGGAGGCGCTCGCGTGCGCGTTCGGCGTCGGGCAGGAGGAGGTGCCCGAGCTCGCGGCCGACCTTCGCACGCGTTTCACGCGCGATCCGGAGTATGCAGCGCGATGGGCGCTCCTGCCGCAGGGGAGCAGAGTGCTGGCGAATCCGCTCGGCGGCGCGCCGGGGTTCGCGCTCGGGAACGTCTACGTCATGCCGGGCCTGCCGGCCGAGATGGAGGCGATGTTCGCCTCGGTCGAGGAGGAGTTCCGCCGCGGCAACCCGATCGAGGCGTGGCGGCGGACCTACCGCACGCGCGAGAGCACGATCGCGCCGCTGCTCGTCGAGTGGGGCGAGCGCTGGCCGGGCGTGTCCGTCGGCTCGTACCCGGCCTTCCTGCCGGACGGCCCGCGGGTCGAGCTCGTTGCGAAGTCCGCCGACGTCGAGGAGCTCGCTGCCGCGTCCGCATGGCTCGAGGCGCGGCTCGACGAAATGGCCGTCGACGCTTCGTGACAGAGTTCGGTCGATGAGCAGGCCTTCCTCCGGCTCCTGGGTGCTCGCCGCCCTCCTGCGGCCGGTGACGTTCGTGCTCGCGATCGTCGCCGGGGTGATGACGGGCGACCGCACCGGCACGTTCTGGCTCGGCCTGCTCGCGTACCTGATCGCGATGTCGGCGGGGCGCGCCCTGCGGGCGCTCGTGCGCAGTCGCGTCGCGCTCGCGGCCTACCGGGCGATCTGGCCCGCCGCGGCCGCAGGGTATGCGTTCCTGTTCGGCTACCTCGGGCTGCCCGGCTGGGCGAACCTGATCGTCACCGTGATCGCGGCCGGCATGACGAAGAACGCCCTCGGCGGCCCGATCCGCTCGAGGCCGAAGTGGGAGTGGCGGCAGCTCGAGGAGTGGGGCGTCCCCAACATCGAGGACATCGTGCAGGGCCGCTGGAAGGAGCTCTAGGCAAGCGCGGGCGCCAGCTCGCGGCCGATCAGCCGCACCGGCTCGAGGTCCGAGTGCAGCAGGTGCTGCAGCATCACGCGGCCGCAGCCCGCGCGTTCGTACTCGCGTAGCCGGCCGGCGACCTCGTCGACCGAGCCGATCACGGCCCGTTCCGCATAGCGCTCGAGCCAGGCGTCGAACTCGACCTCGCGATGGGCGCGCCCGTAGATCTCTTGCGCCCGCGCGACCGCCTCGGCACGCGTCGAGCCGACCACACAGCCGGTCATCGTCGAGAAGCGCATCGTCGCCGGGTCGCGCCCTGCGCGCTCGCATGCGCGTCGAACCTCGGCGCGGACGGTCGCGAAGCCCGCGGGCGACACGAACGGGCAGTTGTACTCGTCCGCGAAGCGCGCCGCCGGCTCGGCGGTGCCGCGCGTGCCGCTGCCGCCGACGAGCAACGGCGGGTGCGGCTGCTGGACGGGCTTGGGAAGGGCGGGCGCGTTCTCGAGCGTGTAGTGCCGTCCATGGAAGTCGACGCGTGGCTCCGTCCAGAGCCGGTGCACGATCTCGAGCTGCTCGCCGACCATCTCCATCCGCACCGGCGTCTCGGGGAACGGAAAGCCGAAGGCGCGGTGCTCCCGCTCCATCCAGCCGGCGCCGAGGCCGAGCTCGATCCGGCCGCCGGAGACGTGGTCGACCGTCGCCGCTGCGTTCGCGAGCAGGGATGGGAGCCGGAAGGTGGCGGGGGAGACGAGCGTGCCGAGGCGGAGCGTCGTCGTGCGGGCCGCGA
Source organism: Gaiellaceae bacterium (assembly GCA_035623575.1). Taxonomy (GTDB): domain Bacteria; phylum Actinomycetota; class Thermoleophilia; order Gaiellales; family Gaiellaceae; genus Palsa-739. The sequence continues at coordinate 20,806 of DASPTD010000044.1, forward strand.
GCGCGGCGAGCGTCGTCCAGGCGTCGTGCGCGACGTTCCCGTCCTCGTCGGCCTGCGAGATGTAGTGGTCGGAGCGGAAGAGCGTCTCGACCCCATGCTCCTCGCAGGCGTCCGCGAGCGCGCACCACTGCTCCCAGGTGACGCCCTCCTGCCCCTCGATCATCAGCGCGACGCGCACGCATCGCACCCTACTGGCCGTTCGAGCCACGTCCCGGTGCCTGGCACCAGGACGTGGCTGCCGGGACGGTGGGGGCGCCTCGCTACGATCGGCCGGTGGCTGCCACGACGCCGGAGACGTATCTCGAAGACCTGAATCCGGCGCAGCGCACGGCGGTGCTGACGACCGAAGGGCCGCTGCTCGTGATCGCCGGCGCCGGCTCCGGCAAGACCCGCGTCCTCACCCGCCGCATCGCGCATCTGCTCGCCGCGGTCGGCGCGAAGCCGCCGGAGATCCTCGCCATCACCTTCACGAACAAGGCCGCCGCCGAGATGCGCGAGCGCGTCGAGGATCTCGTCGGCCCGCCCGCCCGCGCCTGCTGGGTGATGACGTTCCACGCCGCCTGCGGCCGTATCCTCCGCCGCGAGGCCGCTCGGCTCGGCTACCGGACGAACTTCACGATCTACGACCAGGCCGACCAGCTCCGGCTCGTGAAACGCTGCCTCGAGGAGCTCGACCGTGACCCGAAGCGCTTCACGCCCCGCGGCATCCACGCGCAGATCTCGAACGCGAAGAACCAGCTCGTCGGCCCGGCCGAGTACGCGTCGCGCGTCGCGAGCTTCTACGACCAGACCGTCGCCGACGTCTACGAGATCTATCAACGTCACCTGTTCGCCATGAATGCGGTCGACTTCGACGACATGCTCTACCTCACCGTCGACGTGCTCGAGCGCTTCCCCGAAGCCGCGGAGAAGTGGCAGAAGGCATTCCGCTACGTCCTCGTCGACGAGTACCAGGACACGAACCACGCGCAGTACCGGCTCCTGCAACTCCTGTCCGCATTGCACATGAACGTTTTCGCCGTGGGCGATCCGGACCAGTCCATCTACGCGTTCCGGGGCGCCGACATCCGCAACGTGCTCGAGTTCGAGCGGGACTTCCCGGGTGCGCGCTCGATCGCGCTCGAGCAGAACTACCGCTCGACGAACAGCATCCTCGAGACCGCGAACGGTGTCATCCGCCACAACCGCGAGCGCAAGGAGAAGAACCTCTGGTCGGAGCTCGGCGACGGTGAGCCGGTGCGCGTCGTCGAGGTCGAGGACGAGCACGCCGAGGCGCGCTACATCGCCGCCGAGATCGCGATGCTCGTCGAGCAGGGCTACTCGGGCCGCGAGATCGCGGTCTTCTACCGGACGAATGCGCAGAGTCGCGTGCTCGAGGACGTGCTCGTCCGCCAGGGCGTCGCCTACCAGGTGATCGGCGGCCCGCGCTTCTACGAGCGCGCCGAGGTGAAGGACCTGATCGCGTACCTCCAGGTCGTCGACAACCCCTACGACGCCGTCTCGCTCGTCCGGATCGCGAACCGTCCGCGCCGCGGCATCGGCGACTCGACGCTCGCGCGCCTGCAGAGCTATGCCGGTACACAGGGCATCTCACTCTGGGAGGCGACCGAGCTCGCGGAGGAGGCGGGCGTCGGCGGCGCGCCGCTGAAGGCCGTCGCCGCGCTCCGCACGATGGTCCAGTCGTGCATGTCGGGCGCGCTCGAGCTCGAGGTGCCGGAGCTGATCGAGCGCGTGCTCGAGCGGTCGGGCTACGCGGCCGCGCTCGAGGCCGAGCGGACGATCGAGGCGCAGGGGCGGATCGAGAACCTCCAGGAGCTCGTCGCGCTCGCGCGCGAGTGGCAGGAGGAGACACCGGAGCCGAACCTCTCGGCGTTCCTGCAGGAGGTCTCGCTCTACTCCGACCAGGACGCGATCCGCGGCGAGGGCTCGCTCGTGACGCTCATGACCCTCCACAACGCGAAGGGGCTCGAGTTCAAGGCCGTCTACCTGATCGGCATGGAGGAGGGGATCTTCCCGCACTCGCGCTCGATCGAGGAGCAGGGCGTCGAGGAGGAGCGGCGCCTCTGCTACGTCGGCATGACGCGGGCGATGGAGAAGCTGACCCTGCTCCACACCTCGTCGCGCATGCTCTACGGCGGCCGCTCCTACAACCTGCCCTCGCGCTTTCTCGACGAGCTGCCCGACCGGTACGTCGAGCGCGAGCAGCTGCGGCCGGCGTCGTGGTCCGGCTACGGCTCGCCCCGGCAGAGCCCGCTGCAGCCGGGGCCGGACGCGCCTCGGCTCTCGACGGGAGACTCCGTCCGCCACGGCACGCTCGGCGAGGGCGTCGTCACCCGGATCGAGCCCGGGGGAGTGGTCGTCGTCCGCTTCGCCGGCGACGGCTCCGAGCGGCGGCTGATGCTCGACTACGCCCCCCTCGAAAAGCTCTGACCCTCCCCTCGGGGCGTCGCCGCAAGGCGTCTGGGTAGTTCCCCGTAGACCGGTGCCGCGCTGCCGCGGATGGAACCCGCTCCGGGGGCGGCGACCATGCCTCTCATACCCGCATACGGCGTCTCCAGACGGAGTCGGCGAGGCCGCAGGCGGGACGGAGTCGC
>DASPTD010000047.1:0-15442 GCA_035623575.1 Gaiellaceae bacterium
TCGAACCGGTCGACCGCCAACGCCGACAGGTCCAGCGTGGGCCTCACGCCGGTGACGAGCTCGGCGAGGTGCTCGCCCACCGCCGGCGCCTGCTGGAAGCCGTGCCCGGAGAAGCCCGTCGCGTAGAGGAAGCGCGACGGCTCCGCCAGCTCTCCGACGAGCGCGTTCCAGTCGGGGCTCACGTCGTACCAGCCCCACCACGACGACTGCACCGGCAGCTCGGCGAGCACCGGTAGCCGGCGCGCCGCGGCCTCGGCCACGTCCTCGAGCGCTCGCTCCCGTCCGCCGAACGCGAGCCCGGGGCCCTCGCGGTGGAAGTAGAAGCCGGAGGAGAAGTCGATCGTCAGCGGCAGCCGCTCCGGCAGACCGCCGTCCTGCGGCGTGAACCACATCGAGCGCGCCTCGCCCTCGACGGGAAGCACGACGCCGGCGAGGGCGGCGACCTCCTGCGACCACGTCCCGGCGCAGCAGACGACGGTATCCGTCGCGATCCGCCCGTGCGCCGTCTCGACGGCGGCGATGCGGCCGGCGCGCACGTCCACGGCGGTGAGCGCGCAGCTCTGGAGCACCGTCGCGCCGGAGGCGGACGCGTATCCGTGCACGACCGCCTCCGGCGTCGCGTAGCCGTCGCGCGGGCAGTACGCCGCGGCGAGGACGCCCTCGAGCGCGAGCTGCGGGACGAGCTCCGCCGCCTCCGCGGGCGTCAGCTCGCGCGAGGGCACGCCGAGCGACTGCTGGAGCGCGAGCGCGTCCCGGAACGCGGCGACGTCGTCCGGCCTGTCGAGGAGGAACAGGTACCCGTGCTGGCGGAACGAGATGTCCGCTCCCGTCAGCTCCTGGAAGGTCTCGAACTCGTCGAGCGAGCGGAGGGCGATGCGGACGTTGAGCTCGTCGGCGAACTGGGTGCGGATGCCGCCCGCCGACTTGCTCGTCGAGCCGGAGGCGAGCACGTCCCGTTCGAGCAGGACGACGTCGCGGACGCCGAGCCGGCGCAGATGGAAAGCGGTGCTGGCGCCCATGACGCCGCCGCCGACGACGACCGCGTCCGCCCGGGCGGGAATCCCGGTCACACGCTCAGCTCTCGAACCTGCACGACCGGCAGGGCGGCGAGCAGCGACGCCAACTCGACCTCGAAGACCGCGTTCGGCGTCCCGGCCGCGCACCAGACTCGCTCGAACCGCCGCAGAGAGGCGTCGGCGAGCGTCGGCAGCTCCTGCTCGTGGCCGAGCGGCGGCACGCCGCCGATCGCGAAGCCGGTGGCCTCGCGCGCCTCGTCTGCGCTCGCCGGCCGCGCGTCCTCGCCGAGCGCGGCCGTGTCGACCCGCCGGTCGCCGGCACAGAGCACCATCGTCGCCGACCCGTCGACGACGAAGACGAGCGACTTGACGATCTGACCGAGCTCGCAGCCGCAGGCGGCGGCGGCGTCACGCGCCGTGCGCGTCGAGTCCGGCAGCTCGCGCACCTCCACGTTCACGCCTCGCTCGTGCAGCCGGGCCTGGACCTTCGCCGCCGTCGGGTGCATCAGCGGCGGCTCCGGACGAACTCGACGCTGCCGCCTCCCGTCGGGCCGTCGCCCTCCTCGGGCCAGAGCGTCTCCGCCCGTAGCGCGGCCGCGAGCAGCGGTGCCGTCCCGACCGCTACCCGGGTCTCGGGGATCTGCTCGGAGGGCCACTCGCAGACGAAGTCGATCGTCCCCGGCGGCGGCAGCGGCCAGAGCCAGAGCCCGATCGACCAGCTGAGCCCGCCGCCTCCGCCGCCGCGCTGCTGGAGCAGAGGGCCCTCGGGCTCGTCAGGCTCGTCCGGCCCGGGCCAGCGACGCGGGCCCAGGGTCGTCGCGCTGCGCCCGTCCGGCCAGGCGACGCCGAACCGAAGCACGTCCGGGGGCGGCCACGGCTCGCCGCGGCGGCGCCGGTGATGTCCGAACGGGTCGAAGATGTCCTCCTCGGCGTCCGGGCCGGGGCGCGCCCGCACGACGACGTCGAAGCGCACACCCTGCGGGTAGGCGCTCGCGCCGATCGCCGCCACCGCGACCCGCTCGGTGCGGGCGAGGACGACGCGGAGCGGCGCGACGCCCCCGAGCACGTTCTCCGGCGGGCCGAACCAGGCCGGCGAGCGGTGCCGCTCGCGCGGCTCCGGCTCGGGCGGGGGCGGCAGGTCGAAGAAGCCCACGATCGCCAGTGTAGGTGCCGTCGATCGCGAAGCGGTTCCCGGGCGAGACGTGGTGCCCACCGGATTCGCGGCGCTGGTGCGCAGGCTTCTCCGCGCGGCGTAGCGGGGAGCGGGCGGTGGCGGCGCCGAGGGCGCCGCCACCGATGACGACGTCCGCGGTGCTAGTGGCCGGCGACCTGCAGCGTGCCGATCGGGTGCATGTCACCGGTACCGCCGCCGCTCCACTTTTCGAGGATCAACTGCTCGATCGGAAAGCCGTCCGTCGCCGAGGTCTGGATCTTTATCCCCGGATAGACGAACGGGTTCGCGGACGTGTTCATGCTGCGGAGCGAGGCCATGAGGCTCGCCCGCGTCGGGTTCTTGCCGGCGTTCTGGAGCGCGTACACGAACGTCCACGCGACGGCCATGCCGTACACGAGGTTCGAGTCGCCGAGCGCCCAGTCGGACGAGAGCGCCGGTGCGTACTGGTCGATGATCTGCTTCCCGAGCTTCATCCCGGCCAGGCTCGCCTGGGTGTCGGGAGCCTCGACGTATCCCGACGAGATGACGCCGTCGAGGTTCGCGCCGGCCTGCGCCGCCGCGAGCAGGAACGGCCGGATGTTCGACACGTTCGCGAGGAAGACCTGCGGGCTCCAGCCGATCTTCGTCGCGGTCACGAGCGAGGCGATCGCCTGGCCGGGAGTCGCGACGATGAAGAGGGTGTCCGCCCCCTTCGCCTTCAGGGCGAGGATCTGCTGTGTGACCGTCGTGTCGGTCGCGTTGAAGCCCTCCTTGTCGACGATCAGGCTCTTCTTCGCGCCGAGGCCCTGGACGAGCCCGACGATGTAGTTCGCGCCGAACGCGTCGTTCTGGTAGATGATGCCGATCTTCGCGTTGGGCATGTTCGCCGCGATGTACTTCCCGTAGAGACGCCCTTCGCCGATGTAGTCCGGCTGCCAGCCGATCGTGTACGGCTTCGGCGAGCCCTGGCACGCCTTGTGGACGCAGTTGCCCCAGTACGAGTCCCCGGTGGCGAGGAACACCTGGGGCACCTTGTGCGCATTCGTGTAACCCCACGTCGCCAGGGCAGGGGCAGTGCCCAGGTCACCGACGAGCGCGAAGACGTTGTCCTGCTCGACGAGCTGCTGGACGTCCGGGACGGTCTGCGCCGGGTTGTACGCGTCGTCGAGGACCGTGAAGTCGATCTTGCGGCCGTTGACGCCGCCGTGCGCGTCGACATATGCGTAGTACGCCGACTCTGCGGCCGGGATCGTCTTGTACGCCGACGCGACCCCGGTGAGCGGGAATGTCCCGCCGATGTGAACGGACGTCTTCGTGATCCCGGGGTCGGCCTGCGGCGCGCCGAACGCCGCGGTCGCGGCGACCGACGCGAACAGCGCGAACCCGGCGAAGATCGCCAGAAGTCTGCCCTTCCTACCCATCAACCCTCCTAGCCGACGTTGGCCACCTCCGCTCCGGCATCGCGGCCGGATAACGGAGTATGACGTTGTGGGATCCGATTTGATAGCGAAATTGAACCGTTAGTCAAGCCCTCGCGCGGAGACGTCGCAGGCGCGGAACGAGCCCTGCCGCGCCGGTGGGGAGCAGGAGCATGATCAGGATGACCAGCAGGCCGAAGACGACGTCCTGTCCGTGGCTCGAGCCGATGAGGGGCACGCTCGACGAGATCTCCGGCAGCAGCCCCACGAAGACGGCGCCGACGATCACGCCCCCGAGCGAGCCGAGGCCCGCGACGGCGGCGCCGATCAGGATCTGCAGCGAGAGGATGACGCCGAACTCGCTCGGCTGGGCGAACCCGTTCGTTCCCAGCACGAACAGGGAGCCTGCGACGCCGGCGAACGCGGCCGAGATGCCGAAGGCGAGCGTCTTGTAGACCGGCAGCTCCACGCCGGAGGACGTCGCCGCCACCTCGCTGTCGCGAATCGCCCGGAACGCGCGTCCTGTTCGCCCGCGCAGGATCAGCCAGGCGAGCACGAAGAGGATCGCGGCCGCGGACCAGCCCACCCCGTAGAGCCAGAGGGGGCTGACCGTCCTCGCCGACTGGACTCCGCCGCTTCCGCCGAGGTATTTCGAGAACTTGAGCGGAAACTGCGGCACGGAGACGGCGAGCGCGAACGTCGCGAGCGCGAGGTACACGCCCGAGAGCCGAAGGGCAGGCAAGCCGACGAGCAGGCCGCAGACGAAGCAGATCGCGAACGCCGCCAGCATCGTCAGCACGAGGTTCGTGTGGTGGTCGCGCGACAGTACCGCGGTCGTGTAGCCCCCGATCGCCATGAACGCGCCGTGGCCGATGGAGATCTGGCCCGAGTACCCGATGAGGATGTTGAGTCCGAGGATGGCGATGAAGAACGTACCGGCCTTCGCGGCGAGCGCCTGGTGGTAGCCGCTGAGCGCGAACGGAAGCAGCGCCAGCACGACCGCCGTACCGGCGACGGCTCCCACGGTTGCGACGCGAGCCCTCAAACCTTTCGCACCCGGCTGCGCCCGAACAGCCCTGTCGGCTTCACGAGGAGGACGGCCAGGAGCACGGCGAACGCGAACGGCTGCCGCAACTCCGACGTGATGAAGTGCACGTACTGGCCGACGAGGTTCAGGAAGACGCCGAGCGCGAGGCCGCCGACGACCGCGCCCGCCGGGCTCTCGAGCCCTCCGAGGACCGCGGCGGCGAAGGCGTAGAGCAGGACAGACTGCATGAGCGTCGGCTGCAGCACGAACTGGGCCGGCTCGGCCATGAGGCCTGCGACCGCGCCGAGGACGGCGGCCAGGCCCCACCCGATGGCGAGCATCACCTCGACGCGAACGCCGACGAGCGTCGCAGCGGCCGGCCGGAGCGCGGCCGCGCGCATGCCCAGGCCGAGCTTCGTGAACTGGAAGAGGAACCAGAGCAGGACGACCGAGACGACGGTGACCGCCATGGTCCCGAGGTCCTGCCGCGCGAAGGCGACGCCGCCGGCGTGGTAGACCTTCTGGCCGAACGGCGCAGGCATGAACCTGATCGCTCCGCCCCATTTCCAGTTGACGAGGCCGTCGATCAGGATGAAGAGCCCGACGGTGACGATGACGACCGCGATCACAGACGTGTGCTGCACCGGCCGGATGACCGCCACCTGGATCACGACGCCGAGCACGAACGCGACTGCGAGCGTGACGACGAACGCCTCCCAGTACGAGAAGCCCCACTGGATCAGCTGGTAGGCGATGTACACCGAGGCCATCGCCATCTCCCCCTGGGCGAAGTTGATCACCTCGGTCGCCCGGTAGATGAGCACGAGCGCGAGCGCAAGGCTCGCGTAGACCGCACCCTGGGCGAGCCCCGCGACTGTCTGCTGCGCGAAGATGCCGCTCGACAGGCAGCCGCCGGCGAGGAAGACGCACGCGGCGAAGAGGCCGAGGATGACGGGCAGCGACACGCCCGCGTACGTGCGGTGCGGACGGAGGTCGATGCGGCGCGCGAGCTCGACCATCGATCAGTATCCGAGGTAGCTTCGACGCACCGACTCGTGCTCGCGCAGTTCGGCGCTCGGGCCCGAGAGCGCGACGCGTCCCACCTCGAGCACGTAGGCGGTCTGCGCAGCCTGGAGCGCGATGTGCGCGTTCTGCTCTACGACGAGCACGGTCAGGCCCGTCGTCTCGTTCAGCTCCTTCACGATCCGGAAGACCTCGGTGACGAGCAGCGGCGCGAGACCCAGCGAAGGCTCGTCGAGCAGGAGCAGCCGCGGGCGCTGCATGAACGCGCGGGCGAGCGCAAGCATCTGCTGCTCGCCGCCGCTCAGCGTCCCCGCCTGCTGGCTGCGCCGTTCCTCGAGCCACGGGAAGTACTCGAGGACGCGCGCGAAGTCGTCCTTGAGCGACGTGCGCCGCGTGTATCCGCCGAGGCGGAGATTGTCCCAGACGGTGAGCTCGGCGAACGTGCCGCGCCCTTCGGGCACATGGGCGATGCCGAGGCGTGCGACCGTTTCCGGGCCGTGCCGGCCGAGCGGCCGGCCGTCGAAGCGGATCTCGCCGTCCCGCCGCACCGTCCCCGAGACGGCGCGCAGGGTCGTCGTCTTGCCGGCGCCGTTCGCTCCGAGCACGGCGACGACCTGACCCTCGTCGACCGTGAGCGAGACTCCGTGCAGCGCGTGCACCTGCCCGTAGCGGGCGGTCACGCCGTGAAGCTCCAGCAGCGGCGCCATCAGTGCGCGGCCGCCTCGAGCTCGCCGCCGAGGTAGGCCTCGATCACCCTGGGGTCGCGCTGCACGGCCTGTGGCGCGCCGTCCGCGATCGAGCGGCCGAAGTTGAGGACGTGCACGTGGTCCGAGACGTTCATCACGAGGTTCATGTGGTGCTCGACGAGGAGCACCGTCAGCTTCAGCTCCTCGCGCAGCCGCCGGATGAACGCTGCGAGCTCCTCCACCTCCGCGTGGTTGAGCCCGCCGGCCGGCTCGTCGAGCAGCAGCAGGCGGGGCTTCGACACGAGCGCGCGGGCGATCTCGACCCGCTTCAGCGTCCCGAACGGCAACCCGGCCGCGGGCCGGTTCGCGTACGCGTCGATGCCGACGTATTCGAGCGTCTCGTACGCGCGGCGTCGGACGGTGCGCTCACTCTTGAAGCGCGACTCGATGTGTGCGCCGACGAGCACGTTCTCGAGCACGGTCATCGTCGGGAAGAGCTCGACGTTCTGAAACGTGCGCGCGATCCCGAGCTTGATCACGCGGCTGGGCGGTGTGCGCAGCAGGGAGCGGCCGTCGAAGACGACGTCGCCCGAATCGAGGCGATAGAGGCGCGTGATCGCGTTGAACGCGGTCGTCTTGCCGGCGCCGTTCGGGCCGATCAGGCCGAAGATCGAGCCCTCCGCCGCCTCGAACGAAACGTCGTCGAGGGCGACGATGCCGCCGAAGCGAAGGGAGGCGTTCTGAACGGAGAGCAGACCCATGCTACGAAGTGCGTGACTCTACGGATTCCGGTCGCGCGGGTGAAGATACTCCTGCCAGAGCTGCTCCATCGTCGTCAGCCGAGACGCCCGAACGTGGGCCGGGTCGTAGGGGGTGTGGTTGACGGCGCGGACGATGAAGCTCCCGTCGCGGGCGGCGTCGAGGACGTTGATACAGGCCGGCGCCTGCTCGAAGCCGCCGAGGAACACCCGCTCGCCGGTGGCCGCGCGGCTGAGGATCGCCCGGTTGACGCCGCCGTGGAGCACGAGCAGGCAGACGTCCCAGGTCTCGTCGGCCAGCAAGGCGTCGAGCTCCACTCCGACGCGATCGACGAGCGCGCCGATGGTCTCGCCGCCGAGGAAGCGCGCCTCGAGCGGGACGGCGCCGCGAAAGGCGGACGCCATCATCGCCTTCACCTCCTCCGGGTCGAGGCTGCGGATGTCGCCGCTCTCGATCTCGCGCAGCGCGTGACGGGTTTCCGGCTCCCGGCCCGGAGCGACGATCCGCGCGGTCTCGAGCGCGCGCGTGAGCCCGCTCGTGATCACCCGGTCGAACGCGACGGGGCGCAGCGCCTCGGCGGCGACCAACGCCTGACGCCGCCCCTCGGCGGTGAGCACGACCTCCTCCGGCGGCAAGCCCTCGAAGTAGCGCACCTCCGCGTGGCGCATCAGGTAGAGACGCCGGCGTGCGGTGCTCACCGGGCGCGCAGCGAGCGGCCGCCGGCCTTCTGCATTGCCGCGAGCATCCCTTCGGGCGCGACGCCGTCCGGGTAGCGGTCGCGCAGCGCGGCGAGCAGGTCGTCCGCGTTCCAGCCGTCCTCGCTCTGGAACAGCTCCCCGGCGTCCCACGGCCGCAGCGCATTCACGGCTCCGCCCCAGACGTGGAAGCACTGGCCGGTGATCCCCTGCGCCTCGTCGGCGCAGAGCGCGACGACGATGGGGGAGTTGTTCGCCGGATCGAGCGGGTCGAAGCCCTCGGGCGGCGCGGCCATCTCGAAGGTCTCCTCCGTCATCCGCGTGCGCGCGTTCGGCGCGATGCAGTTCACGGTGACGCCGTAGCGTCCGAGCTCCTGCGCGGCGATGATCGTGAAGGCGGCGATGCCGGCCTTCGCGGCGCCGTAGTTCGTCTGGCCGACGTTGCCGAAGACCCCGGAAGGGCTCGACGTGTTGATCACGCGTCCGCGCACCTCCTCGCCCGCCTTCGAGCGCTCGCGCCAGTGGGAGGCCGCGTGACGCGTCGTGGCGAAGTGGCCTTTCAGATGCACCGCGATCACGGCGTCCCACTCGTCCTCCTCCATGTTCACGAGCATCCGGTCGCGGAGGATGCCGGCGTTGTTGACGAGGATGTCGAGCCGGCCGAACGCGTCGACCGCATGCTGGACGAGCCGGCCGGCGCCGGCGAAGTCGGCGACGTTCTCGCCGTCGGCGAGGGCCTCGCCGCCCGCGGCGGAGATCTCCGCCACGACCTGCTGCGCCGGCGTCAGGTCCGAACCCTCTCCGGCGAGCGTGCCACCGAGGTCGTTGACGACGACCTTCGCGCCGGCTGCGGCGAGCGCGAGCGCGTGCGCGCGGCCGATGCCGCGCCCGGCGCCGGTGACGATCGCGACCTTGCCCGTGAGATCCGGCATGGGCGCTAACCGTACCGCTCGAGGTAGCGCGGTGAGGCCACGAGCAGCCGCGCCTCGACGTCCGCCTTCACCCGGTCGAGCGTTCCGGGCGGCACGTCGCCGGCGCGAATGCGGCGTGAGAGCGCGCGCTGCCCCTCGTCGTCCTCCGCCGGCAACGCCGCGAGCTCGCGGTAGACGATCCCGAGCGCGTTCATCGCGACGAGCAGCCGGAAGCGCAGGCGGTGATCCGTCACCGTTGGAAGGATCTCTCCGCCCAGGAACTCCTGGATCGCCTCGGTGAGCTCCTGTGCGGTGGGCCTGTCGCTCACGCTCCCGCCCTCTCCAGCAGGTGGCAGATCTCGTACTCCACCTCGGCGCCGAGCCGGCCGAGGATCGCCAGCTCGACGCTCCGATCCTGCCCGCTCAGGTGCCGCTGCGCCTGCGTGAGGCAGCCGATCGCCCAGGCGACGTTGCCGGCGAGCTCCCAGTAGTCGAGCTCCTCGGGCCGCACGTCGAAGCCGGTCAGCTCGTTGTAGCGCGCGAGATAGGGCTCGACGTCTCCGATTCCGCCGAGCCGCTTGCCGTCGACGCCGAAGCGCCAGGCGCGGACGAGCCCGAACGAGAGGTCGCGGGCCGGGTCGTCGAGGTGCGCGAACTCCCAGTCGAGCAGCCCGACGAGGCCGCGCTCGTCGACGACGACGTTGCCGATGCGGTAGTCGCCGTGGCTGACGACCGGAGGCCGCGCCGGCGGGCGGTGCTCGCGCAGCCACCAGAGGCCGAGCTCGATCGCCGGATGCGGCTCGTCCACGTCGTCGAGCTCCTCCACCATCCGCTCGATCGCCGCTCCGGTCAGGAAGGGCACCCGCTCCGCCGGGATCGCGTGCACCTTGGCGAGCTCCTCCGCGAGCTGCAACGGCAGCGCGGCCCGCGCCGCCTCGAGCTCCGGCCGCTGGACGACTCGCCGGCCGATCGTCTCGCCTTCGAGCCGTTCCATCACGAACGCCTCCCGCCCGGCGAGGTCGGCGACGTAGCCGTACGGCCGGGGCACCTTCACGCCGGCCTCGTAGGCGGCCTCCAGCACCGCGAGCTCGTCCACGAGCGAGAGCGTGTGCCGGTGGATCACGCCGACGGCGGCGCGGCGGACGAGCAACCGCTCCCCGTCCGCATCGACCGCCCACGCCTCCTTCGAGGCGCCGCCGGCGAGCAGGACCGGCTCGGAGATGTCGACCTCGCGGCCGAGCACCCCGGCGAGCGCAGTCTGGAACGCCTCACGCATGTCTGCGATCATCGCTTTCAGCCGTGACCGCTGTCATCCCCGACCTCGTCGCCGAGCGCCGCGCGCGGGTCCGCGCCTTCATGGAGGAGCACGTCTACCCGAACGAGCCACGGCTCTTCCGGGAGGACGACGAGGCGGACGCGCTGATCCGCGAGCTGCAGCAGGACGCGAAGGAGGCGGATCTCTGGGCACCCCACCTGCCGCCGGAGGCCGGCGGCAGCGGCAGCGGCTTCATCGAGTACGCGTACCTGAACGAGGAGATCGGCCGCAGCGTCACCGCCCAGCTGATCTTCGGCTGCCAGGCACCCGATGCGGGCAACGGCGAGATCCTGCACCTGTACGGCACGGACGAGCAGAGGGAGCGCTGGCTGCGGCCGCTCGTCGCCGGCGAGACACGCTCGTTCTTCGGGATGACCGAGCCCGAGGTCGCCGGCTCCGACCCGACGCTGCTGCGCGGGCGGGCTGTCCGCGACGGCGACGAGTGGGTGATCGACGCGCACAAGTGGTTCTCGTCGGGCGCCGACGGCGCCGGCTTCGGGATCGTCATGCTCGTGACCGATCCCGGGGCGGAGCCGCACCGGCGCGCGTCGATGATCATCGTCCCGACCGACACGCCCGGGTACGAGCTCGTGCGCAAGGTCTCGGTGATGGGGCACGAGGGGCGCGGCTGGGCGACACACTGCGAGACGCGCTTCACGAACGTCCGCGTGCCCGTGGCGAACACGCTCGGCGAGCCGGGCGACGGCTTCCGCATCGCGCAGAAGCGGCTCGGACCGGGCCGCATCCACCACGTCATGCGCTGGCTCGGGCAGATGCAGCGCGCGTTCGAGCTGATGTGCTCGTACTCGCTCGAGCGCAAGGCGTTCGGCGAGGCGCTCGCCGACAAGCAGACGGTGCAGAACTGGATCGCCGACTCGGCGGCGGAGATCCAGGCGTGCCGGTTGATGACGCTGCAGGCGGCGCACAGGCTCGACGAGGGCGACGAGGCGCGCGTCGAGGTCTCGCTGATCAAGTTCTACGCGGCGCGTGTCCTCAACGACGTGATCGACCGCGCGCTGCAGGTGCACGGCGGCCTCGGGATGACCGACGACACACCGCTCGCCGTGATGTACCGCATGGCGCGCGGCGCCCGCATCTACGACGGTGCCGACGAGGTGCACCGGATGGTCGTCGCCCGCCGTATCCTGCGCGCGTTCGAGGACGGCGGAAGCTGGCGCTTCACGTAGCCCTGGAGGGCGACCGCGTGCGGCTGGAGCCGCTGGAGCCGCGCCACGAGGAGCCGCTGTGGGAGGCGGCGCAGGACGAGCGCGTCTTCCGCTGGTTCCCGGTCATCGCCAACGAGAGCCGCGACGCGTTTCGCGGCTGGTTCGAGTCGGTGCGAGCGCTGTGGCTGCCGTTCGCGCAGGTCGTCGACGGCGTGCCGCTCGGGTCGACGTCGTACATGAACGTCCGCGAGCACGACCGTGTCCTCGAGATCGGCAACACGTGGCTGGCGCCGCAGGCATGGGGGACGCGCGTGAACGCCGAGGCGAAGCTGCTGCTCATGGAGCACGCGTTCGAGCGTGAGGGCTTCCTCCGCGTCGAGTTCAAGACCGACGCGAGGAACGAGCGGGCGCGTGCCGCTCTCGCCGCGCTGCCCTCCGAGTTCGAGGGCGTCTTCCGCAAGCACATGGTCGTGCGCGGCGGCGAGCGGCGCGACTCGGCCTGGTACAGCGTGATCGACGACGACTGGCCGGCGGTGAAGACGGCGCTATGCGAGCGGCTGGCCGGCAAAGCGACGGCGGCCGGCGAACGGTAGACCGTAGGCGGCGACGAGCGCGAGCCCGACGAGCGCGGGCCCTTCGACAGCGACGAAGTAGTAGCCGCTGTCGAGCGGGTCGAGCAGGAGACGCGCGAGCACGACCGCTCCGGGGACGAGCCACAGCGCGTGGCGTGAGCCGCGTGCAGCCCTGGCGACCGCGATCCCGGCCCCGACGGCGGCGCCGGCCTGCACGAGCCGCAGCGGCCAGCCGACCGTCGTGCCCGGCGCGACGACGAGCGAGAGGAGCGACTGCGAGGAGACGAGCCAGTGGTAACGGCCCATCTCGAAATGGCCTGCGGCGACGAAGGGGAGGAACAACGCCGCGGCCGAACCGGCGGCGACGCCGACGCCGCGGGCGGCGTCACGGGCACCGGGCGCGAGGGCGAGGACGGCGAGGCCGAGCAGCGACCACGTCTCGAGGCCTGCCCCGAGCCCGACGATCGCACCCGCGCGCAGCGAGCGCCCGCGCCTCGCCTCGACGGCCGCGAGGATCCAGAGCAGGGGCAGCAGCGTGTCGGCGGGATGCCCCGCGTCGAAGCCTGCGCGCGTCAGGCCGGTGGCGACCGCGACCGCGCCGACGCCGGCGAGAAGCGCGGGCCGCTCGACGCCGGCGGCACGCGCGGCCGTCAGGACGAGGAGTGCCGCGGACGCGCCGAGCACGATTGCGAGCGCGAGCGAGGAGCGGCCGACAGAGCCGAACAGCGCGAGTTGCACCGGCCCGACCTGGATGCCCGGGTCGATGAAGGCGCGGCTCCAGTGCGAGGACAGCAGCGTTCGCCCGACCGCGACGAACGTCCCCGCGTCGCCGCCGTCGCCGCGGGCGATCGGCGCCACCGCAGCCGCTGCGGCGACAGGAGCCGCCCAGGCGAGGATCCGCTTCATCGAGCAGATATCGGCCGCGCGGGCGCCCACCGTGAGCGGCGGGCGACCTGCGTGCGGCCCGACCGTCCCCGGCGGACACGTCAGGTGCCAGGCACCGAGACGTGGCTCCGTCCGGCAGGGCGGCGCGCGGCTACGCCGAGCGGCGGACGATCTGCGTGCAGCGGGCGGCCGCGAGCAGCGCGCCGTCCGGGTCGAACAGCTCCGCGGAGCAGAACACGACGCGGCGGCTCCGCTGGACGACGCGGCCCTCCGCGCGCAACGTGCCGGGGCGGGCCGAGCGCATGAACTCGACGCGCAGGTCCGCGGTGAGGAAGTCCTCGTCGTCCGCCATCAGCGTCCAGCAGGCACCGCCCATCGCCGTGTCGAGCAGGGTCGCGACGAGGCCGCCGTGCACGATCGGCCCGGACGGGCCGTGAAAGCAGTAGTCCGGCGAGGCATCCCATTCGATCACCGAGCGGCCCTCGCCCTGCTCGACTCCGCGGTAGCCGAGCGTGCGCCAGACGTGCGGCGCCGCAGGCGGCTCCTCGCCCCAGGGGACCCGCGACCGCGTCCCGCTCACCGCGGCCCCGGCACGCCCGGGTAGCGGAACGGCTCGATCCTGTTCAGCTGCACGATCCAGGCGCGGCCCGTCTCCTCGTCGCGGAGAGCTCGCAGCGCGCCCTCGGCGACGAAGGCCGGGTCGATCAACGGCGCCGGCAGCGCTCCGCGGCGCAGCTCCTCGACGACGAGCGGCGTGTCGGTGAAGGCGGGGCAGAGCGCGTTGATCCGGATTCCGCGTGCCTCGAGTTGTGGCGCCACGCTGCGCACGAAGCCGACCACCGCGTGCTTCGTCGCGGCGTAGACGGGATCGAGCGGCGAGCCGACGAGCCCGGCCAGCGAGGCGGTCGCGACGATCGAGCCGCCCTTCGGCATCAGCCGCGCGGCGAGCTCCCGCACGCCGAGCACGACCCCGTCGACGTTGACGCGCATGATCCGCCGGTACTGCTCGTCCGCCATCGCTGCGAGGTCCGTCTCGCCGGTGACGACGCCCGCATTGAGGAACGCGGCGTCGAACTCCCCCTCGAGCGTGCGCCACGTCGCGGGCTCGCCGACGTCGTGGCCGTCCGCGAGATCGAGCACCGTCACGTCGGCGTCGCCGAGGGCGGCGACGATCGCGGCGCCGATGCCGGAACGACCGCCGGTGACGAGCGCCTTCACGGGACGAGCACGACCTTGCCCACGCTGCGCCGCGACTCGACGAGCTCGTGCGCCTGCTCGACCTCGGCGAGCGGCAGCTCCGCTCCGACGACCGGCCGCAGGGCGCCGAGCTGCCAGAGCGCGAGCAGCTCGCCGATCGCCTCGCTCACGAGCTCGGGCTCGTGGCGTACGAGCCGGCCGAGGTAGAAGCCGTGCACGCCGACGTTGCGGCCGACGAGGTTGGCCGGGCTCACCTCGGGCCAGAGTCCGGCCGCGTAGCCGATCGCGACGAGGGTGCCGAGCGGCCGCAGGCGCGCCAGCGCCGCGGTGAACAGGCTGCCGCCGACGGGGTCGACGACGACGTCGACGCGCAGCTCCTCCGGCAGCGAGTCGTAGACGTACGCCTCCTCGGCGCCGAGCTCGCGGCAGAGCTCGAGCTTCGCCTCCGAGCCGACCGCGGCGACGACGCGCGCGCCGAGCGAGCGCGCGACCTGGATCGCCGCCGAGCCGACGCCGCCGGCCGCCGCGAGCACGAGCACGGTTGCGCCCGGGCGGACGCGCACCTGCCGCGTGAGCGGGATGTACGCGGTCAGGAACGTCAGCAGGAACGCGGCGCCCTCGGCAAAGCTCGGACCGTCCGGCAGGGGCACGACGTGCGCCCGCTCGACCGCCGCGAGCTCCGCGTAGCCGCCGAAGCCCGACGTCAGCGCCATCACGCGTGTCCCGTCCTCGAGCTCGCCGGCGATCTCCGAGCCGAGCACGACCGGCAGCTCCGGCATCTGCGGATAGCGCCCGCGCCGGATGAGCACGTCGGCGTAGTTGACGCCGGCGGCGCGTACACGTACGAGGACGCGTGCCGTTCCCTCCACGGCTGGGTCGGGCACGTCGAGAAGCTCGAACGCTCCGTCGACGCTCGCTAGAACCGCCGCCCGCACTAGCGGAGAGGCGCGGCCTCTGCGCCGGCAAACTGTTCGCGCAGGGCCGTCTTCCGGAACTTGCCGACGCTCGTCTTCGGGATCTCGTCGATGAACTCGAAGCGCTCCGGGAGCCAGAACTTCGCGAAGTTCGGGGCGAGGAACGCGCGCAGCTCGTCCGCGTTCGTGGTCGCACCCTCCCTGAGCACGACCGCCGCGAGCGGCCGCTCGCTCCATTTCGCGTCCGGGATCGCGATGACCGCCGCCTCCGAGACGGCGGGATGCGCCATCAGCGCGTTCTCGAGCTCGACGGACGAGATCCACTCGCCGCCGGACTTGATCACGTCTTTGGAGCGGTCCTTGATCTGGATGTAGCCGTGCGGCTCGATCGAGACGATGTCGCCGGTGCGGAACCAGCCGTCCTCGGTCCACCGGTCGGCCTGCTCGGGCGTGTCGTAGTAGCCGGCGGCGACCCAGGGGCCGCGCACCTCGAGCTCGCCCATCGCCTCGCCGTCCCACGGGATCTCGTCGTCGCCGACGCGCGCGCGCACCTCGACGAACGGGAGCGGGATCCCCTGCATCGCGACGAAGTCGAACTGCTCCTCCTCGTCGGCGTCCTTCAGGTCGCCGAGCAGCTGCGCGGTCGACGCGACGGGCGACGTCTCCGTCATGCCCCAGCCGTGCACGACGCTGAGGCCGTGCCGC